>NZ_JAPWGO010000029.1 GCF_027213785.1 Limimaricola sp. G21655-S1 | reverse complement strand
CTAACGTCCGGCGCGCCGCCCAGTCCCCTTCGGAATTTCGTGACCGCCACTGCATCTCTGCGCCGCCGGTGAGGGGCCTTCTACGGATAGGGGTGGAAGGCCGCAAGCGGTTTTTTCGCCTTCTCGAGATTTTTTTCTCCGCCCCTCCCCTGCCCCCTTTTTCATGCGAACGCCCCGGCCTTTGGGGCCGGGGCGTGCATCACGTCCGTTCCTGTCGTCTGAAGGCTCAGGCGAGCTTGGGATAGAGGAACACCTTGGTCTCCATCGGCACCTCCGGGTAGAGGGCGATGATGTGGTCATTGACCAGTCGGGCGCAGCCATTCGACACGGCGGTGCCGATGGTCGATGGCGCGTTGGTGCCGTGAATCCGCAGGAAGGTGTCGCGCGTACCGTCGAAGAGATAGAGCGCGCGGGCGCCGAGCGGGTTGTCCGGACCGCCCTCCATGCCGTCCTCGTACTGCTTGTACTTCTCGGGCTCGCGCTCGATCATGTCCGGCGTCGGCGTCCAGCTCGGCCACTCCTTCTTGGCGCCGATCCGGAACACGCCGGTCTCGTAAAGGTCGTCCCGCCCCACGCCGACGGAATAGCGCATCGCCTGCCCGCCGGGCTGGGTCCAGTAGAGCGCGAAGCGGTTCGGATCCACGTGGATCTCGCCCGGGTTCATGCTGGCCGGGATGGGAACCATGCGCGGCATGTATTTCTCGGGAAGTGGGGCCGCCGCGTCGCCCTCATGCGCCACGGCACGGGTGCCGAAGATGCCGAGCGCGGTACCCGCCGCGAGGAAGTATCGTCTGTCGATCATATTTCAGTGCCTCCGCAAAGAAAATCGGCAGGAAGGAGGGAGGTTCCTGCGACCATGTGAAAATTCGAGCATCGCGACGTTTCGACGACGCCGCGTTTGGCCTTGATCTGGCACGGGCCGCCCCCTGTTGACAACCGCGCGGCCATAACCTTCGCGTCAGCGCCGGTGCCGCGCGGCCAAGGGCGGCAAACTGCGAACGATACCAAGCCATTCGGGATCGCGGGGTCGCAAGACGCCTCGTGGCGGTCATTATGCACCCAGAGGCTTTACAGACCGGAACCGGCGCGACGTGGCGCGGTTGGGCTCCTGCAAACAGCCAAGCGGAGGGACCTTGGTTCATGTATGACGAGGAGCCGCGCCCGGGCAATACGGGCCGCGCTGTCGGGGACAGCGCCCGCGAGATGGAGATACTGGCCAGCTCGCGCATCTGCATCGAGGGTGTCGATCCGGAGATCGATGGCGGAAGGTTTGCCGCCAAATGCGTGGCCGGCCGCCCCTTCACCGTGCGCGCCGACATCTTCGGCGAGGGGCATGACAGCGTCCGAGCCGCGCTCCTGTGGTGGCGACAGGGCGCGCAGGAGGTTCACGAGGCACCGATGCGGTTTCTCGAGAACGACCGCTGGGAAGGCAGCTTCACCCCGCCGGAAAACGCGCTCTACCGTTACACGCTGATCGCCTGGCGCGATGATTTTCTCACCTGGCGCAAGGACACCTCGAAGAAGGTGGCGGCCGCGCTGAACGTCGATGTCGAGACCGAGATCGGTCACAGGCTCGTCGCCGCCTCGCGCGATCATGCGCCGGAGGGCGAAGGCCGCGCGGCGCTCGAAAGCGTGGTCCATGCCACCAATCACGGCAGCACCGAGGAGCGCCTCGACATCCTGATGAACGAGGACACGCTGGTGCTGATGACCCGGGCCGGGCGGCGCTACTGCCTGACCCGCTTCGACCGGGATCTGGCGGTCTTCGCCGACCGCGAGGCCGCCGCCTTCTCGGCCTGGTACGAGCTGTTCCCCCGCTCGGCCGCGCCGGGCCTGCGCCACGGCACGTTCCGGGACGTGATCGACCGGCTGCCCTATGTGCGCGACCTGGGCTTCGACGTGCTCTATTTCACGCCGATCCACCCGATCGGCCGCAGCAACCGCAAGGGCCGCAACAACACGCTGACGCCGGGGCCCGACGATGTCGGCAGCCCCTATGCGATCGGCTCGGACGAGGGTGGCCACACCGCGATCCACCCCGAGCTCGGTGGAATCGAGGATTTCGACGCGCTGGTCGAGGCGGCGCGCGGCCACGGGCTGGAGATCGCGCTCGACATCGCGCTCAACGCCTCGCCCGATCACCCGTGGATCAAGGAGCATCCCGACTGGTTCGAATGGCGCCCCGACGGCTCGATCGCCTATGCCGAGAACCCGCCCAAGAAATACGAGGACATCGTCAACTTCCGCTACTACCTCGAGGATGGCAGCCCCAACGCCCCCTATTGGGAGGCGGTGCGCGACATGTTCCTCTACTGGGCCGATCACGGCGTGCTGTGCTTCCGGGTCGACAACCCGCACACCAAGCCCTTTCCGTTCTGGGAATGGGTGATCGACGAGGTGCGGGCCAAGCATCCCGGTGCGGTGTTCCTGTCCGAGGCCTTCACCCGGCCCAAGATGATGAAGCGCCTCGCCAAGCTGGGCTACAACCAGTCCTACAGCTATTTCACCTGGCGCAACACCAAGGCCGAGCTGACCGAGTACCTGACCGAGCTGACGAGCGAAGAGTGCCGCCACTACATGCGGCCGAACTTCTTCGTCAACACGCCCGACATCAACCCGTATTTCCTGCAGACATCGGGCCGCGCCGGGCACCGCATCCGGCTCGCTCTCGCCGCGACGCTGGCCGGAAATTACGGCGTCTACAGCGGTTACGAGATCTGCGAGGCCACGCCGATCCCCGGCAAGGAGGAGTATCTCGACAGCGAGAAATACGAAATCCGCGACTGGGACTTCGACCGCGAGGGGCACATCAAGGACGACATCCGGCTCCTGAACGGCATCCGCCGCAAGCATGCCGCGATGCGCGACTTCACCAATCTGGAGTTCTTCGACGCGCATGACGGGGCGGTGCTCTACTACGGCCGCTTCGACCCGGCGACCGAGAACTACCTGCTGTTCCACGTGCTGCTCGATCCGCATGCGGGGCGGGAATTCGCCTTCGACCTGCCGCTGTGGCGCTTCGGCCTGCCCGACGAGGCTTCGCTCGAGGTGCAGGACGCGATCCACGGCAATCACTTTACCTGGCACGGCAAGGAACACCGGCTGACGCTCGACCCCGAGACCCGGCCCTATGCGATCTGGCGGCTGATCCCGCCGGGAGGAGCGAGAGATTGATGGAAGACCAGAGCATGGCCCCCGCAGCCGAGGCGGACGCGATCGATAACAGCCAGCGCGACTGGTACAAGGACGCGGTCATCTACCAGCTTCACGTCAAGGCCTACCAGGACAGCAATGGCGACGGCATGGGCGATTTCGCCGGCCTGATGAGCCGGCTCGACCATGTGCAGGAGCTGGGCGCGACGGCGATCTGGCTGCTGCCATTCTACCCCTCGCCGCTGCGCGACGATGGCTACGACATCCAGGAATACACCGAGATCAACCCGCAATACGGCAACATGGACGAGTTCCGCGCCTTCGTGGAGGAGGCGCACCGCCGGGGGCTGCGGGTAATCACAGAGCTGGTGATCAACCACACCTCGGACCAGCACGAATGGTTCCAGCGCGCCCGCAACGCCCCCATCGGCAGCCCGGAGCGCGATTTCTACGTCTGGTCCGACGATGACGGCAAATGGCCCGAGACGCGGATCATCTTCAATGACACCGAGCCGTCGAACTGGACCTGGGACCCGGTCGCGGGCCAGTATTACTGGCACCGCTTCTTCAGCCACCAGCCCGACCTGAACTTCGACAATCCCGAAGTTCTGAAAGAGGTGCTGCGGGTCATGCATTTCTGGCTCGATATGGGCGTCGACGGGCTCAGGCTCGACGCGATCCCCTACCTCGTGGAGCGCGACGGCACCAACAACGAGAACCTGCCCGAGACGCATGACGTGTTGAAGGCGATCCGCGCCGATCTCGACGCGCATTACCCTGACAAGATGCTCTTGGCCGAAGCCAACCAGTGGCCCGAGGACACCCGCCCCTATTTCGGCGATGGCGACGAATGCCACATGGGCTTCCACTTCCCGCTGATGCCGCGCATGTACATGGCGGTGGCCCAGGAAGATCGGCACCCGATCACCGACATCATCCGCCAGACGCCGGATATCCCCGAGGATTGCCAATGGGCAATCTTCCTGCGCAACCATGACGAGCTGACGCTCGAGATGGTGACCGACAAGGAGCGGGATTACCTCTGGGACACCTATGCCAGCGACAAGCGCGCGCGGATCAACATGGGCATCCGCCGCCGCCTCGCGCCGCTGATGCAGAACGACCGGCGCAAGATCGAGCTCTTGAACTCGCTGCTGATGTCGATGCCCGGCACGCCGATCCTCTATTACGGCGACGAGATCGGCATGGGCGACAACATCTATCTCGGCGACCGCGACGGCGTGCGCACGCCGATGCAATGGTCGCCCGACCGCAATGCGGGCTTCTCCCGCGCCGATCCGCAGCGGCTCTACCTGCCGACGATTCAGGATTCGATCTACGGCTACCAGGCGCTCAACGTCGAGAGCCAGTCCAAGGACCCCTCATCGCTGCTGAACTGGATGCGCCGCATGGTGCAGGTCCGCTCGAACCACACGGTGTTCGGCCGCGGCGAGATGAAGCTGCTCTATCCCTCCAACCGCCGGGTGCTCGCCTATATCCGCGAACACGAGGGCGAGGCGGTGCTTTGCGTCGCCAATCTGGGCCGCGCCGCGCAGGCGGTGGAAATCGACCTCTCGGCCTATCAGGGCCGCGTGCCGATCGAGCTGACCGGGCATTCGGCCTTCCCGCCGGTCGGGGCCCTGCCCTATCTGATCACCCTGCCCTCCTACGGCTTCTACTGGTTCCTGCTGGCCGATGAGGATCAGGCGCCGTCCTGGCACCAGGCACCGCAGCAGATTCTGCCGGAATTCGTGACGCTGACCACCCGCGACGGTCGCGTGTCATCGGCGATCTCGGGGCGCGACGGGCGGCTTCTGGGCACCGACGTGCTGCCCAAGTTCCTGCCGCTCCAGCGCTGGTTCGCGGCCAAGGACGCCCGCATCTCCCGCGTCGCGATCGAGCCCCTGGCCGAGATCGGCCGCAACGGTGCGCTGGGTCTCATCGATGTCGAGGTGGGCGGTGAGACGCAGCATTACCTGCTGCCGCTCGCGGCGGTCTGGGGCGAGGACAGCGTGTCCTTCGGCTCCGCGACGCTGGGCTACACCATGGCCAAGCTGCGGCGCGGGCCGCGCGTCGGCGGGCTGATCGATGGCACGGTGGACGAGACCCTGATGGGCGAGATGCTGGCGGCGTTGCGCGAGGGCTATGAGACCGACACGCCGCGCGGCCGACTGGTCTTTTCGCCCAGCGCGGCGATGGCCGAGATCGAGGATCCGGGCGAGCCGCGACTGCTCAATGTCGAGCAGTCCAACGCCACCGTGGCCTTCGGCGACAAGGTGATCCTCAAGGTCTACCGCCGCCTGCGCGCCGGGTTGCAGCCGGATATCGAGGTGGCGCGCTTCCTCACCGATGTCGCGGGCTTCGATCACACCCCGGCCTTCCTGGGCGAGATCGCGCTGCGCCCCGAAGGGGGCGAGGCCACCTCGCTGGGCGCCGCCTTTGCCTATGTCGCCAACCAGGGCGACGCATGGGGCGCGCTCACCAACGCGCTCGACCGCTACCTGCAGGACGCGGCCACGGGCAACGAGGACGAGGCGCCGCCCTACCAGCCGGTGCTCGGCATCGCCGGCACGCTGGGCCGCCGCACCGCCGAGATGCACCGGGCGCTGGCGCATCCGACCGATGATCCGGCCTTCGCCACCGAGCCACTCACCGGCGCGGATCTCGCCGCGCTCTGCGACGAGGTCCGGGCCGAGACCGTGGCGATGCTCGACCGGCTCAAGGGCCTGTCCGACCTGCCCGAGCGGGCCGCCGAGCATGCCCGCCAGATCCTCGATAGGCGCGACGTGCTGATCTCGCGGATCGACGCTGTATCGCGAATGCAGCCCTCGGGCGCGCGCAGCCGCATCCATGGCGACTACCATCTCGGCCAGGTGCTGATGGCACAGAACGACGTGGTGATCATCGACTTCGAAGGCGAACCCCGGCGGACGCTGGACGAACGTCGCGCCAAGTCGCTCGCGCTGCGCGACGTGGCCGGCATGCTGCGTTCGCTCGACTACGCCGCGCAATCGGCGCTGCGCTGGGCCGAAAGCTCGGGCACCGACGGCGCCGAGGCCGACGAGTTGATCCGGAACTGGCACGACGAAGCGCGGCGCGACTTCATGGCTGCGTACCGGGAGGTCGCCAGCGACAGCCCGGCGCATCCCGACGACGAAGGCTTCGCCGCCGCGCTTCTGGATCTCTTCCTGATCCAGAAAGCGGTCTACGAAGTGGGCTACGAGCTTGCCAGTCGCCCGGCTTGGGTGGACATTCCGCTGAGCGGCCTGCTCGACCTGATCGACGAAGAGGATACCCAATGACGACCCACGCGAGCGACACCCTGCCCGCATCGGCCCCCGACGCCACGCGGATCGAAGCCATCATCCGCGGCCGCATGGGAGATCCCTTCGAACTCCTCGGGCCGCACAAGACCGAGGACGGCGTGATGGGACTCACCGTCTTCGCGCCCGACGCCGCCGAGGTGGTGGCGATCACCCCCGAAGGGTCGGAGATCGCGCCGCTGAGCCGGATCAACCCCGAAGGCGTGTTCTGGGGCCCGATGCCCGGCGGCTTCGACTTCGGCACCCCCTACCGGCTGCGCATGAGGGCCGGCAGCCACGAATGGGAGCGCGACGACCCCTATCGCTTCACCCCGGTGTTGGGCGAGATGGACGAATACCTCGTCGCCGAGGGCCGCCACGAGGAGATCTGGAAACGGCTCGGCGCGCATCCCGTGACCCATGAGGGCGTCGAGGGTGTGAGCTTCGCGGTCTGGGCGCCCAATGCCCGTCGGGTCAGCGTCGTCGGCCATTTCAACGCCTGGGACGGCCGCCGCCACCCGCTGCGCCGCCGCTTCGGCGCCGGTCTGTGGGAGCTGTTCGTGCCGGGGCTCGCGGTGGGCGATCTCTACAAGTTCGAGATCGTCGGCGCGCATGGCGACCTGCAGCCGCTCAAGGCCGACCCGATGTCGTTCCGGCAGGAGCAGCCGCCCTCCACCGGCTCCATCGTGCACGGCATGCACCGCCACGAATGGCAGGATGCCGCGTGGATGGAGAGCCGTGGCAAGAGCACGCTGCACGACAAGCCGGTCTCGATCTACGAGGTGCATCTGGGCAGCTGGCGCCGCGGCGCCGATGGCGAGATCCTCGACTACGACACGATCGGCGGGCTCTTGGTCGACTACCTGCAGGACATGAACTTCACCCATGTGGAGTTCATGCCGGTGTCCGAGCACCCCTTCACCGGCTCGTGGGGCTACCAGCCGGTGGGCCTCTTCGCGCCGACCTCGCGCTACGGCACGCCCGAGCAGTTCGCGGCGATGGTCGACCGGCTGCACCAGGCGGGCATCGGCGTCATCGTCGACTGGGTGCCGGCGCATTTCCCGACCGACGCGCATGGCCTCGCCAATTTCGACGGCACCGCGCTCTACGAGCATGCCGATCCGCGGCAGGGATTCCATCAGGACTGGAACACGCTGATCTACAATTTCGGGCGCAACGAGGTGGCGAACTTCCTGCGCTGCTCGGGCACCTTCTGGCTCGACAAGTACCACATCGACGCGTTGCGCGTGGATGCGGTCGCCTCGATGCTCTACCTCGACTATTCGCGCAACGAGGGCGAATGGATCCCGAACCAGTATGGCGGCCGCGAGAACCTCGACGCGATCGAGTTTCTCAAGGGCACCAACCACCAGGTACAGCTCCGGACCCCCGGCGCCGCCACCATCGCCGAGGAAAGCACCGCCTTTCCGGGCGTCAGCCGTCCCGTCGACCAGGGCGGCCTGGGCTTCGACTTCAAGTGGAACATGGGGTGGATGCATGACAGCCTGAGCTACATCCAGCAGGACCCGGTCTACCGCAAGTACAACCATCACCAGATGACCTTCTCGATCCACTATGCGTGGTCCGAGAATTTCGTGCTGCCGATCAGCCATGACGAGGTGGTGCATGGCAAGGGGTCGCTGCTGAACAAGATGCCCGGCGACCGCTGGCAGAAATTCGCGAACCTGCGCGCCTATCTGGGCTTCATGTGGACCCATCCGGGCAAGAAGCTCCTGTTCATGGGCTGCGAGTTCGGACAGGAGCGCGAGTGGAACCACGACGTGTCGCTCGACTGGCACCTGCTCGAGGACGAGAAGCACAAGGGCGCGCAGAACCTCGTGCGCGATCTCAACCGCCTCTACCGCGACGAGCCGGCGCTGCATGCGCTCGATTGCGACCCGGCGGGTTTCGAATGGGTCGATGGCGGCGACGACGAACGCTCGATCTTCGCCTTCCTGCGCAAGGCCGATAGCGGCACGCGCCCGGCGCTGATCATCTCCAACATGACCCCCGTGGTGCGCGAGGATTACCGGATCGGCGTGCCCGAGGGCGGCGACTGGACCGAGCTTTTGAACACGGATGCCGAGATCTACGGCGGTTCCGGCGTCGGCAACTCGGGCAGGATCGCCTGCCGACAGGAGGAGTGTCATGGCCGCTCGGTGTCGCTGGCGCTGACCCTGCCGCCGCTGGCGACCATCGTTCTCGTTCCCGACCGCTGACCCGGCGGGCCCATGGGCCCGCCTTCCCTCACGGGCCGGGCGCCCCGCCCGGCCCCATCATGGAGCCCGCATGACCGACCTCGCCGATCTGTGCCGCCATCACGGGATCACCACCGAATATGACGACCCGCATGGCGAGGGCAGCCGCCCCGTTCCCGAGGCGACGCTGCGGCTGATCCTGCGCAAGATCGGCGTCGATCCCGACGGCGCGCCCGAGGGGCCCGCCGCGCCGCAGGAGATGCAGGTGCCCGAGGATGGCATCTGTCATTTTCCCGACTGGCTCGACCGCGCCCCGAGCTGGGGCATCTTCTGCCAGCTCTACGAGCTGCGCTCGGCCCGCAATCACGGCATCGGCGATTTCCGCGATCTCGCGGAGATGGCGCGGATCGCCGGGCGCGCCGGAGCGGATTTCCTCGGGGTGAACCCGCTGCACGCGCTGTTCCTCGGCGATCCCGACCGCCGCAGCCCCTTCTTTCCCTCGACCCGCAGCTTCCTCAACCCGGTCTATATCGCGCTCGACGACGTGCCGGGGCACGAGACGGGCGATCTCGACGGCGAGGCGCTGCGCGCCGGCGATCTGGTGGATTACGACGCGGTGGTGCCCGCCAAGCTGAAGGCGTTGCGCGCGGCCTTCGGCCGGCGTCCCTTCGATGGCGACGAGGCGGATTTCGAGGATTTCGTGACCCGGGGCGCCGAGCCGCTGCGCCGCCACGCGCTGTTCGAGGCGCTGTCGCTGGCGATGGTGGCGGAAGGCCACGGCTCGGGCTGGAAGGGCTGGCCCGCGGCGTTGCAAGACGCGGACAGTCCCGAGGTCGCGGATTTCGCCGACAGGAATGCGGAGGAGGTCCGCTTTCATCTCTGGCTGCAATGGCGCGCGACGCGGCAGCTCGACGAAGCGCAGGCCTGCGCGCTCGACGCGGGCATGCGCATCGGGCTCTATCTCGATCTCGCGGTGGGCGAAGCTCCCGACGGCTCGGCCAGCTGGAGCGGCGGCGAGGTGCAGATGACCGGTCTCGCGGTCGGCGCGCCGCCGGACGTCTTTGCCGCCGAGGGCCAGTATTGGGGCCTGTCCGCCTTCAACCCCGGCACGCTGCGCAAGCTCGATTTCGCGCCGTTCCGCGACATGATCGGCGCGCAGCTCGCCCATGCCGGCGCGCTCAGGATCGACCACGCGATGGCGCTGTGGCAGCTCTTCCTGATCCCCGAGGGCGAACCCGCCAGCGCCGGGGCGCATCTGCGCTACCCCTTCTCCGACCTGCTGCGCGTGCTGGCGCAGCAAAGCCGCGCCCAGAACGCCGTGGTGATCGGCGAGGATCTGGGCTTCGTCCCGCCCGGCTTTCGCGAGGCCATGCAGGCGGCCAACATCCTGTCCTACTCGATCCTCTACTTCGAAAAGGAGGGCGACCGCTTCCGGGCGCCGCAGGAGTACAGCCCCACCGCGCTGGCCTGCCTCTCGACCCACGACCTGCCGGTGCTGGAGCGCTGGTGGGCCGGCGAGGACATCGCGTTGCGCCGCAAGCTCGGCCTCGTCGGCGAAGAGGACAGCGACGCGCATGAGAAGGAGCGCGCTCGCGAACGCCGCGCCCTGCTCGACGCGATGCGCCGCGCCGGCGCGCTGCGCGGGCGGCTGCCGCGTCAGAAGGAAATGCCGCGCGAGGTGCTGGTCGCGGCCTATCGCTACCTCGCGCGGAGCCGCGCCGCGCTTGTCGGCGTCCGGCTGGCCGACATGGTCGGGCCGCAGGCGCCGACCAACATGCCCGGCACGGTGGACGACTATCCCAACTGGCGCCCGCGGGCGCCGATCGACCTGTCGCGGATCGCCACCCATCCCGAGTTTCGCGCCGTGACCTCGATGATGCGGCGCGAGCGCCGGCGGGGCGCTTGACAGCCGCCTGACCCGGCGGCAGGGTGGCCGCACTTCACCAGGGGGGCCCCGGCAAGGGGCTGAGATATCGCTGGGCGAGGTCGCCATGAATGGCGGCCCACGCGCGCGCAGACCCTTCGAACCTGATCCAGTTCATACTGGCGTAGGGACGGTGCGCGGCCGCTGGCTTCGGGGGAGAGTCCCGCTCCATCGCCGCCCTTCCACCCCCGCTGTCGTTCTGGATCGTCACCGCCGACGCAAGGACGCCGCATGACGATCAACACCACCCCGCCCGAATTGCCCAAGGTCACCACCGGCGCGCTGCCCGCCTCGCGCAAGGTCTGGATGACCGGAACCCTGCATCCCGAGATCCGCGTGCCGATGCGCGAGATCGCCCTGCAGCCCAGCGCCGGCGAGCCGGATGTCCGGGTCTATGACAGCTCGGGCCCCTATACCGATCCCGAGGCCGCGATCGACACCGCCGCTGGCCTGCCCCGTCACCGCGAGGCATGGATCGCCGCGCGCGGCGATACAGAACCCTACCCGGGCCGCGCCACCCGCCCCGAGGACAACGGCCGAGACGAGGCCAGCGGCAAGCTGCGCCCCTTCCCGCGCGCCCATGCGCCGCGCCGCGCGACGGGCGACCGCGCCGTCACCCAGCTCGCCTATGCACGCACGGGCATCGTCACGCCCGAGATGGAATTCGTCGCGATCCGCGAGAACATGGGCCGCGACGCGGCGCTGGCCCGGCCGCGCGACGGCGAGAGCTTCGGCGCCGCGATCCCCGATCACGTGACGCCCGAATTCGTGCGCGAGGAGATCGCGCGCGGCCGCGCCATCATCCCCGCCAACATCAACCATCCCGAGCTCGAGCCGATGATCATCGGCCGCAACTTCCTCGTGAAGATCAACGCCAATATCGGCAACTCGGCGGTCACCTCCTCGATGGAGGAGGAGGTCGAGAAGATGGTCTGGGCCACGCGCTGGGGCGCCGACACGGTGATGGACCTCTCCACGGGGCGCGACATCCACGACATCCGCGACTGGATCCTGCGCAATTCCCCGGTGCCGATCGGCACGGTGCCGCTCTATCAGGCGCTGGAGAAGGTCGGCGGCATCGCCGAGGATCTGACATGGGAGGTGTTCCGAGACACGCTGATCGAGCAGGCCGAACAGGGGGTGGACTACTTCACCATCCATGCGGGCCTGCGCCTGCATCACGTGCCGCTCACCATCGACCGGGTCACCGGCATCGTCAGCCGCGGCGGCTCGATCATGGCCAAGTGGTGCCTGCACCACCACCGCGAGAGCTTTCTCTACGAGCATTTCGAGGAAATCTGCGAGATCTGCCGCCGCTACGACGTGTCGTTCTCGCTGGGCGACGGGCTGCGCCCGGGCTCGATCGCCGACGCCAACGACGCGGCGCAGTTCGCGGAGCTGGAGACGCTGGGCGAGCTGACCCAGATCGCGTGGAAGCATGACTGCCAGGTGATGATCGAGGGCCCCGGCCACGTCGCCATGCACAAGATCAAGGAGAACATGGACAAGCAGCTGGCCTGCTGCGACGAGGCGCCCTTCTACACGCTGGGACCGCTCACCACCGACATCGCGCCGGGCTACGATCACATCACGAGCGGCATCGGTGCTGCGATGATCGGTTGGTTCGGCTGCGCGATGCTGTGCTACGTCACCCCCAAGGAGCATCTGGGCCTGCCCGACCGCGACGACGTGAAGACCGGCGTGATCACCTACAAGATCGCGGCCCATGCCGCCGATCTCGCCAAGGGGCATCCGGGCGCGCAGATCCGCGACGACGCGCTGAGCCGTGCCCGCTTCGAGTTCCGCTGGGAAGACCAGTTCAACCTCGCGCTCGACCCCGACACGGCGCGCTCCATGCATGACGAGACGCTCCCCAAGGAAGCCCACAAAACGGCACATTTCTGCTCGATGTGCGGGCCCAAGTTCTGTTCCATGCGGATCAGCCACGACATCAGATCCGAGGCCCAGAAAGAGGGCATGGCGAAGATGGCCGAGAAGTTCCGCGAGGGCGGCGCGCTCTACGTCCCCGAGCCCGAAGCCTGAAGGCACGCGGGACTGGCGCGGACCGGCATCGCTGACGCGTTTTCCGATTGATCGGTTGGCCAGTGAAGTGAACGGCGGGCGGGGGCAGCATGACCCCGGGCCCGCCGTTCATGCTCAGCCCTGCGGCGCGGCGAGCCCCTCGGCACGGGTCCGGTCCCCACGGGCGGCGGCCCTCTCGCGATGCACCACGTAACCGCCGGAGCCGAGGATGATCGCGGTGCCGACCGCCGTGGCGAGGTCCGGCAGGTCACCGAACACCAGATAGCCGAGCAGCACCGCGCCGACGATCTCGAGATACTGGAACGGCGCCAGAAGCCCCGCCTCGGAACGGCGGAACGCCTCGGCGATCAGCAGGAAGGTCGCCGCCGAGATCACCCCGGCCAGTGGCAGCACCCCCCAGATCCAGCCGGGTGCGGCGGGCGCCGTGAAGCCCGGCCCGCCCAAGAGCGCCATCACTCCGAACAACGCCAGCGCGATCAGCGCCGCGTAGAGCGTGGCCCCGGTCTGGATGGTGAGCGCGGAGCGCGAGGCCGAGGCGCTGCGCAGGATCACCGCGTTGAGCGCGTAGCCCGTGGCCGCCATCAGCGGCAGGAGCGCCGCCGGGGTGAAGCCTTCGAAGCCCGGGCGGATCACCACCAGCGCGCCCACGAACCCCACCGCGACGGCGGCGTAGCGGCGCGGCCCGACCTTCTCGCCCAGAAGCGGCGCGGCCAGCAGCACGAGGATCAGCGGCTCCACGAAGAAGATCGCGATGGCGGTGGCGATCGGCATCACCGCGAAGGCACCGACGAGGCCGGTCATGGTGACGACCGAGCACAGCCCCGACAGGATCAGCACCGGCGAGAACATGGCGCCCCGCAACCGGTCCCGCAGCAGCAGCGCCAGCGCCGCCAGCGTCGCGCCCTGAAAGCCAAAGCGCCACAGCACCACCTCGGCGGGCGGCATCGCCCCGGTGAGCAGCTTGGCCAGCGTGTCGCCCACCGGCAGCAGCGCCATGGCGACCACCATCAACGCGATGCCGGTGCCCGCGGGCCCGTGATCGGTGCGACGGGCGGGGGCGACCGGGCTCTTGGTGCGGGGTCTGATCATGGGCGTCTCCCAACATGCGCGCGCCGCCTCGCGGCGGGGCACGACCGTCCGGGCGTCCGGGACGAGAATGATGAGATGGCCGGGGGCCCGGACGACGCCATCGTCGGCCCCGTGACCGGCCATGCCACAGGGCTAGTGACCCCGCGCCGGCCGGTCAAGCCTCAGGGCTGCGGCGCGCGTCACTCTCCCGGGGCGGGCAGAGACAGGCGGCGCGGGCGCGCGGTCTCGCGCCGGGCCCGATCCTCGGCCAGCGCCTCGCGCAGCCGGGTATCCAGACGCTCGGCCACGTGGCCCGGCGCGCGGAACCAGTCGGTCGACCAGACCCGCTCGATGCGCCATCCAAGACCCTCCAACACCGCCTGCCGCACCCGGTCGCGATCGCGCGCCGTGGCCGCCGAGTGATAGCTCGCCCCGTCGCATTCGACCCCGGCGAGATAGGCGCCGCCCCGGTCCGGGTGCACCACCGCGAGATCGATGCGGTATCCCGACACCCCGATCTGCGTGCGCACCTCCCAGCCCCTGGCCTCGAGCGCGCGCGCCACCGCCTCTTCGAACGGGTTCTCGGCCGGGCCGAGGCTGCCCGTCTCGCGCGCGGGCAGCGCCACCGCGCCGCGATCGGCGTAGTCGAGGAACGCCTTGAGATCGGCGACGCCACGGGCGCGGCTGCGGCCCAGATCGATCTGCTCGGCCCCGAGCGAGGCGAAGACGTGCAGCTCGCGCCGCGCCCGGGTGATCGCCACGTTGAGCCGCCGCTCCCCGCCTTCGGCATTGAGCGCGCCGAAATTCATCGAGAGCTTGCCCGCGAGGTCCGGCCCGAAGGTGACCGAGAACAGCATCACGTCGCGCTCGTCGCCTTGGATGTTTTCGAGGTTCTTGACGATGAGCGGCTCGTCTCGGGCCTCGTCGAAGAACCATTCCAGCGCGGGCATCTCGCGGCGCATCGCGTCGAGCTGGTCGAGGATGAGGGCCTGCTGATCACCGTTGAAGGTGATGACGCCGATGCTGTGGCGCTGCGCCTCCGGCTGCGCCAGCGCCGCCACGAGCCGCTCGCGGATCAGCGCCACCACGGCGCGCGCCTCCTCGATGTTGGTGCGGCCCCTGCCACGGCCATAGCGCCCATCGACCCGGTGCAGCGTGATCGCCTCGCGCCCCGTGCCCGGCGACGGGAAGGTGACGAGACCGCCATCGTAGTAGAAGTGGTTCGAGAACGCGATCAGCGCCTCGTCGCGCGAGCGGTAGTGCCAGTCGAGCCGCCGCACCGGCACGCCCGAGGCCGCCACCTCGTCGAGGATCGAGGGCATGTCGCGCAGCGCGAAGACGTCTTCATCCTCGTCCTCCTCGTCCTCGGAGCGGCCGAAGAAATTGGTCGGCGGCAGCTGCCTGGGGTCGCCCACCACGATCGCCTGCCGCCCGCGCGCGATGGCGCCGATGGCGTCCCAGGTGGTGATCTGGCTCGCCTCGTCGAATATCACCACGTCGAAGGCGGGCTGTCCGGCGGGCAGGTATTGCGCCACCGACAATGGCGACATCAGCACGCAGGGCACGAGGCGCGGCAGGCTCTCGGGCATCTGCCCCAGCAGCTGCCGGATCGGCATCGAGGGCCGCTTCAGCCCCAGCTGGTGACGCAGCACGCCCAGTTCCGAGGCGCGCGGCACCGCGTCGCGCGGCGGCAGGTCGCCACCGATCCGGCGCAGCGCCTCGGCGGGGGCAAGGGCGGCGGCGCGGTCGTCGAGCATGCGGAACCGCGCCACCAGATCGTCATGGGCCCAGTGGGCGAAATCGCGCAGCAGCGGTTCGGCATCCATGGCACGCGGCAGCCACCAGTCGGCATAGGCGGCCTCGAAGGCGTCGCGCGCGGGCCGGTCGAGCCGCCCCGCCTCGATCGCCTCGACCAGCGGGCCCAGCCCCGCCGCCTCGGCCCGGCCGCGCAGCGCGATCCAGCGGGTCCAGTCGGCCAGCCGCGCCGCCTGACGCTCCAGCGTTTCCAGCGCCCGGACCAGTTCGGCGGGGGCCATGGTCTCGGGCACCAGCCCGCCGAGATCCAGATAGGCGTCGCGGGCCGCCAGCGCCTCCGCTTCGGCCGTCTCCAGAGCAGCCAGCGCCGCGCGAGTCGGCCCGGTTCCGGGCCGGGTCAGCTCGGCCCGCATCGCGCCGAGCCGCGCGGGGTCGGCGCCCTCGCTCGCAAGCGCCCCCACGGCCGTCTCGAGCCTGCGCCGGGCCTCGATGAGCGGTTCGTTCCGCTCGGCAGGCAGATGCGCCAGCGGCGAGGCGTCGCGCGTCGCGCGGGCCCGGCCAAGCCGGTGCAGCGCCTCGAGATCGGGGCCGGGATCGACCTCGCCCGCCCGCGCATGGCTTTGCAGCACCGCGCGCACCCGCCGCCGCGCCAGCGCCGAAAGCGGCCAGATCCCGCCCTGTGCCGCGCGCCATTCGGCATCGAGCGCCGCGAGGTCGATGCGGCTGTCGGCATCATCCCGATACTCCGCCGCGAGCCGTCCGCGCGCCGCCGCCATCGCCGCTTCGGCCTCGGCCCGCTCTCGTGCCGCGCGCTCCAGCTCGGCGAGCGGCAGCTCGGGCAGCGCCGAGAGGTCCGGCGCCTGCGGGTTCGCCAGCGGCGTCAGCTCGGCGAAAAGCGCCCACCGCGCCGCCATGCGCGCCGCCTCGGGGGCGAGGCCCAGCCGGTCGCAAAGCCCGCCCAGCGCCCGGTCGAGGCCCCGCGCGGCGCGGCCCAGCACGGCCGCCGCATCGAGGAACCGCGCCTGCCAGTGGAAGGACCATTCGACATCGCCCAGAAGATCGAGCGGCGCGCCCTGCCCGGCCACCTGCGCGAGGCGCTCCAGATCACCGGCGAGATCGCGCAGCCGCGCGTAGCTTTCGGCGTCATGCGCGTCCACACCAGCGAAGCCGAGGCGCAGCGGCGGCGCGCCCGCCGCGACGCGGCCGATCGCCTCGAACACCGAAAAGCCCTGCTGCCCCTTGCGATGCAGCGCCGCGACATAGGCGTTGAGCCGATCGCGGGTGAGCCGCAGATCCTCGGTCACCTCGATCCAGTCGGCCTCGTTCCCTGCCGCCGCGCGGTCCCAGCCGCGCCCGAGCTGCGCCAGCACCGAGGCGCGGTCGGTCTTGCTCGAATGCAGCTCGAGGCAGGCGTCGCTCAGACCGCATCCCGCGAGGCGGCGATGCACCACCTCGAGCGCGGCGGCCTTCTCGGCCACGAAGAGCACGGTCCGCCCCTGCGACATGACCTGCGCGATGATGTTGGCGATGGTCTGGCTCTTGCCGGTGCCGGGTGGGCCGATGAGCACGAAGTCGCGGCCCTGCGCCGCCGCCGCCACGGCGGCGAGCTGGCTGCTGTCGGCGGGCAGCGGCGTCACCAGATCGGCCGGGGCCAGCACCCGGTCGAGATCGCGCGGCGCGATCACCGGCAAGTCAGGCTGCGGATAGGCCGTTTCCGGCCCGTCGAGCAGGTGCCGTACCAGCGGGCTGTCGCGCAGCTCCGCCTCGCGCGCGACCAGATCCTCCCACATCAGGAACTTGGCGAAGGAAAAGGTCGAGAGCGCCAGCTCCTCGATCACCTCGAAACCGGGCATGTCGCGCACCGCGAGCCGCACCAGATCGAAGATCCGCGCGAGGTCGATGCCGCTGTCGTCGCGCGGCAGCTCGCCGTCGAGACCGGGCACCGACAGCGCGAAATCGCGGCGCAGGAATTCGAGCAGCGTCGCGTTGACCCGCACCTCGTCCTCGAGATGGCCCAGACGGAACTCGGACTTGGCCGAGCGCCGGTCGAGCCGCGCCGGGATCAGCAGCAACGGCGCGCGGTAGGCCCGCTCCTCGCCCTCGCGGCGCCAGCGCAGGAAGCCCGCGGCAAGGAACAGCGTGTTTGTGCCCCCCTCCTGCAGGTCGCTCTTGGCGCGCCGGTGCAGCGCCACGAGCCGCGATTGCAGCTCGGCCGCCGTCAGCGGCGCGGCGAGGCGTCCGCGCTCCTGCGCCTGCGCCGCGCGGCGCGCGATCTCGTCCGGCGACAGGCTCTCGGCCTCTTCCATCGGCACCGGGATGGCGGTGGCGCCGCCCGCCAGACGATCCTCCAGCGCCGCCATGTCGGCGCACAGGAACGGCACCGCGCCGCGCCCGTCCCGGAAATTCAGCAAGCGATTGCGCAGCGACAGGTCCAGAAGCTTGCGCTGCCAGCGCTCGATCCGCCCCTCGGCGGTGGCCGGACTTTCCTCGATCTCGGCCACCGGCAGATCGGCCGCTGCGGGCGCGCGCGGCAAGGGCGGCGGCGTCACCTCCCCCGCCTCCGAAGCGGGTTCGAGCCCGGTCTCGGCCATTGGCATGATGCCGTTCGCCCGCGCCGCCGCGATGTCGATCGCGGCGATGAAGCCGGTCTCCCGCGCTTCGTCGCCCAGCGCCCGCCCCGCGGCCACCGCCGCTTCGAAGCCCATGCCACGGCCCGAAAGCTCCGGGTCGAGCATCAGCAACTCCCGCGCGGCGATCGCCTTGCGCAGCGCCACGGCGTCGGGCTCGACCACGCGACCGAAATCGCGGTCGACCAGCCAGACGCCGCACCAGACCCGCCCCTGAGCGAAGGCCAGCACCGGGTTCAGCCCCAAAGCCTCCATCCCCGCCGCCATCAGCAGCGTGGCCTCCAGCGGCGTCGCCAGTCGCTCGGCGCGGATCCGCGACGCGGATCGCAGCTTCTGGCCGCGACTGGCCACGTCGCCGCCCGCCACCGCGCCGCGCACGCCCCAGCCCTCAAGCGCGGACCAGATCGCCGCCGCCTGCATCCAGGCCCGGCCCGGATCGCCGGAGCGGTAGCCGTCGGGATCGCCCTGCCCGGCCCGCGCCAGAAGCGCCTGCGCCGCCTCGACCAGCCCCGCCGCCACCGCCGCGTCGGGCCGCGAGAAGGCAGGCAGCAGATGCGCCATCTCGCCCAAGCCGCCCCATTCGTCGCGCGCCAGCAGCCTCAGCCGGCGCTCGGCGCGGGCCAGAACCTGTCCCGCCTGTCGCAGTTCCAGCCGCAGCAGCGCAGGCTCCGCCGCCTCCAGCGTCGCGAGCGGCACCGGGTCGAGCGTCACCGCCAGATCACCGATCGCGAGGCGGTCCCCGGGACCGATCCGGTCGAGGCGCCAGTGCCGTGGTCGAAGCACCGCCGGTTCGCACCACAAATGCAGCTCCGCCCCCTTGATCGCCGCCTCTCCGTCATGGCGCAGCGCGAGGCTCCTGATCACCGCCGAGCGGGCCTGCGCGGCGACGAAACCCAGCCGTGCCACCGCGTCGATCTCGATCGTGAGGCGCGGCGAAACGGTCGGAAGCTGCATCTTGGGGTTCGTCATCCGTTCTCTCCTGCGCTTCGGCGGACATGAATCCATTTGCCCTTTGCCGTCAACAGCCTCGCCGCGATCCGGCAGGGCACCGCCGATGCCTGGGGGGCCCGAAAGGCTGGACAAGGACACCCCGCATCGATTTATCTCGCGCGAGGGCCCGCATCCGGGAGGGGCGCGGGACGTGAGAGACAGCAGGGAGAGACGCGTGGATCGTCGTTCGTTCATCACCAAGGCCGGTCTGGGTGCCGGCGCCGCCGCACTGGCCGCACCCGCCGTGGCGCAGGGCAATATCACCTGGCGCATGGTCACCACCTGGCCGAAGAACTTTCCGGGCCTCGGCGTCGGCGCCCAGCGCCTCGCGGACCGGATCACCGCCGCCTCGGGCGGCCGGCTGACGATCCAGGTCTACTCGGCCGGCGAGCTGGTGCCGCCGCTGCAATCGCTCGACGCGGTGATCGACGGCACCGCCGAGATGTCGCATTCGGCCGCCTATTACTGGCAGAACAAGTCCGCCGCGCTGAACTTCTTCACCGGCGTGCCCTATGGCATGACCTCGACCGAGCTGGCGGGCTGGATGCGCCACATGGGCGGTCAGGAGCTGTGGGACGAGGCCTATGACCAGTTCGGCGTGAAGGGCTTCCTGTCGGGCAACACCGGCACCCAGGCCGGCGGCTGGTTCCGCGACGAGGTCACCGGTCTCGACAGCCTCAAGGGCCTGCGCTTTCGCACCCCGGGCCTCGGCGGCCGGGTCTGGGAGAAGCTCGGCGTCACCGCGACCAACATGGCCGCGGGCGAGATCTTCCAGGCGCTGCAATCGGGCGCGCTCGACGCGGCCGAGTTCGTGGGCCCCTACAACGACCTCGCGCTGGGCTTCCACCAGGTCGCCAAGAACTACTACTTCCCCTCCTTCGTGGAGCCGGGCCTCGCCACCGAGCTGGTGGTCGACAAGGCGAAGTACTCCGAGCTGCCCGAGGACCTGCAGGCGATCATCCGTGACGTGTCGCAGGCCGAGTACGACATGGTGGCCTCGGATTTCGCGGCCAACGACCCGCGCGCGCTCAACACGCTGATGAACGAGCACGGCGTGCAGGTGAAGCAGTTCCCCGAGGAAGTGCTCGAGGCCGCGGCCGGTGCCGCCAAGGAGGTTCTGGGCGAGCTGCGCGACAACGGCGACGACCTGACCAAGCGCACCACCGAGAGCTTCATCGAGTCGCTCAAGCTCCTGCGCACCAAGGCGCAAACCGCGGATGCCAACTTCATCCGCGCCCGCGAGCAGTATTTCGAGATGTGATCTCGACCTCCTCGCAGAACGAGAAAGCCCGGATCGAAAGATCCGGGCTTTTTCGTTCCGTTTGGCGCGATCCGCGGTTGTTACAGCACGGTCGGCAGCCAGGTCACGATCTGCGGGAAGGCGAAGAGCAGCGCGATGCCGATCACCTGTAGCAGCACGAAGGGGATGATGCCGCGATAGATCGCCGAGGTCGGCAGGCTGTCCGGCGCCACGCCGCGCAGGTAGAACAGCGCGAAGCCGAAGGGCGGCGTCAGGAACGAGGTCTGCAGGTTCATCCCCACCAGCACGCCGAGCCAGATCGGGTCGATGTCGAGCGCCAGGAGGATCGGCGCGGTGATCGGGATCACGATAAAGATGATCTCGAAGGTGTCGAGGATGAAGCCCAGCACGAACATGATCGCCATCACCACGATCACCGCCGCCACGGCGCCGCCCGGCAGGTTCGACAGGAACTCGTGCACGAGGTTGTCGCCGCCCATCAGCCGGAACACGATCGAGAAGACCGAGGCGCCGAACAGGATGATGAACACCATCGAGGTGATCGTCGCCGTCGCCACCACCGTCTCGTGCAGGATGCGCGGGCTGAGCCGCCAGCGCAGCGCCGCGAGGATGATCGCGCCGACCGCGCCGACCGAGGCCGCCTCGGTGGGGGTCGCCACGCCGCCCAGGATCGAGCCCAGCACCGCCATGATCAACAGGAGCGGCGGCAGCAGCGCGACCAGCACCTCCTTGAACAGGCCGCGCTTTTCCTCGGCCGGCACCGGCGTCGCGGGGCAGCTCTCGGGATCGGTGATCGCCTTGAAGATGATCCACAGCGAATAGAGCCCGACCAGCAGCACGCCCGGCAGCAGCGCGCCCGCGAAGAGGTCGCCGACCGAGACCGGGGTGGGCGCGAAGTTGCCCTTCTCCATCTGCACCTGGCTGTTGATGCCCGAGAGCATGTCGCCCATGAAGATCAGCACCGTCGAGGGCGGGATGATCTGGCCCAGCGTGCCCGAGGAGCAGATCACCCCCGTGGCGAGCTTGGGGTCGTAGCCCGCGCGCAGCATCGCCGGCAGCGAAATGAGCCCCATGGTGACGACCGTGGCGCCGACCACGCCAGTCGAGGCCGCGAGCATCGCGCCGACGATCACCACCGACAGGCCGAGACCGCCGCGCAGATTGCCGAACAGCTTCGACATGGTGAGCAGCAGCTGCTCGGCGATGCGCGACCGCTCCAGCATCACCCCCATGAAGATGAACAGCGGCACCGCGACCAGCACCTCGCTGGTCATGAAGCCGATATAGCGGCTCGGCAGGCTGCCGAAGTTCGAGGGATCGAACACGCCGATCGCCCAGCCGACGAGGCCGAACATCAGCGACACGCCCGCCAGCGTGAAGGCCACGGGAAAGCCCATCATCAGGAAACCGATGATGCCGAAGAACATGAGACCCGAGAGGATCTCTCCGATGAGCACTAGATCCATGTTATTCGGCGGCCTCGGTCAGGTGGTCGGTCTTGAGGGAGTAGCGCAGGCGCTCGGGCAACAGCCCGTCGCGCCCGGCGAGCGTCAGGATCGCGCGGCCCGCCAGGGCGAGGCCCTGAAGGCCAACCAGCACCGCGAAGCCGATGATGAAGCTCTTGAGGATGAACAGCCCCGGCATGCCGCCGACATTGGCCGAGGCCTCGTAATAGCCCCAGCTGCGTTGCACGAAGGGCATGCCGTAGACGAGAACGACCACGCAGAAGGGCAGCAGGAACACCGCCACGCCGATCAGGTCGATCAGCGCCTTTCGCGGGATCGGCGCGGGCCGGTAGAAGATGTCGACCCGGACATGGTCGTCGCGCAGCAGCGCGAAACCGGCCACGGCGGTGAACATCGCACCGTTGAGCCAGATATAAAGGTCCTGCATCCAGACGTAGCTGATGGCGAAGACGTAGCGCTGCACCACCACGGTGAAGCAGACCACCACGATCCCCAGCGCCAGCCAGGAGAAGACCTGACCGATGATCCGGTTCAAGGCCGATATTGCGGTGACTACCGCCGCGAGCGCGCGCATCTCTCCCTCCCTCATGGGACATTTCAATCCGCGTTCACATGGCATGTCGGAACCGCTTCAAGCAACGCCCCGATGCGGCGCGGCATCGGAAAAAATGCCCACTCGCTTGGCATTGGGCAGCATTTTTCTGCATGGCGGCAAATTAACCTTGCGTATGCAGCGAATTGGCGCAGCCCCCAGTTGACAGCTCCGCTACCCGCTGCCTAGCCTCCAACCAATCCGCCCGGAGGACATTGAGGCGGAAGGAAAAGGGGAGGAAGGCCGTGATGCTGATCACGCTTGCCGGGCCGCAATCGCGGGGCGGTTGCTGATGGACGCTGTTCTGAAGGCCGAAGGGCTCACCAAGGAATTCAAGGGTTTCATCGCCGTCAACAAGGTCGATCTCGCGGTCGAGCGCGGCTCGATCCACGCGCTGATCGGCCCCAACGGGGCGGGCAAGACGACCTGCTTCAACCTGCTGACCAAGTTCCTGCAGCCGACGCGTGGCACGATCACCTATGACGGGCGCGACATCACCAAGATGGCCCCGGCCGACATCGCCCGGCTCGGTATGGTGCGCAGCTTCCAGATCTCGGCCGTGTTCCCGGATCTCAGCGTGCTGCAGAACGTGCGCGTGGCGCTGCAGCGCAAGCGCGGCGACAGCTATGATTTCTGGCGCTCAGAGCGCGGGCTGACCCAGTTCGACGACGAGGCGCGCGAACATATCGATGCGGTAGGTCTGTCGGAGTTCACCGATACCCGCGCGGGCGAGCTGTCCTATGGCCGCAAGCGGGCGCTCGAGATCGCCACGACGCTGGCGCTCGACCCGGCGATGCTGCTTCTCGACGAACCGATGGCCGGCATGGGCCAGGAGGACGTGGAACGCACCTCGCAGCTGATCAAGCGCATCGCCGCGAACCGCACCATCCTGATGGTCGAGCATAACCTCAAGGTCGTCGCGGATCTGTCTGACAAGATTACGGTTTTGGCGCGCGGCGAGATCCTCGCAGAGGGCGATTACGCCACCGTTTCGAAATCGCCCGACGTGATCGACGCCTATATCGGAGCCGGACATGACTGAGGCCGCCACGATGACCCACCGCCCCGCCGCCAGCGGCGACGCGCTCCTAAAGATCGAGGGGCTTCAGGGCTGGTACGGCGAAAGCCACGTGCTGCACGGCATCGATTTCGAGGTGCGCGAGGGCGAGGTGGTGACGCTGCTGGGCCGCAACGGCGCCGGCAAGACCTCGACGCTCAAGGCGATCATGGGGATCCTGTCGAAGCGCACCGGCTCGGTGACGATGCGCGGCACCGAGACGATCGGGCTCGAGCCGCGTCACATCGCGAAGCTCGGCATCGCGCTGTGCCCCGAGGAGCGCGGCATCTTCTCGTCGCTCAATGTCGAGGAGAACCTGATGCTGCCGCCGAAGATCGCCGAAGGCGGTCTCTCGGTCGAGCGGATCTACCAGCTGTTCCCGAACCTTCTGGAGCGCAAGCGCAGCCAAGGCACCAAGCTGTCGGGGGGCGAGCAGCAGATGCTCGCCATCGCTCGCATCCTGCGCACCGGCGCCAAGCTGCTGCTGCTTGACGAGCCGACCGAGGGCCTCGCCCCGGTGATCGTCCAGCAGATCGGCGCGACGATCCGCGAGCTGAAGAAGGAGGGCTTTACCATCGTGCTGGTCGAGCAGAACTTTCGCTTCGCGGCCTCGGTCGCGGACCGCCACTACGTCGTCGATCAGGGCCGTGTGGTGGACATGATCCCCAACGCCGAGCTCGACGCCAACATCGACAAGCTGCACGCCTATCTGGGCGTCTGATGGCTTCACAAGGCGCATGAAAAGCGCCGTCCACTGGGAGGAAAACATGAAGAAAACCATTCTCGGAGCGCTGACCGTCGCGTCGTTTGGCCTGCCCGCCATGGCGCAGGACAACATCGAGGTGACGCTGGGCGTGCTGAACGACCGCTCCGGCGTCTATGCCGACCTTTCGGGCGAGGGCTCGGTCGTCGCGGCGCGCATGGCGGTCGAGGATTTCGACGCCGCCTCGAAGGGGCTCGACGTCGAGGTGATCTCGGCCGACCACCAGAACAAGCCGGACATCGCCTCGAACATCGCGCGCCAGTGGTACGACCAGGACGGCGTCGACGCGATCCTCGACGTGCCCACTTCCTCGACCGCGCTCGCGGTGGCCGACATCACCGCCCAGGCCAACAAGATCCTGATCGACAGCGGCGCCGGCTCGACCCAGCTGACCGGCGAGCAGTGCCAGCCGACCACGATCCACTGGACCTATGACACTGCGGCGCTGGCCAAGGGCACCGGCGGCGCCGTGACCGAGGCGGGCGACAAGAAGTGGTTCTTCCTCACCGCCGACTACGCCTTCGGCCATTCGCTCGAGGAAGAGACGATGAAGATCGTCGAGGAATCCGGCGGCGAGATCGTGGGCTCGGTCCGCCACCCCTTCCCGGCCACCGACTTCTCGTCCTTCCTGCTGCAGGCTCAGGCCTCTGGCGCCGACGTGATCGGCCTTGCCAATGCCGGCGGCGACACCGTCAACGCGATCAAGCAGGCCGCCGAGTTCGGCATCACCCAGTCGGGGCAGTCGCTCGCGGCGCTCTTGATGTTCATCACCGACGTGCACGCGCTCGGCGCGCAGACCGCGCAGGGGCTGGTGCTCACCGAGGCGTTCTACTGGGATCATGACGACGAGACCCGCGAGTGGTCGGCCCGCTTCGAGGAGAAGTTCGGCTCGAAGCCGACCATGGTTCATGCCGGCGTCTATTCGGGCACCATGCACTACCTGCGCGCCGTCGAGGCCACCGGTTCGACCGATGGCGACGTGGTGGCCGAGTGGATGAAGGCCAACGAGTTCGACGATCCGCTCTTCGGCGAGGGCTATGTCCGCAAGGACGGCCGCGTGATCCACGACATGCACCTCTACGAGGTGAAGACGCCCGATGAATCGACCGGCGAGTGGGACCTCTACAAGCACGTCTCGACCATCCCCGGCGAGGAAGCCTTCCTGCCGATGGAAGGCTCGGACTGCGCCTTTGCCAACGAAAGCTGATCCTGACCGGGGGGGGGGGGGGGGGGGCGGCCCCCCCCCCCCCCCCCCCCCCCCGGCCCCCCCCCCCCCGCGGGGGGGGGTGGGGGCGCGGGGGTCGGCCGCCGCCGGGGGGGGGTGG
>NZ_JAPWGO010000297.1 GCF_027213785.1 Limimaricola sp. G21655-S1 | reverse complement strand
ACCGTGATGGTGGTAACCGCTGACAACAAGGTGGAGCTGCGCAACGTGCAGCTGAGCCGTGTCGTCGGCAGCAACTGGGTGGTGGAGTCAGGGCTCACCTCCGGCGCGCGGGTGATCGTGGCTGGCTTGCAGAAAGTACGACCGGGCGCCTTGGTCAATCCCGCCGAGCAGGGTGCTGATGCTCCGTCTGCTCAAGCTGCGTCCAACACACCGGCCAACAAGTAGGATGGAGTAGTCGCTTCATGGCTCGATTTTTTATAGAC
>NZ_JAPWGO010000296.1 GCF_027213785.1 Limimaricola sp. G21655-S1 | reverse complement strand
CCGCCTGGGTGGTCGATTTGCCCGCCCCGGTGGCGCCAACAAACAGCACCAGCCCCCGCTTGGCCATCGCAACCTCTTGCAGGATCTTGGGTAGCTGCAGATCTTCAAAGGTGGGATTACGGGTCTCGATACGCCGCACCACCATGCCGGGCAGCTCCTGCTGCCAGAAGGCGCTGACCCGAAAACGACCAAGCGCCTCGCGATAGATCGCGTAGTTGGCCTCCTTGGTGCGGATATAGCGCTCGAAGTGATCGCTGCTGAGG
>NZ_JAPWGO010000295.1 GCF_027213785.1 Limimaricola sp. G21655-S1 | reverse complement strand
CTCTAGAACATACCAAAAATAAAAGAGAAATCCGGTTTAACGCATTTTCAGGAAATTCCAGTCACATTTGTCATGAAGCAATTTCGATTCGGAGATGCTGAATGAGTATGGAACGACCAATCAGCCAGCTGGACCGCAAAGGGTTCATGACTGGTTATCTTGATGCACTTGCATTGGTGGAGCGTCTGCACCGCTTGTTGTTGGATGTAATCAAGGACGAGTTTGAACGCGTGGGTGTCCTTGACATCAACGCGGTGCAGGCT
>NZ_JAPWGO010000294.1 GCF_027213785.1 Limimaricola sp. G21655-S1 | reverse complement strand
GTTGCAACACAGCGCAGATCTGGAACTGGCCCGCGCCCGGCTGCAACAGCTCATCGACAGCCGCTGGCAACAACAACCACTGGAGGTGCATGACTTCCAGACGCTGAATCCGGCGTTTGGCCAAATCACCGGCATGTTCTCCGCCATCTTTGGTTTTATCACCATTCTGATCAGCGCCATTGTGCTGTTCACCGTTGGCAACACCATGAGCATGGCTGTGCTGGAACGGACCGTGGAGATCGGCACTTTGCGCACCCTCGGCC
>NZ_JAPWGO010000293.1 GCF_027213785.1 Limimaricola sp. G21655-S1 | reverse complement strand
CAGTTGAGCTCTTCCGGACGCAGGGTCAGCAGTTGATCGGCGCGCTGAACCGGATCCAGATTATGTTCCAGCCAACCCTGCAGGGCGGCCAGATCGAGCAGTTGGTGACGGTTAAGAATGGTATGTGTTTTCTTCATCACAGATATCCTCATGTGATTTCAGGCGAGCATGAATGCCTCCGGAAATAGCCGGATGCAACGACAAGAAAACAGCAATTTGATTGACGAGTAATAGGCAGGAAATGACGCCGTTCGGCGTGTCAT
>NZ_JAPWGO010000292.1 GCF_027213785.1 Limimaricola sp. G21655-S1 | reverse complement strand
CATCTCCTCCATCTACTGATGGCGGGATGCTTGGTTACCCAATCAACTGTTTTATCAAGGAGAGATACATGAACAAGCTGATGCTGGCGACAGCCGTAGTGACTGCCCTCGCGTCCGGTAGCCTGATGGCCAAGGAGTGGAAAGAGGTACGGATCGGGGTTGAGGGTGCCTATCCCCCCTTCTCCTGGACCGAGCCCAGTGGCGAGGTGAAAGGTTTTGATATCGACATCGCCAACGCCCTGTGCGAAGAGATGAAGGTGAAG
>NZ_JAPWGO010000291.1 GCF_027213785.1 Limimaricola sp. G21655-S1 | reverse complement strand
CCTGCAAGGAGTTCGAGCACAAGACCTTCAGCGATCCCGCGGTGAGGGAGCGCTTCGGCCAGATGGTGCTGTTGCAGGCGGATGTCACCGCCAACGACGATGCCGATGTCGAGCTGCTCAACAGCCTCAATGTGCTGGGGTTGCCGACCCTCGTCTTCTTCGATCGTGAGGGCAAGGAGCTGACAGGCCAGCGGGTCACCGGCTTTATGGGGCCTGCCGAGTTTCTGGGCAAGCTTGATCAGCTACGCTGACCAGCGGCGCCC
>NZ_JAPWGO010000290.1 GCF_027213785.1 Limimaricola sp. G21655-S1 | reverse complement strand
ATGGGGTCTTGGGCAGGGGCTGGTTGCCGCCATCCTGCTGGTCTCCGGCGGCCTGGCGGCCTTGCAGGCGGCCAGCATCATAGCCGCGCTACCCTTCTCGGTGATCATGCTGGCGATGTGCTATTCGCTGATGCTGGGGCTCAAGCAGGAGAGCCAGCGCCAGTTTGAGTATCGCCAGAATCTCAAGCGCCACGATGGCTCATCCCATATGAGCCTGATGGAGCGAATTGGTCCGGCATAACGGCACCAGCAGGGGTTAGCGC
>NZ_JAPWGO010000289.1 GCF_027213785.1 Limimaricola sp. G21655-S1 | reverse complement strand
GCGCAGTGATGTGTTGAGCTAACCCATACTAATTACCCGTGAGGCTTAACCATACAACACCCAAGAAGTGTTCTAAGGCTTGTAACAGATACCAAGCGAACTACTAATTCAGTGATAATGACAAGCCACGAGCAACATCGTTATTCACGTCAGCTTTCCAAGATTATTCGGTTCGTCCTGAACCTCACCCTTCGGGCCCGCCTACGGCGGTTTCGATTTGTTCCGGACAAATCGATGAAGAATTTGCCTGGCGGCCATAGCGC
>NZ_JAPWGO010000288.1 GCF_027213785.1 Limimaricola sp. G21655-S1 | reverse complement strand
GCACGCCATAGGGTACGTCGCACATCAGCTGGCGTTTGACCGCCGCTTCCAGCGCCGCTTTCAGCTCGGCCTTGTCGCTGACGTTATGCTCGACCGCGGCGTACTCCATCCAGTCGCGCTTGTACCACTGTTTGAGCTCGCCATCCTTGCTCCACAGGTAGTGTCCTGGCGGGAAGGTTTCGACGCTCTTGCAGACCGGCACCAGCGCCTTCATCTCGGAGGCGACATAGAAGTTGCCATGCTCGGCACGACCGGTATAGAGG
>NZ_JAPWGO010000028.1 GCF_027213785.1 Limimaricola sp. G21655-S1 | reverse complement strand
GCTAACAGTTCCGTTCGTAGCGGTCAGAACCGGCCATCTTGGTTGTCGGTGCCGGCCAAAGAGGTTGACGGTCTACACCGCTTGTCGGCGTTCTTCAGAAGCACGGTGAAGCGAATGCCGGATCAGCTTGCGCTGGCGGGCACGCCGATCGCGGGTTCTCAGCTGCGCGGCCATGGCGAAGTAGCCCATGACCTTCGGCAGGCAGGGGTCCTAGAAGTGATTGCGCCTGAGCTCGCGGAAAATGGTCGAGCGATGTCGGCGCAGCTACCCGTGTCATCTCGTTCACGGACACCCTGGCATGGCGTCAGCGTTCGATCTTGCGGCACTCCTCGAGCGTCAGCTGCGCGTAGACACGTCCCATACTGGAAAACTCCTGCTTGATAGGACATTGTTTCAAACAAGAGTCACGGCTGGAGGTAGCGCACGCGCCGCTTGTGAGCTCACGCTGAAGCGCAATTCCGGCAGGCTCATTCTACTCGCCTGACTGCATCGCCTCCATCAGCTTTTCCCGGAAGACTTCGGCCGGGGTCCGGTAGCCTAAGCACTTCCGAGGCGTGGCGTTGAGGCGATCGCAGATCGAAGTCAGATATCGATCCGTGATCGCCGTGGGGTCGGTCTTGCGGGGGAGATATTTTCGGAGTCGGTTGTTGGTGTTTTCGACCGTGCCTTTCTGCCACGGCGATTGCGGGTCGTAGAACCAGGGAGCCACGCCGAGACCGGCCTTGAGATGCGCCCAGGCGGTGAACTCGGTGCCGCGGTCGAAGGTGATGGAGCGGCGGGCGGGTTGGGGCAGGGCCTTCAGGCCGGAGATCAGGGTCTCCATGACGGGCTTGGAGGTCCGGTCGGCGTTCTTAGCCAAGACGGTGAAGCGGCTGACGCGCTCGACCAGGGAGGTCACGTTGGCCTTGCCGAACCCCTTGCGAAACATCACCAGGTCGCACTCCCAATGGCCGAACTGCTGGCGCTCGGAGACCTCCACGGGCCGCAGCGAAATGCTGTGTTCATTGCTGAATCTGCGACCATGGTGGCGGCGCGTGCCGCGCGGCCGGCGACGGCGGCGGTGCTCCGGCAGATGACGATAGAGCGCCTCGGATCGGCCATCTCCGGAATAGGCGTAGCGGTAGATGGTCTCGTGGCTGACGGACGTGGCGTGGCGCTCGAGCTTCATCCGACCCGCAATCTGCTCGGGCGACCAGCCGGCCTTGAGACGGTCGACCACGGCAGCCTTCACGGCCGGGTGCCGGACCAGCTTGCGATGGATGGCACGTCGCCTCTCGTAAGCTCGTTGCGCGGTCATGCCGTAGTAGCCGCTCAGATGGGGTATCTCATCATCCACGAAGCGATTGCGCCGCATCTCCCGGTAAAGCGTGGAAGGCGAGCGGCCGAGCCGCAGTGCGATCTCTTTCATCGGCAATTTTGCCTCGCGCCACCGCGCGAGTTTCTGGCGCTCTTCGAGATCCAGATGTGCGTAGCAGGTGCCCATCGATTGCTCTCCATGTAACCATCTGTTTCCATACAGAAGTTGCACTTCGAACGTGAATCCACCCACACGCACGATTTTTGCGTGTAATGAACGTTATGTAAAGAAGCAGCTGCGATCTGCAGCCGCAGCCGCAGCCGCAGCCGAGATTTGAACCAAATTCGTATCTTGGTTCGATGCTCTGCAAGTCATATTGCCCGCAAGGCATCAAATTTCTGATTAGCCCTTGATGTCCAATGACGGCCAAAGCGCTCGTTGCTGCAACGGGAGAACGCTCCGAACGATTTCGAGATACTGCTCGGCCTTCGGAATCACAGGCGTATCATCGTCCAGCTCGTAGAGCTCGATGATGCAGGACCATGGCATAGGGCAATCCTCCGCATCCTCCCCAATACTGTCCGGATCATCGATCATCGCCATGTCGAACAGAACGCGCGCTTTCCCGAAGATCACGACGCACATACGATAGTCATCATAATCAGTGTTCGCGATCATTTTGTAGCGAACCACGTCCTCGTGCACGTGCTCAGCCATATAAAGGTGTTCCAAAGCGATTTGCGCCGCACGTTCCTTCAAGCCTCCGTTCGAAAGATCCGCATAGCAGCGAAATTCGACTTCATCTTTCTCTGAGACCAAGAAGCCTTCGAGATGCCTTTCGAGCCCGGCATAATCGAAGAACCTGGCGGTGTGACATGACATCATTCCGACGATATCTCCAGGCTGCGCGCCATCAATCTGTGGCAAATTCCATTGCAGGGCGCTCATAGGACGAAAAATGCGTGCCTGAAATGACTTCTCTTCACCATGAGCAACTTCTTGATTGAAAGAAATGATATGGCCGCAGGGTCTTGTTTCTGGCTCACGCATTATTGCAGGCCCTCCGAATATTGGGCTTTCACATTTGCATTAAGAAGCTCTTTCGGCTGGGGGAATTCGATCCGGGACGCCTTCAGAGGCGAGCTGAATTCTCGCATGAACAAGAAATACGCCTTCATTTCCGAAATTGTCTGTCGCGCCGTTTCCAGCGACTTCTCGGCGTGAATGATCGCCCGGATATCGCTCACCGTTTCCGTATCGTTTTTCTGGTCGAAAACAGAGCCGATCACGACGGTAAACTTCTCGAAGTGCAATGTTTCGCATTTGCCCTCGGCCCTGCCGAGAAGGGCGAGGTAGGAGCGCGCGGGGGTATGCACCGAAAGCCAGCTGTCCGTGAGGGCCTTGACGGTGTCATGAGCCTCGGGCGTCATGTTGAAAACGGTCGCATCGCAGGTCCGACCATCTCCATTCGCCACAACGGCATACGAATATTCGGACGCCGAGCCGGTGCGATATTGCTTCCCGACGCCGTGCGCGAGGCTGATCGCAAGAAGCTCATCCTTTGCGGCAGTCTTCAAAGAACGCAGGCGCGAAAGAACACGCGTGGGAAACGTGGGTCGCGGGGGCAGGACGAAGGCGAAGGCGGGGGTGACGGTCAGCATCGTGGATCCTTTGGGTTGGTCGATTTTGGTGTTCTCAGTATCTGGGTCCGTCTGCCAAAGGCGAAAAATGGAGTTGGTCAGACGTTGGATGATCGTGCCTTGCACAGCTGGAGCCTCCGCCAACGTCCCTTCGGAGAGCCAGGCGCGCTTGGCCCCGCGAAGGCTGGGGGTGTCAGTGAGGTGTTTCGTGCAGACAGTCGCGAGAGATGTGCATGCGCCAAGCCGCAACCTCTGCGACGGCGCGGAAAGAGCTTACCTTCCAGGGAACGTTTTAAGTTATCGGGGAGCCGGGGACTGCTGTGCGCAGTCCCCGGCCGAGAGAGCAATTCAGCTGGTTTAGTAGTAGCCAGCTTCCTGATCTTCCTCGCAATCGAAGAAGGCGACGATGTCGAGATCGGGAAACTTCTCCCGCAGCGCCTCGATGATTCCGTGGGGCGGGCTCCAGGCCGTGGTGAAGCTATAGGTCGCCGTCTCCTCGTCGGTGTCCTCGAAGACGTCGATCGCCCCCCATTTCGTGCCCCAATGCGCGTCACGCCAGCAATCGGGATCAAGCCGAGCCAGTCCCTTGAATTGGGCCAGTTCCGCTTCCGACAGCGGACGGGCCACCTTCTCTCCGTCCAGACCTTCTCCTTCGATCCAGTGGCCATGGGTCTGGACTTCGCCATCGACGACAAAGTCCATTTTTCCCGATTTCATCAGGTCGAAGAAGGCTGGCTCCGGAACGACCTTCTCAAAGGCGAACATGGAGGCGTCGGACTGCACGAGTTCGTAGAACTCGGCCATGTCTTCTTCTTCGCCGGTGACAGTGATGCGGTTGTCGCAATAGTTGGGCATGGTGGTCTCCTTGGCATGCCGATAGGGACCGCTCCGCCGGTCACGGCAGAGCGAGATTTGGTTTGATTGAGAATTCCGATCTGACCCGCTTGTCCTGCGCCACCCCGGCGCAAGGCATGCCTTGCATTGCGCGGCATCACGCTGCTTGCGTCATGCCGACGATCGGGTCTTGAACAGGGTCGAGCCCCGCGGGCTTCAGTAGAGGGTGGAAGGGGTGAGCCCGATCCCCCAAGGGGGGACATCCAAATATGAGGGAACGTCCGGGCTGAAAGGCCGGGCAGGCATGCCCTGCCGATCTGCCGGGGCGCCCGGTAGGTAAGTTCGATGCATCATTCGTATTTCAGAAGGCAAAGGACGACCTGCACCGTGAAACGGCAGAGCCGCAAAACGGTGTTGAAACGAGGATTCAAACCGGGTAGCAAGCCTGTGCTAGAGAACTTGAAAGCCCTTTGGAGCCTCGGTTTCGAAGGGTTTTCTTTTGCCCGTATCTGCTCCTTGTTTTGTTCTTGTCTTGACATGGCGCGAAGGCGGCCAAGGCCCTTATGCCATTCGTGCTTGCTAAGCGTCCGAGCCGTTAGTGGTCGTCGGTGTGCTTCGCGACACGGCACGTTACTAGCTAAGAAAAAACCCTTTTGTCACGGGGGGATTCAAACCAGAGGGCTCCTCATCGCAGCTTCCCGTAAGCGCTTATGGTTGCCCAATGAAACAAGGGGAATTCCGCTCGAAACGACCACCATTGTCGGGATTTTTTCGGCACCTCGCAAACTCATCACGAACTATAACATTTCCGTGATTTTTCCGGGTCTCTTGACTTAAAATCGTGTCCGTCGATCAAAAGAGAAAACGGAGATGTTGGCAGCGACCTGGCTGCCCGAGCTTTCCCCATATGCAGCCACGGGCCGAGGCTTTGTGCTCGGCCCCTGCCCTTTCACCCTCGAAGCTCTGCCGCGATCTGCTCTGCGCGCAGCCGGTTGCGCACCGCGTCGATCCGTTCGACGAGAAGCTTCAGCGCTGACTGCAGGGCGATCAGCGCCATCGCGGCCTCGTTCGAAACTTGCTGCTCGTAGCCCCCCGAGACCGCATGCTCATCGGCGATGTAATGCCGCTTCGTGCCTTGGCGGATGGCTGCATCGAGGTCGCCCGCGAAAGTGCGGGACGCTTCGACGTCGAGCGCCGAGAAGATCGTGGTCTGCGCCAGCTCCCGGCGCAGCATCGCGGCTTGGCGCTGCTGCGAGAGCGACAGGCTCTGCGCCTTCTCGGCCTTTGCAAAAGCGGCCTCGGTGGCTTCTGCGGCATCCAGGGCATGGTTGATCCGCACTACGAGGCTGTCGCTCCCATGACACCGCTCACACATGGTAAGCCTCCGTCTCCTGCTGCGACTGCGCCGCGCAGAGCGCGTCCTTCAGGGCTTCGGAAAGCAGGCAGATATCCTCGACATGCGGCGAAGTCGGATCGATCGCCGCGAAGCATTCTGCTTCGATGCGGCCGTCGTCATGCACATGCTCGAGGCGAAGCAAGCCGAGCAGGGCCTTTGCATCGCGCGCGGTCCTGCGCGTCAGCGGCACCGGTTGACGGAGATCGTCGAGCAGGCGCTGCGCACGCAGAAGCCACGGTTGACCGCCGAGGCACCAGGCCGCGTTCTGGAGCGCGACGTCGTATTGCCAGGCGAACCGGTGCAGAGCGGAAGGGGGGATGAACGTGTCGAACATGAAATCTTTCCTTGAGATGTGGGGCCCGGCGGCACGCCGCGGGCGACAAGGCGGCCCCGTCCAGATGGGAGGGCAGCAACGGATTGGCGGTGGAGGTCTCGAGGCTCTTTTCCGGATGACTTGGGACGCATCGGATGCTGCGGGGGCTCTCACTCCGGTGAGCTCCCGCAGAAGCCGATGGCCGAAGTTGCCCCTTGTTCAGGGATCCGAGTGTTGGATGACCGCGGTCGCGCGACGGACGCGGCGCTACCCTTCCGACTGGAGGTTGATGTCTCGCCGGTCGGGCGGCTTGCAGGACAGCAGGGGCCGGTTGCGGCAATGGTTGATGGGGACCGGCGCGCAGGTGGGGCGCGCCCGACCCCAAGGCGGCCGCCGATCAGATCCGCGCGTGACGTGCCTCTGGACAAGCGCGAGCCGTGCCGCGGCGGCCCCGGTAAGCTGTCCGATGACGGCAGTATTCAAAACGGGGTGGGGCTCGAACGCAGGGTCGTCGAGCGCCACGCTCAGCCGTCGCGCCGCATCGAAGACGGTCGGCTTGCGCAGCGAAGCGCAGGCCAGCTCGTCCGGGTCAGTTACCGGCACCAGCAGGCGAGGCGCACGGGGCCGGCCGCTCGAGGTGCCATAGGCGAGCGTCGCAATGCGCTGACCGTTCTCGACATGGGTGGCGAGCACGAGCGTAGGGCGCACCTTCGGTGGCTCATCGCCGTCGCGTTCATGCGGAAAACGGTAGGCGACGATATCGCCGGCGCGCAGCGTCGATCTCCAGTCCGGTTGCGATGACTGGCAGGCAGGAAGCGTCGAATGCATGGGGCAGGATCCTTCGGAGAATTTATCTCCGCCCGTCCCGCTGGCTCGCGAGAGCGCTGATGTCCGGTCGGGCGGCACCCGTCGCGCCCGACCGGACATCAGTGACCTTGCGCGCCTCCCCGCCACTCCCAACACTCTGCTGTTCGGCTACAAAGACCTTTCAGAAAAATGCACTGGTCGTCCTAAATGTATGTTTTATTAAGATTCAAACCTTCACCTGCGGATTTTGCGATTTCGGAAGGAGACCAATTTCCCGGTCATCGCAACCGGAGACACAGCATGACCACGACCCCCATCACCCGCCCCTTCTTCGACACCGCCGCCAGCATTGCGGAAAGCTGCCTGCGGCGTCTCGAGGCGATCTGTCCGCTCGAGGCGTTCGACACGATCATCGATCCCGCCGCAGGACCCGGCGCGCTGTCGACCAGCCTGCGCAATCGGATCGCCATGGATATGGTCTCGCGCCCCGCCGGCCTCTGCGTCGCGAATTTCGCGGCCTCGATGTCCGACGGCGACTTCGGCCGTGCCTTGGTGGTCGGTAGCGCGGAGCCCGGCAGGAACGGCACGTCTGCCGTGGCGTTTTTCAACGCTGCCGCCTCTAATGCCGACACGATCGCCCTCCTCCTGCCGCGCAGTATCCGTAAGCCGAGCCAGCAGAACCGGCTCGACCCCATGTTCCACCTGATCCACGACGAGGACATCGTCGGCCTGATTACCGGCGCAGATGGCAAGGAGAGCAACGCACCCTGCACCTTCCAGATCTGGCAGCGCCGCGCCACGCCTCGGCCCAGGATCGTTCCGCCGAAGTCGCACCCTGACTTCGTCTTCAGCGGCCGCTCTGACGCCGATCTCGCAGTGCAACGGGTTGGCGCGAATGCCGGTCGGATCAAGCCGGTCGCGGAGGCCGGCAGCGTCGCCTCGCATTACTTCCTGAAGGCCGCGGACGGCCGCGCGGACGAGCTGCGTGCCCGCCTTGCCGCGATCGACTTCGATCCCCTGCGCCACCAGGTGGCCGGCATTCCGTCGATCTCCAAGGGGGATCTCGTGGCGCTCTATGAAGCCGCTCGCATTGCTGCAGGCGAGGCACCTGCCATCACCGAGGGCGTCCCTGCAAGCGCGCCTCCGGCAGCGCCACGCCCTCCCATGTCCGATCTGCCCTTCGCCGGGATGCGTCTCTTCATGCAGTTCGTCGATGGTGGCGGCGATGGGGATTTCGAGACCAGGGCGGCGGGTCCGCTTCGTCGTGATGAGTTCCTGGTCCGGATTCCGGAAATGGGCGCCATCTAACAGGCCTCCGCGGAAGCGCCGCCGCGCCTTCGATGCGCCTGGTCTCTCCGAAAACGTCGGAGCAGCAGTTCGAGACGATGCTGCTCCGGAACCAAGTGCTTTCCGTTCGGCAGTGAACCTGCCGATAACCCTCTTCGCGCTCTTTTTGCCGAGCTCGGTGGGGTGCCTTGGCATGAGCGTACCACCCCGGCCGGCGATGCCGAAGCGCCACCAGTTCGCCCTGGGAACGCGGACTTACGCGTCCCGGGCGATTGTCTTTATCGTGGCGTGGTATTTCTCGAGGGCCGCAGTGTCCCGGAAATCCGTTCGGTAGGCCTGCTGCATCCAGCGCGACGAGTGGCCGAGGAGCGCCTGAACCGCCCAAGCGGCGTCGGGGGCCTGGGTCCTGACCAGATCGGTGACGAGACTGCGCACGAGGTGGCCGGAGATCCCGAACTCTTCCTGCAAAAGCACGGCCGGGTGGTATGTCGACAGGGCCCCCTCCTCGAGGCCGAGCAGGTTGGCACCGTCGAGCTCGCGCAGCCGGTCGACCATCTGCCACCCGGGGCGGTCTGCCATGACATGGGCATCGATAATTCGGGAGGTGACCGGCCAATAGGAACCGAGTGCCTTCTTGCCGCGGGTCTTGGCCTGACGAAACTCAGCCGTCCAGTCGCCTTCCGGGGTCCGGGCGATCTCCCGGCCGATCCGGAAGGTGGAAAGGTCTCCCTGACGGTCGACGCCGTTGAGCAGCAGAGCGAAGACCACGGCCTTTCGCCGGAGCCGGCACGCGGCCGCGCCATGTGCCGGCAGATCGGCGGCCTCTTCGAGGCAGCGATGTGCGGCATGGAGGAGATCGGCCAGACCATGCTGGTCCAGGAACCTGCGGATCTTTGCATGTTTGCCCGGCGTCTCGTCCGTGGCTTCCGAGACAAGCGCGGTGTGGATCTCGGTAAAACGCCCTTCGACCTTTGCAGTGAAGAGCGCCCCGCGACGGGCAAACAGGATGACACGCTGAAAGTAGTCGGCCGCGCTGCGCATGGTGATCGGCCCTCTGCCCTCCTCGGCACGGAACAGAAAGCGCAGGAAGGCTTCGGCCAGATCGGCGCTGAACGCCTCCGGCAAGGCGACCCCCTGCTCCGCCGCCCAGACGCGTGCCGCCGCGCAAAGCCCGACGGCCTGGACGACATTTGCTCGGCCCTTGGCCGCGAGCGGCCTGTAGCGTCGGCCGTTGCGGCGCACCCGTTGATCGAGAAGCGGTTCGACCGCGGCCCAATCGATCGGCCAATTCGCCGGCTCGAGCGCGATCCGCTGTGAAACCCGAGGACGGGCTTCCTTCGCGTTATAGCGCGCGTTCAACCAGCGGTCCCAGTCCTGGCGAAGCGGCCGCGCCGGTGCCAGGGGCACCCCGGGATCGAAAGCCGCGAGCGCGTTCATCAGGGTGATGAGGCCGGTGCGGCTCGTGGTCACCGCCGCGAAATCCTCGAGCCGCACCTGCTGCGGTGCGCGGCGGGTCTTCAGCATGTGTCCATAGAAGCGCTCGAGCGCAGCCGGGCCACCCCGGGACGTGAAGCGCCCGTCGACGGCGGCGGCCGCGGCCAGTGCAGCGACATCCCGCGGCACGTTCGGCATGCGCGCGATGAGTGTCGCAACCCTGGCATCGCGCGAGTGACGGCGTGTCGGCATCAGGCCACTCCTTTCAGGTTGAGTGTGGGGTCGAGTTCGGTAAGCACCTCGGCGAAGAGATCCATGGCGGCGCGGCCCTCGCCACGGGCATAGAAGGTCTCGACGGTGCGCAGGCTGTCGGCGAGCAGCGCGGCCACGACGGCGTAATCCCCGGGGTTCTTTGCGAGGTAGAGGGTGGCTGCGACGTGGCGCATCATATGCGGTGTGAGACCAGTGAGCCCGAGCCGCGCCATGCCGCGGTTCCAGGCTTTGTTGATGAGCTGCCGGCTGACCGCCCCCGGTCCCGAGAGTGCGGGAAAGAGGTGATGGTTCGCGCAATGGCGCGGCGCTCCATTGGCATCGTCGCATGTCCTGGCCTGTCCCGCCCCGATGTCTGACATGTCTGCCGCAGCGGCGTCTTTGACGGTGGCCCGGTCACGCCAGGCCGGGCGCCCCTCGTCGATCCAGGCGGAGATCACCGCCCACAGCCAGTCGGGAATCCGCCCTTCGAGCGGCTTGCGGTTTTTTACCCGGCCCCGGCCGATATCGAGCCATGCCGAGGCCCGTTCCCGCCGGGGCGGCACGAGTTCGGGCATGTCACCCTCGGAGAGCATTTCGTGGACGTTGCGGGTCCGGAGCGGGCGCGCGAGCTGGATCGCGAGCATGGTCGCGGCCATGAAAAGATGCAGCGCCTCGGTGCGCTGGTGCGTGGTGAGGTTCTTTCGGCCCAGCAGCCGTCTTGCTTCGGCGAGCAACACGCGCGGACCCGTAACGATAGCGCGCACAACGGCGGGGTCCCGATCCACGAGCTTGACGAATGCCTCCCGGGACGCCGACATCTCGCGTGTGGCATCGGACTCCTCGCCGAGGTCGAGCCGCATGTCCTCGATCGCCCACACCAACGCCTCCCCGGCCCCGTTCCGCTCGGCGATCGTGCCGAGATCCGAAAGCCAGGTGGTGAGCGACGTGGTCTTCTTCGCGTCCTTGAGGCTTATCGCCGTTGCGCTTCGATCGAGGAACCGTTCGACCGCCGCTTCGACGTTGTCCTCGGTGAGCAGATCCATAATCGACGCGAGGCCGAGAACCGGCTCCCGCTCTGGGAAGGCGTGCCGCGCCAGCCAGGAGAGGGCCCTGCGGAACGCCTTGGCACGAGCATCCTTGTTGCGGATCGGGCGCTTCCGACCGCCCGTTTCCCGGCGCCGATTGGCCACTGGATCCGATCCGAGCCGGCCCCCGAACTGATCAGGGCGCCGCGGCGCCCGGAGAGCCCGCGAAATCACGCGTTCCAGATCGGCCTGAAACTCTGCGGTGCAGCGTGTCCAATCCATCGCGGGATCGCGCTGCGTGGGCAACGGTCCGATCGGCCGCGCCGGGAGGAGCGAGGCGATGGCAGAATGGGTGCCGCGCTCCGCGATTAACCGGTTGAAGAACCGGATCGATCGTCGGTAGCTGTCGACCTTATTCGGAGGGATATGGGCCAGCGCCGCAACGGCACCGGCGGTGTCGATACTCATCGGAGGGACCCTGCCCAGTCGCGCGCGCAGGTTCTCGATGGAGAGCGAGGCCTTGTTGGGCAGGAGGGCTTTCCCTTGGGCATCGTAGGTGTTCTCCGCGGCCGCGACATACCGGGCGACCCGCTCCCATGTGGCCGCGGCATCGGCACAGGCCGCGGCCGTCCGGGGCGTGGCCCGTTCGCGGGCCCGGCGGATGGCGGCAGAGACGCGACCTACGAAACCATCGAACGCCCGCTGTCGGGCCTCCGGGGTCCGAGCCCGGGTAAATTCTCCCGCCCAGACGATCTCTGCCGCCAGCTGTTCCCATTCCACCACGTCTGCCGAGATTTGTGACAGGCGTCGGCCTGTCAGGCGTTCGATCCGGCCGAACGACGACTCGTAGGCCTTGGCCGAGCTTTCGCTGTAGAGTTCGGGAAGGAGCAAATAGACGTCGAGCAGCGTCTCGATACGAAGGGTGCGTTCAGTCACGGGTTTGTCCTTTCATCGGGGCGAAAGCCCGTTCATGCATAGGCAGATGAACGGGACGCCCACGCAGATTTGGGCCGTAAACCTTGTGGGGCGTTCTGTTCGAACGTCCGTAAAATACGGTTTTTCAAGGGGACTCCGTTCAAGACGGTGCAGACGGGCGCGTGCACGCGGCATCATGTCCATGTCGCCATCCACCGATCGACCTCGGCGGGCACGAAGCGAAAGCTGAGACCCACGCGTCGGGCGGAGAGGGAGCCGCATTTCGCCTTTCTCAAGATTGTGTCGCGGCTCATTTCGGCGCGGCGGGCCACCTCCTCCGGGGTCATGAGATCGGCCATGTAGGCTGTCTCGAACCCCTTCGGGGGCAGACCTCCCTCGAAACGGAACACCGCTGGCCAGAGATACCGGACATGGCGACCATCGCGGATCGGGACGAGCAGGCCGTCAGCTTCGGCCCGCCAGAAGAAGCTGTCCGATCCGTGCCGCCAACGCGCGATCAGCCGCGCGCGGCTGAGAAGCTGCTCCATGCCGCACCCGGCTGTTTTGTCGGGGATGGTCTTTTTATTTTTGGTCACCGGTAGGTCTCCGTCGTGGTGTCGCACGGGACCTCGGATCAGCCGCGCAAGCGCGGAAAAGATTCTGCGAATTTTCTACTCAAGCGTGACGGCGCTGGTTCTTGCGACCGTGGGCATTGTCCCCGGTCATGATGTCAGGGAGGCCCGGTCTCCTGGCCTTGAGGCGTTACACGGGGCCCCTTCGGCGAAGCTGCATAAGGTGTGTTCGTGTCGTGAAATACGTAGGCAACGTCGTCATCGACCTGCTCTCGTTCGTGGGTCTCAACCCGGACCAGCATGAGCGACACCCCTCCGATAGCTGGCTAAACCCGCGCATCGTGCGCCGAACAGGCCTTCATGCTTCGACGGCCTTACGCTCACCAGAGGTGGTATGGTGGCAGCGTTATCTGGACATGAGGTGCTCTCAACCACCCCGACCGTTCAGTCTTTCAGGGCCGTCGATCACGCTGGCTGGCGGAACCGCATGGCTGCGCAGACCGCCGGTTCCTGATGTCCGCAGGCCTGCCCAAAGACGCGTCTGAACGGAATTCGTCCTCCACCGACGATGCCTCCTCTTCAATGTTGAAAAGAGATCGGGATGCGCCGCGAATTTCTGTCCGGCACCGGCGCGTTGTGGCTGCCTCGTTGGTGCATTCGTCGTGCTTGTGCACCATAGCCACGGTGATTTCAGGTGCAGCTGACATTTGTGGATGGTGGCCAGAAGACGCTGCCAGCACCAGCGGCGCCACGTGATGACCATGCGATGTGGGGTTTCGCGAACACCAAGCGCCGCCCAGACATCGCTCTGCGGCGCGGCAGGGCATACACGATGTTTTCGGCTTGCCGAGATCGCGGCTCTCACGATCGCCCATGGCGCATGGAACGCCGGCAGCCCTTGCGACGTTCCGGAGCTTTTCGAAGACCCCCACCGGTTTGCGAAGTCCCGCGCGCCGACGGTGTTGGTCGGCGTGTCATTTCGCACCCGCCTGCCCGGGCTGGCAGCCCTTGTTCCGGATCATGCGGTCCAGCAAAGCGCGCAGCCCCGTGTTCTCCCCTGCACCACTGGGCCATTTCCCATGCCCGGCAGAGCAGAACCTGGCCGCGGCCGAAGCTCCGGGCCGTGCACGTTGGTGAGCACATCTGCCGTGGTCATCGTCCTCTCCATTAGGACGAGGCCGCCGCGGCCCCTGACACGGAGGGCGCCGCGACGGCGATCGCCAAGACAATTCACCTGCGTTGCTGGGCTCGAAAACCCCGGAGGAGATCAATTGGTGGAGGTCGTGCTTCAAGCGGACCAGTAGCACACCACGGGGTCCGAAGCCGTGACAGCCTCGTGCAGCCTTTCAAGAATCCGTCGGTAGGCCGCCCGGAGTTCCGAGGTGTCATGATCGTATTCATGGCTCCAACAAATCCGTTCGAACTCCGCCTCCGAAAGCGCAGCTTCCGCGCGCGCGACCTCTGTGTCATCGGTGTCCCACTGGCAGGCCACCGCTTCGACCATCCAGTCTTCGATCTGGAAATCGGTACTGTCGTCCTCGGACGGGGGGAGGTCCAATTCAAAGAAGCTGTTGGCGAACTGGCTATGATTGCGCAAGTAGGCGATCTCGGTTTGTGCGCGACGTTTGACGAAGCCCATATCAAGACCCATGGGTCTGTCCTTTCAGTTTTCAATGTCGTGAACGGAAGGGATCCGCCGCGACAGCGGATCCGTTGACGTGCCCCGATGGCATGCTCCCGGCCGGGGGGAACTGACCCGGCAAACGGGATCTGGGTCCATGGCGGAAAGCCGGAAACAAACCGCCTGAAATCACGCGGGCATTCAGTGTCGCGCCAGGGCCTGCAGCAAGAGGAAAGCCCGCAAAGGCAGACAGCCTCGCCCTCCAGGACAACCGCTCCCACTGACTAGTAGATGTCTGCAATTCATTTTGGGCGGCTGGACGAGCAGGCTGCCCTTCGGAGGGTCCAGGTCCGTAGCTCCTTCGCCCTATTCCCTGTGTTCACCGGGCTCGGGCGGCAGGAGGCCTTTTCGGACCTGCAGGGCATATGTTGAACCGCCCTATCTGAAGAGGAAGCAGGGGCAGAGTCTCCCCAAACACCGATCGTGTCTCACCGACCGGTATAAGCGCCGGCTTTTGGGGAGGTCCGGTTTGGTCATTGAGCCAGCGAAAGCCTTTTCACCCCACGCCCGTCCAACGTCGTTGAGAGCGTCCTCTAAAATATCCGCGGGCCAGCCGGGGGCTCATGGACCTGCTGGTGCAAGCCGATGTCACCAGATTGGCCCGGCACACCGGTGGCGCCTCCTGCATGCCCGTCCGGTCCATCTCACGCGTAGCCCTCCTGAGCAATCCGGGTGACGTAGGAGGCTACTGCCTCGACGCGATCCTCCCGCAGCAGGTCCGCCGCGGTTCGGCCACCGAAGGACGCGAGGGGCCATGTCGAAACCCCAGCATAGGCTTCAGAAAATGAGCCAGCCCATGGGACGACCTGCACGAGGACTTCAATCAGATCCCTGAGTCTGCGCTGCGTTTCCGGCGTTTCCAGCCGTGCACGCTCACTCAGCGCTTCCTCCGGCTGGTCGAGAACGAGCGCGAGTTCGGCCCTGCTCAGGCCGAGCACTTCGAGACGGTCATCGATGTCAACCTTGCCATTGGGCCGTATCAGATCTTGCGCGCTCGGGAACGGGGGGAACGGGTCAGCCATGCCGAGAAGCATAGGCTCGTTTTGCGGCATGCGCAGCCAGCTGCAGAAATCAGCTGATACCACCTTGTCTCGGCCGAGCATGGCTCCGTCAGGCAGACAGGCCATGCCGCACAGGCTGCGACCGCATAAAAATCTTCTCCCCAATTCAAGTCATTGAAATCTAATAGCTAATTAGGAACAAACCCGCTTCTGGGTTTGGGCTCTCGGATCAATTTCCCCCTCGCAGACAACGAGGGACACGATCCATGACCACCAAGAGCAAACCCGCCGGCACCTCCTACGTTTCCACCGCCGCGGAGATGAGCCAGTATTACACCAACACGCAGCTTGCGGCTGCCTACGTGGAGCGGGTTCTGGCGCGCTACGTCGCCAACCCTTTCGACACCATCATCGAACCCTCCGCCGGCACCGGCGCCTTTTCACGCCATCTCGGGCCCAACTGCATCGCGCTCGACCTCGATCCGAAGGCGCCGGGCATCATCGATGCCGACTTCCTGAGCTGGTCGCCCACGGGCCCCCTGGGCCGCACCCTGATCATCGGCAATCCACCCTTCCGCAACAATACGGCACTCGCTTTTCTGAACCATGCAGCCAGCCTCGCCGACGTCGTCGCACTCATCCTGCCAGCGTCGTTTTGCAAGATGACCATGCAGAACCGCGTCGACACGCGCCTGCACCTCGTGCACGAGGAGGAGGTGCCGCAGGATGCCTTCATCTACGAAGGCAAGACCGTTCATGTCCCTTGTGTGCTGCAGATCTGGGAGCGCCGCTCGGAACCACGCCAGTTGCATGCGCTCGAGACTGAGCATCCGCATTTCGAACGCTGCAGCCAAGCCGAAGCGGATCTCGTGATCCGGCGCGTGGGCGCGCATGCCGGTCAGCTGAAGCCGGTCGACCAGAACTGGAGCCCGCAGTCCAACATCTTTCTGCGGGCCACCGGCTGCAACCCGAAGGCGCTGGAGGAGCGTTTCGCGCGTCTCGATATGTCGAAGCATGCCCGCAACGGCGCCGGCGGCGGTTCGATCAACATGAGCGAGATCATCGAACTTTACGTAGCGGCTTTGGCCGAGGAAGCTCGGACCGTAACTGCTGACCCCGCAGTGTCGATGCCGCGGCAGATCGCACAGGAGGTGCCCGCCGCCCCTGAAACACAGTCGGTCGATGAGGCTGACAGGGCCGCGCAGCAGGCAACGCCCGGCGCGCCGGCACATTGTGAGCCCAACGACGGCGTGACTGCGACTGCGGCTGGGGGGAAGCGCAACATGCCCGAAGCCGACGCCGCTGTGCTGTTCGACCGGGTGGTCATTGATGACATTGCCGGAGGTGCACCGACCCGGGAGGCCATCGCGCGTTTCAATTCAGCCGCGGCGGAAGCACAGTCCATCACGATCACGGTGCCGCTCAGCTTCCGGAAGACGAGCGTGCAGAACCAGCTCGACTCGGCCTTCCACCTTGTCGATGACATCGAGGCCACGGTGCAGATGGTGGGATCCAACGGTCGGCCGCGCGAGCGGCGCTGCGCGATCCAGATCTGGGAGCGTCGCGCCAAGCCGCGACCACGGCCTGCACTGGAAACGCGGCATCCTGACTACGAGTTCTGCAGCCGGGCCGAGGCCGACTTTGCGATCCAGCGCGTGGGTGGACGTGCCGGTCGGCTGAAGATGCTCGATGACGCCGGGAGCGCGCAGTCCCATCTGTTCCTGCGTGCCATGGCCTGCAGCCCAGCTGAGCTGTGGGCCCGCTTCGACGTCATCGATTTCGATATGGTGCGGCACAACACCGCCGCCGTGCCGTCGATCGCGAAGTCGGAACTCGTGGCCCTGTATGACGCCAGCCGCAGGCTTTGCCATACCGCAGATGACCAGGTCAGGACGCGCGAGACCTGCTCCTGCGGCGCCGAGGAGGTGGCGAGTGGTTGAAAACAAGGTCAGGGAGATTGAGACGAATGTGGAGGCTGTTCTCAGCCTCCGCACTACCGCTTCTCAGTGTCAATTACTTCACCAAGAATGATGCCGACCGTTCTTCAGTAATACCCCGATATGAACCTCTGTGGGTTATCGTAGAAGGCTTCGATCTCGACCTCACAAAAGACCCTTCTCAGAGCCCGGACAATTCCGCGAGGGGGGCCGCCCCGGGTGACGAACCTGATGGTTCCCGTGTCTTTTTTGTGATGAACCTTTGCATGAATAGCATTGCTTTCAGATCCCCAGAAGGTCGCCGCCCATTCTGCATGAGTTTGATATGGCTGACTGTCGAATTCAGCCGCCTCCTCTGCCGTGAAAGGGCGCTCTTCGATGACGCCTGACAGTTCGTCGCGACGTTTATACGAGTTAGCATGGACGACATGCTGCCCGTCGACAACGAATGTCACGTATTTCCGTTCGTTGAGGTGACTCAGGATATCGGGAGACCGAATGATGTAATCAAAATCGACGGGTCCGTTCGGGCCGGAAAGATACTGGTAGAAGGCGTGGATATCCATGGTATTCTTGAATGAGACGTCCAGCCGGTTATTGTATGTGAGCATGATGAATTTGTTTCCTTGCAGCATTCAGCCGATCTGGCGGCTTGGTTTCAGGCGTCATTGCCTGGCAAGGAGAAGATTGGTCGTTCGCTCGAAGCGAAAAACTTTTTTGGGGGTTTGCGGCTCTACAAAGGAAATGCTTCCCGATCTTCCGAACCGAGCTGTCTGTCCCACCAAGTATGTTTTCCGAGATAGGTGCCTTGGCCCGGGCGTTCCGAGGAAAATTCCCGTTTCCAACGCAGGCTGACGTCAAGCGAAACCGGACGTGTCATAGCCAAGCTCTTACCCCCTCCTCATGTTTCAGGGGCGTTCGCAAGGCATGTCGATGTCAGCCGCCGCCTTGGTTTGCTGCCTTACGCGTAACCGCTGAGGGCAATGCGGGAAACATAGAACCTGATGGCTTCGGCGCGTCCTTCTCGGACCAGATCCGCCGCGGTCCGGCCACCGAAAGATGGCAGGGGCTGCGTCGAGAACCAAGCGAACGCCCGGGAGAGGGATCCGGCCCACGGCGTGACCCGCACGAGGATCTCAACCAAATCCCGAAGTCTTTGTTGCGAGACCTCCGACGACAGACGCTGGGCCGTGGACAAGGACCCCGGCGACATGCCGAGCACGCATGCAAGTTCGGTCCTGGTCAGGTGCAGCGCTTCGAGGAGCGCGTCGAGCGCCACCGTGCCATCTGACAGGGTCAGGTCCTGCGAGGTCGGGCTTGGATGAGATGCGATAGCCATTCTGCCAGTATAGCGTCTGTCCCCCGACAGACGAAGTCGGCCTGCATGAAACGCGGACGGGAACTGGAGGCTGTCTTGGAACGGACAGAAAGCCTGCACACCCTTACATCACGTTTGGCATATTTGCATTTATCTACAAGTTTGCTGTATAGCATTAAAACTACAAGAATGGCATATAAGTAGATGCTACAAGCATGACATGTGGGGCAGGCATGGACGCGAGTATATTCCGGAACGTGAAAACCTTGGGCCATCAGCTCCGTCAGGCGCGCAAGGCGAAGGGATGGTCGCAGGGCGATCTGGCCCGGCAGGCCGGCACGGACCCGCGCCAGATCTCGCGGATCGAGACGGCCGCCCATGAACCCAAGCTGAGCCTTCTTCTCGCCGTGGTGGCGGCGCTCGAGCTGGACCTCGGCCTCGTGCCCCGGCGAGGGGCCTCCCCCCAAGCGGCGCGGCCCAGGCCCGAGGATATCTTTTGATGGGGCGCAGATCGCTCACCCACACGCTCGACGTCTATCTCAACGGGCGGCTCGCAGGATATTATGGTTATCGCTCCTCCGCCGGCGCGAGCTTTCGCTACGACGAGGCCTGGCTGGGATGGGAGTTCCGCTTTCCGATCTCGCGGTCCCTGCCCTTGGTGTCTTCGACCCAGAACGGGGACCACGTGGATGCGGTCTTCGAGAACCTGCTTCCCGATGTTCCTGAACTGCGACGGGTGATCGCGGAGCGCACGGAAGCGCGCAGCGATCGCACCCACGACCTCCTCGCCGCGATCGGCCAGGATTGCGTGGGGGCAATGCAGTTCCTGCCCCATGGGGTGACGCCGGCCGACCCGTTCCGGATCGAGGGCACGCCGCAATCCGAGGCCCAGATCGCGGAAACCCTCAGATCGCTCAGCACGACGCCGCTCGGTATAAATCCGGAAGAGCCCTTCCGGATCTCGCTCGCAGGCGCGCAGGAAAAGACCGCATACCTCAAGCATGATGGTGCCTGGCTAAGGCCGACCGGGCTGACCCCCACGACGCATATCTTCAAAAGACCCATGGGCGTGGTCGGCGGCGGTCTCGACCTTACCAAGAGTGTCGAGAACGAGTTCTTCTGCCTGCGTCTCGCGCGGGAAATGGGGCTCGAGGCGACCCAGGCTGAGATCCACCACTTCGAGGAGCAGATCACGCTCGTGGTCGAGCGGTTCGATCGGCGACCGCGGCGGGCGGGCGGGCTGGTGCGCGTCCCTCAGGAGGATTTCCTTCAGGCCATGGGCCGCTTTTCCGGGCAGAAGTATCAGCAGCATGGCGGCCCTTCGATGAGGGAGTGCTTCGCGCTGCTGCGGCAGTCCGACGATCCGATCGCGGACCAGGCCGCATTCCTGAAGGCGCAGCTCTTCAACTGGATGATCGCCGGGATCGACGGGCATGCAAAGAACTTCTCCATCTTCCTCGAGGGCGATGGATTCCGGCTGACCCCGCTTTACGACATCATGAGCGCGGCGCCGCAGCAGCTTCGCTCGACGTTCCGGCATAAGGATCTGCAACTGGCCATGTCGGTGGGCCGGCGCGGTCATTACCGACTGGATCGGATCGTGCCGCGTCATTTCGACGAGACGGCCCGCAAGGCCGGCGTGCCCCTGGAGGCCCGGCTGCGCGCCTTCAAGGCGCTTGCGGCGGCGGCGCCCGGTGCGCTCTCCCGCGCGTCGGAAGGGTTGCCAGAAGGCTATCCCGTCGAGATCGCGGAGCAGATCGTGGCCTATGCCACGGATCGCCTGCGCCTGCTGAGGGACTATGCCGATGGGCTGCAGTAGATCCGCGGCAAGGGCGGCAAAATGAGGGGCGGAAGCGCCCGTCACTGATTTGCGCACCAGCGCCAGGGAGGCCTCCTGTCCCGATGCGGCCGATTGTATCGCGCAGACTGGCCACTTCCTTCATCGCAGCAACCGACCTTCTCAACACGACGCTCAGAAGAGCTTGTCAGCGCAATCCGTCGCCTTGGATATCGTGCGTCCGACGCCGTTGCGTTGCATGGGAAACCGGGCCTCTCCGCGGAACGAGAAGACCTCTCTCGAGATCAGGAGCTTCGATCTCAACGCCGTCCGGGGCGCAATGGGTCTTCATGCAGGTCTGCGCATTCAGGCCGAGTTGAACACGGCCAGACGAAATAGGTGCACAGGCTGGCCGGCTCCAGGGGCAGGCCAGCCCGCCTCGATCTCAAGGCCCACCGGAAGCGGCGGGGTCATCCGAGGTGATCCTCGCGTGGTCACCGAGACGACCTGACCGCCGCAAGTCTTTCCGGTGAGAGGCCCGGCCGAGTCAGGGTCAGAACGCGCGTGCGGCCTCGCGTTCGGCCGTCAGGCGGTCGGCATAGCGTTCCTGACAGTCACGAAAGTGCTTGTAGGCTTCTGACACGCGACGCAGTTCGTTGAGGCGCGGCTCCCAGGCCAGATCGTCATACCGCGTATCCTCCTGCATCGCGCGGTCACCATAACCCGGGCGTTCGATGTTGAGCGCGCGACGCAGCGCGTCGCCCATGGCCGCCACGCCGTCGAGGTCGACCCCCTTGATCAACTGACCCTCATCGAGCTGGTTGAACGTGGCGGTCCAGGAGGGGCGTGTGGTCCTGTGGGCTTCGATCCCGGCGTCGCGCCAGAGGCGCGCGAAGACGCGACCGCTGCGGATGGCATGAAAGGCGAGGTCTTCGAGGGAGTTGGATGTCGTCATCGGTCACGTCCTTGTCTTGGAAAAGATCGAAGGTCCCGAGATCGACAGCCATGCAACCGCGTGCCGCTCTCCAGCGGATCAAACCGATAGAAGCAGAACGTAGTCCGCTGTTCGTCTCGGGCCTTCGTCAAGACAGGCCCGAGACGACCGGCGGACTATGAGTGGGCATCATGAAATTGGGGGCATTTCTCGAGCGTCGTGGCAATCGCACATGCGCTCAATCAGGAGATCGCCGCGAGCGCGTTTCGTGCGCTCCCGCCGGACAGCCGCGGGATCGTCGGGCCCATCAGCACAACCCAGTCGAACTTTGCGAAGCAATTCAGCGGTGAAGGTTCTCCCGTCTTCCCCTCCCTCCAGAGAGAGGGCGGAGGAACAGGAGGACGTTTAGGCCTTCAGCAGCAAGGTCACCCTGTTACTATCCTGATCGACTTTCTCACTGCCGTCCTGGGGCTCACGCCCATCCTGTCTTTCCCAGCCCATTTCAAAGTCCGAGGTCGATCTCGGGATCCACCGTGCCGCGAGCTTTCTTGAAGGCGACTGGAAACCGATCGTGCGCCTCATGGCGGCGGAAATTGCCGTTCTCAGATGGCCGCCCCCTGAACCGTCGAAGCCCGGTCAGGATACCTCCCAGACGTCTCCGGCGGATAAAGGTGACGACAGGACCGCCCTTGGCGTGGAGATCGATGCGAGCGCCGGCTCTGAGCCCGAGCTTACGGACGAAGGCGGCGGGGATCCTGACGGCGAGCACATTGCCCCATTTGCAGATCCTTGGCATGTTGTCCGCCCTTCCTCGGCGTGATCCGGTCTCTCATGCTATCATGCAACATCGAATGCAGGAGAGCCCATGACCACCTTCGAGATCATCCTCTCTGTCGCCTCCGTCGTCGTCGCCATCGGGGTGAGCCTTTGGATGCGGCACCTCGGAAACACCGCCGGACGGGATCGGCCAAGGGATCCAGAGCGCCTCCAGCGCTTTCTCGACTCCGCGCCATACGAGAACCTCGACAAGGTCATGCGGCCGGGCTGGCGCGACCGCGATTGAATGGGGGCGACAATTCAGCTCGGACTTCCTCTTGGCGCCTCGCGGCTTCGCGGTGGCATCCCTGTGCAAAGCGTGACCGATCGATGGGGTGAGGCCAGTGCCGCCAATGGAGGCAAACGCCATCCGGCGAAGCTCCACCCCGTCTGCCTGGAAGCCGGTCACGACCTGTCCTTCCGGCGTCTCTGCCCGGTGTCGGACGACGACCAGTTCTGTCCGGGCCGACACCGACGGCGCCTCCCGTGCTCCATTGTCGGCGCCCGATCGCTCCCCCTGGATTCTGGCGAGGTTCTCGGCGCCTGTCGTGCGCGTGGGCGTGTTTGGAGACGACTGACCAGTTGTCCGGGTAACTCCCTCTCCCTCCCCGAGCCTTCGGCAGAGCAAAGCTCCTTGTAGTGGGCACGAACCTGTCTCACCAAGATGCTCTCGGGCTTCCCGCATGTTTGACGTCTCTGCCTCGGCCTTCTGCCGGCGATACCAGGTGGCCCGCGAAATCCCCTGCGCCTCCCACGGCTTCGTGCGGGATGTTGCGTTCGAAGCGAGATAGCGCGCGCGTGTCACGGCTCCGGAGTTCGATCGGCGCATCCGCTGCTTGTCGGCTTTCCGACGCTTGCGTTCGGTGAGCGAGAAGATCTGCCGCAGGCCGAGCGCACGCGCGATCTCGTCCGAGACGCAGAGCAGGTCGGCAAGCGTCTCGCCGGCATAATGATAGCGGCCGTCCGACATCGGTGATCCGCTTCGGGGAAGCGCTGCCCTTTCCGCGGCATGCTTGGCGATGGCGCCCACCTCGTTGGTGGAGAGCCCCGGGGTCGCGATGCTCGCCATCGCATGGGTTCGCGCGTCGACATCCCCGGGGTTCTCTTGATGCGTCAGGCAGGTGGCCCACAGGTGCAGCCATGTGTTCCGGTGGCCGACCGGCACACGACCGCCCCAGGCATCCAGCAGGCGCTCCAAGTCTTCCTGAATTGCGACGAAGCGCTGGCCGGGGCTCAGCCTGGACCGGCGCGACCCGCCCTGCCCCGAAGACGCCTTCTGTCTCTTTCGGGCCTGCAGTTCCCGGCGGGTCGGTCGACCGGAGGCGATGTAGATCCGGTCCGCAAAATCTTCGAAGGAATGGCGTTGCAGGCTTCCGCCAAGGATTTCGACCGTGCGGCCACTCTTGAGGTTGATCGAGCCCGGAATTCGGAACACCCGGGCGGTGTCGCAGCAGCGAGGGTCCGCGCCATAACGCCTATACAGGCCGATGAGCGCCTTCTGCGCCGCGCTCCAGCGCCGCCTGGCCCTCGGGGGCAGGTCATTGATCAACCAGATGGCCGCAAGCCCGCGCCCCGTGAAGTTCACGAAGGACGGGACCGGCAGACCGCGGCGCTCGACGTCGCGGGTGAACGCCTGCGCCCATGCCGCCGGATCCGAGGCGAGGGTCCGAGGCGCGAGGTCGACGTCGAGGTCAAGGTAAAGGGCATTCAGGGCGGCCAGCCGCCGGTCCCGACGCGGGCCATGAAACCGGTTCAGGGTGATGTAGGCGGCTGTGTCAACGCAGCACTCGGCGATCCAGGGCGCCTCATAGGTCCGGTAAATTCTGCTGTGCATCCGCATTCCGGTTACGGCCGTCATGATCGTCGGCTTTCCGATCGCAGTGATCGGATGGAGCAGCTTCACGTAGTCTGCCGTGGTCAGCTGCTGCGCCACCGGCTGGGCGTCGAGGAGATGAGCGGGATCCAGATGTTCCATGCCCGGGAACTGGGTTCATGGCACGGGCTTGAGAAATGTCCGTCAAGAAACGCTGCGCCGTGGATGGCCGCAGTATTTCGACGGTTCGGTTTCCCGGGCCAGGGTGCGCGAATAGGGTCGGTTCCGCCGGACTGGTAGGTTGGGCGGACAGCGTCGTTCGCTGCGGGTGCGAAAAGCGGTCTGTCGAGAGACGCAAAGCTGACCCCTCAACTGAAACCGTCTCATACCTTCATTTTTGTCCCTCCCCGACTGCGCCCGTCATTCTTCCCCTGCGCGCGTTGCGATGGAGGATCTCGACAACGACGTTGTCCTTAGCCGCCCTGCTTCAGGAGGAACGCCTTCCGCGCGTCCGAAAACTTCGATGCCTTCATGGCTTCGCTCCTCGTCTCAGCCGGGTATAGCCCAAAACTCCAGTTTCAGATGGTCGCGTTTTCAGGGGGCAGAGCACTCTGTCTCGACGAGGCCGACGCGGCCGCACTTGATGAGAGTCGGCGAGGCGGTCGACGGTTCTCGAAGAATTTTCCGCATGATGAAGTTGGTGAGGTCGCAAAGAATGCGCTCGCCATCATTCTGACCGAGAACGCGCCGAACCTGGCGGTCGGATTGATTAGCTCGAAGAGCGCCACGTCGACCTTCGAAACCCGCGTGGTGTTCGATCATGTGAAGCCGGTTGTCGGACCACGCTATGATAGCCTTCTCAACGCTATTGACGCTCCTTCCCTGCGTCAAAGGCGCGATGGCATGCGGGCTCTCGAGCCTGGGCTCCATAGTTTCTCGCCCAAGTTGGGCTTGGCGTTCCTCACGCAGCTCGCCGCGTCCGAGGAGGCCATTGGCGCTCTCAGGAGCATCGCGACGCTCGTACAAAGGCCGAGGCGGATCACCGATGCCCGCGCGCTACAGGACGACGCGGTCCGCTTGGCCATCAAGGCCTTTGGTGGCTCGGACGAAGCATCGCATCTTGCGCTGAACGAGGGGGGCGCGACGGCCCTCGGCACTGTGCGACTGCTCGAAGATGCCGTAATAGAGCACGATGCGCGTTTTATCTCAGGCCTTCGGCTCGCCGACAGCGACCTGACTGGGCGTGCGAGGTTTGAGGGGCGGGATCGCACCCTTGAGGTTCTGACCGCAAACAAGAGGCCGCTCGAAGAGCTGTTCGGGGTCGATCTGATCTATCTGAACCGTCGGCGCGGCTCGATCGTCATGGTGCAGTACAAGATGCTCGAGCGAGGGAAATCGCGGAAGCGATCCGTGAAGTCCGGGTCGTCCACCGTCGAGGTCGATGACGGCCATGATTGGCTGCTGCGGGTCGATGAGCAGCTCGAGGATGAGATTGCGCGGATGAAGCGCTTTGATCGTGATATGTCGCCAAGTGGGTCCTACCGTTTGAACGCCGGCGCCTTCTTTTTGAAGTTCATGCGCCGGAACGCCGAGGCCAAGTCTGCTGGTTTTTTGATCAGTCTCGACCATTTCGAGGGGCTACGTGCCGAAAACAAGCTCGTGGGTCCGAGGGGCGGCATGCGCCTCAGCTACCGCGAACTCGACGGCCACTATTTGCGGTCAGGAGGGTTCGCCGAACTTGTGCAGTCCGGCTATGTCGGAACGCGCGATGCGACGACCGCGCATCTGCAAGCCCTCGTCGAGCGCACTCTATCCGGCGGACATGCCGCTGTCGTGGCGATCGAGTCCGCGCTGACGTCACCTGCTTAGCATAACATTCGCGGGTATTCCGGGTCGCTGCCACCTTCGCGTCGCTCGCATACTGTGAACCAGCATCGAAAACTGGCGCCGTAGCGGCGTGATCGGCGTTCGAGAATGACCGTTTCCCTCCGTCATTGAGAGCTGCCCATTCACCGGGCATCCGCTCTATCCCGCATAGCTGACGGCCGCGAGATGACCAATGCTGTGCGCAGCCGCCGATAACCGCTCTCAGGACGCCGCGGCGCAGCCCTGGCGGGGCCTGCAAAGGTCCGGAATGGGCCGGGAGAAGTCTTGGGAGGGAAGGGCGGACATTCGCCGCGCATCTTTCAGGCGTCCGATCATGAGAACGCAGTCAGTTCATAGTTCGGCCATGCCCGAACTCGGCGACTTAGGAATGTCCCCCAGCTGCTCCCACGTGATCCGTTAACGCTCTGGTTGCGGTTGCAGGCAACTGAGACGATCCTTCTGCATCTCCGGACTTGGTCTGGGACGGATTTACTGGGGTAACACAAACGAAACAGGTACTTCTGTAGGTCGGCTCTCGGCAAGCGCGAGTTTGACAAACCGGAAGTTGTAATCTTACCAAGATCCATAGGTTGTCTGGAACGCCGGTTTATGAAGCTCAAAGATGTTATTCGGCTCGAGAAAACGGTTGTCAGCTATGGTCAATGGTCAAATGGCGAGATTGATCGCGCTTCATGGCCTCTGCGACGCAAGAAGCTGAAACTTTCGCCGGACTGGCAATGGCGTGTTATATCCCTTCGTTCCGGTGAGCGTTGTCAGGCGACACGACAAACTGGCCCTGTGGCGACACGAGGAACTGGCCCCCTCGATAAGCCATGAGGGGATACTGG
>NZ_JAPWGO010000287.1 GCF_027213785.1 Limimaricola sp. G21655-S1 | reverse complement strand
CTACACGTACTTGCTGTTCGCCCTGGCGGGTCAGCTGTACGCGCAGGTTTGGCACGCTGGCCTGGTCACCCGGCTTGCTGTCTTTCCAGAAAGCCAGCTTGGAGAACAGACCACCGCTGCTTTGCGCGTTGGCTTTTTGCACGTCATCGCTGCCTGGCTTCACGAAGTAGGCACCCAGCGTGCGGTCACGGTCGGTAATGGCCAAGCCGTTGTGTTCCAGCACCAGGCCGACACGGCGCCATGCGCGGTCGTAGCTGTCATCC
>NZ_JAPWGO010000286.1 GCF_027213785.1 Limimaricola sp. G21655-S1 | reverse complement strand
GTCTGATGCTGCGCGAAGACGGCTTTGTCATGGATGACGGCACCACCGCGCGGCTGGGGGAAAACCACTATGTGATGACCACCACCACCGCGGCGGCGGGGCAGGTGATGGCGCATCTGGAATACCTCACGCAGGTGGTGCGCCCGGATCTTGATGTGCGGTTCACGTCCGTCACCGATCAATGGGCGCAGTTCTCGGTGGCCGGTCCCAAGGCGCGCGATCTGATCGACGCGCTGGTGGACGAGGACGTCAACGGTGAGACC
>NZ_JAPWGO010000285.1 GCF_027213785.1 Limimaricola sp. G21655-S1 | reverse complement strand
GAGCCAGCTGGCTGATGAACAGGCCGCAGGCGAAGAGGGCCACACCACCTTCGTACGCGACGAGCAGAAGATCGGCCGTAACGATCCCTGCCCGTGTGGCTCCGGCAAGAAGTACAAGCATTGCCACGGTCAGTTGACCTGATCGACCCGATGCCATAAAAGGCGGGCCCAGTGCCCGCCTTGTTATTGGTGGCAACAAGCGAACAGAGGTAATTGATGGAACAGAAAAAACGGATCTGGGTGGCGGTTGGCGTCATCGAGAA
>NZ_JAPWGO010000284.1 GCF_027213785.1 Limimaricola sp. G21655-S1 | reverse complement strand
GCCACGGTGAGCTACGCGGTGGACGCCGCGCGCTTCGCCATCGCCGCCGACGGCACGCTGCGGATCGCCGCCGGCGCCAGCTTCGACGCCGAGACCGAGCCGAGCGTCGCGCTGACCGTCACCCCGACCTCCTCGGACGGCTCCAGCGCCGTGCGCCGCTTCGACATCGCCGTGGCCGACATCAATGAGGCCCCGACGGGGTGGGTCGCTGTCGCTGAGAGACCTCGGACGCTGCGGAGGGAGAGGAAAGGGTAGGGGTCGGGG
>NZ_JAPWGO010000283.1 GCF_027213785.1 Limimaricola sp. G21655-S1 | reverse complement strand
ACTCAAAGGCGCAGGCTTCCAGCTCTGCGGCTTGTGCATCGCTGACAGAGGCAAGGATGATCAGGATACAGTCGGCCCCAAGCGCGCGAGCCTCGGCGACCTGATAGGTGTCATACATAAAATCCTTGCGCAGGCAGGGCAGAGCGCAGGCGGCGCGCGCTTCTACCAGATAGTCCTTGGCGCCCTGAAAACTCGGCGTGTCGGTCAGCACCGACAGACAGGTTGCCCCGCCGTCGGCATAGGCTTTGGCCAGCACGGCGGGAT
>NZ_JAPWGO010000282.1 GCF_027213785.1 Limimaricola sp. G21655-S1 | reverse complement strand
GTTCAGCTGGGATCAGGCGAGCGTCTATTTCCTGCTGACCGACCGCTTCAACAACGGCGACCCCGCCAACGACCACAGCTTCGGCCGCCAGAAGGATGGTCAGGATGAGGTAGCCACCTGGCATGGCGGTGACTTCAAGGGGCTGACCGAGAAGCTCGACTACATCAAGAGCCTCGGCATGAACGCCATCTGGATCACCCCCATGGTGGAGCAGGTTCACGGCTTTATCGGCGGTGGCGAGCAGGGCAATTTCCCCTTCTACGC
>NZ_JAPWGO010000281.1 GCF_027213785.1 Limimaricola sp. G21655-S1 | reverse complement strand
CTTTGTCACTGGGGAAATCACTGATAAATCAATGGTTGCGACATGTCAGCCAATGATCCAGGCTCAGCACACCGCCGCCCCAGATGGTCAGAGTCAGCAGCATCCAGCCCCACAGCTGGTGATCGTAAAAGCCGCCCGCCCAGAGGGTCGGATAGGAGATCACCGCTATGACATTGAAGCCAAACAGCAGCAAGGCCGCCGGACGGGTAAAAAGCCCCGCCAGCAGGAAGAGCGGCAACAGCAGCTCGGCGGCCGTCCCCAGAT
>NZ_JAPWGO010000280.1 GCF_027213785.1 Limimaricola sp. G21655-S1 | reverse complement strand
GAAGAGGTGGATGTCTCCCGTGATCGCATCGACTATCAGGCCCTGCCGCCCCACGAGCAGCACATCTTCATCTCCAACCTGAAGTACCAGACCCTGCTGGACTCCATTCAGGGCCGCAGCCCCAACGTGGCGCTGCTGCCGCTGGTCTCCATTCCGGAGCTGGAAACCTGGATTGAGACCTGGGCCTTCTCCGAGACCATCCACTCTCGCTCCTACACCCACATCATCCGCAATATCGTCAACACCCCCGCTCAGGTGTTCAAC
>NZ_JAPWGO010000279.1 GCF_027213785.1 Limimaricola sp. G21655-S1 | reverse complement strand
CGATGAGGTCGATGCCAAACTCTGCCGGTCGCTGAAACAGCGGTGTCGCCCAGCTGTTGTCGATCACCGAGACCACCCCAAGCCTACGTGCTTCGGCTCCTATGGCGCTCAGATCCTGCGTGGTGAAGCTCCATGAGGTGGGGCTTTCCAGATAAATCAGGCTGGCACCGGGCAAGGCTGCCAGAACAGCTTCTGTATCGGTGCCATCCACGTAATCTGTGGTAACACCGAATTTTTTCAGCACGCACTCAAACAGGCGGAAGG
>NZ_JAPWGO010000278.1 GCF_027213785.1 Limimaricola sp. G21655-S1 | reverse complement strand
ATGCCAGTGGCTGCGCTCGCCTGCGCCAAGTAGGAAGTAGATACAGGTGCCACAGGGCCGAGACGAGGCCCGATGGGTGTCTTCGCCGGTGTCCTCAACCCAGGTCTGGCGGTACCAGCCGCCCTCGGGGTGACGTTCCAATCCAAGGGTCTGGATAATCTCATCTGCGCTCATGTCCTGCGTCATGCACTATGGCTCCGAAGTTGGTGTGATTGCGGGTGGTAATTCGGGTGGGGCGGCATATGTTTGGCCCATGACCCTCGA
>NZ_JAPWGO010000027.1 GCF_027213785.1 Limimaricola sp. G21655-S1 | reverse complement strand
CCCCCCCCCCCCCCCCCCCCCCCCCCCCCCCCCCCGCCCCCCCCCCCCCCCCCCCCCCCCCCCCCCCCCCCCCCCCCGCCCGCCCCCCCGCCCCCCCCCCCCCCCCCGCCTCCGCCCCAAGGGGCCACTCAAAACAACGGGACAGGCATGTTCGAACTCCTAGGCATACCGCCGCAGGTTCTGATGGGGCAGCTCCTGCTCGGGCTGATCAACGGGTCGTTCTACGCGGTCCTGTCGCTCGGCCTCGCGGTGATCTTCGGCCTCCTCAACATCATCAATTTCAGCCATGGCGCGCAGTACATGCTCGGCGCCTTCGTCGCGTGGATGCTGCTCGAATATCTCGGCATCAACTACTGGTGGGCGCTGCTCCTCGCCCCGGTGATCGTCGGCGCGACCGGCATCGTGCTGGAGAAGCTGGCGCTCCGGCGGCTCTACCACCTCGACCATCTCTACGGCCTGCTGCTGACCTTCGGCGTGGCACTGATCATCCAGGGGCTGTTTCGCAACTACTACGGCATCTCCGGCCTGCCCTACCAGATCCCGTCGCAGCTCTCCGGCGGCCAGAATCTCGGCTTCATGTTCCTGCCCAACTATCGCGGCTGGGTCGTGGTGGCCTCGGTCGTGGTCTGCTTCGGCACCTGGTTCGTGATCGAGAAGACCCGGCTCGGCGCCTATCTGCGCGCAGCGACCGAGAACCCGACCCTCGTCGGCGCCTTCGGCATCAACGTGCCCCTGATGATCATGCTGACCTACGGCTTCGGCGTGGCGCTGGCGGGCTTTGCCGGCGTGCTCGCGGCGCCGATCTACTCGGTCAACCCGAACATGGGCGCCGACCTGATCATCGTCGTCTTCGCGGTGGTGGTGATCGGCGGCATGGGCTCGATCATGGGCGCCATCGTCACCGGCTTCGGCCTCGGCATCGTCGAGGGTCTCACCAAGGTGTTCTACCCGGCGGGCTCCGCCGTGGTGATCTTCGTGATCATGGCCATCGTGCTGATGATCAAGCCCGAGGGCCTGTTCGGGAGGAACAACTGATGAGCGTGAGCGATATCCAGGCCCCGGTGAACGAGCGCCGCCCCGCCACAGCCGGCATGCCGATGCTGCACAAGGCGATCTTCGCGGTGCTCTTCGTGCTGCTCGCCATCCTGCCGATGCTGGTCTACCCGGTCTTCGCGATGAAGGTGATGTGCTTCGCGCTCTTCGCGGCGGCCTTCAACCTGCTCTTGGGCTTCGGCGGGCTCCTATCCTTCGGCCATGCCGCCTATTTCGGCGGGGCCTCCTACGTCGCGGCGCATGCCTCCAAGGTCTGGGGCTGGACGCCCGAGGCGTCGATCCTCGTCGGTACGCTGGCGGCGGGCCTGCTGGGCCTCGCGATCGGCGCGCTGGCGATCCGCCGGCAGGGCATCTACTTCGCCATGGTGACGCTGGCCTTCGCGCAGATGGTCTATTTCTTCGCGCTGCAGGCCGATTTCACCGGCGGCGAGGACGGGATCCAGTCGGTGCCGCGCGGCGAGCTGTTCGGCCTGTTCTCGGTCAACAGCAACGAGGCGCTCTACTACCTCGTGCTCGCCATCACCTTCGGCGGCATCCTGTTCCTCTACCGCATCGTTCACTCGCCCTTCGGGCAGGTGCTCAAGGCGATCCGCGAGAACGAGCCGCGCGCGATCTCGCTGGGCTACCGGGTCAACCGCTACAAGCTTATGGTCTTCGTGCTCTCGGCCAGCTTCGCCGGGCTCGCCGGCGCGACCAAGAGCCAGGTGTTCCAGCTTGCCTCGCTCACCGACGTGCATTGGTCGATGTCGGGCGAGGTGGTGCTGATGACGCTGCTGGGCGGCGTCGGCACGGTGTTCGGGCCGATCCTCGGTGCGACCATCGTGGTGACGATGCAGAACTACCTCGCCTCGATGGGGGCATGGGTCACGGTGATCCAGGGCGTGATCTTCGTGCTCGGCGTGCTGCTGTTCCGCGAAGGCATCATCGGCGTGCTGTCGAAGTGGCTCAAGCGGCCGCTCTGAGAAACCGGTACGGGAATGGCAAAGGCCCGGGCGGATCGCCCGGGCCTTTTTCGTGGCGCCGGTGGACAGATCGTCATTGCGTATTTCGGGAACAAAGTTGCCTCAGGCGAAGCGCCGACCGGCCTCCAAGGCAAGACCGGTGCCGACCGAGCCCAGCATGTCCCCCGTGGCGATCCGCGCCTCGGGGAGATGCGCGGCCACCAGCGACCGCAGTACCGGCAGCCGCGAGGAACCGCCGGTCATGAACACCGTTCCGATCGCCTGCGGCCCGACGCCGGCCTGTGACAGTACCGCACCGATCCGCTCGCCGATCCGGCGCAGCGGCATGGCGATCGCCTCCTCGAAACCCGCGCGCGTCACCACCGGGTTCGGGCCGCCCACGAGCGGCTTCAACTCCAGCCGCGCGGCCTCGGCCTCCGACAGGTCGAGCTTCACCCCCTCGACCGCCATGGCGAGCGCATGGCCGCGCCGATCCTCGACCGCCCGGACCATCCGGTCCACGAGTTCGGGCGCATCCGCCTCCCGCGACAGCGCCTTTAGATCCGACAGGGCCCGCGCCGCGTAGAGGCGGTTGATGCGATGCCACGTGGCGAAATCCACGTAGTAGTGGCGCGGCATGTCGCCCTTGCCGCCGCGGATCGGGCTGCCGAGGCCGAGATGCGGCATCGCGCTCGCGAGGCTCAGCAGCCGGTCGAGATCGGTACCGCCGACGCGGATGCCGTCATTGCCGAGGATGTCATCCGCGCGGTCCGGCCGTTCCATGCGGTCGGGGCCGACGCGCACCACCGAGAAGTCCGAAGTGCCGCCGCCGATATCGACGATGAGGACCAGTTCCTCCTGTGCGATGCCGCTTTCGTAATCCAGCGCCGCGGCGATCGGCTCGTATTGGAAACCGACCTCGGAGAAGCCCGCGCCGCGCGCGATTTCCTCCAGCGCGTCCTGCGCCGCGCGGTCGCCCGCCGCGTCGTCGTCGACGAAATGCACGGGCCGGCCCAGCACCGCCCGCTCCACCCCCGGCGCGACCGCGTCGAGCCGGGCGCGCAGGTGCCCGAAGTAGCGGCCGAGGATCTCGACGAAGCTCACCGAGCGGCGGCCGATCGCGGTGCGCTCGGTGATGAGCGATGAGCCCAGCGTGCTCTTGAGACCGCGCAGCAGCCGCCCCTCCTCGCCCGCCACATAGGCCGAGATCGCGGCACGGCCGAAGATCGGCGCCGGGTCGTCCACCTCCCAGAACACGGCGCTGGGCAGCGTCACCTCGTCGCCCTCGAGCGCGATCAGCCGCGCGTCGCGCGCGGCGCCGAGCCCCATGGTGGAGTTGGAGGTGCCGAAATCGATGCCGCAGGCCACGGGGGTCATGAGAATGTCTCCGCCTTGATCGGCCCGCCGGGCCCTTGTCGAGCGGACCCGTCTAGCGACAAGCCGTGCCCGGCGAAAGCCCCGAGAGGGCTCAGCCCGCCTGTCCGACCCGGCGCAAGGGCGCCGGCGGTTGCGGGGCCTTCGGCAGCGCCACGTTGATCCCGGCCTCGCTCAGCATGCGGTAGATCTCGGCAAAGCTCTCATCGGCCACCATCGCCTCGCCCTTGCGCTGGCTCAGGAAGCCGTCGGCCGGGCCAGCGAAGCGGATCGCGGCGTCGACCTCCTCGTCGGAGCCCTGCTTGTAGGCGCCGATCCGGATCAGCTCCTCCATGTCGGCATGGCGCGCGAGGCTGCGCCGCGCCGCCTGCAGCACCGCGTATTCCGCCGCCGAATGGCAGCCCGGCAGCATCCGCGAGATGCTCTTCTGGATGTTCACGGCCGGGAACCGCCCCTGCTCGGCGATGGACCGGTCGAGCACGACGTGGCCGTCGAGCACGCCGCGCACCGCGTCGGCCACCGGCTCGTTCATGTCGTCGCCATCGACCAGCACAGTGTAGAGCCCGGTGATGTCGCCCTGCCCCTCCGCGCCGGGACCCGAACGCTCCAGGAGCTGCGGCAGCTCGGCGAAGACCGTGGGCGGGTAGCCCTTCGCGGTGGGCGGCTCGCCCGCCGCCAGCCCGATCTCGCGCTGCGCCATGGCGAAGCGGGTGACGCTGTCCAAGAGCAGCAGCACTTGCAGCCCCTGGTCGCGGAAATGCTCGGCCACCGCCGTCGCGGTCCAGGCCGCCTGGCGGCGCATCAGGGGCGGCTCGTCGCCGGTCGAGACCACCATGACGGAGCGCGCCATGCCCTCGGGGCCGAGATCCTCCTGGATGAAATCCTGCACCTCGCGGCCGCGCTCGCCGACGAGACCCACCACGATCACGTCGGCCTGCGCGCCGCGGGCCAGCATCGCCATCAGGGTCGATTTGCCGACACCCGAGCCCGCGAAGACGCCCATGCGCTGGCCCCGGCACAGCGGCACGAAGACATCGAGCGTCTTGATGCCGGTGTCGAGCCGCGCCCCGACGCGGCGCCGCGCGAAAGCCGCCGGAGGACCGGCCCGCACCTGCCGCGCCGCCTCGCCCTCCATCAGCGGGCCGCGCCCGTCGAGCGGTTCGCCCAGCGCGTTGACCACGCGGCCGATCCACGAGGCGTCGGGCCGCAGCAGGTCGCCGCGCGGGCTGTGTTCCACCCGGTCACCGACCACGACGCCGGCCCATGAGCCGAAGGGCAGCAGATGCGTGCCGCGCGCGTCGATGCCGACGACCTCGCCCAGCACCGGGCCGCGGGCCCCATGCACCGTGCAGCGCCCGCCGATCCCGACCGCGCGTTCCAGCCCGCTCACCGTGAGCGACAGGCCCAGCACCGCGCGCACCTCGCCGGTGATGCGCGCCTCCGGAGCGTTGCGCAGTTGCGACGTCAGTTCCGAAAATGCGGTCTGCATGAAAATCACTCCGGTAGTCATGCCGATTTATACATGCTATCCATGATCGACCCGAAAGGAAACGCAAATGCTCGATGGAATGTCCTTCTTTGCTCTTGCCTCGAAACGCCTCGACTGGCTCGCGGCGCGGCAAAAGGTGGTTTCCGAAAACATCGCCAACGCCAACACCCCGGGCTTTCGAGCCAAGGAAGTGTCGGGTTTCGAGGCGCTGCTGGCCGGCCGGCAGGCAGGTATCGCCACCACCGATCCGCGCCACATCACCTCTTCGGGCGGCCGCCACGAGACGACCCGGGTGATCGACGACCCGGTCGCCTGGGAACGTTCGATCGACGGCAACTCGGTGGTGCTGGAGCAGCAGACGGTAAAGGCCTCGGAGATCAGCGAAAGCTACCGCCTCGCCACCCAGCTCTATCGCAAGGGCCACGAGCTGCTCACCATGTCCGCCACCGGCCTGCGCTGACCCTTTAGGAGACCGTCATGGACCCGCTTTCCTCGATCAGCGCCATCGCCGCCAGCGGCATGCGGGCGCAGGGCGAACGGCTCAAGGTCGTCGCCGAGAACGTCGCCAACGCGGATTCGACCGGCAGCACGCCCGGCGCCGACCCGTATCGCCGCAAGACGCTGGCCTTCGAAGAACTGGTCGATCGCGCGATCGGCGCCTCGATGGTCAAGGTCGAACAGATCGGCCGCGACGACAGCCCCTTCGCGCGGGTGCACGATCCCGCGCATCCGGCCGCCGACGACAAGGGCATGGTCAAGATGCCCAACGTCAACCCGATCCTCGAAATGAGCAACATGCGCGAGGCGTCGCGCAGCTACGAGGCGAACATGAACATGTTCGAAGCCGGGCGCGACATGCGCAACCAGATGATCGACCTCCTGCGATAGGGCTGACCGATGACCGAATTCTCCTCGATCCTTTCCACCACGAATATTCGCGGCGCCTACCGCTCCTCGCAGGAACTGACTTCAAGCCCGGCCGCCGTCGAGGCGCCGGCCAAGGGCGAGAGCTTTGCCGACGTCCTGAGCGAGGCCGCCTCGACGGCGGTGAAGAACGTGCGGGAATCCGAGGCCGTGGCGCAGAAGGGCCTGACCGGCGAGGTCGGCGCGCAGCGCGTGGTCGAGGCAACGCTCGAGCTCGAGAGCACCGTGAAGGTCATGATCTCGATGCGCGACAAGGTGGTCGAGGCCTATCAGGAAGTGCTGCGGATGCCGATCTGATCGCGGCACCGGACAGACCACGCGCGCGGGGGCACCGGCGATGACCGAGAGCGATACATACGACATCCTGTCGGAGACGATCCTCGCGGTGCTGATCGGCTCGGGGCCGATCCTGGCGTTGGCGCTGGGGGTCGGCCTCGCCATCGCCTTCTTCCAAGCGCTGACCCAGATCCAGGAAATGACGCTGACCTTCGTGCCGAAGATCGCGGCGATCTTCCTCGGCCTCCTCGCCGCCACCCCCTTCATCTACACGACGCTGACCAAGCTGTCGGACCGGGTCTTCGACCTGATCGCGAGCGGTGGCGCGTGAGGCGTCTCGGGCTCGCCATCGCGCTCGTCGCGGCCCTGATGCCGCGGCCCGGTCTTGCCGGCTGGGGCGATTTCTACCGCGGCAGCGACGCGCTGCGCGAGGGCTCGACCGCGGGGGCCGCGCCGCGCGGCGCGCCCCTCGAGCACGGCGTCTGCGTCGCCGAGATCCTGCGCGCGCAGCTGCGCCACCGGATCCCCGGCAACCTGCTGCTGGCCATCGGCATCCAGGAGGCCGGGGTGACCCGTGGCGGCCAGCTGACGATCTGGCCATGGGCGGTGAACGCCGCCGGCGAAGGCCGCCTGTTCGACAATCGCGAGGCGGCGCTGGGCTGGATCTCCGCGCGCCGCGCCGCCGGGGTCGAGAGCATCGATGTCGGCTGCATGCAGATCAACCTGCGCTGGCATCCGAAGGCCTTCGACGGCGTCGCCGAGGGCTTCGATCCGGCGCGCAACGTCGAATACGCGGCGCGCTTCCTGCGCGGGCTCTACGAGGAGTTCGGCGACTGGACCGCCGCCGCCGGGGCCTATCATTCGCGCACGCCCGAGGCGCAGCAGATCTATCTCGCGTCGCTGCGCCGCAATATCGAGATCGCCAACGAACGCATCTCCGGCTTCCGCGATCTCGCCGCCCCGGGTCAGGGACACGGCGGCAGCGCCGCCGCCCGCCCGACCGCCGCCCCGCAAAGCGCAGGCGCCATCGCGCAGCCGGGCCGACGCGGCTGGTCCGCGGGCAACACGGGCGGCGGCGGTGCCCGCTTCGGGATCTACAGCAACGCACCGCTGCGGCCGATGATCGGCCAAGACCGGCCATCCTCGTGAGGCACGCATGAGCAGCAATCCCACCGGCGCCAAGCCGCCCTCCCGCATGCTGGCCCTCGGCCTCGCCAACCGCGACGTGGGCTTCGCGCTCGGCGTCACGGCGGTGCTGGCGGTGCTGTTCGTGCCGCTGCCCTCGGTGCTGCTCGATCTGGGGCTCGCGATCTCGCTGGCGCTCTCGGCGCTGATCCTGATGGTCGCGCTGTGGATCCCGAAGCCACTGGAGTTCAACAGCTTCCCGACGCTTCTGCTGGTGGTCACCATGCTGCGGCTGTCGCTCAACGTCGCCTCCACCCGGCTGATCCTGAGCCAGGGCCATACCGGGCCGGGCGCTGCTGGCGGGGTGATCGAGGGCTTCTCGCGATTCATCGTCGCGGGCAGCTTCGTGATCGGCATCGTGATCTTCGCGATCCTCGTTGTGATCAACTTCATCGTCATCTCCAAGGGCTCGACCCGGATCGCCGAGGTCGCGGCGCGCTTCTCGCTCGACGCGATGCCGGGCAAGCAGATGGCGATCGACGCCGATCTGGGCGCGGGGCTGATCGACGAGGCGCAGGCCAAGACGAGGCGCAAGGAACTCGAGGACGAGAGCGGGTTCTTCGGGGCGATGGACGGCGCCTCGAAATTCGTGCGCGGCGACGCGGTGGCGGGGCTGATCATCACCATGATCAACATCGTCGGCGGCATCCTGATCGGCGTGGTCCAGCACGGGCTGCCGATCGGCGAGGCCGCCAATGTCTATACCACCCTGACCATCGGCGACGGGCTGGTGAGCCAGATCCCGGCGCTCATCGTTTCGCTCGCCGCCGGCCTCATCGTCACCAAGGGCGGCACCGAGGGAGCGGCCAACGAGGCGGTGCTGGGCCAGCTCGGCAAGTTCCCCAAGGCGCTCTACATGGCCGCGGGGCTCTTGTGCGGCATCGGCCTGCTGCCGGGCTTTCCGCTGCCGGTCTTCGTGATCCTCGCGGCGATGATGGCGGGTCTGGGCTACGTCATGGACCGCGAGACCAAGGCACGGGTGCTGCGCGAGGCGGCCAAGGCGATCGAGGGCGAAGAGGCCGAGGCCAAGACCCCCGAGGATGACGTGCAGGAGACGCTGAAGCTCGACGATCTGCGGCTCGATCTGGGCGGCGCGCTGGTGCCGCTGATCAACCGGCCCGACGCCGCCCTGCCCGGCAAGATCAAGAGCCTGCGCCATCTCTTCGCGCGCGAGTTCGGCTTCGTGCTGCCCTCGGTGCGGATCAAGGACGACCCGGCGCTGGCCTCGGACAGCTACGCGATCACCGTGCAGGGCGTGGCCGCCGCCACCGCGCAGATCCGTGCCACCGGAATGATGGTGATCAACCCCGCCGAGGCCGCGATCGAGTTGCCCGGTCCGCGCACCAAGGACCCGACCTTCGGGCTCGAGGTGGTCTGGGTCGACCAGGCCCTGGCCGATCAGGCCGAGGCGGCGGGCTGCACCGTGGTGGACCCCGAAAGCGTCATCACCACGCATCTGACCGAGGTGATCAAGCAGCACATGCCCGAGCTGCTGACCTATGGCGCGGTGCAGCAGCTGATCGAGGGCTTGCCCCGCCCCTACCAGAAGCTCGCGGGCGAGATTTCCGGCACCAGCCCGACGATCCTCGTGCAGCACGTGCTGCAGGCGCTGCTGCTGGAGCGGATCTCGATCCGCAACCTGCCGCTGATCGTCGAGGCGATCGCCGAGGCCGGGCGCACCACCTCCTCGGTGACGCTGATCACCGAGCATGTGCGCCGCCGCCTGTCGAACCAGATCTGCCACGCGCTGACCGACGCGCAGGGCTTCGTGCCGGTGATCACCATGTCCTCGGCCTGGGAGACCGAGTTCAACGGCGCGGTGCGGATGAACGGCGAGGAGCGCAATTTCCTGATGTCGCCGCAGCGGGTGCAGGAATTCGTGCTCGAGGCGCGCAAGGAGATCCAGCGCTTCGCGCAGGCCGACGAATGGCCGGCGCTGATGGTCAGCCCCGAGGTGCGCGGCTTCGTGCGCTCGATGCTGGAGCGGGTGAGCCCGATGACGCAGGTGATTTCCCACAACGAAGTGCATCGCAAGGCGGCGCTGCGCACCGTCGCCACCATCGGCGGCTGAGGCTTGGATCTCGGCGAACTCCTCGTCGCGCAGGCCCTCGCCGCCGGTCTGGTCTTTGCCCGGCTGGGCACGGCGCTGATGTTCCTGCCGGGCTTCGGCGAACAGTCGATCCCGGCCCGGCACCGGCTGCTCTTTGCCCTCGCGCTGAGCGTGTCGCTGTCGCCGCTGGCGCCGATCGAAGGGGCGGCACAGGCCGCTCCCGTGGCGCTTCTGGCGATCTTCGCCACCGAGATCACGATCGGGCTGTGGATCGGTACCACCGCGCGGATCCTGTTTTCGGCGCTCTCGTTCGCGGGCTACCAGCTCGGCATGGTGGCGGGCCTGTCGAACGCCTTCGCGCCGAGCCAGGGCAGCTTCGAGGGCTCGACCCTGCTGTCGGGGCTGCTGCTGATGGCCGGGGTGGTGCTGATCTTCGTCACCGAATTGCACCACGTCATGATCACCGCGCTGATCGACAGCTACGTGCTGTTCCCGCCGGGGCGGCTGATGCTGGGCGACCTCGCGCAGCAGACGGTGCGCGCGGTGGCGCGCAGCTTCTATCTCGGCGTGTCGCTCGCGGCGCCGTTCTACGTGCTGTCGCTGGTGCTCAATCTCGGCATGGGTCTCGCCAACCGGGTGATGCCGAGCCTGCCGGTGTTCTTCGTGGCGGCGCCGCTGCTGATCGCCGGCGGGCTCGCGGGCCTCGTCTTCGCCGGTCCCCCCATGCTATCGGCGATGATGCAGGCCCTCGCCGACTGGCTCACGGGCTTCAGCTTCTAAGGGGGCGCGATGTCGGAGGAAGACAAGAGCAGCAAGACCGAGGAGCCGACGGAGCAGAAGCTGCGCAAGGCGCGGCAGAAGGGCGACGTCCCCTCCTCCAAGGAAACCGGCAACATGATGAGCGCCTTCTCCCTGCTCGTCCTGTCGCTCTACGTGCTGCCGGAGCTGCTGCCGCGTCTCGCGGGGGACCTGTCGGGGCTTCTGGCCTCGGCGGGCGGCATGGAGATCGGCGTCGGCTCGGCCGGGCTGCGCGACGTCAGCGGCGTGGCGCAGCACCTCGTCGGCGCGGTGGCGGGCACGCTGGCACCGGTGGTGCTCGTCATGGTGCTGGCGGCGCTGTTCGGCGTGCTGATCCAGGGCCAGACCGTGGTGGCGCTGGAGCGGATCAAGCCCAAGCTGTCGAAGCTCAACCCGCTTTCGGGCTTCAAGCGGCTGTTCTCGGCCGACGCTTTCGTCGAGTTCGGCAAGAACATCCTCAAGGTCGCCGTGGTGGCGATCATCGCGGGCCTCGCGGTCAAGAGCTCGGTGATGGGCATCTGGGAGGCGCCGGGCTTCGCCCCCGAGACGCTGCTGCCGCATGCGCGCGGCGCGATCGTGCGGATGCTGGTGGGGGCGACCGCCTTCCTGGCCGTGGTGGCGCTGATCGACATCATCTGGAAGCGGATGGACTACATCCGCAAGCAGCGGATGAGCCTCAAGGAGATCCGCGACGAGCACAAGGACAGCGAGGGCGATCCGCACATCAAGGGCAAGCGCGCCCAGATCCGCCGCAAGCGAGCGCAGCAGCGCATCGCCATCGCCGTACCGAAGGCGACCGTGGTGCTGACCAACCCGACCCATTACGCGGTGGCGCTGCGATACACGCCCGGGGTCGACCCGGCGCCGGTCTGCGTCGCCAAGGGCACCGACCTGATCGCGGCGCAGATCCGCCGGATCGCGCGCGAGAACGAGGTGACCGTGGTCGAGAACCGCCCCCTTGCCCGGGCCCTGCACGAGGTGGTCGAGGTGGACGAGGCGATCCCGACAGAGCACTGGCAGGCGGTGGCCGAGATCATCGGCTACATCATGGACCTGCGCCGCAAGATCCGCCGCGCCCCGCCGGAGGGGTCGCGGCTGCGCGAAGAGGACTGAAGCGAGGAACCCCGCGCGCCGCCCCCGGACTATTGCAGCCGGATGCCGTTAAGCCGCTGGTCGCCGGGCAGCTTGGAGCGCTCGAGGATGATCATCGAGATCGCCTGCGCGCGCACCACGTTCATCGCGGCCAGGATCGGCGCGGCGTCGCGCTCGGGCATCGCGCCGAGCACGGTCACCGCCACCTCGATGTCGAGATCGTTCATGATCGTCGCCGCCTCGCGCGGCTTCATGTTCACGTAGAGCGCCACCAGACGCTCTACATCGGCCTGCCGCGCCTCGTCGATCTTGGTCAGCAGCCCTTCCAGCTCGCCGCGCAGCTCCTCGAGCCGCGCCGTCTCGATCGCCAGCGTCTCCTCGGCCAGCGCGATCTCGGAAGCGCGGTCGTTCAGCGCCGCGCGCTGCTCGTCGAGCAGGCCGCGCTCGGTGGCGATGGCCGAGAGCACCTCCTCGGGGGCGGCGCAGCTTTGCGGGATCACGGTCTCGGCCGGGGCCGGCGCCGGTTCCGGCGCGGGCTCGGGGGCCGGGTCACCGGCGGCGGCGTTGGCCGCGCTGACGAAGAGGCCGGGCCGCGATGGCTGCGGCGCCGCGCCGGGTCCGGCATTCGTGCCGACGCCGCCGATCAGCAGCGACGCCTTGGCGACGCCCGCGAGCGCCAGCGCGCCGACCACCATCTGGAACGGGCGCGGCGTGATCATTGATCGCGCTCGCGCACGCTGTCGAAGAAGCCCTGCACCAGCTCGGTCTTGCCGGTGACGCGGGTGACGCCCGCCGCCTGCGCGCGGGCGCGCGCGGCCCGCGCCGCCTTGTCGCCGGACCGCGCCGGAATTTTCTCGCGGCTGGCGGAAAGCGGTGCCTTGGCCGGGCGGGCCTCGGCCTCGCCCAGATCGCGCGCGGCGCCCGCGAGGTCGCGCACCGTTTCCTCGGAGCGGTCGACCGCCGCCGAATAGGCGGTGATCATCGGCTGCAGCTCGCGCAGCGTCTCCATCAGCAGGCGCACCCGGCGATCCACCATGATCGCATAGCACAGCACGCCGGCCAGCATCAGCAGGATCACAGCGTCAATCAGCATCGCCATCGTCGCGCTCCTTCTCGTCCGCAAGCTCCTGGGTGACGCGCAGCGCCACCGAGCCGTTCTTGCGACGGCCCATCGCGGCGCGGAACAGCGCCAGACCGTTGCACGATACGGTGGCCTCGTGATCCATGTCGATGCCGAGGTCAATGATGTCGCCCGGTTTCCAGTCCAGAACCTCGCGCAGTCCGAGCCGCACCTCGTGCAGCATCGCCGTCACCCGCGCCTCGGAGCCCTCGATCGAGCGGCTCAGCGCCTCGCGCCAACCGCTCTCGACGCCGAGGTCGCCGCCCGGAAAACTCTGTGACAGCAATGGCCGCACCGTCTGCAGCGTCGTGTCGGGAATGACGATGTGAAAGACGCCGCCGCGCCCCTCGAGGCTGACCTGCAACGCGATCCGCACCGCCGGGGCGATCGGCGGCGCCAGCACCGCGTTCGACGGGCGGCTTTCGAGGTGATCGTGCCGGAACTTCACCGGGCCCACCGGCTCGAAGGCGGCCTCGAGATCCGCCAGCACCAGCTCGGCCAGCTTCTGGCCGAATCGCTTTTCGATGGCGGTGAAGCTGCGCGGCGTCCATGGGCGCCCGTCGCCGCTGCGGCCACCCAGCATGATCTCAAGGGTCGAGAACAACAGCTCCGGCGACAACGCGACCGCGAGCCGCCCGTCCCAGGGCTCGGCCCGCGCCACCGCGGTCAGGGCCGGCGCGGCGATCCCGTCGAGCGCATCGGCGCAGGGCATGTATTCGAAGGAGAGCAGCGTCACCTCGGCAGGCATCGCCGCAAAGGTCTTGAAGGCCCCGCCCAGGCCGAGGGCGTAGCGCTCGAAGATCGCCTCCAGCAAAGGCAGCCGCTCGTAGCTGAGCGAAGCCATCTGGATGATCTGCTCCTCGATGCTGCCCTGGGTCAGGCCGCCTTCGGGCTCACGCAGCGTGCGCTGGCTCATGCGATCTCCCCTTTCACTGGACGATCATGTCCGAGACGAGGATCTCGCGCGGCGCCTCGCCACCCGAGACCGCGCGGGCCCGGCGCAGCAGTTCGGACTTCAGCTCCGACAATCCGAGGCTGCCGCGCAGGTCGCGCTCGTCCAGCGTGCGCAGGTAGTCCTGAAAGCTGTCGCGCATGTAGATCTGCCGTTCCGGTAGCCGCGCCGCGTCCGGCGCGGTCGAATCGTAGATCAGCGCGAGATCGAGCTTGAGGAAACGGCTGGTCTGGCGGCCCGAGGCGGTGGTGGCGGTGATGTTGACGATGATCTCCTCGAAAGGCAGCGCCATATGCGCCGGATCGGCGGCCAGCGCCGCGCGCATCTCCTCGGCCGCGGGCTCCGCCGGCTCGGAGACCGGCTCGGTCTCGGCCGCATCGCCGCCCAAACCGGCCAGTTCGAGGATTCGTGCCGGGCCGACCGCCGCGATCAATCCGCCGCCCAAGGCGATCACGGAGAGAAACACGAGCAATATCAGGCGCAGCCGACCGGGCCGCGCGCCGCTTGCCTTGCCGGCCATCTTGGCATTCGCTTCGGACATGTTGGTTCCCGCGATTGTCGGAACATGGACAATATGTGGTTTTCGGACCCAACAGGCAAGAACTTATCCATGACTATACTTGTTCCATGGAATGTTTTGAGGATAGTTTCGACACAAAGACCCGTATCGGCGAGGCTTTGCGTGCAATCCATCATCGACAACCTCGCGGCCCTCGGACGGCCCCGGCTCATCGCCTTGGGCGCAACCGGCCTCGGTCTGGTGCTGGCGCTGCTGGTCGGGCTGAACCTCGTGCTGGCCCCGAACTTCGCGCCGCTCTACTCGGATCTGTCGCTCGCCACCGCCGGCCGGGTGGTTTCGGCGCTGGAGCAGGACGGCTTCGACGTGGAACTGTCGGGCGGCGGCACCATCGTCTCGGTGCCCCAGGACGACGTGGCCCGGGCCCGCATGGCGCTGGCCGAGCAGGGCCTGCCCGGCGAGGGCGGCGCCGGCTGGGAGATCTTCGACCAGTCCTCGGGCCTCGGCATGAACAGCTTCATGCAGCAGGTGAGCCGGCTGCGCGCGCTCGAAGGGGAACTCGCCCGTTCGATCCAGACCATCGACGGCATCGACGCGGCCCGCGTGCATCTCGTGCTGCCCGAGCGCGAGGCCTTCTCGCGCACCCGGCCCGAGCCCTCGGCCTCGGTGATCGTGCGCGGCCGCGCCACCTCCTCGATTTCGCGCCGTCAGGGTCTCGCGATCCGGGCGCTGGTGGCCTCGGCCGTGCCCGATCTCGCCGCCTCGCGCGTCACCGTGCTCTCGGCCAGCGGCGAGACGATCCTGTCGGAAGAGACCGAGGGCGACGCCGGCGTGCAGGCGGCGGGGGCCTCGATGCAGGAGCGGCTGCAGCGGTCGATCACCGAGATGCTGACCGCCCGCGTCGGCGCCGGCAACGCCCGTGTGCAGGTCAATGTCGACCTCTCGACCGAGCGCCAGGTGATCCGCGAGCAGAGCTTCAACCCCGATCAGCAGGTGGTGCGCTCGACCGAGACCCGCCAGGAGGAGAACCAGGACCGCGAGGGCACGCAGCAAGAGGTCGGCGTCGGCAACAACCTGCCCCCCGAACTGGGCGGCGACGTGAATGGCGAGCAGTCCGCCTCGACCTCGACCCGCACCGACGAGATCGTCAATTACGAAATCGGCTCGACCCAGAGCGAGACGGTGCGCGAGCCCGGATCGGTGGAGCGGATCTCGGTCGCGGTGCTGGTCAACGGCATCTACAACGTCGCCGCGAACGGCGAGACGGTCTACGAGGAGCGCAGCCCCGAAGAGTTGGAGCGGCTCGCGGCGCTGGTGCGCTCGGCGGTGGGCTATGACGAGGCGCGCGGCGATCTGGTCTCGGTCGATAGCCTGCGCTTCATGGATTACTCGATGGATGTCGGCGCCCCGATCGGTCTGACGATGGGCCAGACCATCGCCCAGAATTTCGGCGCGATCCTGCGCGGCACCTTCGCCCTGGCGCTGGTCGCGGCGGTGCTGGCCTTCGGGCTGCGGCCGATGCTGCGCCGCGTGCTGCCCGAGGTGGCGCCGGGCCTGGCGCTCGCCGGGGCCGATGGCGCGGGCCAGCTCGGCTACGAGGGCGGCCCGGCCGGGGCCGGCGCCCCGCGCCTGCCCGGTACTGCGGCGGCACCAGGCTCGGAACTCGGCCAGCCTGGGATGATGGGCGCGACGGGACCGGGACAGCAGGCCGTGCTGCCCTACGAGCAGCAGATCGCGACCTGGGAGGGCGACGAGATGGTGTCGCTCGCCTCGGTCGAGGGCAAGATCGGCAAGCGCCGCCTCATCTCGGTCGGCGAGATGGTCGAGAACGAGCCCGAGGCCTCGTTGAAGGTGGTTCAGGGCTGGCTGGCCGAGGAGGCCTGAGATGTCGATCTTCGAACGGGATTTCGACCACGAGATTGCGCAGGAACGCCAGCTGGCGCGGCGCGAGGCGCAGGCGCGCCATACCGATGACGAGCTGCTCGCCGCCGTCGCCGCCGCCCGCGACGAGGCGCTGGCGCAGGGCCGCGCCGAGGGCCGCGCCGAGGCCGAGGCCGAGGCGCGCGCCGCCGAAGACGTGGCCCGCTCGGCGGCGCTGGAACGGATCGACGGGCGGCTTGGCGAGATCATGGCGCAGGAGGCACGGCACCGCGCCGCGCTCGAGGCGCAGCTGCTCGACTATGCCGCGACCACCGCCGCGACCGTCCTGCCCGAGATCCTCGAGGTCCATGCCCATCGCCGCGCCCTGGCGCAGATCCGCCGCGGGCTGAGACTCGGGCTCGGCGCGGCGCGGCTGGACATCGCCCTGCCCCCGGGCTCGCAAGACTTGCAACGCGAGGTCGAGGCGCTGATCGCCGATCGGAACCTCGGCGCGCGCGCCCATGTCACCATTGATCCCGAACTCGTTCCCGGCGACGCCCGCGTCTTCTGGGAGGGCGGCAATCTCGACTACAGCTTCGCGCAAATCTGCGACGCGATCCTGAGCACATTGCGGGCCAGCGCCCGCCCCCACCCCCAAGCGGAGGACCGCACGTGACGGAGACCCCCAGCAAGACCACCGGCGCCGAGTTCCCCGAGATCGAGGACGATGCCGCCGCGCTGTTCGACGACGCACCCGAGGCCCAGGCCGCGAAGGGCGGGCGCAACATCGAGGCGATGCTCAATGTCGGTCTCGACGTGCAGATCGTGCTGGGCCATGCCCGGCTGCCGATCGCGCAGCTCCTGAAATTCGGGCGCGGCTCGGTGATCGAGCTCGACAAGCGGATCGGCGAACCGGTCGAGGTGGTGATCAACGACCGCCTCGTGGCGCGCGGCGACCTCGTGAAGCTCGGCGATGCGCGGATCGGCGTCTCGCTGACCGAGATCGTCAAGGACTACGTTTCGGGCGACTGAACACGGCAATGAACCGCAGCCTCCTCCTTCTCGCCACCGGCGCCTTCGCGCTCGCGGCCTGGCCCGCGATGGCGCAGGACGGGGCGGGCGTGCTCGACGCGCTGGGCGACGTGTTCTCAGACGCGGCGCCGGGCTCCGACGAGCGCGCCTCGCTCTCGGGGCGGATCATCCAGCTGGTGGCGCTGATGACGGTGCTGTCGATCGCGCCGGGGCTGCTGATGATCATGACCAGCTTCACCCGCTTCGTGATCGTGTTCTCGATCCTGCGCTCGGCGCTGGGTCTGAACCAGACGCCGCCCAACATGGTGCTGTCCTCGATGGCGCTGTTCATGACCTTCTTCGTCATGCAGCCGGTGTTCGAGGATGCCTGGGAGGGCGGGTTGCAGCCGCTGATGAACAACGCGATCACCGAGGAGCAGGCGATCGCGCGGATCGGCGACCCGTTCCGCGCCTTCATGTTCGCCAACACCCGGCCGCGCGACATCGAGCTGTTCCAGGGGCTGGCCGCGCGCGCCGACGGGGCCGAGCCCGAGCCGCTGCCCGAGACCGCCGAGGCGGCGTCGTGGCGCTCGCTGATCCCGGCCTTCATGATCTCGGAGCTGCGCCGCGCCTTCTCGATCGGCTTCCTGATCTACCTGCCCTTCGTGGCGATCGACCTGATCGTCGCCTCGGTGCTGATGAGCGCCGGCATGATGATGCTGCCGCCCGTGTTGATCTCCTTGCCGTTCAAGGTGATCTTCTTCGTGCTGATCGACGGCTGGTACATGCTGGCGGGCAGCCTGATGGACAGCTACGTGCCACTGGCCGGAGGATGAGGATGAACGCGATGACCCCCGCGCCCGCGCGCGACGAGCCCAGCCCGGTCCGCGCCGCGGCGACGCCCCCCACCCCGCCGCTGCGTCGGCTGCGCGGTGCCGAGAAGGCGGCGATCCTGTTTCTCTGCCTCGGCGAGGAGCGCGGCTCGGAGCTGATGCGCAAGCTCGCGCCCGAGGACATCGCCAAGATCACCCGCGCCGTGGCGCGGCTCGGCGTGGTGCAGGCCGAGCTGGTCGAGCGGGTGCTGGCCGAGTTCTCCGAGGGCGTCGATACCGGCGGCGGCGTGGTCGGCTCGCTGGCCACCGCCGAGGCGATGCTGCGCGCCTTCCTGCCCGAGGAGCAGGTCGAGGCGATCCTCAACGACATCCGCGGCCCGATGAAGGAGCGCGACCTCTGGACCCGCTTCTCGGCGATGAACGAGAGCGTCATCGCCACCTATCTGCGCGGCGAGCACGAGCAGACCGCCGCGGCGATCCTGTCCAATGTCGACACCGAGGTCGCCGCCAAGGTGCTGCCGCTCCTGGGCGAGGAGATGATGCGCGAAGTGGTCGAGCGGATGATCCGGATGGAGGCGGTGCCGCCCAAGATGATGGCGCAGATCGAGGAGACGCTGCAGACCGACATGCTCTCGGCCGGCGGCCAGTCGAGCGGCGTCGAGATGGAACAGCGCATGGCGGATCTGTTCAACAAGCTCGACCGCGACGTGTTCGAAGGGCTGCAGCAGGCGATCGACGCCCGCAAGCCCGGCGCGCTCGACGGCATCATGGCCAAGATGTTCACCTTCGAGGACCTGATCCGGCTCGACGCGCAAAGCCTCGCGCGGGTGATGCGCGGCCTGACCGGCAACACGCTGCCGCTCGCGCTGCGCGGCGCCTCCAAGGAGATGCGCGAGCATTTCCTCGACGCGCTGACCGCGCGGGCGCGCGACATGCTGCTCGACGAGATGAACACGATGGGCCCGGTCCGTGGCCGCGACGCCCGCGCGGCGCAGACGATGATCGTCGACTACACCCGCCAGCTTGCCGAAGAGGGCACGATCGAGCTGCCGAGCGCGGCCGACGAGGAAGAGGACATCCTCGAATGACGACGCGGGGCCGGAGCTGTCGCTCCGGCCCTGCCGGTTCCCGTCCGATGGCCGTGTTTCGGCGCGCCCGGCCTAGTAGGTCGAGCGCGGCATCGAGGTGATGATCGAGATGTCGAGGGTGATCGGCGTGAACTGCCCCCCCGCCCCGGCGCTGACGGCGGCGTTCATCAGCGCCAGCGCCGCGTTGGTCGAGCTGTTGACGCCGGACTTCGTGTCAGAGATCGCGACATAGGTCCGCTCGAGCTTCGCGAGCTCGTCCGGATCCTTGAGCTTGGTGAGATCGAACTTCGCCTTGAACAGCTCGACCTGCTTGTCGATGTCCAGACCCGCGACGCTTGCAGGCACCCCGAGCGAGGTGCGCATGAACTCCGTCAGGTCGGAATCCTTGAGCACGTCGTACCAGTTCTTGATGCTACCCGCCTTGCGGCGGAACTCCAGCACGGTGCCGACCGTCTCGTTCTGGTCGGCCTGGGCATTCTCGAAATGCTGCTCGACGTATTTGTTGACGATCGTCTTGCGCCAGAAACTGGAGTTGGTCAGCGTGTTCCGGGTTCCCTCGTCCTTGAAGCCGAGGTTCTTGTAGAGGTCCTGAAACCGCGGGTCGGTCAGGCGATTGACAAGTGAGCTGGAGTCCTCGGAGTCGCTCTTGAGCAGCTTCTTGATCATCGCCTTGCCGAAGATCTGGTCCTCCAGATCGAAGGCCTTCATCACGAAGACATAGAGCTCCCGGTCCTCCATCAGCTGGTCGACCGTCTTGATGTCGCCGATGCGCTCCTCGAACGCCCCGATGGCGCGGCTGTGCTCGGCGCTGCTGCGGATCATCTCGAGCTGGCGGTCGCGCGTGGCGTCCACCAGCTGCAGGCCCATCCGGGCGTTGAGGCCCGAAAGCGAGATCATTCGGCGGCCATGGACGCGGAGGCCTGCGTGCCCGACGAGATGTGGTCGAACAGCTTCGCCTCGTGTTCGAGGACCGGGCGCAGCGCGCGCATCGCCTTGTAGTAGTCGCCAACGCTGACGTAGTTGGCCGCCTCGAAGATATGGCCGAGGCTCGGATGGCCGAAGGTGGTGGCGAGGTTCGCCATCTCCCGCTGGATGATCGGCACCAGGTCGTCGCGCAGCTTGGAATGGATCAGCGCGTTCTGCACGAGGTAGTAGACCCGGGTGACCGGCGTCACCGGCGCGTCCTCGTCGAGCAGGTCATGCCCGCGCACCACGTCGGCATGGCTCTCGATCGTGAGCACGTGGCGGCGCGACGAGTTGCGCATCATGCAGCCGTTGACGACGATCCGCTCGTCGGGGCGGAGGGTGAGCTTGAGCGCCATGTCAGGCCACCTCCGCCGGGGCCGGGGTCTGGCCGCCAAGGCCTGCCACGATCGAGCGGTTGATCTCGACGAGCGCGCCGACGCCGGCGTTGCCGCCGATCACGGCGCTGGTCTGGCGGTCGACGAAGATCGCCAGCGAGATCAGCCCGGCGCGCAGCTCGGCCGGCAGCGCGTTGCCGGGCTGGGCCAGGTCGAATTGCAGCTCGGACCAGAATTTCTGATTGGTCACCAGATCGTCGCGCAGCCCGTCGGACAGGAGCGCGCTGCGCTCGCGGGCGCTCTCGGCCCGGTCGAAGGCAGAGGCACGGGTGGCGAGCTGGCCGGTGACGCGGCTCAGCACACGGCGCTCGATCTGGCGGGGGGTTTCGCTTTCGCGGATGGTGGTCTTGTAGGCGGCGATGCTCATGCGTTCTGCTCTCGCTCAGGGCCCTGCTCTTCTGGCGGGGACGGTGGAGGCGGACGCGGACACAACCCGAGGATCGCGCAGACGCGTCAGCCGGTCGAAAACTGTCGGGGGGGATATCGGGCGCTGGCCCGGTTGGGGTGCGGCCCGCCCCGGAGGGCGGGCCGCGAAGTGCCTTAGCGGAACAGGCTCAGGATGTTCTGCGGCGCCTGGTTGGCGATCGAGAGCGACTGCGACGCCAGCTGCTGCTGGACCTGCAGTGCTTGCAGACGGGCCGCTTCCTCTTCCATGTTCGCATCGACCATCGCGCCGACGCCGGCGTCGAGGTTGTCGGAGAGCTTGGTCAGGAACTCCTGCTGACGCTCGATCGACTTCTCCGACTGACCCAGCGAGGTAGCCGCGTCGACGGTCGCCTTAGTCGCGGTGTCGGCGCTGCTCAGAACTGCCGAGAGGTAGGCCTCGCCAGTCGCCGATCCGGCCTTCGCGGCGAAACCATCGGCGATCGCCCGGAACATTTCCTTCTGAGCGTTCAGATCCACCGGCGTAACCGAGATGGTCGTCGTGGTCAGGGCACCAGCGGAGTCGCGGCTGATGCCGGTGACGATCGTACGCGCACCCCCTGCCGCACTCGCGCCAGTTTCAGCGGTATAGGTCCCGTCCGCAGCGAAAGCGCTGTCTGCACTCGCGTCCGTAGTACCGTCCGCCTGTTTGCCGGCAGCGTTGACCAGGTCATCGCCGTTGAAGGTCGACTGCGAGAGGATTGCCGACATATCGGCGACGAGGCGCGTCAGGTCGGACTCGATCTCGTCGAGACCACCCTTGTTCTCTTGGGCAAAGGCGACCTTGTCGCGGAATTCCGTCGCCAGGTCCGAGAACTGCTCGGCGCCGAGACGCGCGGTCGCGACCGAGTTCTTGGTCAGGGTCAGGCTTTCATTGACGGCCTTGGTCATGCCGCTGTCGCCCTTCATCGTCTCGGAGATCGCGAAGTAGGCGGCATTGTCCTTGCCCGACGACACTTTCAGACCGGTCGAGATGCGGTCCTGGGTGCTGTTCAGGTTGGAGTTGATGTTCCGCAGGGTCGAGAGGGCGGACATCGCGGAGTTGTTGGTGAGGATCGAAGACATTGTAGTTCTCCAGCATTCTAACTGTTCGATCGTCTTTCTGACGAAGTCGGCATGACCGCCGCGGTATGACTATGGTTAAACCCATGAATTGGGGCGCGTTTGTGACGCTATACGGTCTTATCCATGGGCGCGCGGGAAAGCGTGTCCTTTGTGCTACGGTTGCCGTTCGCGCCATAGAGGCCGCCCAGCCCGTGCCGGTCGCGCAGGCGCTCCAGATCGCGCGCGACGGCGCCGGTGGTGGCGCGCATCCGTTCCAGCATCGCTGCATCCCGCGCGATGAGATCCGCCAGCGTGTCGAGCCGCTCGCGCAGCCCCTGCGCCGCATCGTCCCCGGCCGCGAGACCGGCCTCGATTTCGGGGCGTGCCGATTCGATTCGCGCGGCCAGTTTTGATTTGCGCTCGAGCCGCGCGGTCACGCCGGCGAGGTCGCCCGCGCGGATCTCGGCGATCTCCGCCTCGAGCAGCGCCACGAGTTCCGCGATCTCGGCATCGAGGCCGCTCGGCTGCGATTCGGTTTCCTGCGTCATGCTGTCCCCTGCCCCGTCCGGGTGCCGTCGGTGTCTCCATAGGCACCGATCGCACGCGCCACGCTGGTGGCGATTCCCGTGCTGTCCTGATCGGCGATCTGCTCGGCGTAGGCGCGCGCCAGGAAGCTGCGCCAGGTCTCCTCGGCATGGCCGCCGCCGAAGGCGCCGATGTCGACGCTCTTGAGCATCTCGTCCACGGTCTGCGCGAGGAACATCTCCTCGAACTTCTTCGCGGTCTTCATCGTCTCGGGATCCGCCTCGCGGGTCTTGGCGAGCGGCTTGAGAGACAGCGCGGTGGGCATGATCTCCATCAGATGATCTCCAGATCGGCGTGAAGCGCGCCCGCGGCCTTGATCGCCTGCAGGATCGAAATGGTCTGGCTGGCGGTGACGCCGATGGCGTTGAGCCCGTCGACGAGGCGCTGCAGGCTGACATCGCCCTCGAGGATCGAGAACTGCGCCTCCTGCTCCTCGACCGTCACCTCGGTCTGCGGCACGATCACGGTGTTGCCGATCGAGATCGGCTCCGGCTGGCTCACCTCGATCTCTTCCTTGACGATCACCGTGAGGCCGCCCTGGCTCACCGCGACCTCGGCGATGCGCACCTCGGAGCCGATGACGATGGTGCCCGAGCGGGCGTCGATCACCACCTTGGCGATGGCGTCGGGCTGCACGCGGAGCCCCTCGATCTCGGCCAGCATGCCGGGGATGTCGACCTTGGCGGCCGAACGCACCTCGACGGTCCCCGAATCGAGCGTTCTGGCGATGCTGCCCATATGCGCGTTGATCGCCTGTTCGACCCGCTTGGCGGTGGTGAAATCCGGGGTGCGCAGCGCGATGCGGATCGAGTTCATCGCCGCGAGGTCGAAATCGATCTCGTTCTCGACCGTGGCGCCGTTCTCGATTCGCGCCACGGTGGGCACGCCCTCGACGATGCTGGCATTGGCGCCCTGCGCCGCATAGCCCGCCACCGCGATCGGCCCCTGGCTCACCGCATAGACCTCGCCATCGGCGCCGGTGAGCGGCGTCACGATCAGCGTGCCGCCGCGCAGGCTGGTGGCGTCGCCCAGCGACGAGACGACCACGTCGATGGTCGAGCCGCGCCGCGCGAAGGGCGGCAGCATCGCGGTGACCATGACCGCGGCGGTGTTCTGGGTGCGCATCTGCTCGTCGGTCAGGTTGCCGACGCCGAGCCGTTCCAGCATCCCTTCGATCGAGCGTTCGGTGAAGGGCGAGTTGCGCAGGGAATCACCGGTGCCGTTGAGACCGACCACGAGGCCGTAGCCCACGAGCTGGTTCTCGCGAACGCCCTCGAACTGGGCGATGTCCTTGATCCGCACATCCGCCGCCGATGGCGGTGCCGCGATCGCGCCCAGACCGAGCGCCAGCGCGAGGGCCGGCAAGAGACGCGGAAGATGTCCTGCCATGTGCGACGCTGCTCCCGGAGGCCTGAATTGCCCGGTCATCCTAGCCGGGCGCCGGGAAGGCCCACAAGAACAGTTCCGATCAATCCATGAACAGGTTGCAATTATGCAAACTGTTCATGGATCAACACGGGTTAGAGATAGTTGAGGAAGGACAGCTTAGAGAGCCGCGCCGTCACCGCATAGGTGGCCTCGAGCTGCGTCTGCAACTGGGTCAGCCGGGTCGCGGCCTCGTAGGGATCGACGCCTTCGAGGGCGTCGGTCTGGCTCCGGTAGAGATTGAGCCGCAGTTCCTGCGATTCACGCAGTTCTTCGACCCGGGAGGCCTGAGCCCCCATCCGGGTCTCGGCGGCGAGGAGATTCTCGGAACCCGCGCTGAGCGCCGCAAGGCCCTCGTCGAACCAGACTTGGCGCGCCTCGGGATCGGCGATGTCGGCGATGTCGGTCGCCGCCAGCATCGCCAGCCCCCGCAGGATTTCCGTCATACCCGGATCGTTGGCCTGAACCCCGTACTCGATCGTTTCATCCGCATCGATCCGCGCCGTGAGCCGGGCGGTCTCCGAGACCGGGCTACCATTGTAGAAGGTCTGCTCGAAATCACCGGGCGCGGTGCCGCCCGGGGTGAACACGGCGGCCATCTGGTTCGCGATCGCCGCCGCATCGGCGGCATCGACCGGCCCTGCCCCGTAGATCCCCGACACCACGTCGGATGGGGCGAGACCGCTGCGCGGGTTCGCCTGGTCCCAAGGCTGCAGCGTCAGGTTGCCGCTGTCAAGCCCCCCGAACAGCGCGCTGCCCTGCACGGTACGGTTGGCCTGGCCGATGATCTGCTCGATCGCGACGCGCGCCGCCGCTTGCAGCTCCTTGCCCTGGATCAGCCCGTTGGCACCGGTCTGCGCGGCCAGATCAAGCACGCCGCTCACCGTGCTGCGGATCTCGCCCAGTGCCTTGGTGCCGCTGTCGAGCCTGTAGGAGAGCAGCTCGTTCGAGAGGGCGAACCCCTCGAGCCGCTTGGTGTTGGAGCGCAGCGTCAACGCCTCGGCCGAGCGCGTGCCCAAGGAGCGATACACGTCCGCCTTGCGGTTCGTGCTCATCTCCGTGCCGGCATCGCCGAGCTTGCGGTCAAGTTCGCCGATCAGGCGGGTGCGGGTCAGCGTGCTTTGCAGGCTGCCGGATGTCCGGGTCATCGAAATCATCATCGGTCTCCTTTACCTGACGGCCGCAAGCAGCGTGTCCATCATCTCGCCCAGCGTCTTCATGACCGTGGCGTTGGCGGAATAGCTCTGCTCGATCAACATCAGCTGTTGCAGTTCCTCGTCGATGTTGACGCCCTGCACCGCCGAGCGCGCCGCCTCCGCGGCATCGCGTCCGGCCCCCAGGGCCTCCGCCTCGTCGCGCGCGGTGTTCCGCATCTGCTGGTGATCGGCGATCAGCCCGGCCGCGAAATCAGCGAGGGTCCGGTTCTGCCCCAGCCCCGCGGATTCGTCGAAGCTGGTCGTTCCGGCCAGCATGGTGACGTAGCCGTCGATGCGCCGCCCATCCGAGGCCGGGCCCTGCGCCACCGCGCCCACGCCGTCGCGCAGCCGCCATGCGCCGCCGCCCGCATCGGAGCGCACGGCATCGTTGACGGCGATGCGCGAGGCCAGCCCCGTCAGATCGGCCGCCGAATAGGCGTCCCCCCCATCGGTGAACAGGCCGGGCTGACCGGCGGCAAGGCTGTCATCCGCCGCCTCGAACCCCTGCACGAGGGCGCGCGCCATCTCGTCGAGCTGCAGCTGCATGCGCGGCAGGTCGCCCCCCAGAAGCCCCAGACGGCCCGCCAGCCGCCCCTCCTCGGAGCCCCGCGAACCGACGCTGCCCGGGGTCACGTCGACGCCGTCGATCGACAACCGATCGGTCTGTTCGTCGAATTTCAGCACGCGCACGGAATCGTTTTCGACCAGCGGCGCGCCACCGGTGGTGAAGATCGAGATCCGCCCGCCGGCGTCGAAGCTGGTGCGGATGTCGAGGATTTCGCTGAGACCGTCGAGCTTCGTCGACAGGTTGTCCTCGAGCGCGGCGCGGCGCTCGGTCGGGCCGTTCTCCCGGCTGATCTGGCGGTTGATCTCGGCGATGTCGGTCAGCGTTTCGTTGATCTGGCTCACATCGCTGCGGACCCCGGCGCGGGTGTCGGATTCGATAAGCGCGAGGCTGTCGGCGGCGCCGCGCAGCGTCGAGGCCATCGCGACCGCCGCCTTCACCGCGCTCTCCTGAAGCGCCGGCTGCGCCGGATCGGACGCCACCGCGTCGAGCGCGCTCTGGAAGGTCGCGAGCCGACCATGCAGCCCGGTGTCGGAATCGATCTCGCCCAGGACGACCGCGTGGCTCGCGAGGGCCGAGGCGACGACCTCGCGCCCGGCCACCCGCGAGATCTCCTGTCGATGCGCCTGTTCGAGGCGGGCATCGGCGGCGCGGGCATAGCCCGTCACCGCGACGCCGCCGCCGGGCAGGCTCGTCATGGGGGCGCTGCGCTTCGAATAGCCCGCGCGCGATGCGTTGGCGATGTTGCTGGAGGTCATTTCCGACCAGCTCTCCACGGCGGCAAGGCCGGTGCGGCTGGCGTTGAAGGCGGCGGTGATGCCCATTCTGCAATCCTTTAGAAAAAGAAGCGCGGCGCATTCTGCTGCCGCCTAGCGCGGCTCAGCGCTTGAGGTTGGTGGTTTCCTGCAGCATTTCGTCGACGGTGGTGACGATCTTGGCGTTGGAGGAATAGGCGC
>NZ_JAPWGO010000277.1 GCF_027213785.1 Limimaricola sp. G21655-S1 | reverse complement strand
GTGCAGCAGGTCCTGGGTCGAGGTGCGCTCGGAGGTGCGGCGCATGTTGTTCTTCCACACCGACTCATAAACGAAGTTGTGGAAGTAGTAGTACTCCAGGTGCTTGAACTCGGTCTTGCAGGCCGAGAACAGCTCCTCGCAAGTCTTCACGTGGGCGTCCATCGAGCCGCCGATGTCGAACAGCAGCAACAGCTTGACCGTGTTGCGTCGCTCCGGCCGCATCTGAATGTTCAGCAGCCCGGCATCGCGGGCGGTGTGGTCGAT
>NZ_JAPWGO010000276.1 GCF_027213785.1 Limimaricola sp. G21655-S1 | reverse complement strand
CTCTTTCTCCATTCACGGAATCTTCATAAACTTTTTCTGTAGTTCCTGAAACTCTGTTTCCCTCACACCAAAGAATTGCCGTATAACCTAGCGTCATCCCTTTATATGGATTATAGACACTGTTTGCTGTAATATTTTTCAAATGCCACATACCATTGATATTTGGGAGGGGTGATATTTTCTCCCTAATCAAAAAGAACAGAAATGTTAAAATACAACCACCAATAACTGTTGCTGATACATTAGCCCACAGGCTGTCCATTC
>NZ_JAPWGO010000275.1 GCF_027213785.1 Limimaricola sp. G21655-S1 | reverse complement strand
GTGCAGAGTTCTGGGTGCGTCTGGTGCGGCGTGTCTTGGCGGCCTGATGGACGCGCTAGAGACCAAATTCCTGCGCGAATTCCTCGCGGTGGCGCATGAAGGCTCGATCCGTCGCGCGGCGGATCGGCTGAATGTTGTCCCCTCGGCGATTTCGCGCAAAATCGCCGAGGCTGAGGCGCGGCTTGGGGTCACCCTGTTTGAACGCAGCTCCAAAGGCGTCGTTTTGACCGAAGCCGGAGAGCTTTTGCGCGAACACGCCCAGCA
>NZ_JAPWGO010000274.1 GCF_027213785.1 Limimaricola sp. G21655-S1 | reverse complement strand
CCGCGAGATTGAACAACTGGCCAAGCGATTGAAAACATTGCAAACTGGTGCCAACTCATCCTCCTGAAGTGACTGCGTATGGCCAACCAGACTCCTCGCTCCACAGCCAAAGACTGCGCCCTGCGCCGCCTGTTGCCTCTGATGCTGCCGCTACTGCTCCTCACCGGTTGCGCCCGTCAGGAGCCGGTCAATGAGACCCTGCCAATCCTCAACCAGTTGCGGGAACAGCAAATGGCCGAACAGCCCCAGCTGCAACTGCAGTAC
>NZ_JAPWGO010000273.1 GCF_027213785.1 Limimaricola sp. G21655-S1 | reverse complement strand
GCACCGAGGCGCGCCTCGATATGGAACGGCTGTTCCAGAACAAGGTGCACCTGGAGCTGTGGGTCAAGGTCAAATCCGGTTGGGCTGATGACGAGCGCGCCCTGCGCAGCCTCGGGTATGGCGACGACTGATTGCTGACCCCGGCTTTCGTCATCCACAGTCGGCCCTATCGGGAGACCAGCCAGCTGGTCGAGGTCTTCACCCAGGATAGTGGCCGATTTACTCTGGTGGCTCGCGGTTCTCGCGGGCCACGCTCCCCTCTCA
>NZ_JAPWGO010000272.1 GCF_027213785.1 Limimaricola sp. G21655-S1 | reverse complement strand
GTCCAGGTCTCGGGCGTCGGGCAAGCTTTCCACCGTATAGCCTTGCTGCGTCAGGTAGCGCTGCAATAGCTCGCGCAGGCGCGCGTCGTCATCCACTACCAGTATTTTGCGGTTTTCCATAACACCCAGTCTCCGTGCGGGCAGGGCTACCTGCCTGTCAATGCTGCAAGCCTACCGCGTGGCTGGCACAGCGTCAGCCCCGGTGTGAACAGAGGTTAAGCCTGCGGCCAACCTTAACACCCGTTAACACTCCCTACCCTGCGG
>NZ_JAPWGO010000271.1 GCF_027213785.1 Limimaricola sp. G21655-S1 | reverse complement strand
GCCATCAGCGGCCGCTGACGAGAGCAGTGGCGATGCCCAGTACCGGACATTTCTGATCAACAACGAGATGTTCGCCATCAATATTCTGGGGGTCAAAGAGATCATCGAATACGGCAATATCACTCCGGTTCCAATGATGCGGGGTTTTATTCGTGGCGTAATCAACCTCAGAGGGGCGGTAGTGTCGGTCGTCGACCTGAATGCCCGCTTTGGCAATGCACCTTCGGTCATCACCCGCCGCAGTTGCATCGTCATTATTGAGGGG
>NZ_JAPWGO010000270.1 GCF_027213785.1 Limimaricola sp. G21655-S1 | reverse complement strand
GTGTAGAACTCAAGCGTCGACGTTAATTTATAAGAGCCAAACTGTACTACCTGCGCAACCTGTCCGGCAAAGCTGCTCGTATCAAAGCGAAGCTCAACTAATTCGATTCGAATTGGTGTCGGTATGTCGGCAAATAGCTCGACAGGTAGTGAAAAGGCTCGCCAATGGCGAGCCTTTTTTGTATCCGTCTATTGGCTCTCTGGCTGCCGTTACTGGATCACTCGTACCACCGAGTTGTCACGCCCGAAAGGGCCAGGCACATAGT
>NZ_JAPWGO010000269.1 GCF_027213785.1 Limimaricola sp. G21655-S1 | reverse complement strand
GTTATTGCAGCAATGATCTCCGGCTGTTCGGCGATGGCTTTTACCTCTTTTTGCATATAGGCGGTCAATTTGGCCTGATAGTCGTCAGCAAAGCTTGGTGATGCAATAAAGGCAATAATAAACAATGATTTATACATAGATCGTCACCTTTTGAGTACCTGCTATGGTCATGGTACATGAAGCATAGTTGGTGCGATTGCAATTTCCAATTGATAGAAGTGTTTATTGTGTCTGTGGTGATTGGAGATGGTTTATCGGCCAATAG
>NZ_JAPWGO010000268.1 GCF_027213785.1 Limimaricola sp. G21655-S1 | reverse complement strand
GTCGATCACCACCGCTTCCGGGTCCAGCGGCTGGTCGAGGTCGGCCGCCGCCAGCACCGCACGGTCCAGCGTATATTGCAGATTGGTCCGGTCGCGCTCCATGCGCACAAGGTCCATCCCCAGCCCGCCTAACGCGAACATCAAGACGAGAATCATGATCATCGGCTTGGCGAGAACATCACTTTCGTCGCTGCGAAACGCGCGCAATTCGTCAACAAAGCCCAGGCGCGGCTGCGGTCCGGTCAAGGCAGATGAAGTCCAGAAG
>NZ_JAPWGO010000026.1 GCF_027213785.1 Limimaricola sp. G21655-S1 | reverse complement strand
CCGGCGCTGTGGCGACGCACCTTTTCGGCTTTCCGCATTTCGACCAACTGCCTGCGGCGACGAAGGAAATCAGAAAGTCGGGCCCGATCCGGATGAGGCGGCGCGGTAACCTCGAGAGGCAAGAGGCGCCCCATATCAGCCAGTATGCGCGCATCGACCCGATCCGTTTTGGCCAACACGCCCGTCGCGCGGGCGAACTCTCGGGCTTGGCGCGGATTGACCCGTGCGAAGCGAAGGCCCCGGTCGCAGAGTGCCTTGATCAAAAGAGTGTCGCAGCCGCTGGTGGCCTCGAAGACGACTAGAGAGTTTGCAGGCAAGGACGCGGTCCAGCGGGTAATGCTGTTCGGATTGTTATCGATCCTCACCACCACCTTGGTCGGCAGGGCGTGCGTATCGATCCAGCCGCGGGCAAGGTCGCAGCCGATGACGGTCTGTGGCATGGTAAAAGCTCCTGTCCATGTCATGCGGGATCGGAGTCAGCCGTCCCAAGCAACTGTTCAGGTTGATCGCGACGCGGAAGGGACCCTTGCTCCCACACGGGCTCTCGACCCTGGGGGGGGACGGGCTCCCTTCCGCACCGCCATTCTACTCCATTCGCAACAGACAGGGGGGGGGAACTCTTCTACGAGGACCAGTCCAACCAGATCATCCATTGATGCCGGACTGCCCCGCACAGGAAACTCTGAGATTGATCTGGCGCAAGGCGCGCTGGGCGAAAGCCCGCGAAGCTTGGAGCGTGCCGGAATGTAGCGAGGGGTAGAGCACATGGAAACGATCGTCGCCGCGACCGACTTCTCCAAGGCGGGCAACCAAGCCGTCCTGCGGGGGGCAGCGATCGCGGCCCGCACGGGTGGGCGCCTGCACATCTTCCATGCCTCGAGCTTTCGGATCTCGCCCGAACAGGCGGCGCATTTCGCCGCCCTCGTGGAAGGCTACTTCGACACCCTGCGCGCCCGCATCCAGTGCCGGTACGGACCGAGGCTGGAAGTGGACGGCACCCATGCGAATGTCTGGCGGGATATCCATAGGGTGCTGGCACAGCAGAATGCCGAGTTGCTGGTGGTGGGACAGCATGTTCACCCGAACGGGATCGACGCGTTTCACGGGACCTTCGTGGAGCGTCTGGCCGCCGATTGCGCGGTGCCGGTCCTGGTCTCGACCACCGCACCGGAGGCGCCCTACCGCCGTACATTGGTGGTGGTCGATCCGAGCCCGGAAATCGAGAGGCTCATCCCGGTCATTCGCGACGTCGCGCCCGGTTCCGCCGTCGCGTTGATGCAGGTCGCACCCGCCGAGCCGGGTGACGAACTCCCCTGCGCCCCCGATGGCGCGGGCGCGAACACCGTGCAGGAGCAAGGCCCCCGCGCAATCGAGGGTTTCCGTGACCGAACGCGTCTCGATCCCGAAACCGAGATCCTGATGGTCAAGGGCGATCCGCGCGATCGGATCCGGCGACTGGCCTCGGCGCGCGGGCTCGACCTCGTCGCTCTTTCCGGGACGGGGCCGATGCCGAAACTGAATGGCGATTTTCTCAGGACACCGCCATGCGACCTGTTGGTGTTCCCGAACGCTGCCCGGCGGACGACGGATACTGCATTTCCGGCGATGAGCCGGACATGACCCAAGCGGCTCCCACGGGCCTGCCGGACCCTGCAAATCCAAGGGGCGCCGCGCCAAGCCATAGACCGGGAAGACCGACTGTCATTCGTGGCCGAGTGAAAGCTGCTCGTCGACGCATGTGATGCTGCTCATCGCAGCCCTTCGCCCACTGGAGCGCCGCTTGCGCGATCGTCATAGGTGGCTTCAGGTCGATACCCGGCTCTCCCGCCGGGCCAGGGCCCTGACGACATCGCCGCGAGAAACTATGCCGATGATCCGCCCCCCATCGAGGACCGGAAAGCGGCGATAGCGACTGGCGAGGAACCTCTCGATCGCCGCGAGGATGTCCAGATCGGCGGGCAGGCTTTCGACAGGTGCATGCATCGCCTCGGCGACCCGACCCGGCGGCCCGGCGTGGTAGGCCGCGTGCAGCGCCCCCTTCAGGCAATCCCGCTGCGACAGCATGCCGACAAGGCGGCCATCGGCATCGACGACCGGCAGGCCCGAAACGCCGTGAAACGCCATGAGATGCATGGCGCGCAGCAGGTCCATCCCGGGTGTCGCGGTGACCACATCGCGAGTCATGATCGCAGCGATGCGCGGCAGCGGCTTCATGGGACGGGGCGGCGTGCGCAAGGCTTGCGACATCCGTCGCAGGCCCGGCCGCATCCGCCGGATAGCGGGCCGCGCCCGGCCAGAAGCCCCAAGGCCAGCCCGGCCATCGACAGCGACACCAGAATGAGAACGAGTAGCAGCAACATGTGCGATATCCTTCATGCAATGAAATGGGCGTCGATGCCGCCGGTCATCATCTCGACCGCCCCCTCGGATGCGCGATGCAGGAACAGGGCCGCGATCCCGGCCCGGCGGGCGAGCGCGGCTCCTCGCTCGGGCCCCAGCGCCAGAAGGCCCGTGGCCAACGCATCGGCACGCAGGCCGGTTCGAGCCAGCACCGAGACCTGCAGGAGCCCCTGCGCGGCGGGCCGGGCGCTGACCGGGTCGATGACATGGCTGGTCGTCGCGGGCCCCGCATGGCCCTGCGGCGCATGGGCGGAAGTCGCCAATGCCAGAGGTCCCGGCCGGACCACCCGCTGCGCTTGCGGCAGCTCCGCGCCCGGCGCCTCGATCGCCACTCTCCATGGTCGGCCCGATGGATGGCGACCGAGCGTCCGGACCTCGCCGCCGATCTCGACCAGCGCGTCCCTCGCACCCAGACCGGCGATCCGTTGGGCGAGCAGATCGAGCGCATGTCCCTTGGCCAAACCGCAGGGATCGAAGGTCAGCGCGTCATGGCTCTTGCGGACCGCGCCGCCGCTCAGTTCGAACCGCCCTGCCCTCGTCACCTCTCCTGCGATCTGGCCGAAACCATAGCGCGCCACCAGCGGCCCGACGCGTGCGTCGAACCCACCCCCGGTCAGCCTCTGCACGGCTTCGGCCTCTCGCAGGCAGGTCCGGGTCGCATCCCCCATCTGCATCCACCGCCCCGCCGGGGCGCGATTGAGCGCGGTGAGGGCGCTGTCGTCGCGCCAAGGGGACAGCTCCGCATCCAGTCCGGCAATCAGGCCGGTGGTCTCGGCCATCAAGGCCGCCCTGTCCGTCCCGGCCGGCACGAGGCAGCGCCAGTAGCTGCCGAAGGCCGGGCCGCCGAGGCTGATCGTTGCGGCCCATGCGGGTGGGGCAAAGAGTGTCACCGCCGCGCCCATCAGAATCTCGCGTCGTCCGATCCGCATAAATCAGCTCCCGAAATCATCGAAGAAGATCCGGCTTGGCGGCACCCCCGCCTCGTCCAGCACGCCCATCACCGCCGCGATCATCAGCGGCGGACCGCAAAGGTAGTAATCGCACGCTTCTGGAGCCGGATGATCGCGCAGAAGGTCGTCGCGCAGCGCCGCGTGGACGAAGCCCGTCCGCCCGTCCCAGGGCTCGTCGGGACGCGGATCGGACAGCGCGACCTCGAAGCGGAAATTCGGACACCGGCGCGCCAGCGCCGCGAACTCCTCGGCGTGGAACAGGTCGTCGCGGCGGCGCGCACCGTACCAGAAGCTGATCGGTTGGGACGCCCCCTGCCCGAGCCGTTCATGGATGATCGCCCGGAGCGGCGCCATGCCGACGCCGCCGCCGACCAGCACCATCTCGCGCGTTCCCGCTTGCGCACGAAAATCGCCATGCGGGCCGCTTGCCGCGATCCGGGTGCCCTTCTCCACGTGAAACAGCCAGGACGAGACCGCCCCCGGCGGCAGGCGCGGCCGATCCGGCGGCGGCAGGGCAAGACGGATGAGCAGCACGAGATGCTCCTGCGCGAGATCGGCGGGGGTGCTGGCGATGGAATAGGCGCGGGTGACCGGCGCGGTCGTGACGGCGCGCAGCTCCCGCAGCTCGGCCCAGTCCGTGGCAAACCGCTCCGGCACTTCGATCGTGTCGAAGCCGAAATCATGCGGCGGCGCGGTCAGCGACACGAAGGCCCCGGCCTGCACCAGGGCGACCACGTCGGGCGGCGCCTCGAGCACGAGTTCGCGGATCAACGGCGTCAGGAAGCGTGCGCGCAGGAGGGTGCAGTCGAAGCCCCGCGCGCCCAGAAGGCTCTCGGGCAACTCGACCGCGACCGGCACGCGCAACCGGAGCTGACAGGCCAGATGCATGCCTGCGCGGCGCTCGGCCCGTGACAGCCGGGCCCGTTCGGCGGGCAGCGGCGCGACGGGTTCTCCCCTGACCCGCACCCGGCACTGGCCGCATGTTCCCGCGCCTCCACAAGCCGCGGGCAACAGGATGTCATGCGCGGCCAGCGCCCCCAAGAGATCGGTGCCGAAGCGGCTTTCGAAAGGCGCATGGTCGTTCACCGTGACGGCGATGGGCAGATCGGGCACCAGCCGCCGCCGTGCCATCATGAGCGCGGCGCTGAGTGCCAGCACCAGCGTCACGAGAAGGACCACGCCCACCAGCATCCCGGTCATGGCACCAGCCCCCCGAAGCCGGAAAAGCCGAGCGACATCAGACCGGTGACGATGAAGGCGCCGCCGAGGCCTTGCAGCCCCTCGGGCATGTCGGCATGGCGCAACCGCTCGCGGATCGCGGCGAAGGCAGTGATCGCAATGGCCCAGCCGATGCCGCTGCCGATCCCCCAGACCACCGCCTCAAGCGGGTCGTAGCGCCGCTCGACCATGAACAGGCTGCCACCCAATATCGCGCAGTTCACCGTGATCAGCGGCAGGAACACCCCCAGCGCGCGGTGCAGCGCCGGCACGAAGCGATCGAGCAGGAGCTCCATCAGCTGCACCATCGCGGCGATGACGCCGATGAAGACGATGATCCGCAGAAAGCTCAGATCGATCTCGGGCAGCCCGGCCCAGTGTAGCGCGCCGGGGGCGAGCAGGAAGCTGTGGATCAACGCGTTGACCGGCACCGTCACGCCCTGCACCACGATCACCGCGAGACCGAGGCCGAGCGCGGTGGAGATCCGCTGCGACACCGCGAGGAAGGTGCAGATGCCGAGGAAGAAGGACAGGGCGAGGTTGTCGGTCAGGATCGCGGCGAGCAGGATCTCCGTCATGGCCGCGCCTCCCCCTGCCGGGACAGCAGGCGATGTTCCGGCCGTTCGACCTGTTCGGGGCGCGCCGTGCGGATCGCCCAGATCATGAGCCCGATGATGAAGAAGGCCGATGGCGCGAGCTGCATCAACCGCAGCGGTTCGAACCAGCCGCCCTGTTCCGTCAGCGGCAGCATCGGAATACCAAGAAGCCTGCCGGTGCCGAGGAGTTCGCGGATCGTCGCGACGACCACCAGCACGAGGCCGTAGCCCAGCGCGTTGCCCAGCGCGTCCAGGATCGAGGGTCCCACGGGATGGTGCATGGCGAAGCCCTCGGCCCGGCCCAGCACGATGCAGTTGGTGACGATCAGCCCGACGAAGATCGACAGCCGCTGGCTGATCTCGAAGGCATAGGCGCGCAGCACCTCGTCGGTGACGATCACCAGCGTGGCGATGATGGTGATCTGAAGGATCAGCCGGATCGCGTGCGGGATGTGGCGGCGGATCGCGCTGATGATCGCGGCCGAGGCGCAGAGCACGAAGATCAGCGCTGCCGCCATGGTGAGCGCCGTCGCCAGCGCCGTGGTCACCGCCAGCGCCGAGCAGATGCCCAAGATCTGCAGCGTCACCGGGTTCGACCGGATCAGCGGATCGGTCAGGTGATGCGACAACCGGATCATCCCGCCCCCTCCCCGGCCAGGCTGTCGAGGAACGGGCCATAGCCCCACGGCCCCATCCAGAAGCGCAGCATGGCGGTGACGCCGTTGCCGGTGCGGGTGGCGCCCGAGATGCCATCGACCTCGTAAGGCGTGGCGGCCGTGCCGCGCACCACCTCGATGCGGATCGTGCCGCTGTCATCGGCGATGCGGCGGCCGGGCCAGAGCGCCTGCCAATCGGCGCGTTCGATCTGCGCGCCGAGCCCCGGCGTCTCGCCCTGTTCGGTCACGGTCAGCGCCGCGACGGTGTCGAGATCGGGTTCGAGCGCGAGCAGCGCGTGGATGGTCGACTGATACCCCGCGCCGCGCATCGGCAGCACCACGAGCGCCAGTGCGCCGTCGCGTTCGAGCAGGTGGATCACGGCCACGCGCTCGCGCCGCCCGATCCCGGCGATGTCGGCCTCCGGCGGCAGCTCGATTCCGGTGCCCGGATCGCGCGCCACCCGCTCGGGATCGAACGCCATGACCTCGTCGGGCAGCACGCGGCCGGTCTCGAGATCGACGAGACGGCTTTGTAGCTCGGTCACCCCGGCCTCTTCCATCACCTCGCGCAGCCCCGGCAGCGCCTCGATCATGGCCTGCATCCGGGCTGCGCGGGCGGCCTCGAGATTGGTGGCTTGCCGCGGCTCCAGCAGCGTGGCCGTGGTCGAAACGGTGAGCGCCGCGCCCAGCGCCACCAGACCGGCCATGCCCAGTGCCTTGACCGGGTCCTCGTTGGGCCGCGCGAGAAACCGCGCCCACGGACCGCGTGTCTCAGCCATGGCTGACCCCCTCGCGCCAGTCGGCGACGGCGATCACGCCCGCATCGATCAGCGGCGCGAAAAGACCCGCGAGCAGGACCGCGAAGACGCCCGCCGACATGTCGAAACCGGGTCCCCCGGCTGCGCCCAGAAGTGCGATGAGCCCGCCCACCATAAGGCCCGACAGCCATTGCCCCGGCCCGGTAACCGGCGCACCGAAGGGATCTGCGGCGAAATAGACCAGAAGGACGGCGAGTGGCGCCCCCTGCGCGAAACCCGAGCCCCCCGCCCCGGTCGCCAGCGCAAAGCCCGCGGCCCCGGCCAGCACGACCCGCCACGGCGCAAGCCCCGCCAGCAGGAGCAGCGCGCCTCCGGGCAAGGCGGCCCAGAGCACCGGCGTTTCCGGAACCACCGCCGCTAGCGGCGGAAACGAGAAGGCAAGCAGCGCCAGTGCCAGCGCGCCGGTGCTGAGAAAGCCGAAGCCCGCGCCGCCGAAAACGAGAGCGCCGAGCACGAGCGCCAGAGACAGAGCGAGCGCGAGTTGCCAGGGCGCGGCCTCGGGCGGAGCGAAGAGGACCATGAGCAGCGCCGGCACCAGCACCTCGAAGATCGGCCCGCGGCCACGAAGCTCGGCGAAGATCAGGGCGCAGGCCAACGCGGCCGTGACCACGGCCAGCGCATGAGGCCATGCCGTGCCCGGAGCCCGCAGGAACAGGATCACCGCAGGCGGCGCGAGGGCGATCAATCGAAGCGCCGTGGCATCGCGGGCGGCACGTTTTCGAAGCGCCGTGACACTTCCATCCCTCATCGCTCGCCCTCCAGCTCATCGAGGACGCGGCGCAGCAGAGCGCCGTAATCGGCACCGCTGGCGCAGATCGCGCTGGCCGCTCGCATGTCCCCCTCGACCAGATCGAGGCAACCATGCCTGCGCGCGGTCTCGGCATCGCCGATCTGCAATGCGTGCAGCAGCGGGATCGCACGCAGCCGCATCGGCAGCGTCGCCGCCAAGGCCGGCACCGGCACGATCGGCCCGAGCGCACCGTCGGGCGGTGGGACCGCGTCGTGGCGCGGGTCGATCCGGCTCTCGTTGCGCCTCAGCGGCCGGGTGGCCGGGGTCGTCCAGCCAGCCTCCTTCAACGCCTCCGCCAGATCGGCGCCGAGCGGCGCCTGCCGCAGGCCTGCGACCTCGCCCATGGGCGTGACGATCTCGACCAGGCGCGTCGGATCGAACAGCCCCTCGCCGCAGAGCCGGCCGAGCGCGATCGCCGTCTGCGCGTCGAGCGTCCAGACTTCGCCGCCATGGGCCACGCTGCACAGCCGGCGCAGCCTGTGGGCCATGCCGTCATGGCGCGGCGCGACCGTGTCAAGCTCGACGCGTCCCTCCGCCGGGGCCAGTGCCGCGCCGCCGTGCTGACACAGGATCACAGGCCCGTCGGTGAGCCTGCAGAGCGCGCGCAGGCCATGTCCCAGCGCGAATGGCGCAGCCTGCGCCGCCGCGACCGCCGCACCGTCCAGCGCGTTCACGAGGATCGCCTTGGGCCGGACCTCGGGGTCGGGCACGCGGTCGAAGGGCCGGGTACGCAGATCGCACCAGAGCCCGTGGATCAGCATCAATTCGCGGGTGTCGCCCACCGCCCTCACCGGCGCAGCCCGTGCCGGGCCCGCAGGCCGGATCACCACCCGGATGACGCGGCGACCGAGGCCGGTCTCCACCCGCACCACCCGGCCCGCCACCGGGGCGACGACCCGGATCGCGGGCCGTGCCCTGTCATGCATGACGGGCGTGCCCAAGGCCACCTCCGCCCCCTCCTCGACGCAGGCAACGGGCCGCAGGCCGGGCATGTCCTGCGCCTCCAGCGTCACCGTTTCCGGAACGATGGCGGGCGGACCGAAGGCACGTTTGCGGTGCGGCTCGAGACAGGACATGTCGACCTCCGGGGCGGCTTCTTCTCCCTGCATCGGCCAACCGCCGCGCGGCCGCCTTGATCTCGATCAAGGCTCGAGGCGGCCCTGCATCGCATCATCGAAACATCTGGCCCCAGCCCGTCGGAGAGATGCCATGCGCCGCCCTGCATTCCTGCTGTCAGCGTTACTGACCGGCAGCCTCGTCCCGGTCTGGTCACTGGCGCAAGACCTCGAACCCACGCTGGAAGAGATCGTCGAGGACTGGATGGCCTCGGGCCACGCCGACGCCATGTCGGAAGCGTTCCGCCACTGGGACGAGGAGGGCGAGATCCCCGGCGCCTGCGCCGCGTGCCATTCCACCACGGGCTTTAGGGCCTATCTCGCCTCGCCGATGACCACCGCAGGCGTCATCGACCATCCCGTCCCCACGGGGGATTTGGTCGAATGCACCTCGTGTCACGCCCCGGAAGCGGCGTCGCTCACCACCCTTCCCTTTCCCTCAGGCGCGGCGATTTCGCTTGGGTCGGGAATGGCGGTCTGCGCGGTCTGTCACCAAGGCCGCGCGTCCGGGGAGGACGTCGACTCGGCCATCGCGGATCTCGGCGACGACGAGGTGTCGGACCGGTTGAGCTTCATCAATGTCCATTACTCCGCGGCCGCGGCGACATTGCTGGGTGCCGAGGCCGGCGGCGGCTATGAATACAAGGGCCGGAGTTATGCGGGACGTTTCGCGCATGTTCCGGGCTTCGACGACTGCGCGGGCTGCCACGGCGCGCATGACACGGCGATCGAGATCGTCGACTGCACGAGCTGTCACGCAGGCGTGGAGAATTCGCGCGCGATCCGAACGAGTGAAGCGGACCCAGACAGCGACGGCGACACCGCCGAAGGCATCGCCTCGGAGATCGAATCCCTGCACGAACATCTGCGCAGGATGATCATGCTCTACGCCGAGACCGTCAGCGACGCGGCCATTCTCTACGCGCCGGACAGCTTTCCCTACTTCTTCACCGATCTCGACGGCGACGGGCAGGCCGACGCGGAGGAGACCGTACGCGACAATCGCTATGCCAGTTGGACACCTCGGCTGCTGCGCGCGGCCTACAACTACCAGTTCGTCGCGAAAGACGAAGGCGCCCATGCCCACAACCCGCGCTACGCGGCGCAGCTCCTGATCGATAGCCTGAACGATCTCGCCGAAGCTCTGCCCCAAGCCCCGGGAGACGCCTTCATGCGACCATGACGGCACAAGGGAACATCGCAGGATGATACGCTTGGCGTTCCGCTGCTCGTGCTTGGGATCAGCACCCGCTGATTGCCTTTTGGGGCATGGTTCATGGCTCGAAGGGCGAGCGGCGGCCTGAGCAATCCCTTACGGCTGATTGAGGCGCGGATGGCGCGTCATAGCCGTAGTTCACCAAATTTACGGCGAACCGCGTAGCGACGATCATCGAGGACCGCCCGGCGTCATCCTCCCGAACCGCAATGGCCTGCGGGGGTGCGATGCATACGCAGCATACGGCCCCCACAAGTCGCACTACTTCATGGTATCCTCGCCTCGAAGTCAGCGAAGAAGATGCCGCCATGCATCATGGGGCTATCCATACCATCAGGCCGGGATTCGCTTCGGTCTCGAACTCGATGGCATCGACATGTTGCCGTAGTGGGCGGCGCCGATGCCTTCGAGCAATGCCGGGACCGCGTCGAGCCGGACTGCCGGGCTGTAGTAGAAGCCTTGCACTTCATTGCAGCCCTCGGAGCGCAGCTGGTTGAGCTGTTCGAAGGTCTCGACCCCTTCGGCGGTGGTGGTCATTCCGAGGCTCGTCCCCAACCCGGTGATCGCCCGCACGATGGACAGCGCGTCGCCGCTCTTCTCGATATCGCGAATGAAGGAACGGTCGATCTTGATCTTGTCGAACGGGAAAGAGCGCAGGTAACCCAACGAGCTGTAGCCCGTGCCGAAATCGTCCATCGACACGCGCACACCCATACCGCGCAGCTGTTTCAGGATCGACAGCACGAGTTCGCTCTGCCGCAGCAGAACGGATTCGGTGATCTCCAGCTCCAGCCGCTGCGGTTCCAGCCCGGCCTGCGACAGCGCCTGAGCCACTTGGTCGAGCAATTGCTGCGAGCGGAACTGCGCCGGTGACAGGTTGACCGCGATGCGAACATGGGCGGGCCAGCCGGCGGCGGCGTCACAGGCGCGCTGCAGCACCCAGGCACCGATCTCGCTGATCAGCCCGATCTCCTCCGCAAGCGGGATGAACTCCGCGGGCGACACCGCGCCGCGCTCGGGATGCGTCCAGCGCAGCAGCGCCTCGAAGCAGCTGACCCGGCTCGTCGCCATGTCGACGATGGGCTGGTAGTGGACCTCGAACTCGTCATTCTGCAAGGCCAGGCGAAGATCCCGTTCGAGCATCCGGCGTTGCTGCATCGAGCTGTCCATCTCCTGCTCGAAGAAACGGAAGCCGTTGCGTCCATCGGCCTTGGCCCGGTAGAGCGCCATGTCCGCGGCCTTGACCAGCGTCTGGGCGTCGCCGCCGTCATCGGGATAGAGCGCGATTCCGATGCTGGTGCCGATCGCGACCTGGTGGCCGGCGATCTCGAACGGTCGGGTGATCTCCTCGATGATGCGTTCTGCCAGCTTGCGCGCCTCCTCGCCCGACGCGATGTCGCTTTCGATGATCGCGAACTCGTCACCGCCGAGCCGCGCGACCACGCCCGAGGGACGCAGGCAGCCACGCAGCCGCGCGCCCACATGGCGGAGCAGTTCGTCTCCTGCGGGATGGCCGTGCAGGTCGTTGACCGCCTTGAAGTGGTCGAGGTCGAGATAGAGCACGGCGTGCTGCCGACCGCGCGCCGCGACTGCAAGGGTTTCTTCGATCCGGCGCGTGAACAGCAAGCGATTGGGGAGGTCGGTGAGCGCGTCGTGAGGCGCCATGTGTTCGATCCGGGCCTCGTCGCGCTTGCGCTGGGTGACATCCTCGAAGGTGGCGACCCAGCCGCCGGCAGGCATCGGCACGCAGGAAACCGATACCGACCGGCCGTCGCCGGTGGAGGCGAGATGGGTCAAGGTCTCGCGGTCGCTGTCGCGTCGCGTGAGGAGCGAGATGAAGTCGGCGTCCTGTGCCTCGGTGACATGCCCCGCCCTGTTCATGACCTCGAGGATCTGCGCGATCTTCATGCCCGGCTTGAGAGCCCCGGAAGGCAGGCCGTAGATCTCCTCGAAGCGGCGATTGTGCACGACCAGTTCGCCCTTGGGGCCGTACATGCAGAGGCCTTGGGACATGTTGTTCAGCGCGGCGTCGAGACGCATGTTGCGCTTGGCGATCTCCAGCTCGGACTGTTCGATCAGGCGAGCGCGGGCTTGGGCGAGTTGTGTGATCAACCCGTCGAAACTGCGGGCCAGCAGGCCGATCTCGTCCTTCCGGGCGAGGATCGAGGGCGCGATCAGCTCAGCCACTTCGGGCGTCCGGCTTTCGTCTCGCGCACCCGTCGACAACCTGTTCATTGCCGCGCTCATGGCGGTGATCGGATCGGTCAGGCCGCGCGAGGCGATCCAGCCGAAGACCAGCATCGTCAACCCGAGGAAAACGGTGGTCAGCGTGAGAGTGCGTTTGAGCTGCGCAATGCTGCCGAAAGCGGCCTCCTCGGTCACGCCCGAGAGCATCTGCAACTCGAGATGTGCGAACGGGCTCTCGGCGGGAAACTGCGCCGAGGTGACCAGATCGGGGCCCTGATCCCGCACTAGCGCCTCGCCCGGCGCGGCTCCCTCCACGGCCGCAAGAAGGCGCTGCACGATTTCGTCGGCCGTGTCCGAACCGGTGCGGTAGAGGAGCCGTCCCTCGCCATCGCGTAGCAGCAACGCGCGCTCGGCGCCTTGGGCCTCATCGCCGATCTGCACGCGGGCAAGCTGTTCACGCAGCCGGTCCATGCCGATCGTGCCCGAGAGCACGCCGATCACGGTGCTTTGGTCATACTCGGCCCGGATCGGCACGCTGAACAGAAAGGAGTCGTCGGCAAGGCCGGGATGCGCGTCGAACCCCCCCACGACCGGAAGCCCGGCGAGGCTTTGGTCCAGATGGTCGATGTCGAGATCCTGACCGGGGCTCAGATCAACTCCCTCGGCCGCGATCACCGCGCCGGTTTCGTCGGTCACCACGAATGCCGCGAACTCGCGATATCGCGTCCGCATCGCCGCCAGCGACCTGGCGATCTCGCCGATGCCGTCGGCGATCAGGACGTCCTGCATCACGTTCGTCTCGGCGAGCGTGGTCAGGTCGTACATCGTGCGGTCCAGCCAACGCTCCAGATCGAGCATCTCGGCATTGAGGGTACGCGTGGCCTTGTCCGCGACTTCGGCCCGCAGCGCACGCTCTCCGAAATAGGTGGCAACCAAGGTGCCAATTCCCAGCGATACGAGAGCGCAGGTGAACAGCATCGCCGCCACCTTGAGGCGCAACCCCGCCCGCGCCCAGCGAGCGACAGGGGTGGCCGTGGCCATGCTCAGAGATCCTGCCAGCCGATGAGGGTCCAGGGACCCACGACCCGGAACGCGGCATCGCGATCCACATCTTGGCCGGTGATGCGGCCCTGACCCCGGGTGGCATCCTGGCCGATCGCCTGGCGGAAGCCCGCGAGGTCGAGGCCGGCAAAGTCGAAGCCATCGAAATAGTCGTCCCGATCCTCGAGATCACCGACCCGCTCGGTGGGGATCTCGCGCCGGCTGTCGAAGATCACGTGTCCGGTATCGGCGACGATCATGATCTCGCCCGCATCATTGGCAGCCAGCCGCTGGAGGATGTCGCCGTAAGCCGTGAAGGCATGTTCGTAATGCAGGATCGACCGCTTGTCCCCGTCGACCAGAACGGGAGTCACGTAGGCGACCACCCATTTGTCCGCGTCCGGCGACAGGTAGATCGGCGAGGTATAGACCTGTCGGTGATCTGCCGCGAAGCCGGGCGCGAAGAACGGCGCATCGGCCTCATCGGTCGCAAGATCATGGGCGATTTCGTCACCGACGATGCGGGATATCTCAGCGCCCTGCGGGTCGATCAGGCACATTTCCTCGACGTGGAACTTGTCCTGCGTGGCAAGCGAGACCTCGTCGATCCGCGACTTGTGGCGGTGCCGTTCCGAAGCATCGTGAGTATGAAAATAGTCGGCAAAGGCCTCGTCCTGTGCGACCGTCACCAGCGCCCTTTGCGCATTGGAGTGCAGCCGCCCGATCGCGGCGGCAGCACGCTCGGCGAGCGCGTCCACCGCTGCCGTATCGGCCTTGGCGCCGCCCGCGACTACCCCGCTCATGGCAAGGGCCAAGCCAGCGCAGACCAGTTTGCCCATGATTGCCGAATTTTTCATCGTGCCTTCCCCGTCTTGTCCAATGCCGGCCATCAGATCCGATGGTTCAGGCTGAATTCCGTAACATGTCGAAGGGAAGTCGGGCATTTCTGTGGCGGAGGCGCCAAGACTGTTTCCTCCCTGACGCTTAATGGCCCTAAGGCCACAAGATCGTCATGTGCACACGAGGCGTCGAAAACCTCGGGACGCCTTGGCTCACTGCCCATATCAGGGCGGGGGCAATGCCGTAGCATCGCGGCCTGCAGGCCCCATCGAGCCGGAAACCTCGCGCTTCCGACCGTAGAGGTTCTAGACGCCGTCGAGATCGTTGCTTCGTGCGGTGTCCCGGCATTCATAGGCCTTGCAAGCGCTTCGTGCTGTGCTCGGCATCGATAATGAGCGGTGAATCTTACCGGTTCGTTAATGGCAGGCACTCTCCCTTCGAGAGCATCCCCTGACCTTGCCGGAGCGGCCTTTCTGGCAGGTGGTATGGTGTATGGGCCGATAAGACTGAAATCCGTCGCTCGATGCGGGCTGCCTCGGTCCGATGATGAAGCAGCGCGTCGGACCCTGCTCGGGGGACCAGACCGCTATCACCAGCACGTATGGAGAGCATGGCATCGCCCTTAGCTTCGTCGGCAAGTCCGATGTGATGTCTGAGCCGTGAGTGGTTCGGGCCACGCCGAACGCGATGCGCTGGGGCAGCTTCTCGGCGTGAGCTGGTGGATCATGCCATGGCCCACCGCGGCACAGTGGCTGTCACCATGCAGGGCATGTCGGCGAGGATGTCGGTCCGGTACGACACGTCGGCAAAATCGTCGCTCTTCGCGAGGCGCACCCGCCGGTCCGAATGATTTGTCCATTTTTCGAGACACCGGCTGCCGGCAAACCGGCACCCCGCGAGCAATCCCGACTCGCGAGGTGACGTGAGCCGAGACCCGAGCAAGGCCCGGAGCTACCCCCCGGTCTTCGAGATCATCGACAGGATCTCCGAGGCCGCCTTGGGGATATTGGTGCCCGGACCGAAGATCGCGGCGACACCGGCCTGTTTCAGCATCTCGTGATCCTGATCGGGGATCACCCCGCCACAGACCACGAGGATCTCGCCCGCCCCCTGCTCGCGCAGCGCGGCCACCAGCTTCGGCGCGAGGGTGCGATGCCCCGCGGCCTGGCTGGAGATGCCCACCACGTGCACGTCGTTGTCGAGCGCGTCCTGAGCCGCCTCTTCCGGCGTCTGGAACAGCGGCCCCATGTCGACGTCGAAGCCCAGATCCGCGAAGGCGGTGGCGATCACCTTGGCGCCGCGGTCGTGCCCGTCCTGACCCATCTTCACCACCAGCATGCGCGGGCGGCGACCCTCGGCCGCGGCGAAATCGGCGATCTCCTTCTGGATCCGCTCGAAACCCTCGTCGCCCTCCCAGGCCTTGCCATAGACGCCCGCCAGCGTCTTCACCTCGGCCCGATGCCGGCCGAAGACCTTTTCCATCGCCATGCTGATCTCCCCCACCGTGGCGCGCGCCCGGGCCGCCTCGACCGCCGCTTCCAGAAGGTTGCCATCCCCCCGCGCGACCTCCTCCAGCGCCGTCAGCGCCGCGTCGCAGGCCGCCTGGTCGCGGGTCGCCCGGATCGCCTCCAGCCGCGCCACCTGCCCGTCGCGCACCTTGACGTTGTCGATGTCGAGGATGTCGATCGGATCCTCGCGCTCCTTGCGGTACTTGTTGACGCCGACGTTCACCTGTTCACCCCGGTCGATCAGCGCCTGCCGCCTTGCCGCCGTCTCCTCGATCCGAAGCTTGGGCATTCCGCTCGCCACCGCCTTGGTCATGCCGCCCAGGCCCTCGACCTCCTCGATCAGCGCCCAGGCCTTCTCGGCCAGTTCGTGGGTCAGCCGCTCGACGTAATACGACCCCGCCAGCGGATCGATGACGTCGGTGATGCCGGTCTCCTCCTGCAGGATCAGCTGGGTGTTACGGGCGATGCGGGCCGAGAAATCGGTAGGGAGGGCTATCGCCTCGTCGAGCGCGTTGGTGTGCAGCGACTGGGTCCCGCCGAGCACCGCCGACAGCGCCTCGTAGGCGGTGCGCACGACGTTGTTGTAGGGATCCTGCGCCTGGAGCGACACGCCCGAGGTCTGGCAATGGGTGCGCAGCATCAGGCTCTTGGGATCCTTCGGCTCGAACTCTTCCATGATCCGGTGCCACAGCAGCCTGGCTGCGCGCAGCTTCGCGGCCTCCATGAAGAAGTTCATGCCGATCGCGAAGAAGAACGAGAGCCGTCCGGCGAAGCGGTCCACATCCATGCCGCGTGCGATCGCCGCGCGCACGTATTCGCGCCCGTCGGCCAGGGTGAAGGCCAGCTCCTGCACGAGATCGGCGCCAGCCTCCTGCATGTGGTAGCCCGAGATCGAGACCGAGTTGAATTTCGGCATGTGATCCGCGGTGTAGCCGATGATGTCCGCCACGATCCGCATCGAGGGTTCCGGCGGATAGACATAGGTGTTGCGGACCATGAACTCCTTGAGGATGTCGTTCTGGATCGTGCCCGAGAGCTTCTCGACCGGCACGCCCTGCTCCTCGCCCGCGACGATGAAGCTGGCGAGGATCGGGATCACCGCGCCGTTCATCGTCATCGAGACCGACACCTTGTCGAGCGGGATGCCGTCGAACAGGATTTTCATGTCCTCGACGCTGTCGATCGCCACGCCCGCCTTGCCGACATCGCCCTCGACCCGGGGGTGGTCGCTGTCATAACCGCGATGGGTGGCGAGATCGAAGGCGACCGAGACGCCCTGCTGCCCGCCCTCCAGCGCCCGCCGGTAGAAGGCGTTCGATTCCTCCGCCGTGGAGAAGCCCGCATATTGCCGGATCGTCCAGGGCCGACCGGCATACATGGTCGAGCGGACGCCGCGCGCATAGGGCGCCTCGCCGGGCATTGCATCCAGATGCGACAGCCCTTCGAGGTCGCCCGCGTCATAGACCGGCTTGACCGCGATCCCCTCCAGCGTGTCGCGCGTCAGGCTTTCGGGATCGCGGCCCTTCAGCTCCTTGCGGGCGCGCGCGGCCCATGATCCGCGGGGGTCGCTGTTCTCGGTCATGTCATGGCCCTCCCAGGCTCATTCGAATTCCATGATGGTCTGATCGACCGAGAGGCTGTCTCCGGCCGCCGCGTGCAGCTTCGCGACCTTGAGCTTGCGCTCGGCGCGCAGCACGTTCTCCATCTTCATCGCCTCGACGGTGCAGAGCGGCTGGCCCTCCTCGACCTCCTGCCCCTCCTCGACCGCGACATGCACCACCACGCCCGGCATCGGGCATAGTAGCAGCTTCGAGGTATCGGCCGCCTGCTTTTCCGGCATCAGCGCCGCCAGTTCGGCCTGCCGCGCGGTCCAGACCTTCACGTCGAGATCGGCGCCGCGATGGCGCACCCGGAACCCCGCGATGCGCGGCTCGACCTTCAGCACCGTATCCGTTCCCTCGACCGTGAGCCGGGCCAGCCGCGCGCCCGGGGTCCAGTCGCCCGCGACCCGCAGCACCGTGCCGTCCTCGAAACACACGTCGGTGGCGCCCTCCCCGGCCTTCAGCGTCACCGCGTGGCTCTCGGCGGCGACCTGCACCACGAAGGCCTCGCCGACGCGGCGCTCGTGGTGGTCGATCCGGCCCGAGATCCGGGCCCGGCGGATCTCCTCGATCCGCTGCAGCGTGGCGCAGGCGGCGGCGATCCGGCGCAGCGTGTCGCGCGGCAGGTCGACGCCCGAGAAGCCCTCGGGCCATTCCTCGGCGATGAAGCCGGTATGGATATCGCCCGAGCGGAACTTCGGATGCGCCATCACCGCAGAGAGGAACGGCAGGTTGTGACCGATGCCCTCCAGCTCGAAGCCGTCGAGCGCGCGCTCCATGGCATCCACGGCACGCTCGCGGTCCGGCGCCCATGTGCAGAGCTTGGCGATCATCGGGTCGTAATGCATCGAGATCTCGCCGCCCTCGGCGACGCCGGTGTCGTTGCGCACGACCTCCGCTTGGGACGCGAATTCCTGCGGCGGGCGGTAGCGCGTGAGCCGCCCGATCGAGGGCAGGAAGCCGCGATACGGATCCTCGGCATAGAGCCGGCTCTCGATCGCCCAGCCATTGAGTTTGATGTCGTCCTGCACGAAGGGCAGCGGCTCGCCCGCGGCCACGCGGATCATCTGCTCGACGAGATCTATGCCGGTGATCAGCTCGGTCACCGGATGCTCGACCTGCAGCCGCGTGTTCATCTCGAGGAAGTAGAAGTTGCGATCGGCATCGACGATGAACTCGACAGTGCCGGCGCTCTCGTAGCCGACCGCCTGCGACAGCGCGCAGGCCTGCGCGCCCATCGCGGCCCGGGTTTCGGGGTCGAGGAAAGGCGAAGGCGCCTCTTCGACGACCTTCTGGTTACGGCGCTGGATCGAGCATTCGCGCTCGCCCAGATAGACGCAGTTGCCGTGCTTGTCGGCCAGCACCTGGATCTCGATATGGCGCGGACCGACCACGAACTTCTCGATGAAGATCCGGTCGTCGCCGAAGGAACTGGCCGCCTCGCGCTTGGAGGCCTCGAAGCCTTCGCGTGCCTGCGCTTCGTCATGTGCGATCCGCATCCCCTTGCCGCCGCCGCCGGCGCTGGCCTTGATCATCACCGGATAGCCGATCTGCTGTGCGATCCGCACCGCCTCATCGGCATCCTCGATCAGGCCCATATGGCCCGGCACCGTGCTGACGCCGGCTTCGGCCGCGATCTTCTTGGAGGCGATCTTGTCGCCCATCGCCTCGATCGCGCCGACCGGCGGTCCGACGAAGGCCACGCCGCGATCGGCCAGCGCGCGGGCGAATTTCGGGTTCTCGGAGAGAAAGCCGTAGCCCGGATGCACCGCCTCGGCGCCGGCTTCCTCGATCGCCCGCATCACGCGGTCGATGTCGATATAGGACTGCGCCGCGGGCGCGGGCCCGATCTCGACCGCGCGGTCGGCCATGGCGACATGCACCGCGTCGCGATCGGCCTCGGAATGCACCGCGATGGTCTCGATCCCCATCGCGCGGGCGGAGCGGATCACCCGGCAGGCGATCTCGCCGCGATTGGCGACGAGCAGGCTGCGGAACGGCGGGCGTGCCTCAGAGCGGGATGTTGTCATGCTTCCTCCACGGGTTCTCGAGGCTCTTGTTCCGCAGGGCGGCGAAGGCGCGGGCGGTGCGGCGACGGGTGGCGCGCGGCATGATCACCTCGTCGACGAAGCCGCGCTCGGCGGCGACGAAGGGGTTGGCGAAGCGGTCTTCGTAATCCTTGGTGCGCTTGGCGATCTTGTCGGGATCGCCCAGTTCCGAGCGATACAGGATCTCGGTCGCGCCCTTGGCCCCCATCACGGCGATCTGCGCGGTGGGCCAGGCATAGTTCACGTCTCCGCGCAGGTGCTTGGACGCCATGACGTCATAGGCGCCGCCATAGGCCTTGCGGGTGATGACGGTGACCTTGGGCACCGTCGCCTCGCCATAGGCGAAGAGGAGCTTCGCGCCATGCTTGATCACCCCGCCATATTCCTGGCCCGTGCCCGGCAGGAAGCCCGGCACGTCCACGAGCGTCAGGATCGGGATCTCGAAGGCGTCGCAGAACCGCACGAAGCGCGCGGCCTTGCGGCTCGAGTCGATGTCGAGGCAGCCCGCCAGCACCATAGGCTGGTTGGCGACGACGCCGACGGTCTGGCCTTCGAGCCGGATGAAGCCGGTGAGGATGTTCTTGGCGAACTCCGCCTGCATTTCGAGGAAGTCGCCCTCGTCGGCGATCTTGGTGACCAGCTCGTGCATGTCGTAGGGCTGGTTCGGGTTGGCGGGGATCAGGCTGTCGAGGCTCGGCTCCTCGCGCGCGGGATCGTCGAAGAAGGGTCGCTTGGGCGCCTTTTCGCGATTGTTGAGCGGCAGGAAATCGATCAGCCGCCGCGCCTCCAGAAGCGCCTCGACATCGTTCTCGAAGGCCGCGTCGGCGACGCTCGACTTGCGCGCATGCGTCAGCGCGCCGCCCAGCTCCTCGGCGGTGACCACCTCGCCGGTCACGGTCTTCACCACGTCGGGGCCGGTGACGAACATGTAGGACGAGTCCTTCACCATGTAGATGAAGTCGGTCATGGCCGGCGAATAGACCGCGCCGCCCGCGCAGGGCCCCATGATCAGCGAAATCTGCGGCACCACGCCCGAGGCCAGCACGTTGCGCTGGAACACCTCGGCATAGCCGCCAAGCGACGCCACGCCCTCCTGAATGCGGGCGCCGCCGGAATCGTTGATGCCGACGACAGGCGCGCCGTTGCGCATCGCCATGTCCATGATCTTGCAGATCTTCTGGGCGTGGGTTTCCGACAGCGATCCGCCGAAGACGGTGAAGTCCTGGCTGAAGACATAGATCATCCGGCCGTTCACCGTACCCCAGCCGGTGACGACGCCGTCGCCGGCGGGTCGGCTCTCCTGCATGCTGAAATCGGTGCAGCGATGGGCCACGAACATGTCGTATTCCTCGAAGCTGCCCTCGTCGAGCAGCAGCTCGATCCGCTCGCGCGCGGTCAGCTTGCCCTTGGCGTGCTGCGCCGCGATCCGCTTTTCGCCCCCACCCTGCCGGGCCGAGGCGCGGCGCTCTTCGAGCTCGCGCAAAATCTCTTGCATCGGCGTCCTCCTTCGGGCGCCATCCTAGGAAAAGAAGGCCCCAGCTTCCCAGTACGATTGCGCGAATTTGCAAACTCGGCATTATGCAGAGCGTTGTCTATGCAAATTGGCAAAGTGGAGGCGGGATGGCGGTTCAGAAGCATTATGCCGGGACCCAGCTGCGTGAACTGCGCGGACGGATCGGGCTGACCCAGAAGCGCTTTGCCGAAAGGCTGGGGGTATCCCTGCCCTATCTGAACCAGATGGAGAACAACAACCGCCCCGTCTCGGCGGGCGTGGTGCTGGCGCTGGCGCGCGAATTCGGCTTCGACGTGACCGAGCTGACCTCCGGCGAGGAGATCCGCCTTGCTTCGGACATGCGCGAGGCGCTGGCCGACCCGGTGCTGAGCGGCGTGCAGCCGGCGCTTTCGGACCTGCGCATGGTCGCCGCCAACGCCCCTTCGGTGGCGCGCGCCCTCCTCGACCTGCACGCCGCCTATCGCCGGACCCAGGATCGTCTCGCCTCATTCGACGAAGCGCTGGGACGCGCCGGTGCCGCCGTCTCGCCTTGGGAGGAGGTGCGCGACTTCTTCCATTATTGCGACAATTACATCGACGCCATCGACCGCGCCGCCGAGCAGTTCGCCCGCCGTGCCGCCGCCGAAGGGCACGATGCGCCACAGGCGGCGATCGAGGCGCTCGACGCGCGCGGCATCACCCTGTGCGAGGTGGCCGAGGCGCCGCTGCGGCGCTTCGATGCAGAGAACCGAAGCCTCACCCTGTCGTCCCGGGCGCCCCGCGCGACCCGGCGATTCCAGCTTCTGGTGCAGCTTGCCCTGATCGAGCACCGGGAGCTGATCGAGGCCACGCTCGACCTCGGCCGCTTCGAGATCGGCACCGCGCGCGACATTGCCCGGATCGGATTGGCCAACTATTTCGCGGGAGCGGCGCTGATGCCCTATGGCGCCTTCCTCGACGCGGCGCAGGAGACACGCCACGATCTCGAACTTCTGGCCGAGCGGTTCGGCGCCAGCCTCGAGCAGGTGGCGCACCGGCTTTCCACCCTGCAGCGCCCCGGCGCGCGCGGCGTGCCCTTCTGGTTCGTGCGGGTCGATCAGGCGGGCACCGTGACCAAGCGCCACTCCGCCACCCAGCTGCAATTCGCCCGCTATGGCGGCGCCTGCCCTCTATGGAACGTGCATCAGGCCTTCGAGACGCCGACGCGCTGGCTGCGCCAGCTGGCCGAGACGCCGGACGGGGTGCGGTATCTTTCGCTGGCGCGCGACATCAGCGGCGGCGGGGGCGCATGGGGCGCGCCGGTGCGGCGCTTCGCGATCGGGCTGGGCTGCGAGGTGAAGCATGCGCGCGAGCTGGTCTATGCCGACCACATGGACCTCGATTCCGCCCAGGCCTTCGAGCCGGTGGGCATCTCCTGCCGGATCTGCGAGCGCACCAACTGCCACCAGCGCGCGGTGCCGCCGCTCGAGGGACGGCTGAAGGTGGACGCGGATCTGCGGCAGGACCTGCCCTACCGTCTGGAGTGACCGCGCCCGGCGCCGGTCAGTCCGGCGCGCCCTCCAAGATCATGATGTTGGCGATGCCCGCCCCCTCGCGGTGGCGCTTCGCGGCCTGATAGGCGTCGGAATTGTAGCAGGCGAGCGCGGCCTCCATCGAGTCGAACTCGATCACCACGTTGCGGGGATGGCTCTCGCCCTCCAGCGCCTCGATCCGGCCGCCGCGCGCCAGCACCCGCGCGCCGTGCTCGCGGAACGCCTGCGTCGCGCCTTCGGCGTAGAGCTTGTATGGCTCAGGGTCGGTGACCGTCACGTGGGCGATCCAGTAGGCCTTGGGCATGTCATCTTCTCCTGTCTGCGGACATGAAAAGGCCGGGGCGACACCTGCCGCCCCGGCCCGTCACGCGTATGGCGTCACTTGTTGAGGATCTTCGAAAGCACGAGATAGGCCGCGCCAGCCACGAACAACCCGACGAACCAGGCATAGGTGTAGATCGTGGCGAAGAAGTCCGAGGTGCCGGCGGTGATGCCGACGCCGGCGAGGAAGCCCGGCAGGTTCGGCAGGATGCCGATCACCAGCGCGCCGACCCCGGCCCAGTTGGTGCCGTTGCGGCCCGAATAGATGCCGTCCATCCGGAACAGGTCCTTCACCTCGAGCTTGGTCTTCCGCAGCAGGTAGTAATCCGCCAGCATCACGCCCGCGATCGGACCCAGCAGCGCCGAATAGGCGATCAGCCAGCCGACGATGTGGTTCACCAGCACCCAGGGGAACATGGCGATGCCGATGCCCGCCGTGATGTAGCCACCGCGCTTGAGGTTGATCTTGCTCGGCGCGAGGTTCGAGAAGCCGTGCGCCGGGGCCACCACGTTGGCCGCGAGGTTGGTGGTCAGCGTCGCCACGATCAGCGCGAAGAGCGCGACGATGATCGAGAAGCCGCCCATCCGCTCCGCGAGCTGGATCGGATCCCAGATCGCCTCGCCATAGATCACGATCGTCGCCGAGGTCACCGCCGAGGCGATGAAGGCGAACAGCGCCATCGGGATCGGCAGACCGACGAGCTGGCCGAGGAACTGGTCCTTCTGGCTCTTGGCGTGGCGGGTGAAGTCCGGGATGTTGAGCGCCAGCGTCGCCCAGAAACCGATCATGCCGGTCAGGCTCGGCCAGAACACCACCCAGAACTGCCCTTCCTGCGGCTGGCCGGGATCGAATTCGCTCGGGGTCGAGAGCATCGGGCCGAAGCCGCCGGCGGCGAACCAGGCCCAGCCCAGCAGCGCGAAGCCCATCAATAGCAGGAACGGCGCCGCATAGGTCTCGAGCCAGCGGATCGATTCCGTGCCATGGGTGATGAAGTAGAGATGCAGCGCCCAGAAGGCGAGGAAGCAGACGAACTCGGCGAGGCTGATCCCGAGGATCGGCATCGCCTCACCCGCCAGCGCGCCGCCCGTCAGCGTGTTGAGGATCACGAAGATCGCCGAGCCGCCGACCCAGGTCTGGATGCCGAACCAGCCGCAGGCGACGATGCCGCGCGCCACGGCCGGGATCTTGGCGCCCGAGGGGCCGAAGGAGGAGCGCAGGAGCACCGGGAACGGGATGCCGTATTTCGTGCCGGCATGGCCCAGAAGCACCATCGGGATCAGCACGATCGCATTGGCCGCGAGGATGGTCAGCACCGCCTGGTCCCAGCTCATGCCGGAATTGATCAGGTAGGAGGCCAGCAGGTAGGTCGGGATGCAGACCACCATGCCGACCCAGAGCGCGGCGATGGCGAGCCAGTCCCATGTGCGCTCGGCCGCCGTGGTCGGCAGCTGGTCCTCGTTGTAGAGCCTCGGATCCATCCCGGCGGCGTCGAGGGGCGCGCGCCCCCCGCCTTCCGCCGCGGGGATTCCCGCAGTCATGTCCGTCATGTCTTGTCCTCTCCCTGTTATTGGTCTTGGGCGCCCTCTTATTCTCTTCCCCGGGCGCTAAAGAAAATGCCCCCGAAAGTCCCGGGGGCATTTCATCTCAGACGCAGGCCGGCATGTTCTCGGGCTTGCGCTCGACCTTGCGCGGCGCCGTCACCTCCTTCCACTTCGACAGCGCCTTGTTCACCTCCGGGAAGGCGGGGCGCTTGACGAAGCGGCCATGGCCGGGCGTGGCGCAGATCTTCCCGTCATCGACCGCGAGCGTGCCGCGGCTCAGCGTGTAGCGCGGCAGGCCGGTGACCTCGCGGCCCGCGAAGACGTTGTACTTGACCACCGACTGCTGGGTCTCGGGCGAGATCACCTTCGACTTCTTCGGATCCCAGACCACGATGTCGGCGTCCGAGCCTTCGAGGATCGCGCCCTTCTGCGGATAGATGTTGAGGATCTTGGCGATGTTGGTCGAGGTGACGGCGACGAACTCGTTCTTGGTCAGCCGCCCGATGTTCACCCCTTCGGTCCAGAGCACCGGCATCCGGTCCTCGAGCCCGCCGGTACCGTTCGGGATCTTGGTGAAATCGTCGATGCCAGTGCGCTTCTGGTCGATGGTGAAGGCGCAGTGATCGGTGGCCACCACCTGCAGCGAACCCGCCTGGAGACCGGCCCAGAGGCTGTCCTGGTTCGACTTGTCGCGAAAGGGCGGCGACATCACGCGCTGGGCGGCGTGGTCCCAGTCGGGGTCGCGATACTCGCTGTCGTCGAGAACGAGGTGCTGGATCAGCGGCTCGCCATAGACCCGCATGCCCTTCTGGCGGGCGCGGCGGATCGCCTCGTGCGCCTGCTCGCAGGAGGTGTGGACCACGTAGAGCGGCACGCCCGCCATGTCGGCGATCATGATGGCGCGGTTGGTGGCCTCGCCCTCGACCTCGGGCGGACGCGACATGGCGTGGCCCTCGGGACCACGGATGCCCTGCGCGAGCAGTTTCTGCTGCATGGTCGCGACCACGTCGCCGTTCTCGGCATGCACCATCGGCAAGGCGCCGATCGCGGCGCAGCGCTGGAACGAGTCGAACAGCTCGTCGTCATCGACCATCAGCGCGCCCTTGTAGGCCATGAAGTGTTTGAAGGAGTTGATGCCCAGATCGACGACCTGCTGCATTTCCTCGAACACCTGCTCACCCCACCAGGTCACCGCCATGTGGAAGGAGTAGTCGCCGCAGGCGCGCTGCGATTTGGCGTGCCAGCCCTCGAGCGCTTCGAGGAGCGACTGGCCGGGGCTGGGCAGGCAGAAATCGACCACCATGGTGGTGCCACCCGCAAGGCCCGCGCGGGTGCCGCTCTCGAAGTCATCGGCCGAATGGGTGCCCATGAAGGGCATCTTCAGATGCACATGCGGGTCGATCCCACCCGGCATCACGTAGCAGCCGGTGGCGTCGAGCACCTTGTCGCCAGACAGGTCAGCGCCGATCTGCACGATGGTCTCGCCCTCGATGGCGATGTCGGCGGCGTAGCTGCGGTCGGCGGCAACGATGGTGCCGCCCTTGATCACGGTTCTCATGCTCATCTCCTCACTCCACGATTTCGGCAGTTTCCAGAACGGCGTGCAGCAGCACGTCGCAGCCGGCGGCGGCCCATTCGCGGCTGATTTCCTCGTCCTCGTTGTGGCTCAGACCATCGACGCAGGGGCACATGATCATCGCGGTGGGCGCCACGCGGGCGATCCAGCAGGCGTCGTGGCCCGCGCCCGAGATGATCTCGCGATGCGAATAGCCGAGCTTCTCGGCGGCACGAAGCACCGCGTCGACGCATCCCTCGTTGAAGGGCACCGGATCGAAGCCGCCGACCTTCTCGAAGGCGATCTCCAGCTCCATTTCGTCCGCGATCTTTCGGCCTTCGCTGCGCAGCCGGGCTTCCATGTCCTCGATCACCGACAGTTCCGGCGAACGGAAGTCGACGGTGAAGACGGCCTTGCCGGGGATCACGTTGCGCGAGTTCGGGAAGACCTCGATATGGCCGGCCGCGCCCACCGCGTGCGGCTTGTGGGACCACGCGATCTCGTCGACCTTGTCGAGGATGCGCGCCATGCCGAGGCCGGCGTTGCGGCGCATCGGCATCGGGGTCGAGCCGGTGTGGCTCTCCTTGCCGGTCACGGTCACCTGCGTCCAGCTCAGCCCCTGCCCGTGGGTGACGACGCCGATATCGCGGCCCTCGGCCTCGAGGATCGGGCCCTGCTCGATATGCAGCTCGAACATCGCGTGCATCTTGCGGCTGCCCACCGGCTCGTCACCGACATAGCCGATGCGGGCCAGCTCGTCGCCGAAGCGCTTTCCTTCCGCATCCTCGCGCGCATAGGCCCAGTCCTGCGTGTGCACGCCCGCGAAGACACCGCTCGACAGCATGGCGGGGGCGAAGCGGGTGCCCTCCTCGTTGGTCCAGTTGACCACGACGATCGGGCGGCGCGGGGTGATCCCCTGGTCGCGGATCGAGCGCACGACCTCGAGGCCTGCGAGCACGCCCAGCACGCCGTCATACTTGCCCCCCGTGGGCTGGGTGTCGAGATGGCTGCCCATCATCACCGGGTCGAGATCGGGCTCGGCGCCTTCGAGCCGGGCGAACATGTTGCCCATGGAATCGACGCCGACGCTCATGCCGGCCTCCTCGCACCAGCGCTTGAACAGGTCGCGCCCCTCGCGGTCGGCATCGGTCAGGGTCTGGCGGTTGTTGCCGCCGCGCAGGCCGGGGCCGACCTTGGCCATCTCCATCAGCGAGTCCCACAGCCGGGCCCCGTCGATCCGGGTGTTGCTCTGGATGTCTTTCATGTGTCCTCCCATTGCTGGCAGGCGGCGCGGCGGCCCTCCCCGGCCGCAGCGCCGCCCGCCCTCCTCAGGCGTCGAGCGCCTCGCCGAGCGTGCCGACCAGCTGGTCGATCTCGGCTTTCTCGATGATCAGCGGCGGCGACATGGCGATGGTGTCGCCGGTGGTGCGCAGGTGCACGCCCTTGTCCCAGGCGCGCAGATAGGTGTCGAAGGCCCGCTTGGTGGGCGCGTCTGCAAAGGGCTCCAGCTCGACCGCGCCGACGAGGCCAACGGCGCGAATGTCGATCACGCCGGGCTTGTCCCTCAGGCTGAACAGCGCCTCGGCCCAGTAGTCCTCGAGCGAGGCGGCGCGCTCGAACAGCTCCTCCTCGCGGTAGGTGTCGAGCGCCGCGAGCGCCGCGGCGCAGGCCACCGGGTTGCCCGAGTAGGTATAGCCGTGGAACAGCTCGATCATGTGATCGGGGCCGGTCATAAAGGCGTCGTGGATCTCCTCGCTGGCCAGCACCGCGCCCATCGGGATGACGCCGTTGGTCAGCCCCTTGGCGGTGGTGATCAGGTCCGGCTCGACGCCGTAGTAATCGGCACCGAAGGCCCGGCCCAAGCGGCCATAGGCGGTGATCACCTCGTCGAAGATCAAGAGGATGCCGTGCTTGCGGGTGATCTCGCGCAGCCGCTGCAAATAGCCCTTGGGCGGCAGGATCACCCCCGCCGAGCCTGCCATCGGCTCGACGATCACCGCGGCGATGGTCTCGGCCCCGTGCAGCGCGACCATCCGCTCCAGCTCGTCGGCGAGCTCGGCGCCGTGCTCTGGCTGGCCGCGGGTAAAGCCGTTGCGGGCGATGTCATGGGTATGCGGCAGGTGGTCGACGCCGCCCAAGAGCGTGCCGAAGGCGCGGCGATTGTTGACCAGCCCGCCGACGGAAATGCCCCCGAAATTGACGCCGTGATAGCCCTTCTCGCGGCCGATCAGCCGGGTGCGCCCCGGCTCGCCCTTGGCCTTGTGATAGGCCAGCGCGATCTTCAGCGCGGTCTCCACCGATTCAGAGCCGGAATTGGTGAAGAAGACGTGGTTGAGATTGCCCGGCGCCAGCTCGGCGAGGCGCGAGGCCAGTTCGAAGGCCTTGGGGTGGCCCATCTGAAAGGCGGGCGCGTAGTCGAGCTCCTCGACCTGCCGCTGCACGGCTTCGGTGATGCGCGGCGCGCGATGGCCCGCGTTGACGCACCACAGACCGGCGGTGCCGTCCATGACCTTCCTGCCGTCTGTGGTGGTATAGTACATCCCCTCGGCGCTGGCGATCATGCGCGGGTTGTCCTTGAACTGCCGGTTGGCGGTGAAGGGCATCCAGTAGGCGCTAAGGTCGTTGCGGATCTTGGTCTCTGCGTTCATCTCGTCATTCCTTGAACGGGTGGCCTCAGGCGGCCGAGCGGGCCAGCAGTTCATCGAGCGATTTCTTGGCGTCGCCGTAGAACATGCGTGTGTTGTCCTTGAAGAAGAGCGGGTTCTCGAT
>NZ_JAPWGO010000267.1 GCF_027213785.1 Limimaricola sp. G21655-S1 | reverse complement strand
GCCCTGATTTGCTCAAACAACTTATCGATTCGCTGCATGACGTTGATAGTACCAGCATTTCCCTGTTTTCCCTCTTGTGGAAACAGGGCGAGCCCCCTACTATCGCCATGAGTGTTTAATTTAATAAACGGGCAATGATGAAAAACTGGCTAGGTACCGGCACCGCGACCCTCTCCTTCATCCTGTGGGGGATGCTGCCGCTCTATTATCAATTCATGCCCGAGGTCAACATGTGGGAGCTGATCTCCCACCGGGTGCTCTGGTC
>NZ_JAPWGO010000266.1 GCF_027213785.1 Limimaricola sp. G21655-S1 | reverse complement strand
GTGGAATATTTTGCGCCCGCTCGATGGGGTAACGACCGCTCATCGCCTGTTCCAGCACCCTGGAGGAGATATCGGAGGCCAGTATCTCCCAGTTGAAGGTGCTGCGTTTTTCCGCGAGGGTCATGGCCAGACTGTAGGGCTCCTCGCCAGATGAACTGGCGGCACTCCAGACTCGCAGCGATTGCTCTGGCGGGAGGGTTGAGACTATCTCCCGCGTCAGAAACTCGAAGTGTTTGGGCTCCCTGAAAAAGTAGGTTTCGTTGGT
>NZ_JAPWGO010000265.1 GCF_027213785.1 Limimaricola sp. G21655-S1 | reverse complement strand
CATTATCACCGCCGCCCTTCGCTGTGGGTGGAACCCCGTGGCGATTGGGGGGCAGGCTCCGTGACACTGGTGGAAATCCCCGCCGATAAGGAAGTCTACGACAATATCGTCGCCTACTGGCGGCCCAAAGATCCATATGCTGCAGGCACGCGCGTCGATCTGAACTACCGCCTCAGCTGGGGCGAAGGGCCAAAACTGGATCTGCCGCGTGTGATTGACACGGCGTCAGGTGCCAAGATCTTTGGTGATCCCGGTCGCCTTATGG
>NZ_JAPWGO010000264.1 GCF_027213785.1 Limimaricola sp. G21655-S1 | reverse complement strand
TCTCGAGGCTGCTGTGGAGAAGGTTCTAGCAGATGGCGTGCGTACCGCAGACTTGCTTGGTGAAGAAGGGGTAACCCCGGTGACCACATCCGAAATGGGTGACGCGATCATTGGCGCGCTCGACGCGAGCCTCTGATCTTATTCTTATATCTTTACGTTCGGGCCGGAGTTTATACTCCGGCCTGTTGCTTTTTCAACAAGCTGTGTCCTGAGAGGCCATCACGCTCTTGCCACATCCCCCTCGTCAGAGTTAGCGCTATAGGTG
>NZ_JAPWGO010000263.1 GCF_027213785.1 Limimaricola sp. G21655-S1 | reverse complement strand
GGATACAATCGCCTGACCCACTCGGAACGAGAAGGCGGTCCGTTAACCTTGGCCTATTGCTGGGCGCACGTGCGCCGGAAATTCCTTGATGAGCACAAGGCAAACAAGTCCAAGGCGGCGTTCGAGATCATGGAGATGATCAATCGGATTTATGGGATCGAACGCGATATGATCGCTACAAACCATATCAATGCGAATACGCGAAGAGTCATTCGCCAAACAGAAGCAGCACCTCTCATCGCATCTTTGTTCGCACGACTTAAAC
>NZ_JAPWGO010000262.1 GCF_027213785.1 Limimaricola sp. G21655-S1 | reverse complement strand
GGCCCCCGCCATGGGCCTCAACGCCTTCTTCGCCTTCGTGGTGGTCGCGGGCATGGGTTACTCCTGGCAAGTGGGCATGGGCACCATCTTCTGGGGCGCCATGGGTCTGTTGATCCTCACCCTGCTGCGGGTGCGTTATTGGCTGATCGGCAACATCCCGCTCACCCTGCGGGTCGGCATCACCGCCGGGATCGGTCTGCTGATCGCCCTGCTCGGCCTGCACAACGCCGGCATCGTGGGGGCCAGCCCCGCGACTATGGTGACC
>NZ_JAPWGO010000261.1 GCF_027213785.1 Limimaricola sp. G21655-S1 | reverse complement strand
ATTTCGGTGAATTCATTCAGCTTGCGCTGACGCTCTTCCTGTTCAGCACGCTCCTGTTCAACAGAATCGGCGCGCTCTTGGTAAACCAGGTCAAACTTCTCTTTAGCTTCCAGCAGTTGCTCAAACGGCAGCTCACGAATAGCCGCACGCAAACTGCGAATGTTCAGCAGAACTTTCAGAAACTCGTTCATTATTTCCTCACAAAAAAGTCGGTTACAGGGATAACTGTTTCAGAATAGCATGGACAATTCGCGAGAACATACAG
>NZ_JAPWGO010000260.1 GCF_027213785.1 Limimaricola sp. G21655-S1 | reverse complement strand
GGCCCGTTGCCGTACCACGCACGGCGGCAGAAAACGCCGCATAGGACCAGACCTGATCGTCCGTGTTCCCCGATATCAGGATAGCGGGATGCTCTGCGCGTGCCTCAGTATGCTGCAGAACATAGGCTGCAAGATTAAATGGCACGGGGCAGGCTGGCGGGCCGCCATTGTCAAAAATGGAAAGCATGATGAAATGCCTAACCTGCGACATAAATTCGGGCAAGTGAGCGTTGCAAGGCTCTCGTCGCAGACTTATAGGGTTTTCA
>NZ_JAPWGO010000259.1 GCF_027213785.1 Limimaricola sp. G21655-S1 | reverse complement strand
ACGACATCCTGCTGGTGGCTGACGAAGTTATCTGCGGCTTTGGCCGTACCGGCGAATGGTTCGGCCAGACGCATTTCGGCTTCCAGCCGGACATCTTCACCACCGCCAAAGGCTTGTCGTCCGGCTACCTGCCTATCGGCGCCGTGTTCGTGAACGACGAAGTGGCCAGCACCCTGGCTGCCGGTGGCGACTTCAACCACGGCTTTACCTATAGCGGCCACCCGGTAGCCGCCGCCGTGGCGCACGCCAACGTGAAAGCCCTGCGC
>NZ_JAPWGO010000025.1 GCF_027213785.1 Limimaricola sp. G21655-S1 | reverse complement strand
CACCCATCGCTTCGTCCTCCTCCTGACGAGATAAATCTATCTCAGTGGGCGGAGCACTTCAGTGGGGGCAGACCACAGACCAATTGCTCACCCACGTGGCCCAGCTGCGGGGCGTCGAGGCGGCGAGCCTTAGGAACCCTCTCACAGCAGTAGCTTGGATGAAGGTGAACGCCCCCAAAGCTCTCGAAGCTGACGAGCTGAAGATTTCGATGAGGGGCGTCCTCAAGTCGTCCCAAATCTCGATTATTTCCAAGGAGTTATCCAAGGAACTCGCGCCAAAGTTTTTTTTGGGCGGAATCTCGACGAGGCAACTCGACATCGCCCTCCGGCGAGCTGAACAAGAGCATGGACGCCATGTCGCAGGTCACGCGCGGATGAAGCGAGCGATCAATTTTGAAGAGGAAGTCTTCACGTTCCTAAAGGAGCACCCCCAGACACTCGAGCTGGGTCACGACGTTGAGGTTGTCCGCACCGGAACCGACAGTCTCGTTCCATCGGATTTTTCCGTCCTTCGGAACGGGCGCACTGTAGCCACCGTCGAGTGTAAGGCACACCGCAGCACGCGACATCGCCGGTATCTCATCGAAACTTTAGCAATGGCGGGACTACGTGCGTCCGGCCGAGCACCTTCCATCCTCGTGGTGCCAAGCTCATGGGACAGTTCTATCGAAGAGCTTTCTTCCCTATGCCACGATCTACGGCTGTCCGGCGTCCGCATCGCTGTTTTCAATAATACCAAGCAGAGAAGCGTGAAATTCGTTAACCGTGAGGAAATGCCATGACACTCCCATTGCACTGCATTTCAGACAGAAAACTTGACCTTTTTGAGTTCGCCAAGATCGTAAAAGATGGCCGCAATATCAGCGACGCAGATTTTGTTGAACTGATGCGCCGAGTTGTGCCGCTCGACACATTGAAAGACACAACCCCTGAAGAATCGGAGTGGCTTTTCATGGCCATCAGTTGGCTTCACGATTACAGCTTACTTCTTTGGGAGTTTCACCGCATTGAAGTGAACGGGGATCTCACCCACTTGGGCCATCCCAGCATTCCTGGGTCCAGCGGGCCCTTCATTGAGAATATACTTACCCGGGCCGGCGAAGCTGATTTTAGGCAGCTTGAAAATTTTGGTGTACAAAGCAGGCAATCCTGAACATCCATGACAGAGGACATCCAAGATCGTTACGCGGCCCTCAGCTATCATTCTGTATTGGTGCAGCTAAGTTCGTTTTGGGTTCAGATTATTAGTTGCGGCACGGCTCATGAATTTCAGCATCTGTGACTTACATCGCAGCTGTCGAGCCTGTTCCTCTCATACCCAGAAGCGATTGCTTACTCGAAGTGAACTCCGAACAGCCCGCCTGTCTCCAGTTCGTCGGTGAGGACAGTGGGGTTTACGAACGCACGGATGTCAAATCCTTTGCGGAACCCCTCTTCTGGCAAGACGTCGGAGTTCATGGTCACAAGGTATTGGAACCCCTGCGCTTCGGCTTGATCGGCTCCAAGTTGCAACGCCTTTGCCACTTGGCGCGTGTCCACTCCGTCGAAGAGATGGCTGTCATGAATCAGGAACCCCGGCCCGAGGCCCCTGCGGGTCGCGAGCGTAGCCAGCATCATGTCGAAGCAGAAAATCTGCATGTTGCTGATTCCCTTACTCCGGTGGGAGTCGATCTTTACCTCAAAGATAGGACCATTCGGAGTGGGCGCGATCGTCAGGCTTCCCGCGCGTTCATAGAGCGCGTTCGACAACTCTTCAAACAGCAGGATCGCCTCTTCGACGACCGCATCGCGCTCATGGAGGTCGTTCTGCAACGCCTGAAGTAGGCGCGCGCGCTCGATCTCCAACTGCACCTTGGTGCTTTCGATCCGCTCGGCCGTGTTGAGCTGCTGGCGAAGGGTCTCGACGTTCGCCTCCGCGCGACCGACCTCCTCTTGCAGCCTGTTGTAATGTTCGAGAGCCCCCCCGGACCGCAAGATTCCCATCAGTTGTCCGCGGCGGCGGTCCAGCTTAACGCGCTCGCCGTCGCGTGCGACGATCCGCGCCTCGGCCGCCTCGATCTCGCTCGACAGATGTGCTCGCCGGTTGCGGATGATCGCCGCGTGGAACTGCGCGACCTCCTCGAAGCGCCGCCCCACAGTGCCAGGCAACACGACTCCGGCCTCAGCATAGAGCCGTCCGACGTCCTCGGCCGCGGGCGGGCGCTCGTCGGAAAGCGACACCGTGAGCTGCTCGATCAACTCACGGTCGATCAAGTTTTCGTTGTTAAGGGCAGTTATCGCCAGCGTGATCTCGGTCGCCTCTCGCTCCATCTCCGCGAACTCGGGGACGACGTTGAAGGTTTCGACCTGCCTCCGGAGCTGACGGGCCCGCGTCTGCGCCACAGCGAGACGGGTGCGGAAATCGGCAGCGTTGCCGTAGAAACGCCCCAAGTCGCCTTGCTTGGCCGCCTTCCGCAACTCGGCCATCGCTTTCTCTTGAGCGCGGGTCTCCTGAAACTCCTGCGCGATGCCTGCGTCGAGACCAAGGAGGTAGGATACCGCTACTTGCTGATCCCAAATCTGCTGCTGCCCTGACTGCTGCGTCGGCCGCGCAAAGCCGCCGCTGCCCTGCCGCCGGGCGAAGTAGGAAAATAGGGACCGGAACGTCGGCGCAAAACGCCGATGTGGGTCGGGATCGACGGGCAGCCCAAACAAGAGTGTGCCGAGATTCGACTTCCAATTCTCGTTCGACAGAACGAGGTCACCGGTCTTGTCGTCGAAGACGGGCGGGATAGGCCATTGCTCCGCCGCGCCCAGCACCCGGACGCGGCTCGACTTCGATCCTGACCGAGCAACCGAGACGGTACGCCCGCCGAGATCGATCTGCGCCTCGAACGTGGCCTCGGCTAACGCATCTGACCGGAAGATGCTGTCAGGCTTCGCCTTACCCCCAAAGAGGAAGTGGATCAGTTCCACGAAGCTCGTCTTGCCTGCCCCGTTGCGGGAATGACGATCGTCAGCACCGGCACTCTTCTCAGCGACGAGCACGTTCAGCCCCGGCTGGAACGTGATCGCCTTAAAGCTCGGCAGGTCACTGGTGACGCCGTGTATCATTCCGTGCCCTTTCGGAGTAGTCCGTCCTCGAACTCCACCGCCTTCATCGCGAAGAGCAGGTCGAGCGCAAGGACGAACCAGTCGTAGGCGATCGGCGCGGGCTCCGCCGCCACGCCCCGCCTACGACGCACCTCGTCCCAGACCCGCGACACCGTCATGGGACCGCGCAAAGCTGCGAGGATTTCTGCGCCAATCGTCAACAGCGCCCGCTCAGGGCGGATATGCTTCGTGGGCAGGATCATGCACAGATGGCCCCTTTGGCCTGGTCTTCGAAGATGTCACACCTCTCGAAGAAATAGGACAGCACCGCCAACACCGCCGCTTGCCGTGCCGGTGTGCCGGACATGCCGCCCGCAAAGTCCTGCAACGCCATGAAGATCGCCTCCGGGGGCCGTCCTTCGTCTTTTAGGACACCATAGCGATCGCGGAACCCCTGGGCGATCTCCTCGCCGAAGCTCGGATCGGGATACCGATCGAGGAAAGCCTCTACAAGCGGTTCGCGCCTTCGACCCAAGCGTAGCATCCCAGCCGTGTCTTCGGACAGATCGTTGGCAGCGAGCTTAGAGGATGAGGGCGCGAGGAGCGGGGGATCACCGCCCGGGTTCATGCGTTGGATCGAGGTAACGACGGGGCGCAGCGCCTCGAAGTCAAGAGCCGCCAGTGTGCGTTGCGATGGCACTGAGCCAAACAGGTCTTCCAGCTTCGGCACCGCCAAGCCCATCGCAGTGTCGAACAACTCGGCATAGCCTGTTTCACCGAGGTCGAGATTGGGGTGGGATTGCCGGAAGTCTGCGAGGAGTTGGGTCGCCGGAGCCGGAAGCCCGCCATCCGCATTATGCACAAGGGACCATCGCTCCATGCGATCCGCCCAGTGCTCGACGGCTCCCTCGAAGTCGCGCCTCATCTTGGCGAGCAACTTGTCAAGGGTCGGCGTGCTGGGGCCGTAGCACTGATACACGGTCTTGTCACTCGCGCGGTAGCCGTCACATTTGAGATCGCCCAACTTGCCATAAGGCCGAACCGGTTCGAAATCGCCCGGATGAGCGTGTGCCATGATCCGTGAGAACAGGTCTTCGAACGCTGCTCCCTTTCGTTCGAGGAATGCCGTGCGGAAGTGCAGTCGGTAAAAGTGGCGTTGGAGGTCATCCATGGCGATGACCGAGGCGAGCGGGGGCGTCAGATCGTGGATTTAGCGTCTTCCTATTGCCAGAAGTTTGAGCGTGGCCGGTTTTCATTGGCAAGTTCTGCCTGACGGCGGTTGATTAGTCTACAACCTTTAGGTTGTGCCGATGCGTCCTGCTTATCTGGGCTTGATGTAGCACGTAGCGAAGAATCGCGTCCTGCCTTTACCCGCTTTGGCCGCTTGCGGCCCAAAACAGACATTCGACCGATCGCCTTACCGCAGGGCGGCATTCGCAAAGCGGACCTCCATGCCTCGCGCCACCCCACTACCACCGACCCGCCGACCAATGGCAGGCAGCCCCCTTTCGCCGTCAGGTTCCTACCTGTTGCCCGGGGGGGTGGGGCGCCGGGCCGTCGACGATCATCATCGGACAGCCGCGCGAGCAGCGTTCGACCCGGCTGTCGATCCCGTAGAGTCTGCGAATGAGGGCCGGGGTCAGAACCTCCAGCGTAGGTCCGGTCGCAAGGATGCGCCCCTCGGCCAGCGCCAGGGTCGTCGTGCAGGCGCGCATCACCTGGTTCAGGTCGTGCAGCGCCAGGATCACCACCGCCCCGGTCTCTTCGGCATAGCGACGCAGTGCCTCGAGAACCTCGTATTGGCGGTAGAGGTCGAGGGCGGAGGTCGGCTCGTCCATCAGGACCAGCTTCGGCCGCGTCACCAGCGTCTGCGCGATCGACACCGACTGCCTCTGCCCGCCGGACAGCTCGGGCAGCTGTCGCTGCGCGAGGTGGTCGATGCCGAAGCGGTGCAGCACCGCATCGACTGCCGCCAGCTCGCGCGGGGACAAGCGCCAGCCGCCCGTGCCCTGCTTCAGGGCGAGGATGATGGACTCGTAGACCGTCAGCGCGGCGCTCATCGCCGTATCCTGTGGCATGTAGCGCAGATCGCCCGCCTCGGCCCCGGACAGGCGCACCCGTCCCGCCCCGCGCAGCTGACCGGCGATGCGGCGAAACAGTGTGGACTTGCCGGCAGCGTTGGCGCCGACCAGAGCGGTCAGCATGCCGCCCTCGATCTCCGGTGTCGAGGCGTCCGTCAGGATCTGCTTGCGGCCGTAGCGCGCCTCGACCCCCTCCAGTGCCAGACTCACCATGACTTGCGGCCCTTCGTCAGGATCAGGGCCGCGAAGAAGGGCACACCGACCAGCGCGGTGATGATGCCGATCGGTAGGACCGCGCCGGGCAGGATCGCCTTGGACAGCACCGAGGTCGCCGAGAGGATCACCGCCCCCGACAGCATCGCACCCGGCAAGAAGAAACGTTGGTCCTCGCCGAGCAGCAGCCGGGCCACATGCGGCCCGACGATACCGATGAAGCCGATGGTGCCGACGAAGGCGACGGGCACGGCCGCCAGCAAGGACACGAGAAGCAGGGCCTCCAGGCGCAACCGCCGCACCGGCACGCCCATCGCCGCCGCCCGGGTTTCGCCCAGCCGGATCGCCGTCAGGGCCCAGGCCCGGCGGGCGAAGAGCGGCGTGCAGACCAGCAGGATCGCGGCGGTGACGGCCACCTTGCCCCAGGTCGCCTTGGTCAGGCTGCCCATGGTCCAGAACACCACCGCGGCGAGTGCCTGCTCGGAGGCGAAATACTGCATCAGGGCCAGCGCCGCGTTGAAGGTGAAGACCAGCGCGATGCCCAGCAGCACGATGGTTTCCACCGTGACCCCGCGCAGCGTCGACAGGCCGAAGATCAGCAGCGACGCCGCCATGGCCATGGCAAAGGCGTTGAGCGGCACCATCAGCTCGACCGCGGCCGGGAACAGCGCCACGCCCAGCACCATCGCCATCGCCGCGCCGAAGCTGGCCGCCGCCGAGAGGCCCAACGTGAAGGGGCTGGCCAGCGGGTTGGCGAGGATGGTCTGCATCTGCGCCCCGGCGAGCGACAGGCTGGCCCCCACGGTCACGGCCAGAAGCGCCATCGGCATCCGGATGTCCCAGATCACGACCCGCATCTGCAACTCCGCCGCGCCCGGCGCGAAGATGGTCCGGAAGACGTCTCCCAGCGGGTAGCGCGCCGGGCCGAGCGAGACGTCGACCGCGACCGACAGCACGAGCAGTCCCGTGAGACTGAGCAGGATCGCCAGTCGTCGCGCGACGCCGGCGCGATAGTCGAGCGCATGGGAGGTGGAGTTGGTCGTCACGGCGGACATGGCGAACCTCGCGTGTGGGGCGGCCTTCCGGCCGCCCATGGTGTCAGTTCGTCGCGTCGCCGCGCAGCGAGACCCAGTAGCCGGGCTGGTAGTCCACCGGCAGGAACCGCGCATGCAGCTCCTCCAGCGTCCCTTCCGGGTCGAGATCGGCGAACAGCTCGGGATGCAGCCATTTCGCCAGCTGCTGCACCGCCACGAAGCTGTAGGGGCTGTTGTAGAACTGGTGCCAGATCGCGTGGACCCGGCCGCTCTCGACGGCCTCGACGCCGGTGAAGGCCGGGCGCTCCATCAGCGCGGCCAGCTTGGCGCGCGCTTCGGCCGCGTCAGAGCCGGGGCCGACCCCGATCCAGGCGCCGCCGGGCACGTAGGCCTCCCAGTTGCCCCCCGTCGCGATGATCACCTCTGGGTCGGAGGCGATGACCTGCTCGGCGTTGACCATGCCGAAGGTGCCGGCGATGAAGGGGCTGGCCATGTTCTCGCCACCGGCCAGCTCGACGAAGCGGCCGAAATTGCCGTCGCCGAAGGACATGCAGCACTCCTCCGAATACCCCGCGGCGCGCTCGACGAAAGTCAGCGGCCGGTCGAGATCGGCCTGCGCCTCGATCACGTCGGTCACCCGCGCCATCTGCTCGGCGTAGAAGGCGTTGAACGTGGCGGCGCGGTCCTCCTCGCCGAAGAGCTGGCCGATGATCTCCATCGAGCGGGGCGTGTGCTCGAAGGGCTGCTCGCGGAAGTCGACATAGACGATCGGGATGCCGAGCTTGGCGAGCTTCTCCTCGTAACCGGCTTCCTCTGTGGCGGCTTGCGCCTCGAGGTTCATGATCAGGACGTCCGGTTCCAGCGCCACCGCCTGCTCGATGTCGAAAGTGCCGTCCTTGAAGCCGCCGAAGGTCGGGATATCGGCCAGCTCGGGGAATTTCTCGGCATAGGCCGCGTAGCTCTCGGGCGAAGCCTCTCGGAAATCGTCGCGCCAGCCGACCACGCGCTCGAACGGGTTCTCGCCGTCCAGCACGGCGGCGAAGAAGACCTGCCGCCCCTCGCCCAGGATCACGCGGTCCACCGGCGCATCCACCGTGACCTCGCGACCGGCGATGTCGGTCAGGGTGATCGGATCGGCTTGCACGAGGCTGGCGGCGAAGAGGCTCAGCGCGGTGGCGCCGAGGACGGGACGAAGGGTCATGAAAACGGCCTCAAAAATGGCGAATGCCAGCCCCGTAATAATCCCGATATATTTAGTCAACTAATAAGTTGATCAAAGAGGTAGGGTATACGTGCCGTCGGTCGCTCGCGTTCACGCTGCGCGTAATGCCTCCATGGTTGCGGCCGACGACACGGTCTTGGTCCATGCATGTCCTGAAGGCGAAAGCTCTTGCCAAGCCGGTCGGCCATGGGTGCAACGCACAGCTTCGAGCAGCGCATCAAGGGCGGACATTCGCTCGCCGCGTTCTTCGCGGCTCCTGGTGCGTCGCGGCCGCCGACCGAGACCGCCGCGAAGGCCAGGATGTCGCCTCTCGCTGCTTCGTCGACGCGCTACCCGGAACCGGCCCCAAGATCTTCCGGTGCGATACGCTGCGAGACGCCCCCACCTCGGGCAGTCGATACCGGTCACGCTGTCAGGCATGTTTCATCGCGCTCAGCACGACATGGGCCTGCCGGCCTTGTGGCGCAGGCCGGCAGGCCGTCTTGCGCTTGGCGCGCAAGGAAAGCCCCCTGAAGAACGCATGCACCGCTTCGAAAAGAGGCTCGGCCCATCCGCTTGCGAAGACCTATATACGATACCCACCCCTATGGCGCGGCTGAACCGTTACCCGTCGCGCTCCATGATCCACTCGACCTCGGGGGCCGGCACGAAGCGCCAGTTGCGGCGAGGGCCAGCCATGACGTTGAGGTAGTACATCTCGAAGCCATAGGGCGCGCCGCAGGGGTGATGCCCACGCGGCACCAGCACTACGTCGTGGTCCTTCACCGCCATGGTCTCGTCGAGCGAGCCGTCATCGGTGTAGACCCGCTGCACGCCGAAGCCCGAGGCCGGGTTCAGGCGGTGGTAGTAGGTCTCCTCGAGATAGGTGATGCGCGGGAAGTCGTCCTCGTCGTGGCGGTGGCTCGGGTAGGACGACCAGTGCCCGACCGGAGTGAACACCTCGGTGACCAGCAAACTGTCGGCGTAGTCCTCGTGCTCCATCGCGATGTTGTTGATATGGCGCGTGTTCGTGCCCTTTCCCCGCTCGGTGAGGGTGATGCCGTCCGGACCGATGCGCCGCGCCGCGTGGCCGCCCTTGCCGGGTGCCGAGCAGACCGCGATAGTGCAGTCGGTGGTGGCCCCCGCGGTCCAGTCGCTGTCGCTCGGCAGATAGAGGCAATGCGGCGGGGTCTTTTCGAACACGTTCATCCGCTCGCCGAGCTCGCCCCAGTCGCGGCCCGCGCCCGCGATCCGGGCGCGGCCCTCGACCATGACGAGGATCACCTCGCGGTCGCCGGTGACGTCCTCGACCCGGTCGCCTGCGCGCAGCCTATGCAGCGAAAAGCCGACATAGCGCCAACCGGCGCTCTCGGGCGTGATCCGGTGCACCTCGCCACGGGTGCCGAAGGGCTTGCGTTGCAGCTGGCTGGTCATGAGGTTTCGTCCTTGTCGTCATGCATGTCATGGCCCTTGCGGCGGCCGGGGCGGCCATGCGCGTCAGGGCGCAGGCCCGCCGGGCCCTGGACCGGTTTCAGCCCTGCGGCGCCGGTACCCGGTCTTCGACGGTCAGCCCAGCCCGCGCGCAGAGGTCGCGGATCTTGTCGTAGCCGAGCTTCGACGCGTCATAGGGCCCGACCTTGCCCGGGTCCTGCTCGGCCTCGACCACGATCCAGCCGTCATACCCCATCGATGCCAGCCGGTCGGTCACAGCGGCGAAGTCGATCGAGCCGTCCGGGTCACCGGGCACGGTGAAGGCTCCCGCCACCACCGCGTCGAGGAACGACCACGCCTCGGCCCGTGCCTTGCGCGCCACCTCGGCGCGCAGGTCCTTGTAGTGGACATGGCCAATCCGGTCGCCCCAGCGGTCGAGAACGGCCATCGGATCGCCGCCGCCGAAGACCAGGTGCCCGGTGTCGTAGAGCAGCCCGACCTCCGGCCCCGAGCCCTCCATCAGCCAGTCGATATCGTCCGCGTCCTCGACGATCGCGCCCATGTGGTGGTGATAGGTTAGGGGCAGCCCCTTGTCGCCCATCCACTTGGCCAGCTCTGTCAGCTTGCGCGCGTAGCCCGTCAGCTCGTCGCGCGAGAGCTTGGGCCGGGCATTCACCGGCGTGGCACGGTCGCCTTGCACGGTGTTCGAGCACTCGGCATAGACCAGACAGGGCGCGCCGAGCGCGGCGAACTGCTCCACCTGCCCGGCGATGGCGGCCTTCTCGGTCTCGACGTCGTTGACCAGAAGGTTGCCAGAGCACCAGCCGCCGCAGAGCGCGAGCCCGTGGCCGTCGAGGTAGCGGCGTAGCTCCTCGGTGCCCGAGGGCATGCGGCGGCCACGCTCGATGCCAGTGTAACCGATCTCGCGCGCCTCGCGCAGCGCCTGCTCCATGGTGAAGGCGGCGGTGAGGTCGGGCAGGTCGTCGTTCTGCCAAGCGATGGGGGAAATGCCGATCCGGACGCTCATCTTGTCTGTCTTTCGATTGGGAAAGTGAAGGGAGACGGCCGCGCGCGGCGGGAGGCATCCGCGCGCGGCCCCGGCGCTCCGGGCTCAATTGAGCGTGCGGGCCCGGATCTGCGCCTCGTAGGCCTGGCGCTTCTCGCGCACCTGCGGGCGCTGCGAGACCTCGGGAACGGCGACGTCCCACCAGTGGCCGCCATCGGGGGTCGAGGGATAGGGGTCGGTGTCGATCACCACTACGAAAGGCTCCTGGCCCGTCTCACGACGTGTAAGAGCTTCCTCGAGCTCATGGATCGAGCCGACATGCACCGCCTTCGCCCCCATTGACGCCGCGTGTGCGGCGAAGTCGATCTTCGACGGGTTCACGTGATGCGAGTGGTCGAGCATGTTGTTGAACTCCGCCCCGCCGGTGCCGATCTGGAGCCGGTTGATGCAGCCGTAGCCACGGTTGTCGGTAATCACCACGGTCAGGTCGAGGCCCAGCATCGCCGCCGTCGCCAGCTCGGAATTGGCCATCATGTAGGAGCCGTCGCCGACCATGCAGACCACGTCGCGACCGGGCTCGGCCATCTTGATGCCAATCGCGCCGGCGATCTCGTAGCCCATGCAAGAGAAGCCGTATTCCATGTGATAGGCCCCGGGCCGCGGCGCCTTCCACAGCTTGTGCAGCTCGCCCGGCATGGTACCGGCGGCGCACATCACTACGGTGTCCGGCCCCGAGGCCCGTTGCACCGCGCCGATGACCTGCTGGTCGGTAGGCAAGGTATCGTTGCCCTGCGGGGCATCGGTAAGTGGGTCGACGGCCGCGAACCATTCTTTCTTGAGCGACGCATCCGGCGCCGCGAAGACGTGGTCGCCAAGCTTACGGGTGAGCGCCTCGAGCCCTGCCAGCGCGTCGCAGCACAAGGGCTCCGCCCCGTGCTTCATGGCGTCGTAGGCCGCGACGTTGAGCGAGACGAGCTGCCGCGCCGGGTTCTGGAACACTGTCCATGAACCGGTGGTGAAATCCTGGAACCTCGTGCCGACGCCGAGGACGAGATCGGCTGTGGCGCAGACCGCGTTGGCCGAGGCCGCGCCGGTGACGCCCACGGGGCCGAAGTTCAGCGCATGGTCCCAGGGCAGCGCCGACTTGCCGGCCTGGCTCTCGACCACGGGGATGCGGTGCGCCTCGGTGAAGGCGGCGAGCGCCTCGGCCGCGCCCGCGTAATGCACGCCGCCACCGGCGACGATCACCGGGCGCCTCGCGCCCTTCAGCATCTCCGTCACCGCGTCGAGCTCGACCGGGTCCGGCTGCGGTCGGCGGGTGCGCCAGACCTTCGGCGCGAAGAAGCGCTCGGGCCAGTCGTAAGCTTCGGCCTGCACGTCCTGGCAGAAGGACAGGCAGACAGGGCCGCATTCCGCCGGATCGGTCATCACCCGGAAGGCACGCGGCAGCGCGGTCAGCAGCTGTTCGGGCCGGGTGATGCGATCGAAGTAACGGGTCACGGGGCGGAAGCAGTCGTTCACCGACACGGTGCCGTCCTCGAAATCCTCGATCTGCTGCAAGACCGGATCGGGACCGCGGTTCGCAAAGACGTCGCCGGGGATCAGCAGCAGCGGCAGCCGGTTCACATGCGCCAGCGCCGCGGCGGTGACCATGTTGGTCGCCCCTGGCCCGATCGACGAGGTGACGGCCATCGCGCGCCTGCGTCCCGACTGCTTGGCATAGGCTATGGCGGCGTGGCACATTGTCTGCTCGTTATGGCCGCGCCAGGTCTGGAAGCGCTCGCGCTCGGCATGCAGCGCCTCGCCGATCCCGGCCACGTTGCCGTGGCCGAAGATCGCCCATATCCCGGCGAGAAAGGGTTCGCCCGCCTCGTTCAGCTGCGCTGCGAGATACTTCACCATCGCTTGGGCGGCGGTGAGCCGGATCGTCGTCATGCCGCATCCTCCCTCTGCGCCCGTGCCGCGTCCCACAGGGCGCAGAGCCGGGCATACCTGTCCTTCATGTCGCGCAGCGCCTCGGCATCGTCCATGCGCCCCGCCATCCAGGCCTCGGCCGCCGCGCCGAAGATCGTGCGGCCAACGGCGAAGCCTTTTACCAATGGGAAGCGTGCGGCGGAGCGGAAGCTCTTGGCCAGCGCTTCCTCGCCCGAGGCGAGGCCCAGCACGACGATGCCGCGGGTGTGCGGGTCGTTTTCTTGAATCGCGTCGCAGGCCGCTTGCCATCCCGTATCCGAGGTCATCGGCTCGAGCTTCCACCAGTCCGGGTAGACGCCGATCTCGTAGAAACGGCGGATGATCCGGGCCGTGGTGTCGTCGCCCACCGGCGCGACCTTCGACGGGATCACCTCGAGCAGGAATTCAAGCCGGTTGCGCCGGGCGGCGTGGAACAGCCGCGTCACCGTCGCCTCTTGCGCCGCGCACGTTTCGGCGTCGTCGTCGGGGTGATAGAAGCAAAGGCACTTCACCACGTGCTCGGCGGGCCATTCCGACAAGCCCCCGAAATCGGGGCCGAGCTCGGGCTCCAGCTCGAGGGGCCGCGATCCGGGCCATTCGACCGGTCGGCCGATCCACAGCCCCTGCCCCGCCGCACGGTGCAGCGCCGTGCGGCCCAGCCGGTTGTCGCACAAAAGGCCGTAGCCCGGCCGCCCCTGCGCCACGGCCTCGCAGGCATCGAGGCACAGCTCCTTGAACCGCCCGATCTTCTCAGGTGTCGCGCCCGTCAGATCCTCGAGCTGCATCCGGTGGTCGAAAGCGAAGATCCGCATTTCGGGCCAATCGCCGGTCCGGTTGGTCGACCAGTGGATCTGCTCGAGCTGGGTATCCTTGCGCAACGCCTTCTCCTTCACGCCGCGCGCGAGGAAGAACTCCAGTTCCTTCAGCGAAGGATAGGCCGGGGTACAGCCATGCCGGCTCACTGCGAAGGCGCCGCAGGCATTGGCGTATTCCAGTGCGCGTGGCCACGCCTCGCCGTCGAGCCAGCCCTTCAAGAGCCCCGACATGAAGCCGTCGCCCGCGCCGAGCACGTTGAACACCTCGATCGGAAAACCGGGGCCCGTCTGCCCCGCGTCGAGGCTTTCGGGAATCTCACCCTCGAAGGCGACCGCACCGTCCGCACCGCGCTTGCAGACCAAGGTGGCATCCGAGACCGCCCGTACCGCGCGCAGCGCCTGAATCGTATCGGTCGAGCCGCCGGCGATGTGGAACTCCTCTTCGGTGCCGACGATCAGGTCGAAGCGATGCAGCGTCGATTGCAGCTTGGCGGTGACGGTCTCGCTCTCGACGAAGCGGCTCTCGCCTTCGCCATGGCCCGCCACGCCCCACAGGTTCGGGCGGTAGTCGATGTCGAGCGCGGTCTTGGCACCGTGCTTGCGAGCGAGTTCCAGCGCCTTCAATACTGCCTTTTCCGTGCGCGGATGGCTCAGATGCGTGCCGGTGGCGACGACGGCGCGGGCCCGGGCGATCAGCCCCTCGTCGACATCCTCCTCCGACAGCGCCATGTCGGCGCAGTTCTCGCGGTAGAAGATCAGCGGAAAGCTGTCCTCGTCGCGGATGCCCAGCAGCACCAACGCGGTCAGCCGCTCGGGGTCGGTCAGCACGCCCGACACGTCGACCCCCTCACGTTCAAGCTGCTCGCGGATGAACCGCCCCATATGTTCGTCGCCGACCTTGGTGAGCAACGCCGATCTGAGCCCCAGCCGCGCGGTCCCGGCGGCCATGTTGGTCGGGCTGCCGCCGAGATACTTCTCGAAGGACCGCATGTCCTCCAGCCGCCCGCCCACCTGCGCGCCGTAAAGGTCCACCGAGGACCGGCCGATGGTGATGAGATCGAGATCCTTGGCCATCAGACGGTGCCCTCCAGCGACCCTTCGAGTTGAGCCAACTCCTGGCCGCCCGCCATCAGGTCCTGAAGCGCTTCGGGCGTGATCTCGCCGCGCTTCGCGGTGCCGAGCGTCTTGCCGCGGTTCAGTACGGTGAAGCGGTCGCCCACTGCCAGCGCATGGCGCACGTTGTGGCTGATGAAGACCACGCCGACGCCCTGCTTGCGCACCCGGTCAATGGTGGCCAGCACATTCGAGGTCTGGCGCACGCCGAGCGCCGAGGTCGGCTCGTCGAGAATCAGCACGCGGGCCCCGAAATAGACAGCGCGGGCGATGGCCACGGTCTGGCGCTCGCCGCCCGAGAGCGTGCCGACCGCCTGGTCGGGGCCGCGCAGGTTGATGCCCATCTTGCGCATCTCCTCCACCACCGTCTCGTTCATCTTCTGCACGTCCATCCGCTTGGTCGGGCCGCGCCCGATGGTCGGCTCGCGCCCCATGAAGAAGTTGCGGGTGACCGACATCAGCGGGATCATCGCGAGATCCTGGAACACCGTGGCGATCCCGGCCTCCATCGCGTCACGTGGACTGGAGAAGTTCATCGGCTTGCCGTCGATGGTGATCGTGCCGTGGGTCGGTTTGTGCACGCCGGACATCGTCTTGATGAAGGTCGACTTGCCGGCGCCGTTGTCACCAAGCAGGCAATGGCATTCGCCGGGCTTCACGTCAAAGCTGACACCCGCCAGCGCGATGATGTTGCCGAAGTGCTTCTCGATATCGATCATCTCGATGATCGGCTTGGCATCAGTCGACACGTCACCGTGGTGGAATTTCGAGTCTTGGGTCATCTCACCGCTCCCCCGTGACGCGCTTGCGGATGAAGTTGTTGAAGAGCACCGCGATCAGCAGCATCCCGCCGAGGAAGATCTGGAACCAGTCCTGATCGAAATCGGTGTAGGTCAGGCCAATCGTTACCATGCCGAAGATGATGGCGCCGAAGAACGCCCCGATCGCCGAGCCATAGCCCCCCGTCAGAAGACAGCCGCCGATCACCGCTGCGATGATCGCCTCGAACTCCTTCATGAAGCCACGCCGCGCATCTGTGGAACCCGAATCCATCACCGTAATGATCGCGACCAGCGCACCGCACATCGCGGTCAGCATGAAGAGCGAGACCTTCACCTTGCGGACCGGCACGCCGGAGTTGGACGCGGCATTGCTGTCGCCACCGGCCGCGAAGATCCAGTTACCGGCGGGGGTGCGAAGAAGCACGTAAGTGGCGACCAAGGCAAGGAAGGCGAACCACAGGATCTCGACCGGGATGCCGGGCACCTTGGGCGCGCCGTTGTTGAAGGTTTCGATCACACCGGCCTCGGCCAGCCAGACGAAGAGCGGACCGAAGGCGTCGCCGGAGAACAGCGGCGCGAGCCAGTCGCCCTCGACCGCGTCGCGCACGCCGCGCAGCTGGGTCGAGCCACCCGAGGCAATCTTGAGCCCGACGAGCGAGGCACCGCGCAGCACGAAAAGGAATGCCAGCGTCACAATAAAGGATGGCAGACCGGTCCTGAGCACGATCGAACCGTTCACCGCGCCGATCATGGCCGCCACGATCATGGTGAGCGGGATCGCGAAGATGAGCGGCAGGCCGAGTGTTACGGTCGCGGCTCCGAAGATCAGGCCGGCGAAGGCCACCATCGAGCCGATGGAGAGATCGAACTCGCCGCCGATCATCAGCATCGCCGCGCCGATAGCGAGAATGCCGAGCTGGGCGGCCGGTGTCATGAAGTTCATGATGCCCGAGAGCGTGAACATCGCGCTGTCGGCGGTGATCAGAAAGAACGTCGTCACCAGTATCACGCCGGCGATGGCGCCGAGCTCGGGGCGCTTCATCAGCCGCGCGCCCAAACCTTCCTTCTTGAGACGTTCGTCCTTTGCGGCCTGGATTGCAGGCTGAACGACTTCGGCCATGGCCTCATCCTCCCGATGAATAAAGAAAGGCCGTGGCGCGGCGGTGTGCGCCACGGCCCGATGCGTCCGGCATCACACTGGAATGGGATTCAGCGGATGCCCTGCGCGGACAGATCGACCACCTGGGCCGCCTTGTCCTGCGTCACGAGGTTCGGGCCGGAGGGCACGTCCCCGCCCGGCACCAGGCCGTATTGCGCGTTGAGCGCGAGGAACACGACCGGCAGGTAGCCCTGAAGGAACTGCTGCTGGTCGATCGCGAAGGCGGCTTCGCCATTGGCGACCGCCTCGAGGAAGCTCGCCGACAGATCAAAGGTCGCGACGTTCACCTCGCCGGTGCGCCCCACCGCCTCGACGGCGGCCAGCGCGGGCTCGCCCACGAGCGAGGCACCAAGTCCCATCACCGTGTCGACGTCGGGGTTCGATTCGAGGGCCGCCTGAACCTTGGCCTGCACCTCGGCCGGGTCGTTCTGGGTCGGGATGACCTCGACCGAGCCGCCGAAGCCTTCGGCAAAGCCCTCGCAACGCAGGTCGAGCGCAACGTTGCCGACCTCCTGGTTGACGCAGATGCCGGTGGTACCGCCCATCTCGGCAAGCTTCTCGCCCGCCGCCTTGCCGGCGGTGAACTCGTCCTGGCCGACATGCAGCAGCGCGCCAAGCTCCTTGGCCACGTCGGAGCCGGAGTTCATCGAGATGACCGGGATGCCCGCCTGGACGGCGCGCTCGATCGAGGGCCCAAGCGCGTCGGCGTCGGGGATCGAGACCACCAGCCCGTCCGGCTCCTGGTTCACGGCGGCGTCGATCAGCTGGCTCATCTGGACCATGTCGAAGGTCTCGGGCGAGCGGAAGTCGACATTGGCCCCCGTGTCCTCCGCGGCCTTGTCGGCACCGTTCTTGACCACGGACCAGAACGGGTCGTTGGCCTGCCCGTGGGCGACAACGATGATGTCCTGCGCGAGCGCGGGTGCGGCCACGCCCATCGCGGCGAGCAGCACGGCGGTTTTGGCAATCTTGGTCATAGTTCCTCCCTGTTGACCCTGCGGAGCCTCCACTCCGCTTCGGCGACGCCGAACTGATACGTCCCGGCCTGATATCGACCATATGGAACATTTATTCCATTTGCGACCGAATCGGTGCTTCTGTCAATTACCTTCTTGGAGAGCCCCTATCGCGACCACGAGCGCCGTCGTCAGGGTCAGCGATGCGTTCAGCGACCTAAAGCCGGCCACCTCGTTCTCGCGTGCGATCAGCAGGCCATCGGCGAATTCGGCCAGTGGACAGTCTTCCACATCGGACAGCCCGTAGACGAGGGCGCCGCGCTCCTTTGCCAGCCGGGCGAAATCCAGCGTTTCCTGAGAAAAGGGCGAGAAGGTCGCGGCGAAAACGGCCTGCCCGGCCCCGACCACGCCCGGCCCGCCGAGCCGGCCGGTATCGCTGTGGAGCACGGCCGGAACTTCAAGCTTTCCGAGCATGTAGGACATGTTGCTGACCACGGCGAAGGCCCGACGCATGCCGACCAAGTGCAAAAGCGGCGCGGCAGCCATACCTTGGGCGATGGCACCGAGACCTTCGGACGTCACCGTATTTGCCAAGGACATAAGTGACTTGTGTCCTGCTTCCGCGAATTCCGCGAGAAGCGCGCCTGGCCCGCCCTCCATCTCTGGGCGCAACGTGGCAATGCGCTCGTCATAAGCAGGCCGAAAGGCGGTGTATTGCACACGGAACAGGGCCTGCATCTCGGAATACCCCGAGAAGCCGAGCGCTTGGCAAAAGCGCATGTAGACCGACGGCGCGACCCCTGCTTCCCGCGCCATGTCCGATACGGTCGAGACCGCGATCAGGTGAAGGTGGCGTCGGGTGAAGGCCGCGCACTGGTCGAGCCGCTTGGGCAAGGTGCCGATCAGCTCATCGAGGCGCTCCAGCACTTCGGTGACGTTGGTCGGGGCGGTCTGGTCCGTCGTGGGGCTCATGAAGTTCTCATGTCTTGACAGGTCCACCCTTAACATCTCATGAGGAGATATGGAATGAATATTCCATTAGGGAGGGAATCATGGGTATCGGCCTGGGTCTGATCGGGACCGGCTTCATGGGCAAGGCCCATGCGCTGGCCTATCGCAATGCGCGTGCGGTCTTCGGCGACCTGCCGCAGGTCGAGCTCGTCGCCTTGTGCGACACGCCTGCTTCGCGTGCGCAGGCGATGGCGGACCAGTTCGGCTTCCCTGAGGCCGTGGAGAACTGGCGGGCGCTGGTCGCGCATCCGGGGGTGGACATCGTCTCGATCACCACACCGAACGGAATGCACCGCGAGATGGCCCTCGCCGCAATCGACGCTGGCAAGCATGTCCATTGCGAAAAGCCGCTGGCGCTCACCCTCGAGGACGCGCGCGAGATGGAGGCTGCCGCGCGTAAGGCCGGCGTCCGGACCATGGTCGGTTACAACTACATCCACAATCCGGCCATTGCCCATGCCTGCAAACTGACGGTCGAGGGCGCGATCGGCCGGCCGGTCCATTTTCGCGGCTGGGTCGACGAAGACTACCAGGCGGACCCCAATCTTCCATGGAGCTGGCGGGCGAAGCGGGCCGATGCCGGGCTGGGCACGCTTGGCGATCTTGGCTGCCACCTCGTCTCGATGAGCCAGATCCTGATGGGACCGATCGAGAGCCTGATCGCCGACACCCAAATCATCCACGACACCCGCCCCCTCCCCGATGGCTCGGGCCGCGCCAAGGTCGAGAACGAAGACACGGCCTCGGCCATCATCCGCTACACCTCGGGCGCACAGGGCACACTGTGCAGCTCCCGCTCGGCCTGGGGCCGCAAGAACAAGCTTGATTGGGAGCTACACGGCACCGAGGGCATGATCGCCTTCAGCCAGGAGCGGCTGAACGAACTGCATCTTTATACCAACGAAGGCCCCGCCGCGCGGCAGGGCTTCCGTACCATCCTGACCGGTCCCGAGCACCCACCCTATGGCGCCTTCTGCCCTGCCCCCGGTCACCAGCTCGGCTTCAGTGACCTCAAGACCATCGAGGCCGCCGCCTTCCTGCGCGCCATCGCCAGCGGCGCACCGGTCTTTCCCGATTTCACCGACGCGCTCTCCATCGAAGCGGTGATCCACGCCATCGACGTCTCGGCCCGTGAAGGCCGCCGCGTCATTCTTTGAACGCAAACCGAAAGGTAGTCCCCATGAAAGTCGCTCTCTTCGGCGCCGGCCGCATCGGCAAAGTCCACGCCGCCTCGATCAAGATGGACCCCCGCTCCGAGCTCGTCGCCGTCACCGACGTGATGCCCGAGGCGGCGCAGGCGCTCGCCCGTGAGCACAACATCGCCGTACGCAGCCCCGAAAACATCCTCGCCGATCCCGGCATCGACGCGATCCTGATCGCGTCGTCGACCAACACCCATGCCGATCTCATCGAGGCCGGGGCCAAGGCCGGGAAGGCGATCTTCTGTGAAAAGCCGATCGATCTCGACCTCGCGCGCGCGCTTGAGATCGGGCGCATCGCCAAAACGCATGACAAACCGATGATGATGGGCTTCAACCGCCGCTTCGACCCGAACTTCGCTGCCGTGAAAGCCGCGCTCGACGCCGGCGAGGTCGGCAAGGGTGAACTCCTGGCCGTGACCTCCTTTGACCCCGCACCGCCGCCGGTCAGCTACATCAAGGTCTCGGGCGGGCTCTACCGCGACATGATGATCCACGATTTCGACATGTGCAGCTTTCTCTTCGGCATGCCCAAGACCGTGACGGCGCACGGTTCCTGCCTGGTGGACCCCGAAATCGGGGCGGCCGGCGATATCGACACCGCCGTCGTGGTGCTGACCTATGCCGACGGCCGTATCGCCACGATCCGCAACTCCCGCCGCGCGCCCTACGGCTACGACCAGCGGGTCGAGCTGCTGGGCTCGGAGGGCACGCTCGAAGCGCGCAACGAGATCGAGAACACGGTGGTGAAGTCGACCGCCGCCGGCACCGTCTCGGCTAAACCAGTCTTCTTCTTCCTCGAGCGCTACATGCGCGCCTACGCGATCGAATGGTCCGCCTTCGTCGACGCCTGCGTCGACGGCAAACCGGTGCCCGCCACGGTGCAGGACGGTGTGAACGCACTGGCGCTGGCCGAGGCCGCGAACCTGTCCTTCCACGAGGGCCGACCGATCGAGGTCACCTCGGCGATGACGGGGGCCTGAGCCATGGCGTTCACCCTCGCCGCTTGCGCCGAGATGCTGTGGCGCGACCGCCCGATCGAATGGCGCTGCGCGCAGTTGCATGAGATGGGCTTTCAGGTCGGGCTCTGGAACTGGCCTGATCACGACCTCGCTGCGCTGGAGCGCTCTGGCGCGACCTTCTCGATCATGAACGGCTATCTCGAAGGACGGCTGGCCGATGATGAGGGTGCCGAGATGCTGCTCGCCTCGGCGCGCGAAACCGCGCTTGTCGGCAAGCGCCTCGGCGTGGCCCGGCTGAACCTTCACGGCACCGGGCTCGGCGATGGCGGCCGGCCCAGACTTGCCGAGATCGCCACGCCATTGAAATGGGTGAAAGCCCGAGACACGCTGCACCGGATCTGCGACCTCGCCGAGGAACTCGGCGTGACCTTCACGCTCGAAAACCTCAACCTGCCCGTCGACCATGCCGGCGTCCCCTTCGCCCGCGCCGAGGAATGCCTCGCGCTGGTCGCCTCGGTTGACCGACCACAGCTGCGCCTCAACCTCGATCTCTACCATGCCCAGATCGGCGAGGGGAACCTGATCGAGCTGTGCCGGGCCTGCCTGCCCTGGATCGGCGAGGTGCAGGTGGCCGACGTTCCCGGACGCTGCGAGCCCGGAACCGGCGAGATCAACTATGTCGGCGTGGCACGGGCACTCCGCGGCATGGGCTATGACGGCCCGGTCGGAATGGAGGCCTTTGCCTCGGGAGATGAAGTCGCCGCGCTGGACGCCTTTCGCGCGGCATTCACTCTGTAGAACCCTCGGTGCCATCGTCGACAAGATCGGCGGATGGCCGGGGCCCCGGAAGCGACGCACTGAGGGTACGGCGCAAGTCATCCGAGGCCAGGTTCTCAGGAAAGGCAACGGCCCCCATCCAGTCCGGATGGGGGCCGTCGTTCATGGGACCGACAGCATGTCCGAGAGTAATCAGTCCTTTCCGTGCGCGAGGGTTCCGGGTTTCAGGATGTTCTTCTGGTAGAGCAAAAGGACCGTTCCAATGCTCAGCCCAACCAGATCGGTGACCAGTCCCGCATCGAGCATTCCCAGCGCGCCCCCGATCAGCAGCGCCCGAGCGATCCAGCCGATCCGGCCGAAGAACCAGCCGATGATGCCCGAGGACAGCAGGTAGATGCCGAACAGCGCCGAGATCGTCACGTGGATGGTATCGAGCCAGCCGCCCTGCATGAGCAGCGCGTCTGAGAAGAAGAACATGTAGGGCACCACGAAGGCCGCAAGCCCGATGCGGAAGCTTTCGACGCTTGTCTTCATCGGGTCGGACTGCGCCAGCGCCGCGCCGGCATAGGCGGCAAGCGCCACCGGCGGCGTGATCGCCGACATCACCGCGAAGTAGAAGATGAAGAAATGCGCGGTCAACGGCTCGACCCCGAGATTGATGAGGCCTGGCGCGATGACAGAGGCCGCTACCGCGTAGGCGGCCGTGGTGGGCATGCCCATGCCAAGGATGATCGCGACGAGCATCGAGAACATCATGGCGAGAAGCTGTGACTGGTCGGCGATGCCCAAGAGCAGCGCCGAGAAGCGCGTGCCGATACCGGTGAGAGCGATGACGCCCACGATGATGCCCGCCGCCGCGCAGACCGCGACCAGCTGGAGCACCATACGCGCGCCAATGTCGAGCGCGTGGAATAGCTGCCGCGGCCCCATGCGGTTCGGCGTGAGCCATGACACAACGGCGGCAGTAATCATCGCCAGCGTGCCGCAGCGGATCACCGAGTAGCCGACGAAGAGCGCCCAGATCAGCACCACGATCGGCGCGAAGAGGTAGGCCTGCTTCAGGAGCGCGCCGAGCTTCGGCAGCGCCGAGCGTGGCAGCCCCACCATGGCGAAGCGCTGCGCCATCAGGTCGACCATGAAGAACACGGAGGCGAAGTAGAGGATGGCCGGGATCAGCGCGGCCCAGATGATCTCGGTGTAGGGAATGCCGGTGATCTCGGCCATGATGAAGGCGCCCGCGCCCATGATCGGCGGCATGATCTGTCCGCCCGAGGAGGCCGCGGCCTCGACCGCCGCCGAGGTCTGGCTGCGGTAGCCCACCTTCTTCATCAGTGGGATCGTGAGCGAGCCAGTCGAGACGACGTTGCCAGCGCTGGTGCCGTTGATCATCCCCATCAGGCCCGAGGCGAAGACCGCCACCTTGGCCGGACCGCCGCGCTTGTGACCCGCGGCGGCGAAGGCGACGTTGACGAAGTAGGCGCCGACATGGGTGGCCTGAAGGAACGCCGCGAAGATCACGAAGAGCACGATGTAGGTCGAGGAGATCGCGATCGGCGCGCTGAGAATGCCGTTGTCGGTGAAGATGTAGGAGAAGAACCGCTTCGGCTCGTAGCCGCCATGATTGAGGATGCCCGGCAGCCAGGGCCCTGCGAAGGCGTAGGCCACGAAGACGGCGGAGATGATCACCAGCGCCATCCCGGCCATGCGCCGCACCGCCTCGAGGATCAGGATCACGCCAGTGATTGCGGCCCACATGTCGCCTGGCTGGGCCATCGGCATGCCGGCCCGCATCTGGAGGGCCCGCGCGAAGTAGATGACATAGCCAATCGATGCCGCAGTTGCCACGGCAAGAAGGATGTCGGCCAGCGTCCAGGTGCCGATGCGCCGATCTTCGAACAGCCAGCCATGCAGCACCGCAGCGGTCGTCCCCAGGGTCAGCGGAATGCCGAAGCTCGCCACGGCCCAGCCGGGCGGCACGGCGTTGCCAAGAAACCACCAATTGGCCCAAACCGCCAGAATCGCGCCGGCGCCGAACAGCGTGCCTGCCGCCGCCAGCGCGAGCAGGAGAGTGTTGCCGACGCTGCGACGCGCCGCCGCCTGTTCGGGAACGACGCCATAGGCGCCATAGAGCAGGAAGCCGAGCGCGAGCCCGCCACCCAGATGCAGCAGACGGTAAGTCCAGGTTTCCAGCGGGTAGAGGTTCATCACCGCGAGGTGAAATACCGCATAGGCAGCGCAGGCCGTGGCGAAGAGGTAGTGACGCGGGCCGATGAAGACTCGCTGGTTGCCCGCAGGCGGATCGTCATCGACGGCGGCCGTGGCGACCACCGGGCTCGTCAGCTCATCGAGGGTCTCCGATGAGGGGATCTTCTTGCTGTCGGAATGGGTCATCGCATCACCGGATTGCCGAGGGATACCAGTGCCGCGGACAGGGCGAACCCCGCCCGCGGCGCACCGCGCCGGGGAAGCTCAGCGCAGCTCGTCGGGGATGGTGATGCCGATCTCCTCGTAGTAGCGCACGGCGCCCGGGTGGAACGGCATGAAGTTGTTGGTGTCCCAGTTCTCGGCCAGCGTCTCAACGGCCGAAGCGTGGAGCTGCTTCATCCGCGCGTTGTCCTCGAGCACGAGCTTGGTGATCTCATAGGCGAGGCTCTCCGGCAGCTCCTGGTGCGCGATGGCGAAGTTCCACATCGACACGGAGGGAATGTCCTCGTCCTGGCCCTCATAGGTCCCGGCCGGGATGGAGAAGTCCTGCATCGACGGCGCCACCTCCTTGAAGGTCGCGATGTTCTCCTCCGAGAGCGGCAGGAAGGTCACGTCGTTCTGGATGGCCAGTTCGCTGAAGGCGCTGGTCGGCAGGCCGGCAGCATAGACGAAAGCGTCGATCAGCCCGTCAGCAAGCTGCCCCGCGCCGTCGGAGCCGCCTGCGAAGCTGGCCTTCACATCGATACCGGCGGTGTCGAAATAGCGCTGCCAATAGGTCGCCGAGGTGCCCGAGGCCGGCCCGAGATTGACGCGCTTGCCTTCGAGATCCTCGATGCTCTCGATCCCCGAGGAGGACAGCACGACCGCCTGCAACGGCGTCTGGTACATGGGGAACAGTGCCCGCAGATTGGCGGCCTCCATACCTGGCATCAGCTCGTTCTCGCCCGCCATGGCCTCCTGCGCCGGGCCGGTGGTGCTGAAGCCGAGCATGGTCTCGCCGGTCTCGACCAGCACGACGTTCTGCACTGGGCCGCCGGTGATTTCGACGCTGGTCGGCACGCCAAGCTGCTCGCCGATCATCGAGCCGAGGCCGGAGCCCCAGACGAAATAGGTGCCGCCCTGCGAACCGGTCGAGATGCTCAGGCTGTCGGGCCAGTCGGCGCGATCCTGGGCGGTTGCTGGGAAGGCCGCGATCGTGCTCGCGGCGAGAATGGCATAGGTCGTCATCTTCATGGTTCTTGCTCCTCCCATGTGCTCCTCCGGCACCGCGCCGCGAGACGCGATGCTACGACCGCCACCATGGCAGCAAAGGCATGGCGCCACATACGCGCAGAAGATTATATTATTATATGATCTAATCAGGCGCTCTGCTCGATCGCCTTCATATGCCGGTCGAGCACGTCGAGCAGCGCGTCGCGCTGCGCATCCCGCGTGCCGCGCGTCCAGGCGGCGGCGAGCACCAGCTTCGAGCGGCTCGCCCCCTGCGGCATCGCAAGGCGCACGAAGCGCACGCCCGGAACCGCGATGCGCGCGGTCCAGCGCGGCACGATCGCGAGGCCGGTGCCGGTCGCGACGAGATTGACGATGGTGTGCTTCTCCTCGGCCACCTGAGCCACGCGCGCGGTGAGCCCGGCGTCGAGGAAGAGCTTGATCGTCAAGTCGTGCGAATGCGGACGCGAGCGACGATCCGGCACGATCAGCGGCGCATCCGCGAGATCGGCCACTGCGATCTCCTCGCGTCCAGCCAGCGGGTGATCCTCGGGTAGCGCCACCACGGCCGTTTCGAAAAACAGGGTACGGAAGTTGATCCGGGGGTCGCGCGTGTCGGGCGGGCGGCAGAAAGCGATGTCGAGACTGCCACTCAGGAGCTTCGGCAGCAGGTGGATCGTTTTTTGCTCGATCAGCTGCACCTCGATGTCGGGGTGATCCTCGCGCAGGTATTGCAAAAGCTGTGGCATCAGCCCAGCCGCGGCGCTGTCGATCGCGCCGACCCGCAGGACCGGTGCCTCGGTCTTTCGAATGTGGCGGATCTTCTCCTCAAGTTGCTCGGCCTGCGCGATCATCTCCCGCACATCCTGGAGGATCGCGGTGCCCGCTTCGGTCAAGGTCACGCTACGTGTGGTGCGCAGGAACAGCTTTGCTCCGAGCTGCTCTTCGAGGATGCGGACCTGTCGGCCCAGCGAGGCAGGGAGCATGCCCAACGACTGCGCAGCGCGGCCGAAATGCAGTTCGTCCGCCGCCGCGACGAAGCACCTGAGGTGAGAAATATCCATGTCGAAGCCCAAGCCGGCGAAATTGTTTCATATCAGTATATAATCATCTGCGCGTTGAGGGGTCGAGCCGGTCGCTCATAACGTCGCCCTCGACTGCACCGTCATGGCGTCGCCGCAACGATCCAATGCGACACGGGCCGGTGCGACAGCGTCCCCGGAGGAAACCCCATGAAGACCTACAAGATCGCATCCATTCCCGCAGACGGCATTGGCCCGGAGGTCATTGCCGCTGGGCTTCAGGCGCTCGAGGCGCTGTCCCGTCGCGACGGCGGTTTCGCGCTCGAAGTCACCGAGTTCGACTGGAGTTCGGAGCGCTACAAGAGGACCGGCGCGCTGATGCCCGAGGACGGCCGGGACCAACTCATGGCCTTCGATGCGATCTTCTTCGGTGCCGTCGGCGCGCCCGACGTGCCCGACCACGTCACGCTGTGGGGCCTGAGGCTGCCGATCTGCCAAGGCTTTGACCAGTATGCCAACGTGCGGCCGACCAAGATCCTGCCGGGCATCTCCTCGCCACTCGCAGGCGTCGGCGCGGGCGACCTCGACTGGGTCATCGTGCGCGAGAACTCCGAGGGGGAATATTCCGGCCACGGCGGCCGTGCCCACAAGGGCCTGCCCGAGGAAGTCGGCACCGAGGTGGCGATCTTCACCCGCACCGGCGTGACCCGGATCATGCGCTATGCCTTCGCGCTGGCGCAGTCACGTCCCCGCAAGCTCCTGACCGTGGTGACCAAGTCGAACGCGCAGCGCTTCGGTATGGTGATGTGGGACGAAATCGCGGCCGAGGTCTCGAAGGAGTTCCCGGACGTGACCTGGGACAAGATGCTGGTCGATGCCATGACTGTGCGCATGGTGAAGAACCCGCGTAGCCTCGACACCATCGTTGCCACCAACCTGCACGCCGACATCCTGTCGGACCTCGCCGGTGCATTGGCAGGCAGCCTCGGTGTCGCGCCGACCGGCAACATCGACCCCGAGAAGCGCTACCCCTCGATGTTCGAGCCGATCCACGGTTCGGCCTTCGACATCACCGGCAGGGGCATCGCCAACCCGGTCGCAACCTTCTGGACCGCCAGCCAGATGCTGGAGCATCTGGGCGAGAAGGACGCCGCTGACCGGCTCATGCGGGCGGTGGAAAAGGTCTGCGCCGAGGGCATCCTGACCCCGGATGTCGGCGGCGAGGCGACGACCCAGCAGGTCACCGACGCGGTCTGCGACGCGATCCGCGGCGAGAACATTTGAGATGACGGTGAGCGACCACGACGCCCCGGCGTTGCTGCGCCGACTGTTCGACGTCGCCGTGGCCGCCGCCGACCCGGCCGAGGTGCTGGCGCGGCATTTGCCAGACAAGCCGACGGGGCGCTGCATCGTCGTTGGCGCCGGCAAGTCGGCGGCGGAGATGGCGCGCGCCGTCGAAGTGGCTTGGCCCGACGTCGATCTCTCGGGCGTGGTGGTCACGCGCTATGGCCACGCAGTGCCGACTGAACGCATCACGGTGCGCGAGGCCGCGCACCCGGTGCCGGACGCCGCCGGAGAGGCCGCGGCCCGCGAGATCCTCGCCACCACCGCCTCGGCCGGGCCCGATGATCTGGTGCTGGCGCTGATCTCGGGGGGCGGGTCGGCGCTGATGACGCTGCCACGGGAGCCCCTGACGCTCGATGACCTGATCGCCGTAAACCGGCTGCTGCTCCGCTCGGGGCTGACCATCGAGGAGATGAACCGGGTGCGGCGGCGGCTCGACCGACTTAAGGGCGGCGGATTGCTGCGTGCCGCGAATGGTACACGGCTGGTCACGCTGGCGATCTCGGACGTGCCCGGCGATGACCCGGCGGCGATCGCTTCGGGGCCGACCGTGCCCGACCCGAGCGCCACCGACGACCTGTCGCATCTGGCTGAGCGACTCGGCCCAAACCTGCCCAAGGCGGCCCGTGCGTTGCTCATGACACCAGGCGATGCCCCGCCCCATGCGGTCCCGGATTTCCGCCTGATCGCCGCGCCGCGGACATCGCTTGAGGCGGCGGCGGAGGCGGCCCGTGCTGCCGGCGTGACGCCGTTGATCCTCGGCGACGCCCTGGAAGGCGAGGCGCGCGAGGTAGGCATCGTCATGGCCGGCATTGCCCGCGCCGTGGCCACACTCGGCAAGCCGCTGCCGGCGCCCGCCGTGCTGCTCTCGGGCGGCGAGACCACTGTGACCATCAGCGACATCGAGCCGGGGCGCGGCGGTCGGAACACCGAGTTCCTCCTGGGTCTGGCCTGTGCCTCGCAGAGCCATCCGCGCATCCATGCGCTCGCGGGCGACACCGACGGCATTGACGGCACCGAAGACGCCGCCGGCGCGCTGATCGGTCCTGACACGCTCTGCCGCGCCCGTGAGGTCGGCTGCGACCCGCAGCGAATGCTGGCGGCGCATGACAGCTACAGCCTCTTCGACCGGATCGGCGCGCTGATCCGCACCGGTCCGACACTGACCAACGTCAACGACTTCCGTGCCGTGCTGGTGCTCTGACACCTGTAAAGAAGATCTGCATGTCAGAACCTTATCTGCTGCGCATGCGCGTAGAGTTCAGAGTTGCCCCGGTGAAACAGACGCACAATGGCATCTGCATCGATGCTGACGAATTCTGACGGGTGCCGGATGGCCGTCTAATGGAATCATATGACCCGCTACCATCAGCATCGGTGCAGGTTCCGCCGTTCCTAACGGCAGTAATAGCTCGGGCACTGGGCCTCGCTATTGGTCTCATCGTCACCTGTCAAAAACATTCTTGGGATCGACACCTGTACCAGCGCGTGGCTGAAAGCCTATTGGAAGCAACTCACGCTGGCCAAAAAGCCTTTACTGTTCCTATATGAAGCGGACGCCTGCTTCATGTGCAGCGAATGTCGGTTGTCCGCCTATTCCGTTGAAAAACTCGATCTTGATCGGGGTGCCCGTGGCTGATTCAATTCCCATAGGGGATGGGAGGATCGGCG
>NZ_JAPWGO010000258.1 GCF_027213785.1 Limimaricola sp. G21655-S1 | reverse complement strand
GTGTACGCCGCATCGAAGAGCTCAAGACCATCGACGGGCAGATCGCCGAAGACGTCGAAATGCTGCGTCGTTCGCTCGAGGCGTAACGACAAACTTAGATCGGCAGGCTGCGCCTCAACCCCGCCTGCCAAGAGATCACGGCCCCGGATGCCCACTGGGGCCGTTCTTATTTTGCAAGCGGCAAATCTGATGCATCTTTGACTGTTTTGTGACTTTGTGGGCGGGCATGCCGCTCTGCTCTTGACGCCCCTCTCATTCCCTTGGAG
>NZ_JAPWGO010000257.1 GCF_027213785.1 Limimaricola sp. G21655-S1 | reverse complement strand
GACCATAGCCTCCCATCGCCATATTAAAGAGATCGCTGTTTTCCGTGGCAGAGCAGGTAACCAGATCGCCCGAGGGTAAAAGCATCCTGAGGCTGCGTACGGTTGATCCCATCGGGCCAAAGGGAACTGGCCAGCCATGGGCGTTCACCGAAAACGTCGCTGCGACGCCGAAATCATTGTTGGATTGCATGACCTTGGGGGACCAGCCAGCGAGATCCAATGCGGCAATGATTTGCGACCAGCGGGCTCCGGCGTGTGCCTTGTAG
>NZ_JAPWGO010000256.1 GCF_027213785.1 Limimaricola sp. G21655-S1 | reverse complement strand
ACCCAGACCTGGTAAGCGTGTGTGGCAGCGTGAGCTGCCACTTGATGGAGAGTAAGAGATGGCCGGCGCAAAAGAGATACGTAACAAGATCGGGAGTGTGAAAAACACTCAGAAGATCACCGGCGCTATGGAAATGGTGGCAGCAAGCAAAATGCGCCGTGCGCAGGAACGCATGTCTGCCAGCCGTCCGTACGCTGAAACCATGCGCAAGGTGATCGGCCATATCGCTCAGGGGAACTTGGAATACAAGCACCCCTACCTCATCG
>NZ_JAPWGO010000255.1 GCF_027213785.1 Limimaricola sp. G21655-S1 | reverse complement strand
CGCCTCTCATTTGTTGAGGGGTTCCCGAGGGTCCATAGTGAACAGACTGTATATCTGACGGCTCTGCCTTCGAAGGTTCGAATCCTTCTCCCCCCACCAGTTGCTATGCATCTTGGCGGCAAGATTGTGAAGTCGTCCGGATCGTAGGCGGGTGTAGCTCAATGGTAGAGCAGAAGCCTTCCAAGCTTACGACGAGGGTTCGATTCCCTTCACCCGCTCCAAGTTGTTGAATGGTTTGTATGTGAAGCTCATGTAGCTCAGGGGTAG
>NZ_JAPWGO010000254.1 GCF_027213785.1 Limimaricola sp. G21655-S1 | reverse complement strand
GTATTGATGGGGTTCGCGCTGGTGTTGATGCCGCTGGGCGGGATGATCTGGCACAACAGCACCGCCCTTGCCCCCCTCAGCCAGCTCACCAACGACGAGATGGTGCGGGCGGTCAAGGATACCCGCCGTGCCACCCTGCTGACGGCGCAAGCCAGCGATATCGAACGCACCTAGCGCCGCTTCGCGGTGCTGGGGGACAGGCGCAGCCTCACCAGCTACCAGCAGCAACTCGACGGGTATCGGGTGTTGCTGGCGGAACACCGTAAC
>NZ_JAPWGO010000253.1 GCF_027213785.1 Limimaricola sp. G21655-S1 | reverse complement strand
GGGCAGATCTCCGAGCCTGCGCTGCTGCAAAGCGCAGCAGCGCTACACCGGCAGCTGCGCCCGATGTTGCCGGAAGATAGCGCGGCCTACCTGGCCAAGATGCAGCGCGTATGCCGCTACGGCGCACGCCTGGTACTGGCATGCAACGAGCAGGGCCAGCCTGTGGGACTGGCGCTATACCGCCTGTACGAAAACACCTACGAAGACCTGCGGCTGTATGTCGACGACCTGGTCACCGACGAAGCAGCCCGCTCGCAAGGCGTGGGC
>NZ_JAPWGO010000252.1 GCF_027213785.1 Limimaricola sp. G21655-S1 | reverse complement strand
CACGTAGACTGTCCAGGACACGCCGATTATGTTAAAAACATGATCACTGGTGCTGCTCAAATGGACGGCGCAATCCTAGTAGTTGCTGCGACTGACGGTCCTATGCCACAAACTCGTGAGCACATCCTACTTTCTCGTCAGGTTGGTGTACCTTACATCATCGTATTCATGAACAAATGTGACATGGTTGACGACGAAGAGCTACTTGAGCTAGTTGAGATGGAAGTTCGTGAACTTCTTTCTGAGTACGACTTCCCAGGTGATGAC
>NZ_JAPWGO010000251.1 GCF_027213785.1 Limimaricola sp. G21655-S1 | reverse complement strand
CTGAAGACGTTCTGAAGCAACTGACCGAAGCCGGTGCTAAGGCTGAAGTAAAATAATCTTCCTTAGGGAAGATTAGTCAGGCTGGCGGAGTAATCAGCCAGCCTTGTTGCGCTTGTGATGCTTTGCAAGATGGCAAAGGTCAGCATTCAAGTTGTGCGTGGTTGCTGACGTTTGGTTTCTTGCGCCACCCCCCCATGATGGAGACTCTATGAGTTATTCGTTTACTGAGAAGAAGCGTATTCGTAAAAGTTTTGCGAAGCGTAATAC
>NZ_JAPWGO010000250.1 GCF_027213785.1 Limimaricola sp. G21655-S1 | reverse complement strand
ATGCTCGGCTGGGTCGGCGGCCCCGGACGACAGGGGATATTTTACGAAGATATGATCCCGTCTGTCACTGGTATGATCCTAGTGGATTCGATTATCGCAGGTGACTGGGGGGCCTTTTGGGATGCCTTTTCCCATATCGTGCTGCCCGCATCGATCTTGGGCTATTACTCGCTGGCCTACATCAGCCGGATGACGCGCTCTTTTATGCTGGAGCAGCTCTCGGCAGAATATATCACCACGGCCCGCGTCAAAGGCATGAGCGAATGG
>NZ_JAPWGO010000249.1 GCF_027213785.1 Limimaricola sp. G21655-S1 | reverse complement strand
GTACATCGTGGTGCGCAGGAGACCTTCGATATATCGGCCGATCTGCAGGAGCTGGCCCAGACGCCGGTGGCCGTGGTCTGCGCAGGAGCCAAGTCGATCCTCGATATCGGGTTGACGCTGGAGTATCTGGAGACGCAAGGGGTACCGGTGATCGGCTATCAAACCGAAGATCTGCCCGCCTTCTACACCCGCGAGAGCGACTTCACGGTCGATTACCGGCTCGATACCCCGGCCGCCAGAGCCGCGGCGCAGCGAGCACCCGATGCAG
>NZ_JAPWGO010000024.1 GCF_027213785.1 Limimaricola sp. G21655-S1 | reverse complement strand
CGCGGGATGGAGCAGCCCGGTAGCTCGTCAGGCTCATAACCTGAAGGTCGCAGGTTCAAATCCTGCTCCCGCAACCACTGAAATCTGACACAGATCCAGACAAGCCTCCCTCGGGAGGCTTTCTGCGTTTCAGACCAAAGGGGCAGGGCGCTCGGACCAGCTTACCTCAATGCGCTGTTCCGCAGTTCCCTACTGAGGGCCGCAATCGCGATATTCGCAACGATGCGTAGGACCGTCATTTGCTTGCCTCCCAAAACTATCATCTCATCAGTGGACCGTTGGCCCGTCCAGCCAGCCGCTTCGAGACGGATACCGCCATCTGCGGCGGGGCCCAGCAGGTGATCAGCTCCCGTCGAGAAGTCCGACGGTATTGCCTTCGGGGTCGGCGAACTCGGCGTAGCGAAGAGAATTGAAGCCTTCGACCTTCACTGGCTCCGGTACTTCGATCCCTGCGGCAGAAAGCCGCGTGATCTCTGGATCGAGGTCTGCCACCCGCATCGTCACGGTCGACTCGCCGGCACCTCGCGGACTGTCCAGAACTTGAAAGAAGACGCCTTCGCGCAGATCCCATTCATGACAGGACGGCATTGGCTCGCGATCCCAAGCGCGACCGATCAGCTTCGCCCACCATTTAGATTGAGCGTCGAAGTCGGCCGCGTTGATGCTCAGAAAAATGTTCTCGACCTTCATGCTTTTCCCTTTCTTGGGGTCTGTCAGCAGCAGACGCCTGAACCGAGGCCGTGTGAAAGCGAACACCGTAGACGTCATTGCAGACCGCTGCACCTTTCCGCTGCGCTGCCTTTCAAAGAGACCGCGCCCCACGACCAGTAGCCGGCATTCGAGATCCCCGGCTGCTTCCGGCCCGCACCCTCCGATTGTTGCCGATCATACAGGACAATTTCTGCCTTAAGCCGCCGTTTGCTACGTCGTGCCAAGCGGCCCGGTGAAATTGCCTGCATCGCCCTCGATCAGGAGCATGGTCGCCGCGACGGTCCAGCTGTCCTCAGTAGTTGCGGCGACGCACCCGACCAAGGTCCCGCAGGTGACCGGCCGGTCGCGTTGCCCCGGCTCCAAGTCGCCGGAGCCGACGGATCGGGGCCGCGGTTCAGACCGCCGCGTCTTCGACTGGCATGGCGCGCGCCATGTCCATCCACATCACCTCGAGGACGTTACCATCGGGATCGGACACCGACCGGCCATACATGACGTCGCCCATCTCCTGGGTCTTGTCGTTGTCGCGGCCGCCATGCGCGGTGGCGCGCCCGACGAACTCATCCACGTCGTCCCTCGACGGCTGGGACAGACAAACCAGAGCGCCGACGGTCCCCTCCGGTGCCACGGGCCGGGGCGAGAAGGAGGCGAACTTCTCCCTTTCGAGGATCATGAGATGAATCGCATCGGACACGCGCACCATCAGGCTCTCGGCGTCGCAGAAGCGCTCGTCGATGGTAAGGCCCAGCCCGGCATAGAAGGCACGGGCACGGGAGATATCGGCGGAAGGCAGGTTCACGAAGATCATCGGGGTCGAAGAGGTCATGTCGATGCTCCTGAAGCGGGAATGAGTCGTCTCGATGCTTGAAGACTGCGCCTCTGTCTTTTATATTGCAAGTTGTAAGTTGCAATAAACAACCAAAATGCGGAGAGCCAATGGAGCGCAAGCGAAGCTACGAGGACGGCTGCGCCTTCGCGCAGGCCCTCGACCTGGTGGGCGAGCGTTGGGCGCTCTTGATCATGCGCGAGCTGATGTTCGGGCCGCGTCGGTTCACCGACCTGAAGGAAACCCTGCCGGGCATCGCCACCAACATGCTGACGCAGCGCCTCGTGGGGCTCGAGGATGCCGGTGTCCTGCGGCGGGTGGACCTGCCGCGGCCAGCGCGCGGCAAAGCCTATGCTCTCACAGCCTGGGGCCTGGCATTCCGCGAGCCGCTCCGGGTGATCGGCATTTGGGCCTCGCGCTCACCCCGGCTTCGCTTCGACCGCCCGTTGAGCGCGGCGGCGGCCATGCTGTCGCTCGAGAGCATGTTCGATCCCGGAAGGGCGAAAGATATGTGTCTTGCCGTGGATCTGCGCCTGCCGGACGGCGAGTTTACGCTTCGCGTCGGCGACGGCCACCTCGACGTGGCGCCCGGCCGTGTCGACAATCCCGATTGCGTCGTGACGGGCGACCAGAACGCGCTCCTGCCTGTGCTCTATGCGGGAAAGCCGGTCACCGCCGCTCTGGCGGACGGGTCGCTCGTGGTCGAGGGAGACATCGACGCCCTCAGGCGGCTCGCCGGGGCATTCCGCGACTTGGCGCCGCTGGAGGGCTGAGCTGAAGCAACTCGAGCCTCAGACCAACTGCTGCGCCAAGCCCTTATTGGTCTGCTCCCGCGAAGTGCTTCGCCTACTGAGATCGAATTGCCTCGATCCGGCGAACGTCTACTATTCGGTCGAGCGGTAGAGACGCACTGGTCTGGTCGCACCCCTGGCGATGATGCCTTTCGCTTCGAGGTCCAGCTGCACGGCCTTGAGCCACCACCCAGCCTTCTCGCCACCCGGGAAGTGCTCCTGCGACAGGTATTCCAGCGCCGCAGCCTTGGCCTCCGCGACCGTCACTCCCGGCGGCGTGTCCGGCAGCACCGTCAGCAACGCCTCCCGCATTGCGGTGTATTTCGCGCGATTGACGCGCTCGGTCCGGCCGGGCGAGGTCGCGCTGCTGATCTCGATCATCTCATCGGTCTTCGACATGCAGCGCTCCATTGTCCGGGAACCTGGGATTTCTGAAACCCATCCTCACCCATGCGACGAACAGGCGGCCATAGAAGCCGAGGGAATGGGTTCTCAGGTTGGGCACGTCGTCCGGCAGATCGTCACGGGCGCCCGTCATGGTGCGCAGTTCGACCGCGGGGCGGTCGGTTTCGGGCCAGAGCGCGGCATAGAGACTCAGCCAGTGCCCGCCCTTCATCTCCAAGAAGACAGGCGTATTGCAGCATGCCGCGATCACGCGTCGGGTGTCGGCATCGTCCGTGAGCCGATGCGCCTTCAGCCTGTCCTGTCCGGCGACGATCGCGACGCGGTCCTTGCGTAGCAGGACGAACGGGGTGGCGCCCTTGCCATCGAGGATAGGCCCCGCCCCCGGGAGGGCTTCGAGAACCTGCGCGGCCTTCTGGCAACTTGAGCAAAGGCATTCTACGGACGCTATATGCGGCCCTTCGACCTTCAAGCGCACATCGCCGCATCTGCATCCGAGACTGGGCATACCGGCAAACCCGCCACTGCAACCATACGATGAGCAGATTGGATCGACTGGCTCGACCGGTCAAGCCGTGCGGGCAGAGGCATTTTATCATCCGCGACCCGGCGGGGGTGCTGATCGATGTCATCACCCCCATACCGCCAAACGAGGAGTTCGTAGGCCAGTTCGCCGAAGACGCCCTGCCGAGTTGAAACTAAGTCGCCGTGCTCGAACCGGTCGGTCTGCCTTCCACGAAGAGCGGCCGTCCATGGCAATTACAGCGAGCGGCGGCTTCTCGCCCTTCCTGAGTTCGATCACTCCCGGCCCATTCCGGACCTCGGTGGCTGTGACAGCGAACGTCTCCTTTCAGAACCCTCCGAGGTCACGCTCGTTGCTCCACCGCACACCGTCCCACTCTCAGTCATCGCAGCATGGAACCGGATCGGGCTGGCGGTCGTATAGTCCGAATGGGCTGATCTGCCGCTACCGACTGACAGGACGATCCGATGAACGGCTTCAACATGCGTGCGGCACAGGCGCAGGCCCTCAACCAGACCTGCGCCGTGCTTAGCCTTCGCCTGCGTGAGCTGTTTGCAGTCGACCCGGCGGTGCAGGAACTGCGCATGCTTGCGGCGCAGGTCCAGGAACTGTCTGGGTGCCTGGCTTTCACCGAACTCGATCCTCGGGCTGTTCACACGATGACGGCGGAACTCGCCGCCCTGAAGGAGCAGGTCGACCAGATGGTGGCAAACAACAAGCTGACAGACACGCAAGCAGCCTGACCAGCATGACCGGTGGCGAACCGCTCTCAGGTTTACAGAGCAGCAGTAAACTGGTGGTCACGCCCGCCGTGCCGTTCTACCACGGGCGGAACATGAAGTTCGCAACCCTCCGGACCTTACAAGGTGGCCCATTCCCATGAACGTCCTTTCTGCGCCATCTACCGTGCAAGGGGGCCTGCCCGGCGGTGATGTCCTGACTTCTGTCGCCATCCTCATGCCGCCCGGTGATGCAACGGCCGCGTCCCTCCGTGACCCGGAGCAGGAGAACATAGCCTCGATTGAAGTCACGTCTCTCGACCATCTGGCCGACCTCGTGGATCACCGGATCGGTGCCGTTCTGATCACCGAAGAAGCGCTCTGGGGAGTTGGCTTCGATCGACTGAAGCAGGCCCTTGCGGCACAGCCACTGTGGTCTGACGTGCCGTTCATCGTTCTGGCGGACGGCACGACCGGCGACCGCAGCGAGGCGGCCAGTGAGCGCACCGACGATCTCGGCAACGCGGTGCTGCTTCCCCGGGTCCTCCGGGCCGAGGAGCTTCTACGCTCGGTGCGCTCCGCGCTGAAGGCTCGTGGGCGCCAGCACGACGCCCGCGCGCGGATGGAGGAGCTTCAGAACCGCGAGCGGCAGGTGGCCGAGAGCGAAGCACAGTTCCAGGCCATCGCCAACTCGGTCGACCAGATGATCTGGTCGACAACGCCGGATGGCCTTCACGACTACTACAACACGCGCTGGTATGAGTTCACCGGGGTGCCGGAAGGCTCGACCGACGGCGAGGCATGGAACGGCATGTTCCACCCCGACGATCAGGAGCGGGCGTGGAAGATCTGGCGGCACAGCCTGAGCACCGGCGAGCCCTACGAGATCGAGTATCGGCTGCGGCACCGCTCGGGTCGCTACCACTGGGTTCTCGGCCGCGCTCTGCCCATGCGGAGCGCGGACGGCACGATCCTGCGGTGGTATGGCACCTGCACCGACATCCACGAGATCAAGATCGCCGAGGAACAGCGGCAACTGATGCTCGCGGAGATGAACCACCGCGTGAAGAACACCCTTGCCATGGTCCACTCGGTGGTATCCCAGACCCTGAGGCACGCCAGTAATCTCGACGATGCGCGCGCCGCGATCCAGTCCCGGATCGGCTCGATGTCTCAGGCCCATGACCGGCTGATCCACTCGTCGTGGCTTGAGGCCCGTATTGGAGACATCGTGGAGACCGCGATTGCGCCACACCGCCCCGAGGTGGACCGGTTCGTCATAGAGGGGCCGGACCTGCCGATCGGCTCCAAGCAGGCGCTGGCGCTGACGATGGCGCTGCACGAGCTTGCGACCAACGCCGCGAAATACGGCGCCCTGTCCAGCGACGAAGGCAAGGTCCGGATCGGATGGTCGGTCGATGGCGAGGGCGAGGGCGAAGAAGAGGTCTTCCACTTCACCTGGGTCGAGGAAGGCGGGCCCGAGGTGCGAGAACCGTCCAGCCGTGGCTTTGGCTCCAAGATGATCGAGAAGGCGCTTGCGGGATACTTCCAAGGAGCGGCGGATCTCGCCTACGACCCCGGTGGCCTGCGCTTTCATATGACGGCCCCGCTTGAGGGGCTGACGACATGAGCGTAGTCGATGGAAACTTCCTGTCTGCTTGAGAGAACGATGATGAGGACTGAGACCCGGGAAGGCCCCGCGGTGCTGGTCGTCGAGGACGAACCGCTGATCCGCATGGAAGCCATCGACATGATGGAGGAGGCTGGCTTCCGCGTCTTCGATGCCGGATCGGCCGACCAAGCTGTGGCGCTGATGGAGCGTCACAAAGAGATCGGCATCCTTTTCACGGACGTGGACATGCCGGGATCGATGAATGGACTGGGATTGGCAGCGCATGTCCGCACCCATTGGCCCCGGGTGTTCATCGTGATCGCCTCTGGGGTGATCAACATCGACAAGGCGGCACTGCCCGAAGGCTGCTCGGTCTATCCCAAGCCATACCCCACGAACCAGATCTTGGCCGAGCTGCGGCGGGTCGCGTGCGCAAGCGAATAATTGCGACGCCACTCGCCCAGTCAAGAACCACGCCAAGCTGATTGGTCAGGGCAAGGCAGTCGTTCGTGCCTTGAGCAGCGAAGGGCGCTTCCCGCCCGGAGCAGCTGGATCAGCTCCCGGCCCTAAGTAGACATCCAGCCCTTGCGCAATGCCGCGCCTCGGCGATTGGAAGCGGACCTTAGGCCATGCCAGCCTTGGGATACAGGAACACCTTCGTCTCCAGCGGCACCATCTCATAAAGCTCGATGATCTGCTCGTTCACCAAGCGAGCGCAACCGTTCGACACGGCGGTCCCGATGGTGGATGGCGCATTGGTGCCGTGGATGCGCAGAAAGGTGTCGTAGCCGTCCTTGAACAGGTAGAGCGCCCGGGCGCCCAGGGGGTTGTCGATCCCGCCCGGCATGCCGTCGGCCCATTTGCCGTAGACCTCCGGCTCGCGTTCGAGCATGCCGGGGGTCGGGGTCCAGCTGGGCCATTCCTTCTTGGCCTGGATCAGGAAGGTCCCCGCCTCGTAGAGATCGTCGCGGCCTACCCCGACCGCGTAGCGCAGCGCCCGCGCGCCCGGCAGCGTCCAGTAGAGCGCGAACTCGTCGGGCATGACGTGTATCTGCCCGGCCGGGATGCCTTCGGCGATGGCCACCTCGCGGGGCGGGATCACCGCGGCTTGCGCCGCGCCCTCATGCGCCAGCAGCCTGTCGGCGGGCAGCGCGGCACCCGCGAAAGCCGCCGCCGTTCCCTTGAGAAAACCTCGTCTCAGCATGCGTCACCTTTATTTTGTCCCGACGCCGACGGATGTCATGCGCAGGATATGGTAATGATGGCCCCGCGCTGGCACCGGTCGATCCGGGGTTCCAAGCGCAGTGCGTCCATGCCGTGTCGAATGGATCAGGCTTAAGGCAGCCTTACGAGCGTGTGGCAGTGTCGCGTCCTTCCGACGCCCTGCCGCTTTCGTGAAGAGGTCCGGCACAGGGCAGCACAATCTGCACGGCCTCGCCTCCGCCCGTCCGGGCCTCGAAGCCAAGCCGCCCGCCGAGCCGCTCGACCGCCACCTGCGCGATCGCCAGGCCCAGCCCGCTGCCCCCCGCGGGCGCGCCCGCGCCGCGAAAGAACCGCTCGGTCACGCGGGCCCGCTCGGCCTCGGGAATGCCGGGTCCACGGTCGAGCACGGACAGTGTGATCCGCGCGTCCCGTGCCACGCCATCGACCACGACCTCGCCGCCCGGCGGGCTGGCCAGCACGGCGTTTTCGACGATGTTGCGTAGCGCCACGGCGGGCAGCACCGGGTCGGGTATTCGGCAGAACAGCTCTGGTGCCATCTCCAGCCTGAGCTGCACATCCCGCTCGGTGGCCAGCCTCTGCATGTCTTGGACCATGTCGGTCGCCAGGCGCGTCATGTCGACGACCTCGCCACCTCCCTCCGGAGCGCCATCGACGGCGGCGAGTTCGAGAAGCTGCCGCACCATCCGGTCGGTGCGGGCCACCCCGGCCTCGACGCGCGCCAGCGCCTGTAGCCGCGTCGCTTCGTCCGGGGCCATCGCCGCGATCTGCGCCTGCGTCTTGATGCCTGCAAGCGGGGTCTTCAGCTCGTGCGCGGCGAAGGCTGTAAAGCTCTTCTCCCGTCCGCGCGCAGCGGCGACGCGGGCGAACAGCCCGTCGAGCGCCGCGCCCATGGGGCGGATCTCGCGCGGCAGCGGGCCTGCCGCCACCGGACCGAGATCATCGGCCGCGCGCGCCCCAAGCGCCCGTGCCATCCGGCCGAGCGGCGCGAGACCGCGCCCGACGCTGATCCAGATCAGCGCCGCCAGCACCGGCAGGATCGCCAGCGCCGGCAGCAGCAGCCCGCGCACCACGTCCGTTACCAACCGCTCGCGCACGGTGAGCCGGTCGCCGACCATCACCCTCAGGCCCAGATCCTCGTTTATCATGGTGTAGACGCGCCACGCCTCGCCATCGACGAGGCTGTCGGAAAAGCCCGTTTGCTCCGCCGCGAGCCGACCTGAGGGCGCGCTGGCTGAGGCGCCCAGCAGCGCGCCATCGAGCGACCAGATCTGGCAGGAGAGCTGGCGCGCATAGGCAGAGGCCGCTGCCGGTTCCGGCAGGTCCAGCTCCAGCGGCCCGGCCGAGGCCACGTCGATCCGCCGGTCGGAGATCAGCGACGATACCATCTGCGCCGCCTCGGCGAGCCGCGCGTCGAGCACCTGTTCGACCTCCGAGCGGGTCGAATGCTGAATCCACCAGACCGCCGAGAGCCAGACCGCCCCCGTCGCCGCCAGCAGGATCACGAACAGCCGCGCGCGGATCGAACTCATGGCCGCGGCTCCGCGAGGCGGTAGCCGACGCCGCGCACCGTCTCGATGAAGCCCGCACCCAGTTTGGCCCGCAGCTTGTGGACATGCACCTCGACGGCGTTGCTCTCGACCCCCTCCTGCCAGCCGTAAAGGCGCTCCTCCAGCCGGTCCTTCTCGACGATCACGCCGGGGGTCTCGATCAGCGCGCGCAGCACCGCGAATTCGCGCCGCGAGAAGCGCAGTTCGCGCCCCTCCATCTCGCCGCGCATCCGCGACGGGTCGAGCCGCAGCCCGTTCCATTCGAGCAGCGCGCTGGCCCGCCCCTCGGCGCGGCGGATGATCGCGCGCAGCCGGGCGCTGACCTCGCCGAGATCGAAGGGCTTGCCGAGGTAGTCGTCCGCCCCGGCGTCGAGCCCGTCGATCCGGTCGCGCACTTGGTCGAGCGCCGTGAGCAGCAGCACCGGCAAACGGTCGCCGCCCGCCCGCAGCCCGGCCAGCAGGTCGAGCCCCGAGCCGTCGGGCAGCATCAGGTCGAGCACCACCGCCGAGAAGCCGCCCTGCGCCAGCGCCTCGCGCGCATCGGCGCAGCAGGTCACCAGTTCCGGGGTGAAGCCCTGCAACCGCAGCCCGACGCTCAGCCCGTCGGCCAGCGTCTCGTCATCCTCCACGATCAGAACCCGCATCGCGCCTCCGGTTGTCGTCCTTGTCGTCGCTGTTGCGCCTCCGGGCTTAAGGGCCGCTTAAGGAAGCGCGCCGATCCGGGCGCCATGACACGGACCCTTTCATACCCCGCCGCCCTGCGGCGCGCCATCATCGCCCCGCTCCTCGTGGCGCTGTCCCTCGCCCTGGTCACCGCCGCCGCCCTCGCGCAGGGCGGCGACGCCTTCGACCGGCAGTCGCCGCCGATGGACCCGCGCGAGGCCTTCGCACTCGCGGTCGAGCCGCAGCCCGACGGCAGCCGTCTGCTGCGCTGGGACGTTGCCGAGGGCTATTACCTCTACCGCGAATACCTCGCCGCCGAGACCGAGGACGGAAGATCCCTGCCGCTCGAGACCGCGCCCGGCGTCACCAAGGACGACCCGACCTTCGGCACCGTCGAGGTGTATTTCTATGGCACCGAGGCGCGGCTCGGCGCGGCGGAAGGCCCGGTGCGCGTGACCTACCAGGGCTGCCAAGAGGACGGGATCTGCTATCCGCCGGTCACCGACACGCTACCCGCAATCGGGGCTGCGGCCACGTGGCCTGCCGCAGGGACGGAGCCCGCCGCCGTCGAAGGCCCGGCGGAGTCCACAGTGTCGAAGGGCGGCATCACCCTTGCCAATGAAGGCGGCCTGCTCGACGGGCTGAGCGCCCGCGGCGGGCCGTTTCTCGTGCTGGCGGGCTTCTTCGGCTTCGGGTTGCTGCTTGCCTTCACGCCCTGCGTCTTCCCGATGTTCCCGATCCTCGCGGGGCTGCTGGCCGGACAGGACGGCACGGTCGGCGCCCGGCGCGGCGCGCTGCTTTCGGGCACCTACGTGCTGGCGATGGCGGCGGCCTTCGGCCTGTTGGGCCTCATCGCAGCTTGGTCGGGCCAGAACCTGCAAGTGGCGCTGCAATCGCCCTGGGCCGTGGGCATAGTCGCCGGGGTCTTCGTGGCGCTGGCGCTGTCGATGTTCGGCCTATACGAGATGCGCCTGCCGCAGGCCTGGACGGGTCGGCTGTCGGGCATCGGCGCGGGTCGGGGCGGCACGCTGGGCGGCGCGGCGGCGCTCGGCTTCACCTCGGCGCTGATCATGGGACCCTGCGTGACCGCGCCGCTGGCCGGGGCGCTCCTTTACATCGCGCGGACCGGTGACGCGTGGCTCGGCGCGGGCGCGCTCTTCGCGCTCGGTCTGGGACAGGGCGTGCCGCTCCTGATCGCGGGCACCTTCGGCGCGCGGATGCTGCCGCGCGCGGGCGCGTGGATGGAGGGCGTGAAGGCTGCCTTCGGCGTCGTCTTCCTCGCGATGGCAATCTGGCTCGGCGGCCGGCTGCTGCCCGGCCCCGTCACGCTGGCGCTCTGGGCGGCGCTGCTACTTGGCGCTGGCGTCTTCATCGGGGGGCTGGACCGGCTGGAGCCCGGCTCCGGCACGGCGCCGCGCATCCGCAAGACCGTCGGTCTCGCCGCGATTCTCGCCGCCGGGATCATGGGGCTCGGGGCAGCCACCAGCGCGGAGGACCCGATGCGTCCGCTGGCCGGCCTGCGCCCGGTCGAGGCCGCGCCCGGTGTGGCCGATAACGAGATCGCCTTCACCCCCGTTACCTCGGTGCCGCAGCTTGATGCCGCGCTCGCAGGGAGCGACGGGCCGTCGATGATCTACGTCACCGCCGACTGGTGCGTCACCTGCAAGGTGATCGAGCGCCGCCTCTGGCCCGACCCAATGGTCCGCGAGGCGCTGGCGGGCACCACGCTCATCACCGCCGACCTGTCGGAGTTCGACGCCGAGGGGCAGGCGCTGCTCGATCATCTGGGCTCGGTCGGGCCGCCTACCATGGTGTTCCTCGACGCAGAGGGACGCGAGGCGCCCGGCAGCCGCCTGATCGGCGAGCCGGGCGTGGAGGAGGTCGTGGCCTCGGCGCGGGCGATTCGATGAGCGCTGTGGCAATCGGCCCGCTGGTGTTCTCGGGCGAACGGTTCCTCGCCGTGATCGCGGTGCTCGTGTTCATCGGCGTCACCGAGATCGCCGCCTGGCGCCGCCCCGCCCAGGCCGAGGCGCTGCGGCGCTGGTCGCTCATCGCCGTGCTCGGCTGGGTGATCGCGGCGCGCGCGGGCTTCGTGGCGATGCAGTTCGACAGCTTCCGCGCGGCGCCGCTCGACGCCCTGAAACTCTGGCAGGGCGGTTTCGCGCCGCAGGCGGGGCTGTTCGGGCTGGGCCTCGCGCTATTCGCGGCGCTGCTGCGCCACCCCAAGGCGCTGACGCCGTTGCTGCTGGCCGCCACCCTCGCGGGAACAGGGGTCGCGGTGGCGCGGGTCGCGCTGCCCGACCAGACGCGCGGACGCCTGCCAGCGATCCATCTCGCGGAACTGTCAGGCCGCCCGTTTCCGCTCGCCGAGACGGCGGGGCAGCCGCTTGTCATCAACCTCTGGGCCAGCTGGTGCCCGCCCTGCCGCCGCGAGCTGCCGTTGATGATGGAGGTCGCCGCCGAGACGGAGGGGGCGCTGATCCTCTTCGCCAATCAGCGCGAGGCAACGGAGGTGATCGAAACCTACCTCGCGGGGCAGTCGCTCGGCACGACCGGCGTGCTGCGCGATCCGGAGGGCGCGCTGATGGACGGCTTCGGCCTGCTCGGTCTGCCCACCACCCTGTTCTTCGACGCCGAGGGAGGGCTGAAGGCCGCCCATACCGGCGAAATCTCCCGCGCGCAGCTGCAAGCGGGCCTCGACGACCTCGAAAGGACCACCCCATGACCGAGATCCTCCGTCCCCGGCGGCTGGCGTCGCTGGCGCTGCTGCCGCTTCTGGCAGCCTGCGCCGCCGCCTCAGCACCCAAGCTCGCCGCTCCTCCCGAAGCCGAACCCGTGCTCCCTGCCGAGGTCCGAGCGATGTATGCGGCGGTGGAGAACGATGGCGAGGTCGTTCCCGCCGTGCCCGAACAGTATCTCGACGAACGCAACCGCCGCCAGGAGGTCGATTACTGGACCGACGAGGCGCCCGGCACCATCGTCGTCGATCCGCATGCGCGGTTCCTCTATCTCGTGATGGAGGGCGACCGGGCGATGCGCTACGGCGTCGCGGTGGGCGACCAGGGGCGCGGCTTCTCGGGCGAAGGCAACATCCCCTTCACCCGCGAATGGCCGCGCTGGACGCCGACGCCCAACATGCTGCGCCGCGATCCCGACCTCTACGGGCCCCATGCCGGCGGCATGGAGGGCGGCATCGACAACCCGCTCGGCGCGCGGGCGCTCTACCTGTTCAAGGACGGGCGCGACACGCTCTACCGCATCCACGGCACCAACGACCCCTGGTCGATCGGCAAGGCCACCTCGGCCGGCTGCATCCGCCTGTTCAACCAGGACATCATCGACCTGCACGAGCGCGCCCGCGCGGGCGCCAAGGTCGTGGTGCTGAGCGAAGCCGACAGCGGCAAGGGCACGGTGCCGCCGGGCACGCCCCTGTCCACTCCCCAGCAGACGACCAACCAAGGAGAGACCACATGACCAACCTCACCCGCCGCACCGCGCTCACCGGCGGCCTGCTCGCCATGGGCGGCACCGCGCTCTGGACCGCGACGCGCCCGGCGCGCGCGCAGGAGCAGCCGCTGCGCCCGACCATCGACGAGGTGATGTTCGACCCCGCGAACCCGGTTCTCGGCAACCCAGAGGGCGACGTCACCATCGTCGAGTTCTTCGATTACCAATGCCCCTACTGCAAGGCGAACCACCCGGTCCTGAACGAGGTGGTCGAGGCGGACGACAATGTCCGGCTGGTGATGAAGGACTGGCCGATCTTCGGCGCGCCCTCGGTGCGCGCGGCGCAGCTGGCGCTCGGCGCGGCCTCGCTCGGGTCCTACCTGACCGCCAACGACGCGCTGATGGCGACCGAGGGGCGGCTCGACGACGCGCTGATCGAGGAGACGCTTACCAAGGCCGGGCTCGACGTCGCGGCGCTCGACGCCGCCTATGGCGAGAACCGCGACAAGTGGGACGGGCTGCTCACCCGCAACGGCGCGCAGGCGGCGGCCTTCCAGCTGCGCGGCACGCCCGCCTTCATCATCGGCACGGTGATCTACCCCGGTGCGATGGACAAGGCCGGGCTCGAGAACGCGATCGCGATGGCGCGCGGCTGACCCCCCTTAAGGCTGGGATAAGGCGACCGTGGTCGTCCCTGTCCCGGCCTCCCAACCAAGAGCAGGACCACAGGCAAGATGAGCACCACCCCCACCCGCCGGCAGGCGCTTCTCGGCGCGGCTGCCGCCGCGACCGCGCTGGCCACCCCCTCGCTGTTGCGCGCGCAGGCCGCACGACCTCCCGCGCAGGCGCCCGTGCAGCGCAACGTGTCGAGCTTTCGCACCCAGTATTGGCAGGATCACTTCGACACGCTCGGTGTCGCCACCATCGTCGCCGACACCCAGTCGCGCGCGCTGCACTACTGGAACGCCGACGCGTCGGACTACCGCGTCTTCCCGACCTCGATCCCGATCTCCGAGGACCTCACCAAGCGCGGCTACACCGAGATCGTGCGTAAGAAGGTGGGCCCCGATTGGACGCCCACGCCGAGCCAGGTCGAGCGCAATCCCGAGCTGCGCTACATGCCGCCCGGCCCTGACAACCCGCTCGGCACCCACGCGATGTATCTGAGCTGGCCCGCCTACCTGATCCATGGCACGCATGACACGCGCAAGATCGGCCGGCCCTCATCGGATGGCTGCATCGGTCTCTACAACGAGATGATCGCCCAGCTCTTCGCCATCACCCCGGTGGGCACGCAGGTCCGCATCATCTGAAACTCCGCGGGTGGCAAAGGCTGGACCAATGCCACCCGCCACACCATCCTCGCCCGCGAGACGGCCCGCCCATCCCGCGGAGCGGAGGAGAGGACTTCGATGAGAAATATCACCGGCCTGCTGGCCGCCCTGACGCTGTTCGCCGCCACCGAGGCCCCGGCCGACGAGGACATCGCCGACCAGTATCCGGGCTCGCTGCTCTACGCCAAGCCAGTGGAGTTCATCCCCGGTGTCTGGACCGCCACCGGCGCCACCGCACCGCCGACCTACGAGAATGCCGGGCACAACAACAACCTGAGCTTCATCATCACCGGCGATGGAGTGGTGGTGGTCAACGCCGGTGCCAGCCGCGGCTTGGCCCGCGCCCTGCACGACGAAATCCGCGCCGTGACCGCCCAACCGGTGAAGCTGGTGATCGACGAGAACGGACAAGGTCATGCGATGCTCGGCAACGGCTACTGGGTCGACCAAGGCGTGCCGGTGCTGGCTCATGCGGAGGCGGCGCGCGCTTTCGAGGAAGACGGCGACGCTTCGTTCCAAGCGGGCGAGCGGCTGCTGCGCGACCGGTTCGAGACGACGCGGCTGCAAGGTCCGACCGAGACCTTCGAGGACAGCTACACCGTGCCCTTCGGAGATTTCCCGATCAAAGTGCTCTACCTCGGCCTGGCCCACAGCCCCGGCGACATCGTGGTCTGGCTGCCCGAGCAGAAGCTGGTGATCTCGGGTGACATGGCATTCCACGAGCGCATGCTGCCGGTCTTCGCCGACACCGACACCCGTGGCTGGATCGAGACATGGGAAACCGCCTTCGAGCCGCTTGGCGCGACCTATGTCATCCCCGGACATGGACACCCGACCAACATGGACCAGGTGCGGCGCTACACCCGCGACTACCTCGTCTGGCTGCGCGAGAAGATCGGCGCGCATCTCGACGCGGGCGGCGATCTGGCGAATGCCTATTACGTCGACCAGAGCCCCTTCGCGCATCTCGACACCTTTGACGAGTTGGCGACAAAGAACGCGGGCCGCGTCTTCGAGCAGATGGAGTTCGAGTGATGCCTATGGATACAAAACAAGAGCTTCGCAGCATTCTGCTCCAATGTTTGGAATACGCAGGAAACGGGCTTCGCAAGGTCGGTTGGTAGTGTTTGGTCTACTGGCGCGATCGGCCCGAAGCAGGCATCTGGTCAATACTCAATACTCAATACTCAATACTCAATACTCAATACTCAATACTCAAGGCCACGCCTCGACCAGACGAAGCGGGCCATAAGCATTTTCCCTCCGGGAAGCGTCCGCGACCTTTCGCTTGCTGCACGCGGCCTTGGCCGGCGCGCTCCGGAGCCGCGCCGCGTGAGGCTCAGGCGGGCCACTCTGGATGCAGGCGGTCGATCACCACGGCATGGGCATGGCGGTGAGGACCGCCATGCTCGGCGAGATGCGGGTGACCGGCCGGCAGGTCTTCGTGGCTGTGGGACAGGGCCTGCGGATCGTCCACGGGCCACATCCGGGTTGCCACGAGGATGCCGACGGATGCCAGCACGGCCAGCACCAGCAGCGCGGTAGGCGCACCGGTCAGCGTCATCAGCAGGCCGGCCAGCGGATAGGTGACCAGCCAGCAGGCGTGGCTCAGCGCGAACTGCGCCGCGAAGATGGCCGGGCGATCCTCGGGATGCGCCGAGCGCCGCAACAGGCGCCCGGATGGCGTGAGCACCGCTGAATAGCCCATTCCCGCGACGAGCCAAGCGGTGAGAAGGAGCGACCAGGAGAGGCCGAACGCGAGGATGACGGCGGCGAGCAGCACCAACGTCGCAGTCAGCGCGGTCGCGCCGGCCAGCATGACCGCGCGGTCAGGCACCCGGTCGAGCAGCTTCGGCAGACCGAGGGCCGCCAGCATCGACCCCGCCCCAAAGGCGCCCATCGTCCAGGCCAGCGCGCTCTCGGGCAGCCCCAGCTCACCTCGCACCAGCACGACCGTGTTCACCAGCACCATCGCCCCACCGGCGGCCGCGGCGAGGTTCAGCGCCAGGAGCCCGCGCAAGCGCGGCGTCGCGAGGTAGATGCGGATGCCGCGGGTCGAGCGGTCATAGATGCCGCGCGGCTCGGAGGGCCCGGGGGTCGGCAGCAGCACTGAGGCGACCAGGGCAGCCGAGGCAACGAACCCCACGACGGTGCCGAGGAACAGCGCGTTGTAGGAGATGACCGACAGCAGCAGCCCTGCGAGGACCGGACTGACGATGTTCTCGAGGTCGTAGGCCAGCCGTGACAGCGACAGTGCGCGGGTGTAGCGGTCCTCCTCGGGCAGCACGTCGGGGATCGTCGCCTGAAAGGTCGGCGTGAACGCGGCCGAAGCCGATTGCAGCAGGAAGATCAACACATAGACCTGCCAGATCTCGGTCACGAAGGGCAGCGCGAGCGCCACGCCCGCGCGCAGCAGGTCGAGCGCCACCAGCATGGCCCGGCGCGGCACGCGGTCGGCGAAGGCCCCGGCGATCGGCGCGATGCCCACATAGGCCACCATCTTGATGGTGAAGGCCGTCCCGAGCACCAGCCCGGCCCGGTCCCCAGCGAGGTCGAAGGCCAGCAGGCCAAGCGCGACCGTGGTGAGCCCCGTGCCGAGCAGTGCGACCACCTGCGCGAGGAAGAGATGCCGATAGGTGCGATCCGCGAGGATGGCCAGCATCATGCCCTCAGAGATAACGGGCGATCGCCCGAAGCTCGGCGCGATCGGTCGCCGAGCCCTCGGTGTCGAGGCAATGGTCCATGTGATCGTGGATCAGCGCGCGCTTGGCGTTCGCCACGGCCTTCTCGACTGCCTGGAGCTGCTGGGCCACCGCGAGGCAGGGCTTGCCGGCCTCCAGCATCTCGATGACCGCGCGCAGGTGACCGTCGGCGCGTTTCAGCCGAGCGATCAGGGCGGGGTGACTTGCGTGAGCGTGGGATTCCAACATATGCTGATGCTATCCCCCCGGGGAGGATAGAACAAGACGCCAGGCAAGGCGTCGCGCAGTCGAGGCGAGTGGACAGGCAGACCCGATGATCTCCTTGCGGACAATCGGACAAGGCGCGCTTGCGGGGCTTCTCGGCCTCGCGATCGTCATCTGGTCCGTGATGCCCGCGACCTCGCATGCCCCGGCGATCTTCGAGACCCTCCAGGACCACGCCGAGATGATGGCGGAGCATGGTCACACCCATGGCCTCGAGGAAGATCTCTACTGGGCGATGCACGGGCACAGCCACGACAGCGCCGACCACGACCACAGCCCTGCGGTGCTGACCTTCACTGCCTCGACAGGGGCGTTCGAGGTTTACAGGACCGCCTGGCGGCTCAGGTCGGACACCGTGCGGCGAAGGCCCACCTTCCTGATCGAGCGACCTCCACGCGGCTGATCGGCCACGCGCGTGTATGCGCGCATCGCACTGATCGACCAAGACACAAGTGGAGACCATCCATGACTACAGTCCCCCGGGGCTGGAGCGAGCCCGGCATGCGCCGGACCGTCCTCCTGTCCCTTATCGCGCTGGCCGCGCTTCTCGTGAGCGCGGGCCACGCGGCCGCCCACAACGTCACCGAGGGTGACGCGGGCTACATCCAGGAGATCTGGGGGGTGAACATCATCCCCTTCATGTATCTCGGCGCCAAGCACATGGTGACCGGATACGACCACATCCTGTTCCTGCTCGGCGTCGTGTTCTTCCTCTACCGGATGAAGGACGTGGGCATCTATGTGAGCCTCTTCGCGCTCGGCCACTCGACCACGATGCTGCTCGGCGTCTGGTTCGGCTGGGGCGTGAACGCCTACATCATCGACGCCATCATCGGCCTGTCGGTTGTCTACAAGGCGCTCGACAATCTCGGCGCCTACCAGCGCTGGTTCGGGGTGCAGCCGAACACCAAGATCGCGACGCTGATCTTCGGCTTCTTCCACGGCACCGGCCTCGCCACCAAGATCCTCGACTACGACATCGCCTCTGACGGGCTGCTGGCCAACCTGCTGGCCTTCAACGTCGGCGTCGAGCTCGGCCAGGTGATGGCGCTCGCCGTGATCCTCATCGTCATGGGCTATTGGCGCCGGTCCCCGAACTTCTTCCGCCAGGCCTACACCGCCAACGTCGTCATGATGTCCATGGGCTTCATCCTCATGGGCTACCAAATCGCCGGCCTTTTCCCGGCCGCCTAACCTTCGTCCTCAAGCAGCAAAGCGATAGGACCAGAAAGGAATAGCATTCTATGTTCAACGGACAAAAACCCAGCCTCGACGAACTGCCGAGCTCGGCCCAGCTGACCCGCTCCACGCTGATCGCCGCCGCCTCGGCCGCCGCGATCCTCGTGGGCGTAGTGCTCCCTGCCGAATACGGCATCGACCCGACCCGCATCGGCAGCGTGCTCGGTCTTACCGAGATGGGCGAGATCAAGACCGAGCTCGCCGAGGAAGCCGAGGCCGATCGTCAGATGGACATGACCATCGACGAGCAGTCGAGCCTCCTCGACGACCTCCTCGGGATCTTCGTCGGCACCGCGCATGCGCAGACGGCGGTGGAGACCGAAGAGACCGGGGAAGCTGCGGAGGCTGAGGCTGCCGACGCCTGGCGCGACGAGATCACCTTTACGCTCGCGCCTGGTGACACGGCCGAGTGGAAGCTGGTGATGGAGGAAGGGCAGATCGCCGAATACGTCATGACCATCGAAGGCGGGCGCGTGAACTTCGACCTGCACGGCCATGGCGGCGGCCAGTCGGTGACCTACGAAAAGGGCCGTGGCTCGACTGGGGCCGAGGGCACCATTCCTGCCGCGTTCGATGGCGAGCATGGCTGGTTCTGGCGCAACCGCGACGACCAGGATGCCACCGTGACGCTCCAGCTGCGCGGCGAATACGCCGAGTTCAAGGACGTGAGCTGAACCAGAGCTGCCATTCCCGCACCGCGCGGCGAATGGCAGCTTGCCGCCCAATCCGACGCCCACCACCGGGTCAGAACTGACCTGACCAGGCGAGAGCAATCTGTGGCACTTCGCCTCGGATCTCGACGGCCATGCCGTCTCTCGCATTCTCATCGGGCCGTACGATGATGGCTCCCAGTATTTCGCCGAGCAGCCGGTTCGCCTCCACCATCTGGTCGCTCTCGGCCAGAAGCTCATCGAGCTGTCGCACCTTGTGCTGGTAGATGGCCTTCATCTCCTCGGGTGTCGGCATGAGAGCCTTTTGCCGAGGTATCCGTGCTGCCTCGATCTCGAGGCGAAGGCGCTGGCCTTCCTGCTCCCGGTCCGCCAAGCGCGCCCGTAGGGCTTCGCTTACGTTGTCACCCTCGAGCTGGTCGAGCAGGCGCTCGATCTTGCCTGTGACCTTGTCGAGCTGGCCTTGAAGGTTGGCAAGCGAGCTTCCTTCCCCGGTCGCCTCCTCGGCGAGCAGTCGAGTGACCTCCGCCGTGAACTGGTCGGCAAGGGCAGGCGTCAGCAGATCCGCGCGCAGCCGTGTCAAGGCACGTGCCTCGAGTTTGCCCCGGGTGATGGTCTTGCTGTTCGAGCAGACCGAGATCCCCTTGGACTTCCTGTTGTAGCAGCCATAGCGGTCCTTGCCGATAAGGGTATAGCCGCCTCCACAGCAGCCGCATTTGACAAGCCGAGACAGCAGGTACTTGGCACGATGGCTCGTGTTGAGGGGGGCGGCCTGGTCCGTATGCGCGGCATGGGTCGCTTCGAGACGATCCTGCACGATGTTCCACACCTCGTCATCGACGATCGCGAGTTCGGGGCATTCACCCCAAACGATGTCCTGCTCCCCGCCAGGCCGTGACAGGCGATTGCCGGTATCCGGGTCGCGGGAGAAGCGGTTCCGGCCGTAGACGATGTTGCCGATATAGGCCTCGTTCCGAAGCAGGCCGTCACGCTTCCTGGCGTTGCCGCGGAGCGTGCTGTCGCACCATGCGCTGCCGGACGGCGAGGCGACGCCTTCTTCGTTCAGGTTCGACGCGATCTTCCGCGGCGAAAGACCACTGGCATAGTCATCGAAGATGCGCCGCACGACCGCCGCTTCCTCAGGATTGATTTCCCGGTTCAGTCCCTTGGCTTCGACGATGCGGTAGCCGTATGCGTAGCCGGCTGCCACACGCCCCCGAGCGGTGGCCCCGCTCTGCCCGCGCCTGGTCTTGTCCGCAATCTCACGTGCTTGGAATTCGGCGCATGCGGCCAGGAAGGGCAGAAGCTTCCAATCACACTTGCCTCCATTCGCAGCGTATAGATCGACACCCCGGCTTTCGAACCAGTCTGCGATCTCATGGATGTCGCGGGCGCGGCGGCCAATTCGGTCGATACTTTCCACGATGATGGCCGAGATCCCGCCCCGGGCAACGTGAGCCTTCAGGTTCATCATCCCCTGACGTCTCGCTATTGGGGTTCGTCCAGTGGCCGCTTCGTCTCGATAGACACCCGCGACCTCGAAATCGCAGAGGCGCGCCGTCTCATGGCATAACGCAATCTGATCTTCACAGGAGTACTTGCTCTGTTTGTCAGAGGAATAGCGGGCGTAGATCACGACCTTCGGCCTTCCAACGGGAGCAGTGGCCGCTGGCTTTCCTGCGGCTGCGGCACGACGAGCCTTTCGGTTCGGCAGGATCACCTGGTGGTCTTCTGCGGGGGTTCGGAGAAAGCTCGCGCCATCGGCGTTCTGCCGGCGTCCATCCAGCGAGGCAGCGGCGGTGCGGGTTGCACGGGTCGAAGTGGTCATGCCACGGAGTCCTTCTTGCGGGCGGCCACGTAGGCCTTGGCCATGACGGTCACGAACGCCGTCAGGCGGATGTTGGTGGAGGTGGCGCCGCCGGGGTTGTCGTTGGCGGCAGTGAGCGTGCTGGGCTTGGTCGTCATTTTCGATCTCCAGATTTTTCCCCCACCTGTGCGGTGGTAATCTGTAAATCGTGCGATCCGTTTTCCCGCGGAAACGACGACCGTAAGAATCTTCGTTCGAACCGAAAAAAGTTGGCGCGCCGACATCCCAGCAGCAGGAGAAGTGTCGTCGGCGCGCCTGCGCCGCCTGATCCGGGGCGGCGCATCGATGGCCGGGGGTCCGGCCTCAAGGGTGGCACGCCTTCGAGGGCGTGCCATGTGCGTTACCGGTTTGCAGGGCGTGCCAGCTGCGCGGTTCGCCGTCGGCCCGAGGCCAGGATCTGGTCGAGATCCCGCCGATCGATGACGGCGTCGATGGCGTCGCGAAATACTGACAGTTCACTACGGAGCGTCGCCAGCCGGAGCGCCTCCGGCGGCCAGTACGTCTCGATCCAGCTGAGGCCCGAGACGTCGCATTCGTCGTCGGACCAATTTGCCACCTGCACGATCAGGCGACCGATCTCGTCGTTGAGGTCTTCGATGAGTTCATGCAGATCCCACGCCACCGCGGACTCGAAGATCTCGCGGCGTTCGATCGCGTCGGCGATGGACCGGGCGAGCTGTCCGGATCCGCCATGCAGCCTGACGGCGGAGTTTCCCCGCAAGTGGGGCAGGGCGCTCCGGCTCTGGGCGAGGGCATGCGCGGCCAGCGCCTCGATCGAGGACAGCTCGGCGCCTGTCGGAGTGCACGAGCTCATGCGTGATCTCCCGTTTGGAGCGATGCAGGTCGGCTCGGGTCTCGGGGTTCGAGGGCGAAGTCGCGACCTCGAACGAGGACCTTTCGGCGGAGCGGTCCGCGCGTGCGGCGCCTCTCATCGCGGATGTCCCGCAGCGCGTGAATGCGGCCCCGCACCTCGTTCATGCGCTCGTAGATCTCGCCGTCGATGCGGCCGAGCACGGGCGACTCCAACTGCCGGTCGAGCACGAAACCGCTATGCGTCAGCGCGACGAGGAGGCGCCGCGCACCGACGAAGCGGGTGGGCTCGTGCAGCCCTGCCGCGATGTAATCGGCACGCTTGCGGACATGCACCGCGTCGCCGACGTTCGACTTGCGCCGCGAGGTCGTGCCGTAAGCCAGCAGCGCGTAAGTTTGGTCGCCGATCTGCTCGATGTCGAGCACCAGGCAGGGGCGGGCCTTCGGCTTCGCGGTCTCGCCTTCCTCGGCGAGCGGGAACTTGAAAAGCACGATGTCCCCGTGGCTCAGATGATCCCGCCAGGCGGCGCTCATCCGCGGGTCGTATTGCAGTATGTCGAGCATGTTTGCTCTCCTTGTCAGCTTCGTTGCCGACACGCCCGAGCGGCCTTCCTCTCTCACCTTTCCGGCCGAGGTCGTCCGTCGTGCGCGTCACAAAGCGCGCGCACGGCGGAGGAGCCTTGGCCTCCTTGCGGGATCCCGTTTCAGACCGATTGCACATGCCTCGACGGGGCGCCGTTCTTCGCCGTCAGGCGATTTCGGGAGAGCGTCGAGAGGGTGAGGCAGCAGAGCGACCCCGGTGGGTGTCGCGGCGCTGCCGGGCCCTTTCGACCCGGCGCGGGGAGCGCGAGCAGGCGGGGGTTTGGGGGAGGAGTGCGGAACGACGCTCTCCCGGGAGCAAGGGGGTGTTGGGGCAGTGCGGAACGATGACCCGAGCCCGCCGGGAGGCGCCAGGGGGTTGGAGGGGGAGCGGCGAGCGATGACCCTGCCGCCCTCCGCGCAGGAGCCTCCCGGGCAGGGCCCTCGGAGAGCCCCCGGAGGGCCGGCGCGTATTGAGCCCCGAAGGGGCGTCTCGCAATACGCAAAGTCGGTCCCTACACCTTTTCTCCCGCAGCCCCGCAGGGCTGGTTTCGAAAGGATGTCCCGACGGCCCGGTTCGTTTTTTGCATCACCCTCGAGGGACTAATTCCGCGTCGACGCAATCACTCGGCACGGAAAGAACACAGGAATGCAGGGCTATCAATTTGCTCACATGGAGACATGGTCCCGTCAAGGCGGCGCGGTTCAGAACGGACGCCAGGAAACGGTGCGACGCAATGGGCAGCGCAGCTGGTCGGCGCAGCAGATCATCGACGAGGCAGAGCGCGTCCCGGATGCCTGCGAGCACGTACCCTATACCGGCCGAAAGCCTCTGGTCTTGGAGGGCACCTGCCGCTCCTTCGACGAGTTGCGAAAGGCGCACGAGGCGGCCTCGACGGTCAAACTTTCGTTCCCCTATCGGGACAAGAAAACCGGCAAGACCTCGACCCGGCGGCGCCAGCTGCGGGCGGACACGCACAGCCTCTATACCTCGGTCATCTCGCTGCCGGTGACGGCCGAGGAGGCGCTCGCCGACCCGGAGAAGATGCGCGAATGCATGAGCGTTTTCCGTATGGCCAAGACGTTCGAACAGAGCCGGATCGAGGCCGCCGGTGGCGAGTTTGCGATGGCGGTGATCCACTACGACGAACATCATCTGCACATGCATCTTTACGGGCTCGACCGGGTCCGCGGCTCGGTCAATGCACTGCATCCGGGACGCGCGGCACTGGACGATTTCCGCAAGCGACATGGCGCGCGATGCAAGCGCGGTACCGACCTGTTTCAGCAGTCCAAGCGGGCCTACTGCGATGCGATGCGAGAGTGGCAAGGCGACCTGCATCGGGAGGTGTTTTCCAAGGTCGGACTGCTGCGGTACGGGCCGAAGCGCGAGCGTCTGACCCGCTCGGACTACATGAGGGCGATGCAAGCCGCCGAGGAGCGGGCACGCACGGCCGTCGATCTGGAGGACAGCCGGAACCACAGAAAAGCCCTCTCGGGCATCGCTGCCCTGCTCGACGAGCGGGAAGCGGATATCGATGCGCGTGAGGGCGATCTCGATGCGCGGGAAGCCCAGCTCACGGATCTCACTGCATCGCTTGATGAGCGCAGCGAGAAGCTGCGGGAGGCAGCCGAGAAAACGGCCCTGGAAGCCAAGGAAACAGCAGCAGCCACAGCTGGCCTCACTGCTCGCGAAGGCGCGTTGAATGTCCGGGAGGCCCAGGCTGCGGATCGCGAGGCCAAGGTGCAATGCCGAGAGGAGAAGGTGGATGAGCGAGACAAACTCAGCATGAAGCGCGCTACGGAACTGGATGCCTCCCTGGCGACGGTCGAGGCGATGACGGCGGGTCTTGCCGTATACGATGAGACCAGCACGAGCCCCGGCATGCGCTCGACCGCGGCAGCCAGGAACGACAGTGCGTGGCCCGATATCATGGCACGAATGAAAGCGGCGCCCGCAGCTGCGTGGGCAACCGCGGGACGCATTAGCAGGAGCCTGAGTGAAGCTCGCGCGAAGGCGGCCGCTGACGGGCTTGCGGATGCACGCGCGTCAGCCCGCAAAGAGTTGCGCGACGCATTTGAAGCCGTCCGCAAGGCCTCGGACGCCTTCGGCGCAGTGCATCAGTTTGCTCTCCAGATCATTGATCGGTTGACCGGCAAAGACGACCGCGCGACCGCCAGGCAGAACTTGGAGGAGCTGACCAAGAAGGCTGTGAAAGAGACCGTCGCGGTCCATGCCAGAGTGCCGAGAGCTGGTCTTGGGGACGAGGCGATCGAATGAACTCAGATCGCTCCTCTCGGCGGCTTGGGCGGGGTCGGCAGGATGAGAGACGGCTGCGGCGCCGCTGCACGCTGCAAAGTCTCGTTGGCCGCTCGGAGAGTGCTGATCTCCTCGTAAAGGACATCGACGAGGTCCTGCAATTGATCGCGATCCTTGCAGATGTCATCCAGCGCTTTGTCCAGCGCGGTAATCCGCCTGTTCAAGGGCTCCACGGCTTCACGGGCAGTGCACTCGCGGATCTTGGCCAGTGCCATTCCGTGCATACGATGGACTTCGGTCATCTCCGCCGACATCGCTTCAGGGGCACCCTCGAAGAGGGGAGGGCAGTTGTCGTTCGCTCCAGAAACATGCCGCAGCCAGGCCTTCCAGTGTGTTGAGGGGTGCCCCCTGCAATCCAGCGCCCTGTACAGGCTGGCTTGGGTCGGCTCGATGCCTTGCATGCGCAGGGTCATGCCTGCTGCAATGATCTCGGGCTCGGAATAAGCGGGTTTCTGAGGCATGACGTTCTCCTAATCGCTGGTGATCAGGAGGTTGGTTCAGCAGCGTCGACGCCAAAATATTGCATGGCGGACCCGAGACCGCAGCATGCTCATGCTCATGCTCATGCTCATGCTCATGCTCATGCTCAATCGAGGTGCGAACGGCCCTAAGCGGACATTCAACGAGGAGTAGATGCTGTGACGCAGCGACATTGATTGCCTGTTTTATCGCCTTTCAGTTAGGAACGTGTTGAGACACGCTCCGAGTGCTGCAATTCGATTGGGTGAGGACCACTCTCCGCAGCGTTATAACGGGCCGGGAGCACTCCTCAGTTTTTGCCGGATCGACGCTCCCTGGGCAATACTCGCACCCAAGCAGGATGACTGACCACCATGGTAATTGCGCTGACACCCATCCGAGAGCGTGAGCTATGGTCTGGGTCCACTTGGAGGATCGAAGACGAAAATGCTTTGGCAGGGCTGCTTGCTCGCGTGGCCATTGGCCAAGCCCGAGTTGCTGAGCGCATTCTGCACGAGGACAGTTTAGTTGACATCAATTTCCCAATGGGTGGCTATGAAAGTGCGCGGAACCTACTCAAACTTGGCCCAAGTGGTGATCCGGCCCATCGTGATGGTTGGATGTTCCAAGTGATTTCGTGGATTGCCGCGCACCGCGCAGGCAGGCCGGGCATGATCCGGTCGCCACATATGCGACATGCGGACAAGGGCCTCGATGGGCTCTTGGTTGAGTTCGACGACACGGAGATCGCCCGGGTAGTGGTCTCTGAGGAGAAGGCAACGGGGAATGCTCGAGCTATGGTTCGGGATCGGGTTTGGCCCGAGTTTCAAGACTTTGAGACGGGCAGACGGGATGCCGAACTCATCGATGGTGTCTCAACGTTGCTTGCGGGTGCTGGGCATCCTAATCCCGATGCCGTGGTGGCCGCCATCTTGTGGACGGAGAAGCGGGCCTACCGGGTTGCGGTAACGATCGACGACACGCACGCTTCGGAGAAAGGCCTCAAGGCTCTCTACAAGGGCTACGAGGCGGCAGTCGCCGGCGCGATCGACCGTCGCCGGGCGGAGGCCTTCCAAGTTCAGAATCTCCGGCCCTGGTTCGAAACTATCGCCGTCAGGGCAACCGCCATCATCAATGCCGAGGAGGCCGCCATCAATGTATGACGAGAGGACGGCCGATCTGATCCGATCCGCCCCAGACCTTCCCGGCCTCGATCGAGATCGGTTGCCGGAACAACTGTCGCAAGCGTTTGCCGAGATCGTGTCGGCCCGCATCGTATTGCGCGATACCGAGACTCCTGCGGGCGACATCAGCGAGACCATCGTTTTTGCGCGTAAGCTTGCCGCGACCAATGAGGTGTTGGTTACGACGAGTCCTGAGCGCGAAAACCGTCGCGCTGCAAGCTTCGTGGCAGCGTCCGCGCATCAGCTTGTTCACCAAGCCGAAGCTCTTCTGGGCTTGGCTCCGAGGACTACTGTATTCACAGCGGACGCGATCAGTTCCGACGTCTCCGCAATGCTGCTTTTTTTGATCGCAGGCTCGTCTGCCGACGCCACCGAGGTCGCGCGGGCGCTTCGGTCACAGGCGGAAGATCGGCTTCAGCACGAACTCGTACTGAACCTTGGCTGGTTAGCGCGTGGAATGATTGGGACAATCCTCAACCAAGAGCGACGTCCGGTCACCGAGCTGGTCGCTGGCGAAGGCGTCGATGGCACGCGAGCCGCGAATGCATTGTACCATCGACTTCTCGAAGGCGTCCGTGCCATCGCGGCTGTTTTGGGAGGCATTCCGGACGCGGATCGGGACCGACCTGCCGCGATCTTTCGTGGCGTCGCCAAGTCAGCGAAACCAGACGATGCCATTGCAATCGAAGGCTTGCCGCCGATGCCGATTGCCTCGTTTCCAGGTCCGTTCCACTTGGCGCGGCTTCTCGAAACGGCGACTTCGGCACTTCTCGAGGCGGCAGTCATCAATATCAATCCGCCGGACGGTGTGCCTGCGGATCGCTGGCATAATTCGATGGCACGAATCGCGAAGAAGAGGCCTTACCTCTGGACTAACCATCTTGCCGCAATCAGGGCAGGCTATCTCGAACCGGGGACATCCTGTGCTGTTGGCTTTCCAACGGGCGCAGGTAAATCGACTACCGCTCAGCTGAAGATCCACGCAGCTCTCCTGCGAAACCTAAAGGTGGTTTTCCTCGCGCCGACCCATGCGCTGGTCGATCAGACGGCCCGGGATCTGCGGGCCGCCTTCCCGAACACCAATGTTAAGGGACAGCGGGCAGAGGAGTTTGAGGAAGGCACGCTGCTCGAAGAGCTGCCTGACATACTCGTCATGACCCCGGAGGCATGCCTCTACGCGAGTCACATCGAGCCTAATAGCTTCGCGAATGTCGGATTGCTGATCTTCGACGAATGCCATTTGATTCATCCGAAGACTGACGGGGATCGGCGAGCCATCGACGCGATGCTCTGCCTAATTCGCTTTACGCGAGTCGCCCCGGAGGCTGACCTCGTCCTCTTATCCGCGATGATGAAGAACACGGCGGAAATTGCTGAATGGCTTGGGGAGCTGACTGGGGTAGAACTGAAAGGGCGTCGATCAATTCCCCTTGACGACGTTTGGAAACCAACCCGGCAGTTGCGGGGCTGCGTCGTCTACCAAGCAAACGAGATCGAACATCTGAACCAGAAAATTGGGGAGGCGTGGAGGAACAAGACGACAAAATTCCCGCCTGTAGGGCTCAAGAGGGATCTAAACGCGTCCCCATTAGGACTGTTCAGTCTGAAACAGACATGGGCCTCGATGAAACGCGACGATTACGCCCTGCTTTCGCTCTTGGATCATCAGGTTCGGCTGACGGCGAACAACTACTGGAGCCTCACCCCAAACTCGGGCGAGCTTGCGTCGCACATCGCGGCATCGGCATCGAAGGCTGGCCTCCGGACCCTCGTTTTCTCTCAGTCAATCCCGAACGCATGGTCTATCGCCAAAAAGGCATCGGCGCTCATCGACGCTCCACCGACCGAACTCACTACAGCCGAAAAGGACCTATACGAGACGGCAGTTGATGAAATGGGCGACGCGGGCGGTGTATATCTCGCCGTCGAGAACGGTCTTCTGCAAAGCGCCGCTACGGCGCATCACGGCCTTTTGCTTCCTTACGAAAGAGATTTGGCGGAGAGGCTTTACGGTAGGGACGACGGCCTGCGGGTACTCGCAGCGACCCCGACCTTGGCGCAAGGAATGAATCTTCCTGCCGATTTGGTGATCATCGCTGAAGACAGTCGCTTCGATCGTGAAACGAAACGTCGCGATCTTCTTGATGCCGCTGCGTTGCTGAATGCCGCTGGGCGGGCAGGACGCGCGGGTCAAAGTGCGTCGGGTATCGTGCTGATTGTTCCTGGAAAGGTTGTTCCCCTGTCAGATGAAGAGGGAACGATTGGTGAGCAATGGACGCAGCTTCGGGAGGTCTTCAGCCAGTCCGATCAGTGCTTGGTGCTCGAGGACCCATTCGAAGCCGTCATGGACCGTGTCCATCACAAGGCGGAGGACGCCGGAGATCTGGAGCGGTATGTCGTTAGCCGTCTAATGGAAACGCCCTCAGATGGCCAAGACGGAGGCTCGCCTCGGGTCGATCTGTCCCGAAGCCTCACGGCGTTCCTAAAGCGTAAGGCGGGTGACGAACAGTGGGTCGCGAGCCGTACGGAGGCCGCCCTGTCTGTCATGTCCGGCGCCGATGAAGATGCTGTCATGCTGGATCAGAGATACCGAGACCTCGCCTCCATGGTGGGTCTCCCAGAGGACGTGCTCAAAGCTTTGTCTGACGCGCTTGCCGACGCCCAAGATGACATGGCAAGCACGGTGGCCGGGATCTGCGCGTGGATGTTCTCATGGATGAAGGCCAATCCGCGTCACCTTTTCCGAATGATTAAGCCCTCGACCTTCGAAGATCTCTTTGGGAAGACCTATGGAGACTTGGAATCGGATGAAGAGAAAGCGAGGTACGCGGTCCCCAAGCTTGAGGCGATGCTGCAACAATGGATGGACGGCGCGCCACTGAAAGAAATCCAGCAGACGGTATCGCCGAATAGAGCTTCGGCGGAGTTCTCGCCCGACGCACGCAAGTTTGTCATTCGCATGATCCCCGACTTGGCGCACGTGATGGGTTTGCCTTCTCGTATAATGCAGATATTCACGTTAGGAGGATCTGAGCCGAATACGGTGGAAGGTGCTGGCCCCCTCCTCCTCGCTCATGTCTGCGTTCGACGAGGGCTTCGAGATGCAGAGATGGCAGCATTTTCGATGTCGGCGGGAGGTTTACCTCGAAGGGCAACCCATCGCGCGTTCGAGGAGGTGCGCCCGCATGTGGCTGCATCAGAAAGCGGTGAGACGCTCGAAAATCTCAAGGAGAGGGTTCGCGCGGGGAAGAACCTCAAAGAAGCTGTCGAAGCGGTCTCAAATATTGACTTGGGTCCATTCGGCAACCCTCATTAGTGACAACGAGGCTAAGAGAGCGGCGAGCAGGTGCAGCGAACGACCGCTTTCCGCCGATTCCGTGGAAAAACTCCCGTTCGCGAGCGCAGAATAACGGCCATTGGAAAGAGCGCGAACGCCTGTCCCGTC
>NZ_JAPWGO010000248.1 GCF_027213785.1 Limimaricola sp. G21655-S1 | reverse complement strand
ATGTAGCACTACTATTTCATAAAGGGGCTATCTTAGAGGATAAATACCATACGTTAGTGCAACAAACTGAGAAAGTTCAAGCAGCCCGTCAATTGCGTTTTGAAAGTTTAGACGAAATTAAAGAACGAAAAGATGAGATTTTATTCAATATAAATGAAGCCATTCAAACTGAAAAAGCAGGTAAGAAAGTTGAAATGAAGAAAACCGAAGATTATGAAGTGCCTGAAGAGTTAGAGGAAAAATTCTCAGAAAATCCACAATTTAAAGA
>NZ_JAPWGO010000247.1 GCF_027213785.1 Limimaricola sp. G21655-S1 | reverse complement strand
CTCATAACCCATAAAAACTCCTGAAAAAATTAACCCGAAAGACTCCATCTCCCGGGCAAGCCCGATACAATACGGGGCGTTTTCGGGGATAACAAGAGCGGCATCAGGCAGTCATCAGGCGCGCCGTCGGCCTTCCCCTCCTGCAGTGGTTTTATTCGAGGTTTTGTCATGAGTAATGGTTTCTTCCCCACGCTGGCGCAACGCTGGCTCTCCCCGCTATTGCTTGCCGGGCTGGCAGGGCCCCTGGCCCATGCCACCACCGTTGAGC
>NZ_JAPWGO010000246.1 GCF_027213785.1 Limimaricola sp. G21655-S1 | reverse complement strand
ACCGTACCCTGACCGATGAAGATCTGGCTGCCCTGGAAGAGCGCATGCTGGCGCTGGTAGCCAAGGATTACGACGTCATCAAGAAGAAAGTCTCCTGGCAAGAAGCGCGCGATGTATTCGAGGCGCGCGGCGAGTCTTACAAAGTCGAAATCCTAGATCAGAACATTGCCCGTGATGACCAGCCAGGTCTCTATCATCACGAAGAGTACATCGACATGTGTCGCGGCCCGCACGTGCCCAACATGCGTCACTGCCACCACTTCAAGTT
>NZ_JAPWGO010000245.1 GCF_027213785.1 Limimaricola sp. G21655-S1 | reverse complement strand
GCCGCTCACTGCCATCACCGCCTGGGAGACCCTGTTCGAGCGCTTCGCTCTTACCCGCGAAAGCCGTGGCAAACTGCTGATCATCGGCGGCGCCGGTGGCGTGGGCTCCATCGCCATCCAGCTCGCCCGCCAGCTCACCGGCATGGAGGTGATTGCTACCGCCTCCCGCCCCGAGAGCCGCGAGTGGTGCCTCGAGATGGGGGCCCATCAGGTTGTGAACCACCACAAGTTGCAGGAGGAGTTGACCGCCCTTGGCATTACTCAGGTC
>NZ_JAPWGO010000244.1 GCF_027213785.1 Limimaricola sp. G21655-S1 | reverse complement strand
GCCGCCGACCAGGCCGATCACGCCCTTGATCAGGCCGGGGTGCTCCTTGGCCCAGTCGCCGAAGGCTTTGATACCTGGCTTCAGCTCCTGCAGCATCTCGGTCAAAGTCGGAAGCAAGGCGTTACCGATGGTGATGCCAATGTCGGTCATGCCGATCTTGAACGCCTTGAACTGCTCGGTTGCCGTCTCCATGCGCTTCTTGTAGTCGGCTCCCAGCAGGTCTTTTTCGCTGGCGTCCTTGGCCCCCTTCTGGATGTCCTTCATCTCTT
>NZ_JAPWGO010000243.1 GCF_027213785.1 Limimaricola sp. G21655-S1 | reverse complement strand
GGCTGATGGCTATGACAGCGGGGGGAGTGACGAGCGGGAGTTCGCTGATGCGTGGCTGATGAGGGCGCATGGCCACAACGCCGTTGATCTCGATGAGATTGATGCGGCCGAGGATGCATTGCAGGAGACGCAATTCTTATTGGATGATTTTGCTGGGTTGATCGATGACTTTGAAAGTCAAGGTGGCTCGGCTCGCGATCTCTTCGAGATAGTCCGGCAAGTGGTAAACAATAAAAAAACAGAGGCGGGTGAGACAAACTAACCTATGC
>NZ_JAPWGO010000242.1 GCF_027213785.1 Limimaricola sp. G21655-S1 | reverse complement strand
GTGCAGCGCGCGCTGCGCCAGCTGCATCCGCAGCAAAGGCACCCCGTGGTTGACCAGTCGTTCGCAAAAGGCGCGCAACAGCTCTTCGCGTCCGCGGGATTTAAGCCCCTGACGAGTGAGCCAGTTCTTTAGATCTTCGGTGGCGGCGTGAATTGCCCCATCCTCCTCATGGTGGGTCATGTCTCAAGATCGACCGGGCATTCCATGCTGGCCAACTGCCGTAACATACGGCGCAACAGCGCCACATCGCCAGCCGAAAACCCCTTGGT
>NZ_JAPWGO010000241.1 GCF_027213785.1 Limimaricola sp. G21655-S1 | reverse complement strand
TACCTGTACCGGGAGTGCAAGAGTTTTGTGGTATTTCAGCATTTATTTCACAAACTTCGGAAATGGTAAAGCAATCACAAGATAGAGATTTAGAAGTACATAAACTTCTAAAAGAAGTATCTCAAGACTCTTTAAGTAAAACACTGGATGATGCAAGTAAGGCTGAAATTAAAAGACTCGCTGAGCTACTGAACAACGATTCGCTTAAAATGTATGAGTCATATAAAAGTGAGACTGATAAATGGATTGCTAGTAGCATGAAAAAATAC
>NZ_JAPWGO010000240.1 GCF_027213785.1 Limimaricola sp. G21655-S1 | reverse complement strand
GCCAAGGCCGGTCGCATCATCGCCATCGACATCAACGAGAGCAAGTTCGAACTGGCCCGCAAGCTGGGCGCCACCGACTGCATCAACCCGAACGATTACGACAAACCGATTCAGGAGGTGATCGTCGAGCTGACCGACGGCGGCGTCGACTTCTCCTTCGAGTGCATCGGCAACGTCAAGGTGATGCGTGCGGCGCTGGAGTGCTGCCACAAGGGTTGGGGTGAGTCGGTCATCATCGGCGTCGCCGGAGCGGGTCAGGAGATCAGCAC
>NZ_JAPWGO010000239.1 GCF_027213785.1 Limimaricola sp. G21655-S1 | reverse complement strand
GCATAGGCCTGAGAGACCCGTTCCCAGCGGTTGTCGCGGTCCATGGCGAAATAACGCCCGGTGACGGTGGCGATTTGCGCCCCCTCCGCCATACCGGCCTCAAGCTGATCAAGATAAGTGAGCGCAGATTTCGGCGCTACGTCGCGCCCGTCGGTGACCACATGCAGCCAGACCGGCACGCCCGCATCGCGGATCGCCTTAATCGCAGCCAGGATATGGGTCACATGGCCATGCACGCCGCCATCCGAGACCAGCCCCATCAGATGCGC
>NZ_JAPWGO010000023.1 GCF_027213785.1 Limimaricola sp. G21655-S1 | reverse complement strand
CCCGGCGGGGGGGGGTGGTCCGGTACGGCCCCGGGTTTTTTTTCGGCGGTTACCATTTCCGTGATTGTTATCTTTCGGCCCGCCTTAACGGTCAGGGGCGCCCCGGGGGCCGCCCTTCCCGCGTCGAGGACGCCTTGTTTCAGAACGTAAGCGAGTAATTATCGCCCACGTCGGGCTTGCTCTCCGACAGGTTGCCCTTGGCGGTCTCGTAGAGGAACCGCGCGGCGGAGGTGGTCGAGGTCCAGACCTCGGCCGATCGCAGCGTCAAGCACAACAGCCGGATGTCGGGATCGCGGCGGCCATCCTCGAACCAGCTCGCGGCCACCTTCGACCACAGCTCGTCGAGCTTCTGCTCGTCATGGCTCAGCGTCAGCGTGCCGTGGACATGGGTATAGATGCCATGCTCGTCGCTGGTCACCGCGAAGACCGCGTCCTGCGGACCGACCTCGGCGCGCTCCGCCAGTTCGGTGCCGTCATGGCCGATGAACCACAGGCAGCCCGCTTCGGGGTCGGTGTAATGCGCCATCGGAATCAGCCGATCGGTGCCCTTGAGCCCGATCAGCCCGGCATGCAGACCATCGATCCGCTTCCAGAACATTTCCACGCGCTTCTCTTGGCTGTGCTCGCCCATCATTGAATCCTCGTGCTGGACGGGCGGCCACGTTGCCGCCGCCCGCTTCGGCAAGGCAACGATGCGCGAGGGGCGCGGTTCCGTTCAGTGCGCCTCGGCCCAGGTCCGACCCTGCCCGCCCTCGGCCAGCAGCTGCACGTCGAGATGCACCGCGGGCCGCGCCGCGTTCTCCATCACCTCGCGGGCGATGGGGATCAGCGCCTCGGCCTCGGCCTCGTCGACCTCGAACAGCAGTTCGTCATGCACCTGCAGCAGCATCCGCGCCGAGGGCACGGCGGCGATGGCATCGTCCATGCGGATCATCGCCCGGCGGATGATGTCGGCCGCCGTGCCCTGGATCGGCGCGTTGATCGCGGCGCGCTTGGCGAACCCCGCCCCCGGCCCCTTGGCGTTGATCTCGGGCGTGTTGATGCGCCGCCCGAACAGCGTCTGGACATAGCCATTGGCCTTCGCGAAGGCGGTGGTCTCGTCCATGTAGGTGCGGATGCCCGGGAAACGCTCGAAGTAGCGGTCGATGAAGCCCTGCGCCTGCTCGCGCGGAATCCGCAGGTTGCGAGCGAGGCCGAAGCCCGAGATGCCATAGATCACGCCGAAGTTGATCGCCTTGGCCTGGCGCCGAATCTCGGGTGTCATTTCGTCCAGAGGCACGTTGAACATCTCGGACGCGGTGGCGGCGTGGATGTCCTGCCCCTCGCGGAACGCCTGCTTCAACTCCTCGATCCCCGCCATGTGGGCGAGGATGCGCAGCTCAATCTGGCTGTAGTCGAGCGAGACGAGGGTGCGCCCCTTGGGCGCGACGAAGGCCTCGCGGATGCGGCGGCCCTCCTCGGTGCGGATCGGGATGTTCTGCAGGTTCGGGTCGGTCGAGGCGAGGCGGCCGGTGTTGGCGCCCGCGATCGAATAGGACGTGTGTACCCGCCCGGTGTCGGGGTGGATGTGCTCCTGCAGGCTGTCGGTATAGGTCGATTTCAGCTTCGAGATCTGCCGCCAATCCAGCACGAGGCGCGGTAGCTCGTGTTCGGTGGCGAGGTCTTCGAGGATGTCGGCCCCCGTCGCATAGGCCCCGGTCTTGCCCTTCTTTCCGCCGGGCAGGCCGAGATCGTCGAACAGGATCTCGCCGAGTTGCTTGGGGCTCCCGACATTGAAGGGCCGTCCGGCCTTCTCGTGGATCTCGGCCTCCAGCCCCGCCATCTTCTGCGCGAAGGCATTGGACATGCGCGACAGCACCTCGCGGTCGACCTCGACGCCCGCCCGCTCCATCCGCGCCAGCACCGGCACCAGCGGGCGCTCCAGCGTCTCGTAGACGGTGGTGACTCGGTTGCGGTGCAGTTCCGGCTTGAACCGCTTCCACAGGCGCAGCGTGATGTCGGCGTCCTCGGCCGCGTATTTCACCGCCTCGTCGATGCCGACCCGATCGAATGTCACCGCCGATTTGCCGGTGCCGATCACCTGCTTGATCGGGATCGGCAGATGGCCGAGATAGCGCTCGCTGAGCGTGTCCATGCCGTGCCCATGCAGCCCCGCATGCATCGCGTAGCTCAGGAGCATCGTGTCGTCGAAGGGCGCCACGTCGATCCCAAGACCGGCGAAAATCTTCAGGTCGTATTTCATGTTCTGACCGATTTTGAGGATCGAGGCATCCTCCAACACCGGCTTCAGCATCGCCAGCGCCTCCTCCATCGGCATCTGTCCCGCGCAGAGCTGGGCACCCCCGAACAGATCGTCGCCACCCTCGCTGTGGCACAGGGGTATGTAGCAGGCATGGCCCGGCGTCAGCGCCAGCGAGATGCCGACGAGCTCGGCACGCATCTCGTCGAGGCTCGTGGTCTCGGTGTCGACCGCGACATGGCCCAGCTCGCGGATCGCGTCGATCCAGACCTGCAGCTCCTCGGCCGTCGTCACCTTTTGATAACCGGCATGATCGAAGGGGGCCTCGGGCTCGGGCTCGACCGCCTCGGTCGCGGCCACCTCGGGCACCACCGGCGCCTCCTGCCCCAGTTTCTCGGCAACTCGGCGGGTGATGGTGCGGAACTCCATCTCGGCGAGGAAGCCCAGCAGCACCTCGGGGTCCGGCTCGCGGATCTCGAGATCGTCGAGCGTGAAGTCGAGCGGGCAGTCGCAATCGAGCGCCACCAACTGCTTCGACAACCGGATCTGTTTTTCGTGCTCGATCAGGGTCTGGCGTCGCTTGGGCTGCTTGATTTCGCCGGCGCGCTCCAGAAGCGTCTCCAGATCGCCGAACTCGTTGATCAGGAGCGCCGCCGTCTTGATGCCGATGCCGGGCGCGCCGGGAACGTTATCGACCGAATCGCCCGCGAGCGCCTGTACATCGACGACACGGTCGGGCCAGACGCCGAATTTCTCGAACACGCCGTCGCGGTCGATGCGGCGGTTCTTCATCGGGTCGAGCATTTCGACCCCGTCGCCGACGAGCTGCATCAGGTCCTTGTCGGAGGAGATGATGGTGACGCGGCCGCCGGCGTCCCGAGCTTGGCAGGAGAGCGCCGCGATGATGTCGTCGGCCTCGAAGCCTTCCTTCTCCTTGCAGGCGATGTTGAACGCCTCGGTGGCGCGACGCGTCAGCGGAATCTGCGGCCGCAGATCCTCGGGCATCGCCTCGCGATTGGCCTTGTAGAGGTCGTAGAGATCGTTGCGGAAGGTATGCGAGCCCTTGTCGAAGATCACCGCGACATGGGTGGCGGCGTCGGGGCCGGTATTGCCGTCGATATAGCGCTGCAGCATGTTGACGAAGCCCGACACCGCGCCAACCGGCAAACCGTCCGATTTGCGGGTCAGCGGTGGCAGTGCGTGATAGGCGCGGAAGATGAAGGCCGAGCCGTCGATCAGGTGCAGGTGGCACCCCTTGCCGAATTGCGTCATGCCCGCCCTCTTTCGCGATGTCGTGTCAATTCAAACCGAATTCTTGCAAGAATTCGGGCAATTTCCTTTGCAAGGAAATTGGGACCGGAGCGCCCGCCTCAGCGGGTCTCGTTCTCCTGGCCCGAGCGATCCTGCCCGCGGGTGATGTCGTCCAGCCCCTCCGCGCCCTTCTCGGCGAAATCGCGGTGAACATAGCGCGCGTCGCAATAGGAGCAGTCGACCCAGCCGGTATCGTGCGGGATCATCAGCCAGACGCGCGGATGGCCGAGCCCTGCGCTGCCGCCGTCGCAGGCGATGCGCCATGTGTCGACGATCTTGGTCTCGGGCGCGGGAAGTGTCATGAGGGGCCTTGCCTTGCAAACGGGAGCGGCCGGGCATGGACCCGGCCCTGATCGCGCTACATTCTAGCCGCCCCGCCCGCAGGGACAAGACGCGAAAGGACTCGAGCCATGACCGACGCCGCCATCGAGATCACCGGCCTGAAGAAGACCTATGCGCCCAGCGCCAGATCCCCCGCCAAGCTGGCGCTCGACGGTGTCGACCTGTCGATTCCGGCGGGCTCGATCTTCGGCCTCCTGGGCCCCAACGGGGCGGGCAAGTCGACGATGATCAACATCATGGCTGGCTTGGTGCTCAAATCCGAAGGGCGGGTGAAGATCTGGGGCTTCGATCAGGACGTGAACCCCCGCCAGTCACGCGCGGCGATCGGCGTGATGCCGCAGGAACTCGTCCTCGACCCGTTCTTCACCCCGCGCGGCGCGCTCGACGTGCAGGCGGGGCTCTGGGGCGTGCCGAAATCCCAGCGTCGCACCATGGAGCTTCTCGATCTCGTCGGCCTCGCCGACAAGGCCGACGCCTATGCCCGTTCGCTCTCGGGCGGCATGCGGCGGCGGCTGCTGCTTGCAAAGGCGCTGGTGCACTCCCCCCGCGTGCTGGTGCTCGACGAGCCGACGGCGGGCGTCGACATCGAGCTGCGCAACATGCTCTGGCGCAACGTCCGCAAGCTGAACGAGCAGGGCACGACGATCATCCTGACGACCCATTACCTCGAAGAGGCGCAAGAGATGTGCGACGAGATCGCGATCATCGACCAAGGCCGCGTCATCACCCGCGACACCACCGCCAATCTGGTCGGCCGTGTCAGCGGCAAGACGCTGGTGGTGACCCCCGAGGGCCCCGCTGTGATCCCCGCCCTGCCCGACGGCGTCAGCGTCACCGAGCGGCCGGGCGGGGCGCTGGCCTTCAGCTACGACGCGCGCCTGATGAGCGCGGGCACGGTGCTCGACGCGATCCGCGCGGGCGGCATGCGGCTTTCCGACGTGAAAACCGAGGAGGCGGATCTGGAGGACGTGTTCCTGCAACTCACCTCCAAGGCCAAGGAACCCGTCTCCGCCGCCTGAGGTTGCCCCTCCGCCGACAGGAGGGACCGCATGGAAGAAGAGACGCAGACCGCCCCGCGCGAGGATATCGACAGCTTCGCCGGTGTCGATGCCGACACCGGCAACATATTCGAGAAGATCGACGCCTGGGCAGACGGCTTCTTCCGGCTGCTGCCGAACATCGCCGTGGCGCTGGTGCTTCTGGTCGTCTTCTGGTTTCTCGCCCGCGGCGTGGCGGCGCTGGTGCGTCGCTCTGGCAGGAAGCGTGGCCGCGACAACCTCGGCGATGTCGGCGCAAGCCTGCTGCGCTGGCTGGTGACGATTCTCGGAATCATGCTCGCCGTCACCATCGTCGCGCCGTCGATCTCGCCGGGCGATCTCTTCGCGGGCCTCGGGATCGGCTCGGTCGCGATCGGCTTCGCCTTCAAGGACATCCTGCAGAACATGCTGGCGGGCATCCTGATCCTGATCCGCCAGCCCTTCGAGGTGGGCGACCAGATCGTCTCGGGCGGTCACGAAGGTACGGTCGAGCGGATCGAGACCCGCGCCACCCTGATCAAGACCTATGACGGCCGCCGCGTGGTGATCCCGAACTCGGACATCTACACCGACGCGGTGGTGGTCAACACCGCCTTCGACAAGCGCCGGTCGCAATACGACGTGCTGATCGGCTGCTCGGACGATATCGACGAGGCCTGCAGGATCATGCTCGAGGCTGCGGGGAACTGCGACGGCGTGCTCGCCGATCCCGCGCCCGAGGCGATCCCGTGGGGCATGGATGCCGACGGCAACACGATCCGCCTGCGCTGGTGGACCCAGCCGGCGCGCGCCGACGTGGTGCATGTCTGGGGTCGGGTGATCCGCGACACCTACAACGCGCTGAACGAGAAGGGCGTCGATCTGCCCTACCCGACCCGGATGGTCCTGTTCCACGACCAGACCGAGGCGACCGACGGCGACCGCACCGCCCAGCGCGAGGGCTGGCCCGCCAGGGGCGACAGCCCCGAGCCGCGCCGCATCGCCGATGCGATCCGCGCCGCCGCCTCGCAAAAGGCCTGAGCCCCATCGCGCCTTCCCGAACTCGGCGCGGCGACGCCCTGCCCGGCCTTAGCCGCGCTCCAGCATCCGGCCCAATGGCCGACCGCCGAGGATGTGCACGTGGAAATGCGGCACCTCCTGCACGCCATGGGCACGGGCGTTGGAGATCGCGCGGAAGCCGGCCTCGACATCCGCCTCCTCGCAGATCCGTGCCACCGCACGGGTGAAGTCGAGGATCTCCGCGTCCGAGGCGTCGCGCGCGAAGTGGTCGTAGCTGACATAGGCCCCCTTCGGGATCACCAGCACATGCACCGGCGCCTGCGGCGCGATGTCCTCGAAGGCAAGCGTGTGCTCGGTTTCGAGCACGGTCTTGTTGGGAATCTCGCCGCGCAGGATCTTCGCGAAGATGTTCTGGTCGTCATAGTCGAAGCGCATCGCTTCCTCCTCAGTCGTCGAACAAGTGCGGCGTCCGCACGATATCCAGCGCAGTATCCGCCGGGATGTCGAGAAACGCCTGCAACGCCTTCGCGTTGTCCTCTGCGGGCGCGCCCTCGACAAGCCGGTAATGCCGCGCGATGCCCGCCTCGCCCAAGGCGCGGCTCTCGCCATCGAACTGCCGGCGGAGCGTCGGCATCAGCAGATCGAGCCCCGCCGCGTCGGTATCCGCCAGCTTCAGGCGCTGCGCGTGCAGGCGCAAATAGGCGTCGTCGATCCGCGTCGCGATCTCGAGAATGCGTAGATCGGTGCGGTCTTCTATGAGGTCTTGGATCAGGTCGAGACGGCAGGGATCGATACAGAACGCCAGCCGCGCCAGGTCCTGCGCCTCGAACAGCACCCGCAGCATCGCCCGGGGATGCCGCGACCGCTTGACAAGGCCGCGCTCGAAGCCGCCCAGTGGAGGCAGCGCCGCCGCCTCCTCGTCGAAGACGTAGTCGAACACGGCGGGATCGCCCTGCTGCCTGATCATGCCCACCAGCCGCTTGGCCACGTGCCGCTTATGCGCGACGATCAGCAAAAGCTCGCGCCCGGCCCCGACCCTGCCGCCGACCTCCCACGCCCGTGGCCCGTATCTTTCCCCGATCCGGCCGCGCCCGGTCAGGTAGTCATGCAGCCGCCGCCCGTCGCCGCCGCGTGGATAATCGCGCCGCTGCGACGCCCACAGATCCGAAAGCCGCGCCCGCAGCCGCGTCGCGCCAGGGCTGATCTTGCGTGCAAAGAGCGCGTTCTGGGCCAGCAGCATGTCGTGATGCTCGTCGTGGAAGCTCGCGGGCATGCCGTAATCGGTGAAGGCGAGAAAGGTCGGGCTGCGCGAGCGGATCTCTTCGCGGGGCACGAGGTGGCGCACCAGCGTCTGGAACAGCGTCTCGTCGGGGATCCAGCTCCAGCGGAACAGCCGCCGCAGATCGGGCCGCTCGTCCAGCAGACGCAGCACTCTCTCCACCGTGGCCCGGCGCAGGCACCACCATTGCGAGCCGATCATCGGCCGGACGTCGGCAGGCAGCCGGCGGCGCAGCCCCAGCCGCCGCTGCAGGTCGAGGCTAGCATAGAACAACCCCTTGCGTTCGCGCTCGTTGAAAAGATGCCAGCGCGTCAGCCGCTCCTCCTGCATGCCGGTCTTGATCCAGCCGCCATCGAAGAAGTCGACGCTCTCGATCCAGTCGACGTCGTCGCGCGCCAACAGCTCATGCGCATGGACCGCGGACTTGATCGCCATGCAATCGCCCGAGAGCAGGTAGAAATGCGTGGCGTCGGGAAACCGCACGAGCGCGAGACGCAGCGCCGAGATGGTGGCGGCGACGAGGCTCCAGCCGCCCCAGCCGCAGCGTCGGCGCCGTTCGACCAGCGCCACGCCGGGTTCGGCGCGCAACCCGTCCTGCAGGATCCGCCAGGCCTCGGCCGGGGCGCGGGCGTCGAGATGCACCACCACCGCGTCGCCCGAGGCGGCGAGCCCGCGCGCCTGTCGAACGACCGCCTCGGGGTCCTTGTGAACCAACAGGATGAAGGCGATGCGCGTCATGTCCGTTTCCGCTGCGCCACGCGCCGGAACTGGCGGCGGTTTGCGCCTTGATAGCCCGTCCGACCCTCCCCTAAACAGGGCTGCGGGGATTTCGCCGTCCCTTGTGGCGCAGGCGCGCCATCGCAGGCATGGGAGAGCGCGCATGGGGTTTCCGGGCACCTGGATGACCGAGAGCGAAAGCATGGTCTATCGGGTGGTGCCGAAATGCGCCTGCTCGACCATCGGCCAGATCATGTACCGCTCGGATCACGGCCGGTTCTTCGACGGCGACATCCACGACGCGCAGGAGGGGCTGCACAAATGGGGCCTCGACCACAGCCGGGGCCCGATTTCCGACAACGTCACCGCGCATAAGAGCCTCGTCTTCAGCTGCGTTCGCAACCCCTATGAGCGCATCCTCTCCTCCTTCTTCGACAAGATCTGCGGCATCCAGCGCAACGGGCGACGCTATCGCGGCAATCTCGTCCCGAAGCTGATGGAGACATACGGGGTCGAGGTGGGCGATCCCGACACCGGCTTCGAGTTCGACCAGATCCGCAGCTTTCGCCGGTTCCTGCTCTTCGTGCGCGACACGATCCGCTTCAACAGGCCGATGGACCCCGACATCCACTGGTCGGCGATGTCGGGCCATGTCTCGACCCTGATCAAGGGGGGCGGGCGTTACGACGTGATCCTGCATGTCGAGGATTTCGAGGCCGGCATGGCCGGGGTTCTGGCACGCGCGCCGCTGCGCCATCCGGTGGATCTCGGCGCGATGCCGCGTTTCAACGAAAGCGAAGGGCATGGGCCCAGGCGCGCTCACCCGGTCGAGGCGTTCTTCGACGACCTGTCGATGCATCTCGTGCAGGAAGTCTATGGCCGCGATTTCGAGCTGTTCGGCTATGACATCGACGACCCGTCCCGGCCTGCGCCGCGGCGCGAGATCGATCTCGACGCGGTGCATGCGAAGCTCGGCGCATGAGGCGGCTCCGGAACCCTGCCCCGGCCCCGTTGTTGAGGGAACGACATGCCTGATCCCGCTGCCACAGACATCCCCGCCCGGCTGCGGCGCCGTCCCGAATTGTGGATGGTGCTGCTGTTTCTCGTGTCGCTGGCCGCGCTGGGCTTCTTCCTGCTCGCCGGGGAGGTGGTCGAGGGCGATACGGCGGCATTCGACGAGGCCATCCTGCTGGCGCTGCGCAACCCAGCCGATCTGAGCGATCCGATCGGCTCGCACTGGGTCGAGGAGATGGCGCGCGACATGACGGCGCTGGGTGGCGTGGCCTGGCTGAGCCTGCTGACGGCCGGCGTGGCGGGGTATCTCGCGCTGTCGCGCCATACCCGCACCATGTGGTTTCTGCTGATCGCGATCGGCAGCGGCACGCTGCTGAGCCGTACCGCCAAGATCTTCTTCGAGCGTGCCCGCCCCGACCTCGTGCCGCATGGCTCCTACGTCTACACGGCGAGTTTTCCCTCAGGGCACACCATGCTTTCGGCGGTGACCTATCTGACGCTCGCGGTGATGCTGTCGCGGCTCGAGCCGCGCCGCATCATCAAGGTCTACATCATGACCTGCGCGATCATCCTGACCGGGCTCGTCGGTGCCAGCCGGGTCTATCTCGGGGTGCATTGGCCCACCGACGTGATCGCCGGCTGGACCGCCGGCGCGGGCTGGGCCGTGCTGTGCCTTCTGATCGCGCAATGGCTGCAGCGCCGGGGCCAGATCGAGCCCGCGGAAGACGCCAAGGACTAGAGCAGCCCGGCCTGCGCGAAGAGCGCCTTGAGATCCGTCTCGGGTCGCGCTCCGAAATGCGAGATCACCTCGGCCGCGGCGACGCAGCCCATGCGTCCCGCCGTCTCCAGATCCCGGTCCGTGGCGATACCGTAGAGGAATCCGGCAGCGAACAGGTCCCCCGCCCCGGTGGCATCGACCGGCGTCACCTTGCGCACCGGGACCACGACGCGTTCCTCGCCCCGGATCAGCACCACGTCCGCACCGGATCGGGTGCAGACCACGAGCCGGCACTCGGCCGCGGCGCGGGTCAGCGCCTCGTCAAGGCGGCATTCGTAGAGGCTTTCCCATTCATGCTCGTTGCCGATGACGAAATCGAGCTCGCGCACCAGCTTCTGGAAATCGGCCCGGTGCCGGTCGGCACAGAATGGGTCCGACAGCGCGATCCCGGCCATGCCACCGCCCTGCTGGGCCAGCCGCGCCGCGCGTTCGAAGGCCTGCTTGCCCTTGGGCTTGTCGTAGAGATACCCCTCGAGATAAAGCAGCCCCGCTTGGCCCGCCACCGTATCGGAGACGTCGTCGGGCCCGAGCTCGGCGGAGATGCCGAGATAGGTGTTCATCGAACGCTCGCCATCCGGGCTCACGAAGATCATCGAGCGCGAGGTCGGCAGCTCGCCGCCCGAAACCGGCGGATTGGGAAAGCGGGTGCCCCCCTCCTCCATGCTCGCGGCATAGAAGCGGCCCAGAGCATCGTCGCGCACCCGTCCGATGAAGCTCGTCTCGAGCCCGAGATTGCCCAAGCCCGCCAGCGTGTTGGCGACGGAGCCCCCTGGCGCCTGCCGCCGCTCCTCCATGGCGCCGTAGAGCATTTCGCCGCGCTCGCGCTCGACCAGTTGCATGATGCCCTTCTCGATGCCCATCAGGTCGAGAAAGCTGTCATCGGCCTGCGCGAAGACGTCGACGATGGCGTTGCCGATGCCGAGGATGCGGGGAATGCTCATGCGGTCTTCTCCTCGAAGAGACAGTATTCGCGGATCGGGCAGGCCGGGCATTTGGGCTTGCGCGCCACGCAGATGTAGCGCCCGTGCAGGATCAGCCAGTGATGCGCATGGCCCTGCCAGCGCGCGGGCACGTGGTCCTCGATGCCGCGCTCGACCGCGTCGACATCCTTGCCGGGCGCGATGCCGGTGCGGTTGCAGACGCGGAAGATATGCGTGTCGACCGCCTGCACCGGATGCTTCCACCACATGTTGAGCACGACATTGGCAGTCTTGCGGCCGACGCCCGGCAACGACACCAGCGCAGCCCGCGACGAGGGCACCTCGCCGCCAAACCGCTCGACGAGGATCTCGCTCATCCGGATCACGTTCTTGGCCTTGTTGCGGTAAAGGCCGATCGTCTTGATGTGCTCGATAAGCCCTTCCTCGCCGAGATCGAGCATCTTCTGCGGCGTATCGGCGATTTCGAAGAGCTTCCGGGTGGCCTTGTTCACCCCCACATCGGTGGCCTGCGCCGAAAGCGCGACGGCGACGAGCAGCGTGTAGGCGTTGACATGCTCGAGCTCGCCCTTGGGCTCGGGCTCGGCGGCATGCAGGCGGGCGAAGATCGCGTCGATCTCGTGATAGTCGAGCTGTCGGGTCATCAAGCCTCTATGCCCGGCCAAAGACGCGCTCACAAGGCCGCCGCCTTGAGGGTCGATCACGGGCGCCATGCGTATTTGCAGAAAGATGAATCAGGGACGCGCGCCGCCCCCTTCAACTTTCGCTAAAAACGCAGGGCCTGCCGCTTTGGTCACACGCGTGGTTCGACCGGATGCGCAGCTTCCGGGTCGCGCGGCCGTCGGCGGCGGCCTATTCTCGGACCATGGACCAGACCCATTCATATCATTACGGCGTCATGCGCCGCGCGATCGAGGCGATCGACGCCGCGCCCGCCCCGCTCGCGCTCGAGGATCTCGCGGCGCGGATGGAGATGTCGCCTGCCCATTTCCAGCGGGTGTTTTCCGCCTGGGTCGGCGTCTCGCCCAAGCGATACCAGCAATATCTGGCGCTCGGACACGCCAAGGCGCTGCTGCGGGCGCGGCGCACGACGCTGGAGACGGCGCAGGAGGTGGGGCTGTCCGGCACGGGCCGGCTGCACGACCTGTTCCTGCGCTGGGAAGCGATGAGCCCGGGCGATTACGGCGCCGGCGGCGCCGGCCTCGACATTCGTTATGGCAACTTCGACAGCCCGTTCGGGCCGGTCGTCGCCATGGGGACGGAGCGCGGCCTTTGCGGCCTCGGCTTCGCCGCCGAGACCGGGACGGAGGCGGCGCTCAGGGACCTGTGCGATCGCTGGCCCGCCGCGCGGTTCTCGGAGGCGCCGCATGCCATCGCGCCTTGGGTCGAGGCGGCCTTCGCGGGCCGAGGCGAGGCGCGGGTCGCGCTTATCGGCGCCCCCTTCGCGATCAAGGTCTGGCAGGCGCTGCTCGAGGTGCCTTCGGGCCATGTCACCACCTATTCCGATATCGCCGCGCGGATCGGCGCGCCCCGCGCCATCCGCGCTGCCGCCACGGCGGTCGGGCGCAACCCGGTCTCGTGGCTCATCCCCTGCCACCGGGCGCTGCGCAAATCGGGCGAGCTGGGGGGCTATCACTGGGGTTTGCCCGTGAAGCGGGCGATGCTGGCATGGGAGGCCGCGCGGGGCGAGGCATGATGCCCGCCCGCAACAACCGGTTTGGTTCCCGAAAAGGCTGGAACCCACCTATCAAGGCTACGTTATTGCATAGCAGCCGCACGCGGCCTCTATCAAACCGGGACAGGCGCGGGCATCACTTCCCGCGCGACTCGCAAGAATTGGATAAACCGATGATCACCAAGCTTCCCCTCGCGCTCGTCACCGTGTCGGCCCTTGCCGTGGCCGCTTGCCAGCCCGTCACTCCGAACAACCCCGACCCGAACGCCAACACCCGCCGCGGTGCCCTCGTCGGTGCCGGTCTCGGCGCGGCCGTGGGCGCGCTGACCGCCGATGACAGCGACGAGCGGCTGCGCCGCGCCGCCGTCGGTGCGGCCCTCGGCGGTGCCGCCGGTGCCGGTACCGGTGCCCTGCTCGACCGTCAGGAAGCCGAACTGCGCAACCAGCTCGGCTCGAATGTGGGCATCGTCAACACCGGCGAGCAGCTGGTCGTGACCCTGCCGCAGGACATCCTGTTCGCCACCGACAGCGCCCAGCTGACCGGATCGCTGCAATCCGACCTGCGCGCCATCGCGGGGTCGCTCAACAACTATCCCAACACCACGGTCAACGTGGTGGGCCATGCCGACAACACCGGTTCGGCCGCGTACAACCAGCAGCTCTCCGAGCGCCGCGCTCAGGCCGTCGCCTCGGTGCTGACCTCGGCCGGCGTCTCGCCGTCGCGCGTCCGCGCCATCGGCCGCGGCGAGGACCAGCCCATCGCCTCGAACCTGAGCCCCGAGGGCCGTCGCCAGAACCGCCGGGTCGAGATCATCATCACCCCGAACAGCTGATCCGCATCACACCGGACAGGATCGGGCCGCCCTTCGGGGGCGGCCCCTTTTTATTTTCGGTTGAGCCGCGCCGCACGCGGTAATAGAAATTTACCAATCGCGGAGCAAACCATGCCTTTCAAGCCGATCCAGCCCGAAAAGCTTTCGCATGGCGTGGTGCGCCAGATCGAGGAGTTGGTGCTGCGCGGCATATTGCGCCCCGGCGACAGGCTGCCGCCCGAGCGCGAACTGGCCGAGCGGCTGGGCGTATCGCGGCCGAGCCTGCGCGAGGCGCTGGCCGAGTTGCAGACACGCGGCTTGGTGGAGACCCGGGCCGGTGCCGGCGTCTATGTCTCGAACGTCATCGGCTCGGCCTTTTCTCCCGCCCTCGTGCGGCTCTTCGCCACCCATGAGGAGGCGGTATCGGACATGGTCGCGTTCCGGCGCGACATCGAGGGGCTGGCGGCGGAGCGCGCGGCCAAGCTCGGCTCCGACAGCGATCTCGCGGTGATCGGCGCGGTCTTCGCGCGGATGGAAGCGGCGCAGTCCAAGCCCACCGCCGATGCCGAGGCAGAGGCCGCGCTCGACGCCGAGTTCCACCTCGCCATCGTCGAGGCGAGCCACAACGTCGTCATGCTGCACATGATGCGCTCGATCTACGACCTGCTGCGCGAAGGCGTGTTCTACAACCGCCAAGTCATGTTCCGCCAGCGCATCACCCGGGCCTCGGTGCTGGAACAGCACCGCGCGATCAACGAGGCGCTGCAGGCGCGCGATCCCGCCGCCGCCCGCGCCGCCGTCGCGGCGCATCTCGACTACGTGCAGGGCGCCCTGAGCGATCAGCGGCAGGCCGATCGTCACGAGGAGATCGCGCGGCGGCGGCTCAGCCGCGAGACCGGCCGCTGAGGCGCGACGCAAGACCCGATCCGTGCTAGGATCGCGTATCGCACCACAGGAGGATACGCGATGACACGACTTCTGGCCGCGGCCTGCGCCGCGTTCCTGACGGCCTCCACGGCGATGGCCGGGCCCGGCGGCTGCGGCGATCGGCACAATGTCACCGCCGATGCCGCGCAGGACCGCTCCCTCCCCGAAAGCAGCGAGATGGCCTCGACCTCCCCCGTCGAGCCCCCCGCCCCCTCAATCGATCTTCTGGCGCTGCTGGACGGCGCGCTGCCGAGCGAGGCCGCGAGCACCCCGCGCTGAGGCGAACAATCCGAAAGCGGAAAGGCCCGGTCGCTGTCGCGGCCGGGCCTTTCGGTGTCGTCTCGACGGTCCGGTCAGTGCAGCTTGGCGCCCACCGTCTGGATCGACTCGTCGATCATCTTGTCGGCGCGCTGGGCGGTCATCTGCTCGGCGATGACTTGGCGCGCGGCAGCCACGGCCACGGCCACGGCTTGGTCGCGGACCTCCTTGACGGCCTTGTCCTGAGCCGACTGGATCTGCTCCTCGGCGGCGGTCAGGCGGCGCTGGATCGACTTCGCGATATCGACCTTGGCCTGCTCGGCCGAGCGGTTGGCCTCTTCGCGCGCGTTCGACACGATGCGGTCGGCCTGGGTCTGCACGTCCTTCTGCTTGCGCTCGTAGGAGGCCAGCAGCGACTGCGCTTCCTCGCGAAGCCCGCGGGCCTCGTCGAGTTCGGCGCGGATGCCGTCGGCCCGCTTGTCGAGCAGCTTGCCCACTTCGCGCGGAACGCGGAAGTAAAGGAGCACGCCGACGAAGAGCAGGAACGCCAGCAGCACGATGAAGTCGGTGTTGCGGAGCGAGAAGAACGGCCCCGTCGCGGCCATCGCCGGGGCGGCGGTCAGGCTCAGGGCCAGGGTTGCGAGAACGAGTTTCATGCGCGCTCTCCCAGCTTGGCGTCGACCGCGGCATCGACCTTCGCGGCATCGGCATCGGCGCCGAAGGCGGCGACGATCTCGCGGGCGACGTCGCGGGCGACCTCGCTCACGTTGCGCGCGGCGCTTTCGCGGATCTCGTCGATCGCCGCCTGGCTTTCGGCGGTCTTCGCGGCGATCTGCGCATCGGCCTTTTCGATCTCGGCGTCGAGATCGGCCTGGATCTGCGCCTTGGTCTCGGCGACGATCCGGTTGGCCTCGGCCCGCGCATCGGCCAGCGCCTTGTCATAGGCGGTCTCGGCCTCGCGGGCGCGATGCCGCAGCTCCTCGGCGGCGGCGATGTCGTTGGTGATCGTGCCCGCGCGCTCGGCCAGCACCGCGCCGATGCGCGGCAGGGCGAAGCGGGACAGGACGAAATAGATCACGCCGAGCGTGACCAGGAGCCAGAAAATCTGGTTCGGGAAGCTGGAGACGTCGAGCTGGGGCATGCCCGGCCCAGCGGCTTCGGCTCCGTGCACCGCCAGTGCTTCTTCGGCGGTAATGGTTTCGGTCGCCACGGCGTCCTCCATCGAGCCCTAAGGAAATGGCGGCGCGGGAATTCCCGCGCCGCCGGTCAGGAGATCGAGGTCTGGATCAGACCGCGAACATCAGCAGCAGGGCGACGAGGAACGAGAAGATCCCGAGCGCTTCGGCGAAGGCCAGGCCGATGAACAGCGTGGCGGTCTGCGAGGCAGCAGCCGAGGGGTTGCGCAGCGCGCCGCCCAGGTAGTTCGCCGCGACCGAGCCCACACCGATGGCCGCGAGGCCCGAGCCGATGGCCGCGAGGCCGGCGCCGATGAACTGACCGAATTGTGCGATATCGCCTTCCATGGGGGTATCTCCTGATTTGGAATTGCGTGTTTGGTGAAGGGTGAACCGACCTCGGCGGATCGCGCCCCGTCTCAGTGCGACGGGTGCAGCGCGTCCTTGAGGTAGATGCAGGTGAGGATGGTGAACACGTAGGCCTGAATGCCGGCCACGAGCACTTCGAGCCCATAGATCGCGGTGATCGCCACGACCGAGAGCGGCGACAGCGCGGCGATGGCGGCAAAGCCCGCGAACACCTTGATCATCGCGTGACCGGCGACGAGGTTGCCGGCGAGACGGATGGAGTGGCTGACCGGGCGCACGAAATACGAGATCACCTCGATGATCGCGATGACCGGGCGCAGGAAGAGCGGCGCTTCCTTCATCCAGAACAGCCCGAGGAAAGCCATGCCGTTCTTCACGAAGCCGATCACGGTGACGGTGATGAACACGCCGAGCGCCAGCACCGCGGTGACGGCGATGTGCGAGGTGGGCGTGAAGGCCAGCGGCAGCAGCCCGAGATAGTTCGAGAACAGGATGAACAGGAACAGCGTCATGATCCAGGGGAAATACTTGAGGCCTTCCTTGCCGGTGACGTCCTCGACCATCTTGTAGACGAAGCCATAGACCAGCTCGGCGGCCGACTGGACCCGGCTCGGGATCACGGCGCGACCGCGGGTGCCGATCACCAGCAGCCCGATCACGCAAAGCGCGGCCATCGCCATCCAGAAGGTGGCGTTGGAGATCGTGTACCAGGACACCGGGTCGCCGATCTCGCCGAAGAGCGGCTTGATCTCGAACTGGTCGAACGGGTGGAACACCAGACCGCCCGGCTCTTCACCCTCGACCAACGCCACCGCTTCTGTCGCCATTCTCTCAGCCCTCGTCGTCGCCGGCCTGATCGGCCTGCTGTTTAACCTGCAGTTCCTTGGCCGTGCGCAGCATCGTCTTCACGCCCGCCGCGAGGCCCAGGAATATGAACGGGATCAGGAAGATCGGCATGGTCCCGAAAAGGGTGTCCAAGCCGTACCCGATCCCGAAGCCGATCCCGAGACCGGCCACAAGCTCGATCACCATCCGCCAGGCGACCTGTGCCTGGCTGTAATGGCTCTCCTGATGAGCGGCTTCCTCTGGCTTGCCCTTCAGCTTCGCGAGACGCTCTTCCAGCGCGCGCAACCGCGCTTCGTGATCGTCGTCGTCTTGGCTGTCGGACACTCCGGGTCGGCCCCCTCATCGGTCGAGGAGGGTGCTATAGCGCGGGGCCGGTTTGGTCAAGCAGGCGAAATCCACGAGGGATAGCGAAGCTATGCCCTGTTTTTGCTGGATATTCTCGGAAACTTGCCGCGCGGGACGAGGCGCCAGCGCCATGGGAGCAGTGGTTGCGACATTCAACCGCGCGGTTGACGTTTGCCCCGGCGCGGGGTCAGGTCGCGCCATGGCCGCATCTCTCGATCTCGTCTTTTCCGCTCTTGCCGACCCGACGCGGCGCGCGATCCTCGCGCTGCTGCTCGAGGATGACATGGCGGTGACCGACGTGGCGGAGCCGTTCGAGATGTCGCTCGCGGCGATCTCCAAGCATCTGGGGGTTCTGGCTGAGGCGGGGCTGATCTCGCGCGATCGCCGGGGCCGCGTGACCTGGTGCCAGCTGGAGCCGGACGGGCTGCGCGAGGCCTCGGTCTGGATGCAGGGGTTCGGGCAGATGGAAGGCATCGATCTCGACGCCTTCGAGAGGTTCCTCGCACGGGAACTGGGGGCGTCCGCCGCGCCGGGTTCCGAAGACCCGGCCGCGGCGGAGGGTTGATCTCAGACCAGGCCGATCAGCGAGAGAACGGCGATGACGACGACGACGAGACCGATGATGTAAATGATGTTGCGCATGGCTGCCCTTCAGGATGAATTGAGTAAGAAGCTGTCGGGCCAACGCCGCGCTCACGAAATCGTTCCTCGACCTAGCTCCAGCTTTTCGCGCGGTCCTTCAAAGCCTTGAGAAAGGCCTGCACCTTGGGCGTCCGGTGCAGGTCCACATGGGTGACGACCCAGATCGGCACCTCCCATTCCGGCAGCGGCCCATGAATAATTTCCAGATCGTCGCGCGTCTGCGCCTCGTGCAGCGGCACGAAGCCCAGGCCCGCCCCGGCCAGCACCGCGTCGCGCTGGTTGCGCTCGCCGAAGGCGCGAAAGGCGATCCGGTCGAGCGGCACTGTCTCGCGCAGCCAGCGATAGAAGGGGGCGCGGCTTTCGAGGTCGTCGGAGCACACGAAACGGTGCTCGGCCAGATCCTCAACCCCGCGCGGCAGGCCATGGCGCGCGATGTAGCTGCGCGAGGCCACCAGCACGACCTGCATCCGCAGCAGCGGCTGCACCACGTTGTCGGGCTGGTCCGGCGCGGCGCCGGCGCGGATCGCGACATGCGCCTCGCCATATTCGAGCCGGAACAGCCGGGTGCCGGTGAGCAGCCGCACGATCACGGACGGGTACTCGGCCTGGAAGTCGATCAGCAGCGGCGTCACCAGATCGGCCAGGGTATCGAGCGTGGTCACTGCCAACTCGCCCTCGACGCCGTCGCCCTGCCCCTTGAGACGACTGACCAGCTGCGCGAACTGGTCGTCCGTGGCCTGCGCCACCTGCAAGAGGTCGCGCCCTGCCTCGGTCGCGGTGTAGCCGCGCGGGTGGCGCTGGAACAGCTTCACGCCGAGCCGCGTCTCGAGCGCGTCGACATGGCGGATCACCGTCGCATGATGCACGCCCAGCACGTCGGCGGCACCCGAGACCGTGCCCATGCGGGCCACGTGAAAGGCGGTGCGGATTTCGTCCCAGTTGTCCATGCGGCTCTCCTCGGGGGTGGGACCCTCTTCTAGGATGCATTTCCGCCGCCTCCAAGCGACTCCCGCCTCTTGACCGGAAGCGCGATCCGCCGTAATTGCGAGCCCCAAACCCGGAAGCTCAGGCTTTCCGGTCCCCGGCCATTGCGGGGATCGCCGTCCGTCAGCGCGTTGCGCCCACGGGCGCGCAACCGCATGGGGCAACCGGGACTGACGCAACGGTCGGAAAGGACCGCCATGTTCGAATCGCTCTCAGACCGCCTCTCAGGCGTCTTCGACAGGCTCACCAAGCAGGGCGCCCTCTCCGACGAGGACGTGCGTACCGCGCTGCGCGAAGTGCGCGTGGCGCTGCTGGAGGCCGACGTGTCGCTCAGCGTGGCGCGCGATTTCGTCGCCGCCGTGCAGGAAAAGGCCACCGGCCAGGCGGTGACCAAGTCGATCACGCCGGGCCAGCAGGTCGTGAAGATCGTGCATGACGAGCTGGTCTCGGTGCTCACCGGTGACAGCGACCCGGGCAAGCTCAAGATCGACAGCCCGCCCGCGCCGATCCTGATGGTCGGCCTGCAGGGCTCGGGCAAGACCACCACCACCGCCAAGCTCGCCAAGCGCCTTACCGAGCGCGAGGGCAAGCGGGTGCTGATGGCCTCGCTCGACGTCAACCGCCCCGCCGCGATGGAGCAGCTGGAGATCCTCGGCCGCCAGATCGGCGTCGACACGCTGCCGATCGTCAAGGGCGAGGACCCGGTCGCCATTGCCAAGCGCGCCAAGACGCAGGCCAGCCTGGGCGGCTACGATGTCTACATGCTCGATACCGCCGGACGCCTGCATATCGATCAGGAGCTGATCGCCCAGGCGGCGGCGGTGCGCGACGCGGTCACCCCGCGCGAGACGCTCTTGGTGGTCGACGGCCTGACCGGTCAGGACGCGGTCAACGTCGCCACCGAGTTCGACGACAAGATCGGCGTCTCGGGCGTCGTCCTGACCCGGATGGACGGCGACGGGCGCGGCGGTGCGGCGCTGTCGATGCGCAAGGTGACCGGCAAGCCCATTCGCTTCGTCGGCCTCGGCGAGAAGATGGACGCGATCGAGACCTTCGAGGCCGAGCGCATCGCGGGCCGGATCCTCGGCATGGGCGACATCGTCGCCCTCGTGGAAAAGGCGCAGCAGACGATCGAGGCCGAACAGGCCGAGCGGATGATGAAACGGTTCCAGAAGGGCCGCTTCAACATGAACGACCTGAAGATGCAGCTCGAGCAGATGCTCAAGATGGGCGGCATGGAGAGCCTGATGGGCATGCTGCCCGGCATGGGCAAGATGGCCAAGCAGGCGCAGTCGGCGGGCTTCGACGACCGGATGCTCAAGCGCCAGATCGCGCTGATCAACTCCATGACCAAGAAGGAGCGGGCCAACCCCGACATCCTGCAGGCCAGCCGCAAGAAGCGCATCGCCAAGGGCGCGGGGCTCGAGGTGTCGGAGCTGAACAAGCTGCTCAAGCAGCAAAAGCAGATGGCCGATGTCATGAAGAAGATGGGCAAGGGCGGCATGCTGAAACAGGCCATGAAGGGCATGTTCGGCAAGGGCGGCGAGATGCCCGACATGAACGACCCCGCCGCGATGGAAAAGGCCGCCAAGATGCTCGGCAAGCAGCTGCCGCCGGGCATGGGCAAGATGCCCGGCATGGGCGGCGGCATGGGCCTGCCCTCGGGCCTCTCCGGCTTCGGCAAGAAGAAATGATCCCGTCGCTCGCCACGGACCGGCTGCACCTCGTGCCGCCTTCGCTGTCGGTGCTGCCGGCGGAGCGCGAATTCTTCGCCTCCGAGCGGTCGAGCTTCGTCGGCGGCCCGGCACCCCGGCACAAGGCGTGGCGGGTGATCGCGCTGCATCTGGGGCACTGGCAGATCCTCGGCTACGGCATGTGGGCCGCGATCGAGCGCGATAGCGGCGCGCCGGTCGGGCTCGTCGGTCTCTGGGGCCCCGAACCCTGGCCGATGCCGGAGTTGGGCTACCACCTCTACGAGGGGGCCGAAGGCAAGGGCTATGCCACCGAGGCCGGCCGTGCCGTTCTCGATTTCGCGCGCGACCGTCTGGGGATGCGCGAGCTGGCCTCGATGATCGACCCCGAGAACGCCGCCAGCCAATCGGTGGCGCGGCGGCTAGGCGCCGAGAACACGGGCCGCGAATTCCGCGCCGACCCCGACGGCCCCGCCGTCGAGATCTGGCGCCACGACCTGACGGGAGAGCGCCCATGACCGAGGCCAGCAACCGTGCCGCGCAGCTTCTGCGCGAGCACCGCGAGAGCATCGACCGGCTCGACGCGATCCTCGTCTACACGCTGGGCGAGCGGTTCAAGCACACTCAGGCGGTCGGCCGGCTCAAGGCCGAGCACGACCTGCCCCCGGCCGATCCGATCCGCGAGGAAGCGCAGATCGCCCGGCTCACCGATCTTGCGAAGGAGGCCGATCTCGACCCCGAATTCGCCAAGAAATTCCTGGCCTTCATCATCCAGGAAGTCATCAAGCACCACGAAAAACATCAATCCTGACGGGACGTTCCCGTCACCAGCCATACCCAAGGAGATACTCCCATGGCCATGAAGATCCGGCTCGCCCGCGGCGGTTCCAAGAAGCGCCCCCACTACTCGATCGTCGCCACCGACTCGCGCATGCCGCGTGACGGCCGCTTCCTCGAGAAGCTCGGCACCTACAACCCGCTGCTCCCCAAGGACAGCGAGGACCGCGTGAAGATGGACATCGAGCGCATCCAGGAATGGATCGCCAAGGGCGCCCAGCCGACCGACCGCGTCGCGCGCATGCTCGAAGCCGCCGGCGTCGCCGAGAAGAAGACCCGCTCCAACCCCAAGAAGGGCGAGCCGGGCAAGGCCGCCAAGGAGCGCGCCGAGAAGCGCGCCGCCCGCGAGGCCGCCCCGGCCGAAGAGAGCGCCGAGTGATCGGCGGTGGCCCGGAACGCCCCGGCGCCTTCGCGCCGGAGTTCCGGGCCGAGCTGGCCCGGCTGATGGACCGCCGGCGCGACGTGCGCCGGTTCCGCACCGATCCGGTGGACGAGGCAGCGCTGACGCGCTGCTTCGATTCGTTTCTGACCGCACCATCGGTGGGGCTGTCGGAGCCGTGGCGGGTGATCCGGGTCGAAAGCGAGAGAGCCCGCGCCGCGGCGCTCGCCAATTTCGAGGCGGCCAATGCCGAGGCCCTTGCGGGGCAGCCGCGCGACCGCGCCACGCTCTATGCGCGGCTCAAGCTGTCGGGCATGCGCGACGCGCCGGTGCAGCTTGCCGTCTATTGCGACGAGACCACCGGCAAGGGGCACGGCCTCGGCGCGGCCACCATGCCCGAGATGCGGCGCTACTCGGTCGTCGCCGCGATCACCCAGTTCTGGCTCACCGCGCGCGCCGAGGGCCTAGGCACCGGCTGGGTTTCGATCCTCGACCCCGAGCGGCTGGCGCGGGATCTGGACGTCCCGCCCGGCTGGGCGCTGGTGGGCTATCTCTGCGTCGGTTACGCCCGCGCGCTCGACCGGGTGCCCGAGCTCGAGGCCGAAGGCTGGGAGGTCCGGCGCGGCCACCTGCCGATCGAGACGCGCTGAGCCTTGCCTTCGGGGCCGGGCTGTTGTTCCAACGCGCGAGAACAGGCTTGGAGGACATGACATGGGCGACATGATCTGCGTGGGGCGGCTGGCGGGCGCCTTCGGGGTGCGCGGCGAGGTGCGGCTCAAGAGCTTCTGCGCCGATCCCGAGGCGATCGTCGACTACGTGCCGCTCAGCACCGCCGATGGCCGCGAATTCCGGCAGATCGTGCTGACCGGTCAGGGCTCGGGCGCCTATACCGCCCGGGTCGACGGCATCACCAGCAAGGAGGAGGCCGACGCGCTCAAGGGCGCCGATCTCTTCGCGCCGCGCGACCGGCTGCCAGCCCTGCCCGACGACGAATACTACCACGCCGACCTGATCGGCCTCGCGGTGCACGATACCGGCGGCGCGCTCTTGGGCACGGTGCGCGCGGTGCTCAACCACGGGGCCGGAGACCTGCTGGAGGTGCTGCCGCCGCAGGGTCAGGCCACGGTTCTACTGCCCTTCACGCTCGCTGCCGTGCCGACCGTCGATCTCGCGGCGGGGCGCATCGTCGCCGATCCGCCGGAGGGCCTGTTCGAGGGTTGAACGCCCCGGAACCCGCCTTACCCATCCGTGTTGAGCCCTTGAAGCGCCGGAGTTTTTCCGGGCGCAGACCGAAAGGCTATGACATGATCGAATGGATTCTGATCCTCCTCGCCATCGCTGCCGTCGCCGGTCTTCTGGGCATGGGCCGGATTTCCGGCGCCGCGCTTACCGGGGCCAAGTGGCTCGCCATCATCGCGCTGGTGCTGTTCCTGCTGGTGCTGTTCGGGATCATCGGCCTCGCGGCCTGATCGCGCAGCAAGCTCCGGGCCGCCGGGATCTTTCCCGGCGGCCCGTGATCCGCTAGAGCCGTCGCCATGAGCGACACCCCTCCCCCCCCCCGCGCCGCAGGTCGGCTGAGCGCCCGCCCCTCGGCGCAGCCGCGCGAGCTGATGACCGACACTCCGGACCTCGCCGGGGCCTGGACCGCGCAGGTCGTCACCCTGTTTCCACAGGCCTTCCCCGGCGTGCTGGGCGAGAGCCTGACCGGCAAGGCGCTGAAGGACGGGCGGTGGCAGCTACAGCCGATCGACCTGCGCCCCTACGGCGAGGGCAAGCACCGCAATGTCGACGACACGCCCGCGGGCGGCGGTGCCGGCATGGTCCTGCGCCCCGACATCGTCGGTCGCGCCATCGACGACGCCAAGGCGCGCGCCAAGGGCGTGACCCCGGTGATCTACCTTTCGCCGCGCGGTCGCCGCTTCGATCAGGCGCTGGCGCGGGAACTGGCGCAGGCGGACGGGGTGATCCTGCTTTGCGGCCGCTTCGAGGGGGTGGACGAGCGGGTGATCGAGGAGCACGGCATCCTCGAGGTTTCGCTCGGAGATTTCGTGTTGACCGGCGGCGAGATCGCGGCGCAGGCCTTGATCGACGCGACGGTCCGCCTTATACCCCGCGTGCTCGGGAATCAGGCGTCCACGGAGGAGGAATCCTTCTCCCACGGTCTCCTCGAACACCCGCAGTACACCAAGCCCGCGCTCTGGAAGGGTCGTGCGATCCCCGAGGTTCTTCTCTCGGGCCATCACGCGAAGATCACCGACTGGCGCCGGGAGATGGCCGAGAGGCTGACGAAAGAACGGCGACCTGATCTCTGGCGGGCATATTGCGCGGCGCGCGGTATGGACCCGGATGAAGACCGAGAGCTCTGAGGTTGCGAGCAACTTCGCGGAGATAACCGCGAGCAATCAAGGAGTGACAGGCATGGACCTGATCGCACAGCTCGAAGCGGAGCAGATCGCTTCGCTGGGAAAGACCATTCCCGACTTCAAGGCCGGTGACACCGTGCGCGTCGGCTACAAGGTGACCGAGGGCACCCGGACCCGCGTCCAGATGTACGAAGGCGTCTGCATCAGCCGCAAGAACGGCTCCGGCATCGCCGGCTCGTTCACCGTGCGCAAGATCTCGTTCGGCGAGGGCGTCGAGCGCGTCTTCCCGCTCTACTCGACCAACATCGATTCGATTGAGGTGGTGCGTCGTGGCCGCGTGCGCCGCGCGAAGCTCTACTACCTGCGTTCGCGTCGCGGCAAGTCGGCCCGTATCGCCGAAGTCAGCAACTACAAGCCCAAGGCCGACACGGCCGCGGCCCAGGCCTGAGGAGCGCCGACATGAAAGCGGACATCCACCCCGACTACCACATCATCGACGTCAAGATGACCGACGGCACCGTGGTCAAGATGAAGTCGACCTGGGGCAAGGAAGGCGACCAGCTGTCGCTCGACATCGACCCCTCCGTGCACCCGGCCTGGACCGGCGGCTCCTCGCGCCTGATGGATGCCGGCGGCCGCGTCTCGAAGTTCAAGAACAAGTACGCCGGCCTCGGCTTCTGATAGCCCCAGCCTCGGCGAATCGGAAACGCCGCCCTTCGGGGCGGCGTTTTGCATTTGTGGCGCAATTGCGGCGACGCGGCGCCCACCCTGCCCCGAAAATCCGCCCGATTTGCCCCTACATCGCACAACAATGGCAGGGCGATGTCGAAATATGGCGTTTTGCGGGCAACAATCGGCACCTAATTGTGTCGCAATGCGTTCGACCCTGCTAGACCATGACAAATATGTCATTTCAGGGGCTTTTTCGATGCAACATTCCGGCGCCCGTTCCTTCGCCGACAAGGCCCACCTGATCGATCATCATGAAATGATGCGTATCCTGGGCCGGGTGCCCCCGATCGAGCCGCGCGGGCGCCACGAAAAAGCCACGATGGGCCGGGCCGCCTATGGCATGCACAAGGCCGCCGCGCGCCCCCGTGCCATGCGGTGGGACGAGGCGAGCCCGATCCGCCAAACCCGCCGCGAGGTCTGGATGCTGGTGCCCAATGCCCGGCTGGTCTCCGACGCGCTTGCCCAAGGGCGCGGCCCCGCGCTGGTGGCGCAGTGGGACGAGCTGAGCCGCATCGCGCCATGGTCGGAGATCGCGGCCGCATTCGGCGCGGCGCACGCCGCCCGGCCGCATGGCGCGCTGGCCGAGAAACACCGCGCGCGGGCAGCCTCGGGCGGCTTCGACATCGTCACCGCCGAGCAGTGCGCCACGCTTCGGGCGCGGCTCCTCGGCGCGACCCAACCACGGGCGCGCGTCGATCTCGACGTCTGATCGCTTCCGACAGCTTTCGGAAATGAAAAACGCCGCCCCGAGGGGCGGCGTTTTCGTCTTCAGGCGGCCTTGCGGGCGGGCCTGCGACGCCGGGCCGGGCGGCCGCCCGGCTTGGCCGCGCCCTCGGGCTTGGGCGCGCCGCCTCCGAACCGGCGACCGCCACCGCCGCCGCCACCGCGACGGCCCTTTTTCTCGGGCTCGACCGGGTCCCAGCGGGTGCCGGAGGCCACCGGGATCGCCGCCTTCATCGCCTTTTCGATATCCTTCAGCTCACCCATCTCGTCGGGCGCGCAGAGCGCCACGGCGCGGCCATCGGCACCGGCACGCGCGGTGCGACCGATCCGGTGCACGTAGTTCTCGGCCACGTTCGGCAGCTCGTAGTTGTAGACGTGGCGCACACCCGGGATGTCGATGCCGCGTGCGGCGACATCGGTGGCGACCAGCACCCGGACCTTGCCCTCGCGAAAGTCGCGGAGCGCCCGTTCGCGCTGACCCTGGCTCTTGTTGCCATGGATCGCGGCGGCGGCGAAGCCGGCGGCGGCGAGCTGCTTGGAAAGCTTCTCCATGCCGTGCTTGGTACGTCCGAAGACCAGCGCCAGCTCGTCGCGGTGCTGGTCGAGCAGCTCGGTCAGAAGCTCGGTCTTGGCAGCCTTGGCGACGAAGTGGATCGACTGGTCGATCTTGTCGGCGGCCTTGCCCGGCGGGTTCACCTGCACCCGCACCGCGTCGGTGAGATAGGCCGAGGCCAGCTCTTCCATCTGCTTGGGCATGGTGGCCGAGAACAGCATCGTCTGACGCTCCTTCGGCAACAGGGGCGCGATCCGGCGCAGCGCGTGGATGAAGCCCATGTCGAGCATCTGATCGGCCTCGTCGAGCACCAGGAACTCGGTCTTCGACAGGTCGACCGCACGACGGTCGAGCAGGTCGATCAGCCGGCCCGGCGTGGCGACGAGCAACGAGCAGCCACCTTCCATGCGCTTGATCTGGCCGTTGATCCCGGCGCCGCCGACGACCAGCACGGTCTTGAGGTGGCTGCCTTGGGTATAGGCGGTGAGGTTGTCGGCGATCTGCTTGGCCAACTCGCGCGTCGGCGCCAGCACCAGCGCGCGGGCCGATTTCGGGGCGGGCTTGCCGCCCGACTTCATCAGCCGGTCGATCATCGGCAGGCCGAAGGCCGCGGTCTTGCCGGTGCCGGTCTGGGCCAGGCCCATCACGTCGCGGCCGTTCATGGCGTGCGGGATCGCCTGGGTCTGGATCGGGGTCGGATCGGTGATGCCCTGCTCGGCGAGGGCGGAAACGAGACGGGGCGCCAGCCCCAGCATGTCGAAATCCATGTGCATCCTTGTAAGCGGCACGAAACGCACCGCGGCATGGGCGCAGACCCGCGGCATGCGGGTCGACGGTCGGGTTGCGCCCTTGCGCTCACGCGGGGCCGAATGCCCACGCGCCGACAGGACGCGGCCCCTTGCGTGAAATGGGAACCTGAGATCCGAAGCGGTGCGGGCGCCAGCGCAGGTCCTGCGGGGGCGGCGCGGCTGCTCACGCGGGCCAAGCGCTTCGGTCTTGAGGGGCAGATGGACCCGAAAGCCGCACAAGTCAATGGGCAGGGCCGTCGTGCACCGCGTGGGACTTGCGCGGTAAGGCGCCATCCCCTACCCCGGAAAGCAGTGCGGGAACGGCCCCTTGCGGCCGGAGGGGACGGAACACGTGGCGCATATCATCGTCGTCGGCAATGAGAAGGGCGGAGCCGGAAAATCCACCGTGGCGATGCATGTCGCGACCGCGCTCGCGCGGATGGGCCACAAGATCGGCACGCTCGACCTCGATCTGCGGCAGAAATCTCTCGGGCGCTATATCGAGAACCGCCGCCGCTACTGCGAACGCGCGGGGCTGGAGCTGCCCTCGCCCGCCCATGTCGAACTGCCCGAGATCGACGCCTCGGCCTTGCAGCCGGGCGAGAACGCCTCGGATCACCGGCTCTCGGCGGCGGTGGCGCAGCTCGAGGACGACAGCGATTTCATCCTGATCGACTGCCCCGGCAGCCATACCCGTCTCAGCCAGGTGGCGCATTCGCTGGCCGATACGCTGCTCACCCCGCTCAATGACAGCTTCATCGACTTCGACCTGCTGGCCAAGATCGACAATGACGGGGAGACGATCCTCGGGCCTTCGGTCTATTCCGAAATGGTCTGGAGCGCGCGGCAGCTGCGTGCACAGGCCGGTCTCGACCCGATCGACTGGGTGGTGCTGCGCAACCGGCTCGGCGCGCAGCAGATGGTCAACAAGCAGAAGATGGAAAGCGCGCTGTCGCGGCTGTCGGAGCGGATCGGCTTCCGCTCGGCCCCGGGCTTCAACGAGCGGGTGATCTTCCGTGAACTGTTCCCGCGCGGTCTGACGCTTCTGGACCTGCGCGATGTCGGGGTGAGCAATCTCAACATCTCCAACGTCGCGGCGCGCCAGGAACTGCGCGACCTGATGCGCGCGCTCGAGCTGCCCGGTGTCGAGGTGGAGTTCTGATGGCGCCATCGATCCGCCCGGCGCGGCGCGATGATGCGGACGCCATGTGTGCCATCCTCAACCCGCTGATCGCGGCGGGTGGCAGCACCGCGCATCGCCGGCCTTTCGACGCGGCGCGGATGCGGCAGCACTATCTCGCCCCCGACGAACTGGTCAGCTGCGTGGTCGCCGAACGCGACGGGGATGTGGTGGGGTTCCAGTCGCTCATATGGGCGGGCGATCCCGAGGACCCGCTCCCGGAGGGCTGGACGGTGATCGCCAGCTTCGTGCAGCGGGGATTGACCGGTCGCGGTATCGGACGGGCAATGTTCGAGAGGACCCGTGCGGCGGCGAAGGCTGCCGGGGTCGTCGCAATGGATGCCACGATCCGCGCCGACAACCCGGCTGGTCTGCGCTACTATTCGGCGATGGGCTTCGACGACTGGGACCTGCTGCGGGCCGTGCCGCTCTCGGACGGCACGCCAGTGGACAGGATCCGCAAGCGCTACGACCTGATCTGAACAGGGGCACCCGTCGGCGCCCCTGTCCGTGTCGATCATCGCTCCTCAGGCCCCGACGATCTTGCCGCCATTGGGGTGCAGCGTCTGGCCGGTGAAGTAGTTGCCGTCGGACGAGGCGAGGAACAGGTAGGAAGTCGCCACCTCCCAAGGCTGCCCGGGCCGGCCCAGGGGCGTGTTCTTGCCGAAGCCCTCGACCTTGTCGGGCGGCATCGAGCCCGGGATGAAGGGGGTCCAGATCGGCCCCGGTGCCACGGCGTTCACGCGGATGCCCTTCTCGGCCAGCGCCGAGGACATCGAGCGCGACAGGGCCAGCGTCGCGCCGCGCGTGGTCGAATAGGTGACGAGACCGGCATTGCCTTTGAAGGCGTTGACGGAAGTGGTGTAGACCACCGCGTCGCCCTCCTTCAGATGCGGCAGCGCGGCCTGGGTGATGAACATCGGGTGCATGATGTTGCTGTCGATGGTGCGGCGCAGCCGCTCTCCCGAGATGTCCTCGAGCCCGTCATCGAGCCATTGCTGCGCGGCATTGACGATCAGCACGTCAAGTTGGCCGTATCGCTCCATGGTCTTGGCGACGGCGCTTTCGCAATGCTCCTTCTGGCCCAGATCGCCACGGATCAGCAGCGCCTCGGAGCCTTCTTCCTCGACCAGCCGCCTGGTTTCCTCGGCGTCCCGGTCCTCTTCGAGATAGGCGATGGCGAGCTTCGCGCCCTCGCGCGCGAAGAGCACCGAGACGGCGCGGCCGATACCGCTGTCGCCACCGGTCACGAGGGCGACCTTGCCCTTGAGCTTGCCGACGCCGGGATGGCGCGGGCGGTAGTCGGGGGCGGGATGCATCTCGTGCTCGTTGCCCGGCATGTGATCCTGGCTCTGCGCGGGCATGTCCTTGGGTTCGGTCATGATCGATCTCCCGGTTCGGAGTGTCGTTTTCGGGGTGTGGGGTATTCCTCTCGACAACGGCAGCGGGAAGACGGGGTTCCCGGGCGGGATGCGTCCTCGGGACTGCCGCGCGGCGATCCGCCGCCCCGTCCGATCCGGAACCCGCGCCCCTGCCCTTCGGTTGCCCACCTGACCTGCTGAAGGAGCGCCCATGGATACGGACTACGACGCGATCGTCATCGGAGGCGGCTCCGCCGGGCTGTCCTTTGCGCGCCACGCGGCGGGGCTCGGGCGCAAGATCGCGCTGATCGAGCGCGACAAGTTGGGCGGCACCTGCGTCAATCGCGGCTGCGTGCCGAAGAAGATGCTCTGGACCGTGGCCGACGCCCTGCATCGGGGCACCGGGCTGACCCGTGCCGGGCTTCTCGGTCCGACCCCGCAGGTCGACATGCCGCGGCTCTGCGCCGCGCGTGCCGCCAAGCTCGAAGGCATCCGTCAGAGCTACCGCGACAAGCTGCACGAGGCGGGTGTCACGCTGATCGAAGAGACGGCCGAGCTGACCGCGCCGGGCGAAGTCACGATCCAGGGCCAGCGCCTGCGGGCGCCGCGCATCGTGCTGGCCTCCGGTGGCCACCCGGTCAAGCCCGACATGCCCGGCGCCGAGTTGGCCTGCGACAGCGACGAGGTGCTGAACTGGACCGAGCTGCCGCGCGCCATGGCGATCATCGGCGGCGGCTATATCGGCTGCGAGATGGCGGCGATCCATGCCGCCATGGGGGTGCGCGTGACGCTGGTGACGGATACCGAGCGCGTGCTGACCGAGTTCTCTGAGAATGCCGCTCTGGTCGGTCAGGCCAACATGCAGGCGCAGGGGATCCGGATCGTCACCTCCTGCACGCCCGAGGCGGTGCGGCGCGGCGATGACGGGCTGGAGCTCATGCTTGATGCCGATACCGTGCTGTCGGTCGACAAGGTCGTGGCCGCCACCGGGCGGGCGCCGAACCTCGAGGCGCTGGGCGATTTGAGGGCGCGCGTTTCGCTTACCGAAAAGGGGGTGATCCGGATCGACGAGCGGTTCGAGACCTCGCTCCCCGGCCTGCATGCGGTGGGCGACTGTGCCGACCGGTTGCCGCTGACGCCGGTCGCCTCGAGCGATGGCGAGACGCTGGCGCTGCAGCTCTTCGGGGATTACCGCCCGCCGGTCGATCTGCGCCACGTCGCCACATCCGCCTATGTGCTGCCGCCAGTGGGCGAGGTCGGGCAACCCTCGAAGGAGGAGATCTTCGAAGAGAACACGCTGTCTCCGTTATCGGCGGCGCTACGCTCGGATGCCGCGCAGGACTATTGGGGGCTGGGCGGCTCCGAGGCGGAGGTCACGTCGGTCTCGCTCGTGGCCGAGGGCGCGCACGAGGCGATCGGCTGGGCCGCGCTGATGTTGCTGCACCGCCCCGACCGCGCAACGATGCGCCGGGCGCTGGGCGTGCACCCATCGACCTCCGAGGAAGCCATGGGCTGAAGCCCCCTCACAGGTTCATCAAGAAAGCGCCCCCGCCTCTCGCGACGCGGGGGCGTTCCTTTTCGGGGTTTCGTCTGGGGATCAGCCCTTTTCGGCGCTGGCGGCCTCGCTCTCGCCGGCGGCATCAGCCTCGGCGACCTCGTCCTCGGCTTCGATCTCCGCCTCGGGGTCCGGCACCCAGACCACCACCGATTGCCAGCCGACGCCGACCACACCCTGTTCGGGCGTGTCGCAGCTCACCGGGTCGAGCGTGGTGTCGATGGCGCGGCGCCAGCCGCCCTTGGGCAGCTTGAACTCGCAATTGTCGCCCGAGTTCAGCACCACCATCACCTCGCGCCCCTCGCTATGCGGCACCAGCCGCATGCCGAAGCAGCTCAGCTCGGGGTTTTCCCAATCGCCCGGCTCCATCCGGCGCCCCTCGGGGTGGCGCCAGGTGACGGTCGGGCCGCCATCGGGGGCATCCTCGGGCGCGCGGGCGAAGCGCAGCCGCGCCAGACCGCCCTCCCCCTTTCGGAATGCCATCAACTCAGCCACGGCGCTGGTGATCTCGTCGCGCCGGTTCTCCCAGTCGAGCCAGGTGGTCTCGTTGTCCTGGCAATAGGCGTTGTTGTTGCCGTTCTGGGTCTGGCCGAAATCGTCGCCGGCAAGGATCATCGGCACGCCCTGGCTCATCAGCAGCGTCGCCAGCATCGCCTTGACCCGGCGCACCCGGCTGTCGTTGACGGTCTCGTCGTCTGTCGCGCCCTCGACACCCATGTTGTCGGAGAGGTTGTTGGAATGGCCGTCCTTGCCGTCCTCGCCATTCGCCTCGTTGTGCTTCTCGTTGTAGGACACTGTGTCCCACAGCGTGAAGCCGTCATGCGCGGCGATGAAGTTGATCGACGAGGTGGCGGGCCGGTGCGAGTGGTTGAACTGCACCGGGGAGCCCAAGAGCCGCTCCGCCATCGCCGGGATCAACCCTTTGTCGCGGCGCCAGAAGGCGCGAATGTCGTCGCGGGCCTTGTCGTTCCATTCGCGGAACGGCCAGGGAAAGCCACCGACCTGGTAGCCGCCATCGCCGATGTCCCACGGCTCTGCGATCAGCTTGACCTTGGAAAGCACCGGGTCCTGCCGGATCGCCGCGAAGAACGAGCCCTCGCGCTCGAAACCCTGCGCCTCGCGGCCCAGCGTCGAGGCGAGATCGAAGCGGAAGCCGTCGACATGCATCACCTGCACCCAGTAGCGCAGGCTGTCGAGCACCATGCGCAGCACCATCGGATGCGCCACGTTGAGCGTGTTGCCGGTGCCGGTGGTGTCGAAGCTGTGGCGCGGGTTCTCGGGCGACAGCAGGTAGTACGAGGCGTTGTCGATGCCGCGGAACGACAGGGTCGGCCCCATCTCGTTGCCCTCGCAGGTGTGGTTGTAGACCACGTCGAGGATCACCTCGAGACCGGCGGCGTGGAACTTCTTCACCGCCTGCTTCACCTCGCGGTAGAAGCCCGATTTCAAGTAGGGCTTGTGCGGCGCGAAGAAGGACAGGGTATTGTAGCCCCAGTAGTTCGACAGCCCCTTGTCGACGAGATGACCGTCATTGGCGAAGGCGTGGATCGGCAGCAGCTCGACCGCGCTGGCGCCGATCCGGGTCAGGTGGTCGATGAAGGCGTCGGAGGCGAGACCCGCGAAGGTGCCGCGATCCTCCTCGGGCACGTCCGGGTGGCGCATCGTCGCGCCCTTGACGTGGGTTTCGTAGATCAGCCCGTTCTGCCAGCGGCGGCGCAGCGCGCTGTCGGCCTCCCAGTCGAAATCGGTGTCGACGACCACGCCCTTGGGCATGAAGGGCGCGGAATCGCGCGGGTCCGGGCCCTGAAGGTCGTCGCCCGGTTGGGTGTAGCCGAACAGCGCCGGGTCCCACTTGATCTCGCCGATCAGCTCGCAGGCATAGGGGTCAAGCAGCAGCTTGTTGGGGTTGAAGCGGTGCCCCTCTTCCGGCGCCCACGGGCCGTGCACCCGGTAGCCATAGACCTGGCCCGGTCCGATATCGGGCAGGTAGCCATGCCAGATCCCGCCTTCCATGCGCGGCATGTCGAGGCAGGCGATCTGCTCCTTGCCCTCGTCGTCGAAGAGGCAGAGCTGCACCCGGGTCGCATTCTCGGACCAGAGCGCGAAATTGGTGCCGTAGCCGTCGTAATTCGCGCCCAGCTCGTCCGAGCGCGAGGCTGCGAGATCGAAGCTGGGCAGGTTCGGTTGGATGTCCTTGGCCATCGGGATGTCTGAACTCCGTGGCGGCGCTCGAAAACGAGCGGCGCGGCTGACCGGCGCGAGGGCATGCGCCGGAGGGGGTGGAACTTGGAGATGCGGGGCACGCGCAAACGGCCCCCGCACGGATTGGAGGCTGCCGCAGCAACGCGGCAACGGCAGCCCGGTTCCTTGGTCCGAGGATCAGCCCGCCGCCGCGACCCAGTCGAGGCAGACCGGTGCGTCGAGATCGGCCTCGTGGCGCGGCCAGATCCGCTCGGCCTCGCGCGCCGCCTCAGGCAGGCCATGGCCTTGGCGGTCGATGCGCAATTCCAGCCGTCCCTCGCCGCTCTGCCGGGTCAGCACCAGATGGCCATCGCCGGAGGTTTCGAACCGGGTCTCGGACTGCTCGAAGAAGCCCGGCATCCGGCGGCGCAACGCCAGCCCGTGGCAGATCAGCCGCGCCTTGCGGCCCGCGAAGCTGTCGAGATCGGGGGCGGGCTCGGGATCCGGCCCGTCGGTGGCGGCAGCGCCGGGGATCTCGTCGAGCGACAGCTCTCGCTCGAAGCAGTCGGGCGCCCCCCGGATCGCGAGATCCGCGACGGCGCGGAAATCCACGGCCATGCGGTTGTCGGGGTCGGTCAGCTGGAACGCCCCCAGCTCGGTGCCCTGATAGATGTCGGGGATGCCCGGCATGACCAGCTTGAGCCCGGTCTGCGCCAGCGACAGCACCTCGCCGCGTGCCATCAGCTGGCCCGCCCCGGCGGGCAGCTCGCCCTCCCAACTCTGTGCCAGCGCCTTGGCAAAGCGCTGCGCATCAGCCTCGGCCTCCTGGTTCTGATGCGTCCAGGTCGTGACTTCCTTGGCCTCGCGCATCGCCTTCTCGACATGCTGGCCCAATCTCTCGGCGATGTCGCCGCGTCCTGCCTCCCACATCGCCAGCAGCGTCTGCAGGATGTACCAGCGCAGGTTCGGATCGATGTCATGTGCGCCATCGACATCCTCGCTGTGCTCCCAAAGCGCCAGAAACGCCTCGGGCAGATGGCTGATCGCCACGAGCCGCATCCGCGCATCCTCGGAACGCTTGGTGTCGTGGGTCGAGGTCAGCGTCATCTCGGTGGGCGCGCGGCGCTGCAGCCAACCGGAAAGCTCTTCAGGCGTGATGGTCGACTCGTCGGGATCGGCGCCGACCTCGTTGGCGGCAATGTAGCGGTTCCAACGGAAACCCGCCGTGTCCTCATGCGCCTTGGCCAGAAGCGCGCCGGTCACCTGCTGGAAACGCACCTGCAGGGCCCGTTCCTCGGGGGTTTCGGGATCGGTGATGAAGCCCGCGATCCGTTTGACCGTGGCGTCCGTGCGCAGACCCTCGCCCGCCTCGGCCGTGACGCTGTCCATCAGCGCGCGCTCTTCGTCGGAGGGCGCTTCGCCTTCGGCGAAATAGGTGCGGTAGCGCGGAAAGGCCACGAGCAGCGCGATGATCGCCTCGCGCAGCGCCTCATCGCCGGTCTCCAGCGAATCCTCGGGCCCCACGGCGCTGCGCGCCATGTCAATCAACTGGTGCAGCTCGGCTGCCAGCTCCTGCCGGATCACCTCGTGCTTTGCGGTCTTGAGCGCGTCGTGGAAGCTGCCCTCGCGCCCGGTTTCGCGGCGCCAGCTCTCGTCGAGCCGCGCCAGCCCCTCGGCATCGGTGAGGATGCGCGAGATCGCCCTTGCCGCCTCGTAGCCGGTGGTGCCCTGGATCGGCCATGAGGCCGGCACGGTCTCGTCGCCGGTGAGGATCTTCTCGATCCAGATCGGCGTGTCGCCGACGCGCTCGCGCAGGCGGCGCAGATAGGCCGCCGGATCGGCGAGCCCGTCGATGTGATCGAGCCGGATGCCCTGCACCAGGTCCTTATCAAGCAGTTCGAACAGCAGCGCGTGCATCTCCTCGAACACCGCCTCGTCCTCGACCCGCATGCCGATGAGCCCGGTGACGTTGAAGAAGCGCCGATGCGTGACGCCGTCGCGCTCGTATTCCCAATGCGTCAGCCGCCACGGCTGGGCGGCATGGGCGTCGCGGATCGCCTCTGGATCGCGGCGCATCTCCTCCGAGGGCAGCGTGCCCTGCGACATCGGCACCGCGAAATGCTCGGTGGCGAGCTGCGGTCCCTCATCGCCTTCCTCGAGCCGGAAGGCGCCTGCTTCCAGCATCTCGTCGAAGGGCTGGCCGAGGAAGGGCAGAACCAGCCGCCCCTTAGCCCAGTCGATGTCGAAATGGCGCGCGTAGCGGCTGTCCTGCCCGTGGCGCAGCACGTCGCGCAGCCACGGGTTCTCGAGGTGGAAGGCGGTGTGGTTGGGCACGATGTCGAGGATGACCCCGAGCCCCGCCGCCCGGGCCGCCTCGGCCAGCGCCTCGAAGCCCGCGCGGCCTCCGAGGCAGGGGTCGATCTCGGCCGGGTTGGTCACGTCGTAGCCATGGGTCGATCCCGAGGCCGCGGTGAAGATCGGCGAGAGATAGAGATGGCTGATGCCGAGCCCGGCCAGGTAGGGCACGAGCCGCCGCGCGGTATCGAAATCGACGCCCTCGCGCAGCTGCAGACGGTAGGTGGCGCGGGGAAGCGGGGCAGCGTTCATTTATGCGGGCTCACGATCAGGGAAAAGGCAAAGGGATCGGCGGCGGGATCGCCGATGGTGAAATCCTCGGGCTCGGCCGTGGGCGGGGTGTCGGGTGGAGAACCGAGATTGATGCGCGCCACGACGAGCCCCTCCGCGAAGGGCCAGCAGGCGGAGATCGCGCGCGGCCCGGTGCGGGTGACGCGCGCGGGCCCGGCCCGGCCCGATTTCATCAAGGGTACGATGCGCTCGGCGCGCAGCGACAGCAAGCGCCGCGTGAGGTCGCGCCAATGCTCCATATGCGCCGGATCGCCTTGGAACGGGCGCGAGCGTTCGAAGGTCTCCGGGGCGTTCGGGTCCGGCACTTCCTCGCCAAAGCTCAGGAAATCCTTGAACTCCCTCTGCCGCCCCTCGCGGGTAAGCCGCGCCAGCTCGCCCTCGTGGTCGCAAAAGAACAGGAAGGGCGCGATCTCGCCCACCTCTTCGCCCATGAACAGCATCGGGATGAAGGGCGAGGTCAGCAGCATCGCATGCGCCACCTCGACCCCGCGCGGATCGGCAAGCGAGATCAGCCGGTCGCCCAGGGCCCGGTTGCCGACCTGATCATGGGTCTGGTTGGAATTGACGAAACCGGTCCACGGCAAATGCGATGCCGGACGGCCGCGGCGGGTTTCTTTGCCGTGGCGGGGCTGGCCCTCCTCGACATGGCCCCGGGTCAGCGACAGGACCAGATCGCCGATCGGATCATGCGCAAACGGGGCGTAATACCCCTCGGACTCGCCGGTGAGCGCGGTGTGCACCGAGTGATGGTAGTCGTCGTTCCAACTCGCGACGTAGCAGCCGGTGTCGCGCAGCTCGGGCTCGTTGCGCTCATCCTCGGTGATCAGGTGCAGCGGCCGCCCGAGATCGAGCGCCTGCACCCGTTCGCCCAGTTCGACGAGGAAATGATGCGGCGAGGGGTCGATGATCTGGTGCACAGCGTCGAGCCTGAGCCCGTCGAGCCTATAGTCGCGCAGCCAGTAGATCGCGTTCTCGATGAAGAATTCGCGCACGGCCGGTTCGGTGAAGTCGATCGCCGCGCCCCAAGGCGTGTGGCGCTCTTCTTCGAAGAACTCGGGCGCATAGGCATGGAGATAGGCGCCGTCGGGGCCAAAGTGATTGTAGACCACGTCGAGGATCACCATCATCCCCGCGGCCTGCGCCGCCTCGACGAATTCCTGCATGTCCTTGGGGCGGCCATAGGCCGGGTGCGGCGCGTAAGGCAGCACGCCGTCATAGCCCCAGCCGCGCGCGCCCTGCCACTGGCCCACCGGCATCAGCTCGATCGCGGTGATGCCGAGATCGGCCAGCTCCTGCATCCGTTTCGCGGCGGCGGCGAAGGTACCTTCCTTGGTGAAGGTGCCGACATGCATCTCGTAGATCACCGCCTCGTCCCAAGCGCGTCCGCTCCATTCCGAGCGCCACTCCCGGGCTGCGGTATCGACCAGCAGCGAGGGGCCATGCACGTCGCCCGCCTGCTGCCGCGCGGCCGGATCGGGACGGCGTTCGCCGTCGATGACGAAGGCGTATTCGAGACCCGGCTCGGCCTTGGCCGCGAGGCTCCAGAAGCCGTCATCATCCTGGGTCATGGGCGTTTCGGAGCCGTCGAGCCAAAGGGCGACCTTCTTGGCCGCGGGGGCCCAGAGGCCGAATTGCCACTGGCCCGTTCCATCGGGCCGCGCGCCCCAGCGATTGCGAGATGCGGCCGCCCCTGCCGCCGGCGGCGTGTCGTTCTTGGTCATGATGGTCCTCTTAGCCCCTGTAGCGCGAACAGGCCGGCGTGCCCGCCGGTTCCATGCAGCGCGACATCCTGTCGGGGAACCAGCGGGGTTTCGCGGCTCTTGGGTCCGCAACGGGTCCATGGGCCCGATCCCAGCAATGAACGGAACACGGCATGGATCTCGGCATCAGGGGCAAGCGCGCCCTCATCACCGGCGGCTCCGGCGGCATGGGCATCGAGGTGGCCAAGCTGCTGATACAGGAAGGCGCGCATCCCTTCCTCACCGATATCGGCGAGGACGCGCTCGCCGAGGCGGACAGGCAGATCGGCGGCACCGCGGGCTACATGGCCGCCGACCTCACCGACACCGCCCAGATCGCGGCGCTCAAGGACAAGCTCGCGGAACAGGGTGGCTGCGACATCCTCGTCCATGCCGCCGGCGTCACCGGCGCCAAGGGCGATCCGCTCGAGATGACCGATGATGACTGGATGGAGGCCTGGGAGATCGACTTCATGTCCGCCGTCCGTCTCAGCCGCGCTCTGGTGCCCGGCATGGTCGAGAAGGGCTGGGGCCGGGTCGTCTTCGTGACCTCGGAGAACGCGGTGCAGCCCTATGCCGACGAGGCGGTCTACAACGCAGCCAAGGCGGCGCTTCTGAACTTCACCAAATGCGTGTCGATGCCCTACGCACCGAAGGGCGTGCTGTTCAACACCGTCTCGCCCGCCTTCATCGAAACGCCGATGACCGACGGCATGATGGAAAAGCGCGCCGAAGAGTTGGGCGTGTCCAAGGAGGAGGCGATCGAGAGCTTCCTCAAGGAAGAGCGCCCGTTCCTGACGCTGGGTCGGCGCGGCAAGGTGGAGGAGGTCGCCCCCGTCATCGCGCTGTTGTGCTCGGATCGTGCCAGCTTCACCGTGGGTTCGGCCTATCGGGTCGATGGCGGCTCCGTCGGCACGATGAACATCTGACGCGCAAAAGGGGCCGCGGATTCGGCGCGGCCCCTGTCTCTCGACCGAGAAGAGGTTCAGTCCTCCATCGGGCCGCCGGCTTCCTTCCAGTCGCCGATGCCGCCGATATTGGTGACCTTCTCGAAGCCCATCTCCCTGAGCGTCTTGCCCGCCAGCGCCGCCTGCCCGCCGGCACCACAGACAAGATGGATGTCGGCATCCTTGCGAAATTTCGGCTCGTGGAACTGGCTGTTCTCGTCGGCCATGAACTCGATGAAGCCACGCGGCGCCCGCAGCGCGCCCTGGATGGTGCCGGTCTTGGCGATCGCCGCCGAGTCGCGCACATCGACGAAAAGCGCGTCGCCGCCGTGCTTGCCGATGGCGTCCTTGGCCGGAATGCGCGTGACCTGCGCATTGGCCTCGTCGAGATAGTTCTTCGCGGTCTTCATGGATGCCCCCTGAACTGAAATGGCGCGGCCTTCGATCAAGGCCGCGCCGCGACATCTAGCTTCGGGTGGAGCGCGCTCAAGAGGCGGTGGCGCAGACCACGCCTGCCCTTCGCGGCGGAGGCCTCCATTCCACGGTCACCATGGAGGCCCGGCCACGACAGTCGCCGAGGCGGCGGGCGGGCACCCGGCGATCGCGGCCACTCGGTGCCGTTCGCCGCATCGCGCGGGACATTCGAGCTTCCTGCGCCTCGCGGCGGATGGGCCGGTGCCGACATGGAAGGAATTCCGCCCGCCATCCCGCAGGGACGAGAAATCCATCGCGGTAGCCCAGCGATGCGGCTATGGGAGCCGCATGAGCGATGATACATTCGAAATCTTCCTGCAGGCTCCGCCCGGGCTGGAGCCGCTGCTTGCCGAAGAGGCGCGGGAAAAGGGCTTTGCCATGCCCGAGGCGGTGCCCGGCGGCGTGGTGACACGTGGCGGCTGGGAGGATGTCTGGCGCGCCAATCTCGAACTGCGCGGCGCGGGCCGGGTGCTGGTGCGGATCGGCTCCTTCATGGCCTTCCACCTCGCGCAACTCGACAAGCGGGCACGCAAGTTTCCCTGGGCCGGACTGCTGCGCCCCGGCGAGAGGGTGCGCGTCGATGTGAGCTGCCGCCGCTCCAAGATCTACCACGCGGGGGCCGCGAAGCAGCGGATCGAAACGGCGCTCGAAGCCTTCGGCGCGCGGATCGCCGGCGACACGGTGCAGGACGATGAGAGCGACGCCGAGGCCGGGATCGAGGCGCTGACGCTCAAGGTGCGGATCGAGGACAACGAGGTGATCTTCAGCCTCGACAGTTCCGGCGCACCGCTGCACCGGCGCGGCACCAAGCAGTTCGTCGGCAAGGCGCCAATGCGCGAGACCTTGGCAGCGCTGTTCCTGCGCGCCTGTGGCTATGACGGCCGCGAGCCGGTCTATGACCCGATGTGCGGCTCGGGCACATTCGTGCTCGAGGCGGCGTCGATCGCCACTGGGCGCGCCTCCGGCCTGTCGCGCGGCTTCGCCTTCGAGCGGCTGGCAAGCTTCGATGCGACGCGCTGGCAGGCCCTTCGCGACGCCGCGGGCGGCTCCACTACGCCGGAGCTGCGCTTTGCTGGTTCGGACCGCGACGCCGGCGCGGTCGCGGGCGCCAATGCCAATGCCGCTCGGGCCGGGCTCGGCGATTTGGCCACGTTCCACCACGCGGCGGTGAGCGACGCCACACCGCCCGAGGGGCCGCCGGGCCTCGTGATCGTCAACCCACCCTATGGCGGGCGGATCGGCAACAAGAAGCTGCTGTACGGGCTGCATGGCGCGCTGGGCGAAACGCTGCGCCGCAATTTCAAAGGCTGGCGCGTCGGCATCGTCACCAGCGAGGCCGGGCTCGCCCGTGCCACGGGCCTTTCGGTGACCCCGTGGGGACCGCCTGTGCCGCATGGCGGGTTGAAGATCACGCTCTTCACCGCGCCGCCGATCACCTGAAGCCGATCAGGCGGCGGCGGGCGCCCGCCCTGTCACCATGAGACGCGCCGCCTCCAAAACCGCATCGGGCCGGAGCGGCAGCAGCTCGGCGGGTCGTGCCTCCTGCAATGCCGGGCAAGCCGTGCCGAGCCAGCGCAGGACATCCGCATCCGACATGCCCGGGCGCAGCACCAGGATCAACTCGCGCATCACCGGCAGAGGCAGACCCACCGCATCGAACTGGCAGGCCGGGTAGAGCCGCCTCGCGCCCTGCGTCACCCCGACGATCCGCCCGGCTTCGGCCCAGGACCGCGCTAGGCTTGCGCCGAGCGGAACCCACCGGCCGAGCCGCGCCGCCACTTCGCCCGCGTCGAGCATCTCGATCCCCGCAGGAAAACTCCCCGTGTTCACCGTCATGACATGTGCCTCCCTGCGGGCGGAGATAGCGGGCAAGCGCACCGTGAAAAGAGAGAAAACCGTACAGACAACAACCCTTGGCTGCGTGCGGCCGCTCGCTTGGCCCGTGGACGATCAGATCGCCCGCAAGGGAGATCCAGTCCCTACATTTGTTGAGTTTCGGTTAATGCCCGCGAGCCAAGCGGGCCGGCAGCCTATGCAGCGGGCCTTTGACGGTGTTCAATGAGAGCGCCCCTTTCCGAGGGAGGCGATGATGGGCCGCCTGCGAAACTGGCTGGACCGGCTCTCCGATGACCGGTGGCGCCGTTTCGTCGGCGACCGACTGGAGACCGCCGCCACCGAGACCTTCACCGTGCTGCGCTGGGGGCTTCTCGTCGGATTGGCGCGACTGATCGCGCTGGAGACCGGGCTATGGGGTTTCAAGGCGCTGCACTGGGCCCTGTCGGCGCTTCTCTTCGCCTATCTTGCCTCGATCTTCCTGCTGCGCCCCGAAATCCCGATCTTTGCCCGCACCGATACACGTCGAAAGCGGCTGATCCAGACCGGGGTTAACCATGCCGTCTGCATGGCCGCCTTCATGGCGGCCATGATGGCGATAAATGCGCTGGCCGACGTCGCGGCCGAGATGCGCTTCGTCGAGAAACTCGGCCTTTCGCCAGACTGAGCCTGGAGGGTTCAGTCGGTTAGGGTCAGGGATTTCAGCTGCCAGATGCTGCGATCCTCGAACTCCTTGGCCTTGTAGGCCTCGTCGCTGTCATAGGGATAGATGATCCAGTAGGGCCCCATCATATCGACGTCCAAGGGCTCGCCATCCATCTGGTAGGCGACGATCGGGCCGCCCGGCACGGCGTCGGTCACGGGAATCTCGACCGCATAGCCGTCGCGGGCCATCGCGCGGATCACCGTGCCTTCGGCATCGGCATCCTCCAGCAGGTCGGCGAGTGCCACGCCGGTGAAGCGGATCACACCATCGGTCCAGACGGTGCTGGTCTCGAATTCGGTCACCGGCATCGCCTTGAGCGCCTCGAGATCGAAGGTCGCGGGTTCCCCACCCTCGGCCTGCAATACCAGCTCATCGGCGACTTCGGGTGTTTCTTGAGCCAAGCCGGGGGTCGCGAGCGCCAGCGACAGGCACAGCGCGGTGAGCAGATGCGATCGGATCATGGGAAACCTTCAAGGTTGGAATTTTCTGAGCGGATTGAACATCAGACGCCAGACGCCGCCAAACTTTCGCCGCCTCGGCCCGCAGTTTTATCCCGATCGTGTCAGCCGAGCCTCAACCCCAACGCGTGCAGTCGGCAGGGCCCGCTGCCGCAGGGCATATGGTTGGCTCACGCAGCTGCGCCGGACTCTCCGGCCTGCTACCAACGGCCTTGCCCAGCTAGCAGTGTCGCGGCTCAAGGCATGCCGGGAAGTCGTCGAGTTGGCAGGTCACCCTCGACAAACAAGTTCCAAGTGCCGGCCACACGGTCGAGCTTCAGGGCAAGCTTATCTTGATGCTGAGTGCTGCGGACAGCAAAAACGCCGCGAGCTGAAAGGCTGCGGCGTGTTCGCTGAAGTTGGTTGCGGGAGCAGGATGCCACCGAAATCTCTCTTGCAGGACAAACGAACTGAAATGCCTCCAGTTACCCAAGTCCTCGACGCGTACTTTCCCTCCAACCGGTACGGCATCACAGTGTTTGCGCCGGATCTATATGGCTTCGACAGGATGGGCGTATTCCGTTGAAAAACTCGATCTTGATCGGGGTGCCCGTGGCTGATTCAATTCCCATAGGGGATGGGAGGATCGGCG
>NZ_JAPWGO010000238.1 GCF_027213785.1 Limimaricola sp. G21655-S1 | reverse complement strand
ATGGTGTACTTCTCCAGCGACTGGCGATTCTCCTCGGCATTGGCATCTTCACCTTCTTGCCGCCACGCACCTTGTCGATGGCCGCGTCGAGTTTTTCCTTGGTCAGCCCCTGGGCGCGCCGCAGCTCACCCAGCGTTCCCTTGTCGTCGAGGGCAGCCAGCACGAACAGTTCGGAGGAGATGAACTGATCCTTGCGCTGCTGGGCCAGTTTGTCGCAGACGTTGAGCAGGCGGCCGAGGCCGTTGGAGAGCTGCACGTCCCCTTCCACAC
>NZ_JAPWGO010000237.1 GCF_027213785.1 Limimaricola sp. G21655-S1 | reverse complement strand
CAGTTGCCGATATACCGCGGGATAGACCTGCTGCAGCCGCAGCGGATCGGTAAAGAAACACTCGCAGCTGACGGCGAAAAACTCCGCGGGATGTTCAGCAGCATAGGGATCGATATCAGTCACTTCGTCCCGGTCGAGCTGCTGGCACAGCGTATCGAAGGCAGCCTGAAAGGCCTGCTGCCAGAGCTGGCTGCTCATCTGCCCCGGCAACGGCGGCGCACCGTCCGCCTCACCACCCAGCATGTCGAGTTTGTGGGACAGCTCGTGGAT
>NZ_JAPWGO010000236.1 GCF_027213785.1 Limimaricola sp. G21655-S1 | reverse complement strand
GCATAGCACATCGCTACGAGCTCCGCTGGGGTTGTCGCAGAGCGGCGACCCTGCTCCATCGTACTGATGTTTTTGAGCCGCGCGCTGGTTGTCGGCAAACCGCTGTCTGTCATCGCTTGCGCCATGGCCTGCGCGTCAACTCCAGCGGCACGAGCCAGTGCGATGATTGCCTTTGCAGCGTCCCTCAAGTCCGTCACATGATCGTCGCGCACGGGCCACGGATGCCCGTCCAGCGTGCGCGGCTGCACGGACGCAACGATCTGCCCGTCC
>NZ_JAPWGO010000235.1 GCF_027213785.1 Limimaricola sp. G21655-S1 | reverse complement strand
AATGACTAGTGACGATATATTAACGGATGGTCCACTCGTCGAGCATGTATCCTCAGATACCGTAGAGTTTGCCGGTTGGTTACATCATTTAAACTTTGATATTTTGTTGTATGCCATTGTGTTGCATGTAATAGCGATTGTGATTTACCGCATTAAAGGAAAAAACTTAGTGAAACCTATGCTTACGGGTAATAGTGAGCAAGTTGCGGTTACTGAGCCTGTCACTAAATCACCGTTGATAGCTTTTGTTATTTTTGCAGTGTGCTTAGT
>NZ_JAPWGO010000234.1 GCF_027213785.1 Limimaricola sp. G21655-S1 | reverse complement strand
TCGCTGCTCTGGGTTTTGCTGACTGGGGCGCCTTTATGGCTCATCTCGATGAGGAGATGGCGGCCGTCCATCAGGAGTTCGCCGCCGTGGTGGGGGAAGAGAAAGAGGCTCCCGCCCATCTGGAGCAGCTCTGGCTCGATCTGTGGCGCACCGAGCTCGACGCCGCCGAGCTGGAAAAATTGCTGACCGCGCAGGGGGTAGCCGAGCCCGCCCCGCTCTGCGCTGCGCTGCTGCGTTTCAAGGAGGAGTACAAGCGCCGTCAGGTGGGGCC
>NZ_JAPWGO010000233.1 GCF_027213785.1 Limimaricola sp. G21655-S1 | reverse complement strand
GGTTCTTGAAGCCGTAGGCGTAGAGCTGCTCGACCGCGTTGTAGAGCTCGGCAGAGAGCTCAACGCCGGTTGCGCCGCCGCCGACGATGGCAATCTTCACTTTATCGCCCGGCTTATATTCGGTGGCGAACTGCAGGAAGCGGTTCATCATGCTGTTGTGGAAACGGTGCGCCTGGGAGGGGCTATCGAGGAAGATACAGTGATCCTTGATGCCCTTGGTGTTGAAGTCGTTGGAGACAGAACCGATGGCCATCACCAGATAGTCGTAGGG
>NZ_JAPWGO010000232.1 GCF_027213785.1 Limimaricola sp. G21655-S1 | reverse complement strand
ACCCGAATGTGCCACTTGCCGACCAGCGGCTTGTCGAAATGGAGGCGATAGGTGCCGCTCGCATCGGCGGTGATCATGTGTTCGCTGTCCTGACCGGCCAAGGTCGGGGGAAACAATGAAAGATAGAGAGCTTGCCCGGCAGGAATATCGCCGCTGATGGGTTTGAGGGTCAGCTCGTTGCCGTCAACCGCCAGTCCAAAGCGGATATTGAGGGCTTCGGAGCGGTCAAACTTGCTCAAGTCCTGATTGATCTCTTTCCCTTGTTTGTAAT
>NZ_JAPWGO010000231.1 GCF_027213785.1 Limimaricola sp. G21655-S1 | reverse complement strand
TCTCAAGGCGCTCGACCGGCAGGTTCAGGAACTGGAGGTCCAACTCCAGAGCTGGCACCGTGAGAACGTCGCCAGCAAGAAGCTGGCGCAGATCCCGGGCATCGGCCCGATCACCGCGAGTGCCTTGATCGCCTCCGTCGGAGACGCAAAAAATTTTAAGAATGGCAGACAGTTGGCGGCGTGGTTGGGACTGGTACCACGCCAACATTCCAGCGGTGGCAAGCAAACATTGCTGGGGATCAGCAAACGCGGCGACAGCTATCTGCGTACC
>NZ_JAPWGO010000230.1 GCF_027213785.1 Limimaricola sp. G21655-S1 | reverse complement strand
ACACAACGGGCTTACGAATAACCTTAGAAAAATCACTCTTCATATATGCTCCAAATTTATTCGCCAATCGCAGTCGCTGCGATTGAAACATCAAAAACATATTCAACGTCAGTAGACGTTAATTTAATTGACTCAGCTTTCACTGGAAACTTACCCATCAACTTTGCCAAGTCAGCGAGTTCTTCAACTATCATCCCCTCTCCTGAGAAAGCCACTGGAATAACGCTATAGTTACCGTGTCTCTTAAAAACATCTCATAGCCCAAGAGAAG
>NZ_JAPWGO010000022.1 GCF_027213785.1 Limimaricola sp. G21655-S1 | reverse complement strand
ACGAAGCTGCGCCGGTAGCCGTCGGTGTTGGCGTTGGCGATGTTCTCCGAGATCCGGCCCACCGCCGTGGAATTGGCGCGCAACCCGCTCACGCCGGTCTGCATCGCATAGGAGATGCTCATAGATCTGCCCTTTGTCTCTGGTGCAGGCCCCTGACGTCCACGGCTTCTGACGAGCCGATGAGGTGAGTGGGTCAGGTCGCTACCCAAAAGTACTAGTTTTCTTGCTGCCCATAGGAACGATGATTGTGGCAACAGTGTGGCGCCGCCGTTCACAATTCGGCCGTAAGCCACTCCGGGCAAAGGCGTTTGTCCATCGGACCCAAATCAACACCCTATGAATCTTCCCGGGGCTGGGACGAGCCGGGCAATCTCTTTCAGGCATCGAGATGAGCTCCGGGACGCGACGCTTCGCTCGGCCGCCGCCGGCCATCAGCCGCATGACCCGGCATGCCAAGTCGCTGGTCCGCTGGCCCCTTGGAAACAGACGGACGATCGGTCGAACAATCGACCAAGCCAAAGCAAATTGACGCCCCAAATCGGGGCGAAAGCTTTAAGGGAGCGCGAGCTTCGTCATGGTTTGATCCTCGATTAAGGCACGCGTTCGAAGAACCGTTACCGACTGCCCACAGGACCCGTTTCTTGACCTATCTTTCCCAGCCACGTCTGGCCTTGCTCTGCGTTCTCTTCTTTGTCGAGACGCTGATGATCGTCGCCGTCTATCAGTTCGGCGTGTCGGTCGAGTGTCGCGCCAGTGCGGCGGAACTGTGGTGCCAACAGCTGCGCGGATCGCTCGGGCGCGGGATCACCGTCATTGCGGCGTTGTCGCTTTACTTCGTGGCCCGGCCCAAGGCCGGGAAGACCCTCGTGGCCCTGAGCGGCGGCGCGACGTCCGGCCTCTGGCCCGCCATTCACGCATTGGGGATAGCGCTGATCTTCTCGCCGGTGATCCTCTTCGGTCCGGCCCTGCTGCAGGACCGGCTGGAAACGGCACTGCCGATCATGGCGGCCGGGGCGCTCGCCGGGGCTCTGGGGGGTGCGTTCTGGATGGTGTCGCCGCGTGGCTGGGCCGTCTGGTTCGCCGACCAGCGCTGGGTGCCGGTATGGCTCGCCCTGATCGCAGCGCTGCTGCCCGAGGCCGCGACGACGAGCGGCATGCTCTGGAACTGGGACTGGCTGGCGCGGCCGACATTCCAGGCTGTGGCGCTGATCATGTCGATGAGCGGACTCGCGGTCATGGTCGATGTCTCGGAATACATCATCGGCGCCAATGACTTCTTCGTGCAGATCGCGGCGGCCTGTTCCGGGGTCGAGGGGCTGGCCTTGGTCACCGGCTTCGTCGGCCTCTACGCGGTCCTATTTCGCGACACGCTGCGGCAGCGCCGGCTCTGGCTGGTGCTCTGGCCATTGGCACTTGGCCTGAGTTGGGTGTTCAACGTCATCCGGATCGCCATCCTGGTGATGATCGGCGTGGGTGGCGCCCCGGACCTCGCGGTGAACGGGTTCCACAGCTATGCCGGTTGGCTCGCCTTCACCATTCTGGCATTGCTGATCCTGGCCCTGGCCCAAAGCCTGCCCTGGCTGCACCGAAACCGCGCCGCTCCATCTGCGCGCACGCCGTTGTTGCGAGATTGGGATGCGGCGCGGATCCTGCCCTTCGTGGTCTTCATGATCTCGGGCATCGTCGTTTCGGCGTTCTGGACTGCGCCCGAGGCGGGCTACCCGTGGCGGGTGATCGCCATGGCCTTGTCGCTGGCGCTATTCTCACAGGTCTACGCGCGGCTGGAATGGCGCCCGGATGTGCTCTCTCTTGCCGCGGGCGGAGTCGTGGGGATCGGCTGGATCTTCGCCGGCATGGCAAGCGGCGCACAGGCGACGATCACCGATCTCGCGGGGCCGATCGGTGGTGCTGCTCTGGCACTGTGGATCGGGGCCCGGCTCGTCGGCACCATTATTCTGGTACCGATGATCGAGGAGCTTTTCTTCAGAGGCTACCTGCACGCCCGGATCGATGATGGCAATATGCGTCTTCGCATTCTGGCCTTTACCATATCGGCTATGGGCTTCGCCCTGCTGCATGGGCAGTGGCTTGCCGCGGGAATGGCGAGCTTGGTGTTCTCGGCACTGCTGATACGGCGAGGCCGCGTCGGCGATGCCGTCGCGGCCCATGTCTCGGCCAATGCCGTCGTTGCGCTGTGGGCCATATCGAGCGGGAACTGGGCCCTGATCTGAGGTCGGCGGGGCCGCTCAGCCGCGCTTCCTGTTCCGCTCCCACGCGAAGATCAGCATCGCGGCCACGGCAGCGACAGCCAGCAAGCCGCTCGACGCGTCGATCTCCGGAACCGCATGCGGCTTGCTCTTGTAGGCGTACCAGTCACGCCAGGAAAAACGCCATGTCGCGAAGCTTGGCGTTGCCATGGCGGCAAGGAATGCGGCGCTGGTTGCGAGTCGCACGGCAGTCTTCATGGTCGATCCCCTCACATTTGCTCCGTTAAAAAGACGCAAATGCGACATGTTTCGCAAGGGTTTGGGGCCAAATTCGACGCAATGTCCGGCCTGACTGAACAGTGGCGGCGCGGCGGAATTATTGTTGTCGCTTTCCGGCGCAAAAATGTCCGGTCCGCCCGAGATGATGCCCGCCGCTACTCGCTTCGTCGCACTCGTCAGGGGTGGAACAGGAATATCGACATACTCAATCCTCTTCGTCGTTGAGGCCGCCACCGGTCTGCAAGACAGGGTCGCCGCCGGGCCGATAATCCGCGCGGTCTTCATCATTGAATGCGGTGCCATCGGCGCCTGCGGGGGTCGTCACGCCCGTCTCACCTTGCATCTCGGCGCAGGCCGCGAGCAGGAAGAAGACCGGCATCATGGACTTGTAAGTCATCTCGATTCCTTTGGCTGATGGCGGGCCAACGCCCCATGGACGGATCGGGTCCGGGCCGGATCCGACCGGACCTCCGCCTGCCATCTGAAGAGATGCTTCAGCGCGCCAGCACCAGCTCGGCCCTGAGCCCACCCAACCGCTCGCTGTCGCCCAGATGCAGCGCGCCGCCATGCGCATGGGCGATATCCGCCACGATGGCGAGGCCGAGGCCGACGCCGGTGCCGCGATCCTGGTTGCGCGCGGGATCGAGCCGGGTGAAGGGGCGCATCGCCTCTTCGCGGCGCGCTTCGGGGATGCCGGGTCCGTCATCCTCGACCAGAAGCCGCAAGCTGCGCGGCGACACGATCAGCGATACCTCGCAGCGCGTGCCATAGCGCAGCGCGTTGCCGATCAGGTTCTCGAGCGCGCGGCGCAGCGCCGTGGGTCGCAGCGGCATCGCTTCGCTCCTGCCCTGCACCGGCCGCATCTCCACCGCCTGCCCGGTGCGCCGCGCATCCTCGACCACCCGCGCGGTCAGCTCCTCGGGGTCGATCCGCTCCACCTCGTCGCCCGCATCGCCCCGCGCGAAATCGAGAAACGCGTCTAGAAGCCGGCGCATCTCGTCCACGTCGCCGACCAGCGGACCCACCTCCTCCTCCGGCAGCATCGACAGGCCGAGCCTGAGCCGCGTCAACGGCGTGCGCAGGTCGTGGCTGATCCCGGACAGCATCAGCCGCCGGGCCTGGCTCTGCCGCTCGATCCTCGCCCGCATGTCGAGAAAGGCCATCCCGGCGGCCCGCACCTCCGAGGCACCGCCCGCCCTGTAGGGCACGAGCCGCCCCTTGCCATAGGCGGCGGCGGCCGCGGCGAGCCGGGTGATCGGTCGAAGCTGGTTGCGCATGAAGAGATAGGCCACCAGCGTCAGCAACGCGCCGAGCACCACGATCAGCACGATCAGCTGGTGCGGGTTGCTGGCCGACACCCGGCGCCGGTCGAAGCCCAGCTGCAGCGTCCCGTGATCGGTGCCGGCCCAGACCGAGACCTGACGCCCGGCGGTCAGCTCGACCGCCTGCACGTCATCGAGCCCGGACCGCAGCGTGGCGATGACCTGCTGACCCGACAGATCCCACGGTTTGACCGAATCGCCGCCGGGCGGCGCCGGGGCAAAGCGGGTTTCGAGTTCGAGCGGCTCGCCCAGCCGGGCCGCCGCCTCGGCCGCGGCGGCGCGCGCCGGCGTTGCATTCACGGTTTCGGCCACATAGCGCAGATCGATCAGCACGGATCTTGTCATCTGCCGCGTGACGCCTTCGAAATGGCGCTGCACGAAGCTGATCGAGATCACCAGCTGGAGGGTGACCACGGGCAGCAGGAGGATCAGCGCGGCGCGGCCCTGCAAACCGCGCGGCATCCATCGTTTCAACCAGTCGAAGGTCATGGCGCAAGCTAGCCGCCCGGACCGGAAAGGAAAAGCATGAGCGACGACGCCCGCGTGCGCCTCGAACCGGGGCTGGTGCGGCTCCGCGCGGCCAATCCTTCGCCGATGACCGGGCCCGGCACCAACAGCTACGTACTGGGCCGCGACCGGCTTCTCGTGCTCGACCCCGGCCCGGCCGAGGACGGACATCTCGCGGCGCTGCTGACCGAGATCGACGGCCGCCCGGTCGAAGCGATCCTCGTCACCCACGCGCATCGCGACCATTCCGCCTTGGCCCCTGCCCTCGCAGAGGCCACCGGCGCACCGATCTGCGGGTTCGGGACCGCGCATGCCGGGCGCAGCCCCCTGATGCGGCGGCTGGCCGAGGCCGGTCTTGGCGGCGGCGAAGGTCTCGACGCGGCCTTCCGGCCCGATCGGATCCTGCGCGAAGGCGAGCGGATCGGCGCGGGCGGCACGCCGGTCACAGCGCTGCACATGCCGGGCCACATGGCCGGGCATCTGTGCTTCGTCTGGCGGGGGGCGGTGTTCTCGGGCGATCTGGTGATGGGCTGGGCCAGCACCCTGATCTCGCCGCCCGATGGCGACCTCGCGGCGTTCCGCCGCTCCTGCGCGCGGCTGCGGGCGCTGCAGCCCCGGCGGCTCTATCCCGGCCACGGCGCACCGGTCGACCGGCCGGCGCCCAGGATCGACTGGCTGCTGTCCCACCGCGCCGAGCGCGAGGCGCAGATCGTCCGCGTCCTCTCGAAGGGTCCCGCCGATGCAGGAGAAATCACGCGGCTGCTCTACGCCGACATCCCGGCCGAGTTGCAGGGCGCGGCCCGCCGCAACGTCCTCGCGCATCTCCTTGATCTCATGTCGCGAAACCGCGCGATCGCCGAAACGCCCGGTCTTGCCGAGGCCCGATTCAAGCTGACGTGAGGAGAGCGAAATTTTTCCGCCTCGGCCTCTGGACACTCCCGATCCGATAACTGTATATCGCCCACATGTTCCGGCGTAGCTCAGCGGTAGAGCAGTTGACTGTTAATCAATTGGTCGTAGGTTCGATCCCTACCGCCGGAGCCAAAAAATTCTAAGCTACTGCTTCTGAAGGGCTTTTTCGACATAGCGTCGAAGAAGCCCTTTTTGCTTGCGATTCCTGTCTCTCCGCCTGGCACAACCGCTGGCACAGGAGTCGAAGACATGCGGTCCCAAGTCTCGGCACAGTCGCACCTCGAATACCGTCCCTCCGGCTTCCACTGGCGCCGACGCTGGCCCCGACGTGCCCTGAGGATCTGGACCCCATCGAAAAAGATCGCACTCCTCTTCTCCCTACGATCCCACGTCCTTCCCGACGCGAAGGCCCTTGCACAGAAACTTACGCTTCTGAGCGACATCGCCTTCGCCGGAGTGACGGAGAGAACGATGGCGATCGCGCCCGACATCATGGAAAGGCTCCTCGTGGAGCTCTGCCGCTTCCTCATCGAAGCGGCCGATGTAGCGCGCGAGATGGAAGCTCTGCGGACTCCGGAAGCGGCGGCCTTCGACCTCGCTTGCGCCAACGCCGCGATGGCGACGCTGCGGCATGCGATCGCGTCCCGGGACCGCGAAAAGGCGCGGAACCCTCTGAGAGAGGTCGCCTGCCGTCTCGGAGTTCCCCTCGATGAAGCTGATCCCGACTGGCAGCGGCTGGCGTTTCGCGCGCTCCGCGTCATGCTCGATGCCGAGCAGGAGAACCTCCGCCGCGATCAGGGCGATTTCGGGGGGCCGTCACCGGCCTTCCAGACAGCTCGCTCCCTACTCGATGCGGGAACCCCTTCGGCTGTCGTCCAGCCTATTGCACCGCCGGCGCATCCGGCATCGATCGTGCCGCCTGCCAAGCCGGCAATGCCCGACGCGTCGACCATCGCGACAGCGGCCTCCATGCAGCCTCACGACGCGCCACGGACGGGTTTCTCGCCCCCTATTGAAGTCGCCGCCGACGAGGTAATCCCTGCCTCCAAGGCATCGGAAGCCATACCTGGAACGTCCGTCTGCCCAGACATCCTGACCGGCTCAGGACGCTACATCGAGGAGCGTTGCAAGGGCTACAGCTCATTCAAGCCCTACGAGCAACCATGCTCCAAGGCGGGAGAAAGCTGGGCGCGCAACTCCGCGCCGAATGCCCGGTCGACCGCATCTCTCTTCGGCCGGATCTTCGGCAACAAGCCCGCCGACCAAGTTTCCGATGCCGAAATGAAGGCGTCATGGGAGGTCGTCGCTCGCCTGCCCCGCAATTACCAGGCGAAGACCAGCAAGATGTCTCCGCAGGAGGCTGCGGATGACGCTGACGCGACCGAACGACACAACGCCGAAATTACGCGAGCCAAGCTGGAAAAGCAGGGTGCGAGCCCGGGCAAGATCGAATTCGAGATCCTGAAAGGCCGCATCCGGCGGCTTCGGACGGCCACCATCTATCGCCACATGCAAGACCTCCAGCGCATTTGCGTCTACCTCAAGAAGCGCGGACATCTGACCAAGAACATCATGGAAGATCACATCTGGGATTCCGCCGAGCTTGCACGTCGCGATATCCTCGAGGAGGACAACGAACGGCTGACATGGTTCGGCAAATTGGAGGGCCTTTTCCGCTCGCCGATCTATCAGACCAAGCTCGAGGATGTCGGCGATCCGATGTTCTGGGCACCGCTGATCGCGGTGCATATGGGCCTCCGGAGCGAAGAGATCCTCCAGCTCTATCTCGACGATATCCAGATCATCGACAAGATCCCCTGCATTGTGCTGAAACAGGGGCCGGGCCAGCATCTCAAGAGCCAGGCGTCGCGCCGGACAGTCCCGATCCATGACAACCTGCTGAAGCTGGGTTTCATGCAACTCGTCGCCCTTCGTCGGCGCGAGGGGGAGCCTCGTCTGTTCCCTTGGCTCGAGCGCAGCCAGTCCAAGAAGACGTTCACGGAGACCTTCTCGAAACGGTTCACCAAATACCGCCAAGATCACAAGATCTACGATGCGCAACGGGATTTCCATAGCTTCCGGACCACCTTCAACGATCTGGTGATCCTTGCCGAACGCCAGGACTCTCACCGCCGTGCGCTCATGGGCCATGTCGAGCGGGATGTGGGTATCACGAACTACAACCCGAGCGGCTTCTCGATGAGAACGCTTCGGGACTGCGTCAACGCCGTCGAGGTCGACATTTCGATGATCCGTTCACCGTTTGCGGAAGTAGCTACGGCAGGCGTAACCGACCTGTCCGCTCACCGCACCAAGACCACCGCCTGAAGGCACTTTGAGAGCCCGTCGTGGCCCGGCCACATGGCGCGAGCGCTCGTCGAAAGCTGCATTGTCGCCGCGGCGCATGACGCCGCAAGCTTGAGCGCCGTGCCACCGCCATAGGCGGCCGAGTGAGAGCCATTGCGGCGCGAAGCGCAGTGATGCAACGTAGGGAAAAAGGAAAATTGGTGTGAAAGACAGTGCTTCGCCGATACAATCGGACGACCCCGTCATAGAATTCATTGACGCTTTACAAAAAGGGCTCAAAAGCCGCGCGTTGCTGATGATGGAGGCACCCGGCTTCGATCCCAATGCCGAAGGCGGTGGACCGCTCAGGGTGTCCATAGAACTCGGCTTCCTCGATATCGCGTCCCAACTTCTTGCCACAGGGGCTGACCCGAACGCAGCTGCGGGAGAAAGAAAATGTCCGATCGTTCTGGCTCTGGAGAACGAGTATTTCGATCTGGCAGACTACATGCTGAGCCAGGGCGCTGAGATTTCTATCCGAGATCACAATGGCTGGACCCCTCTTATTTGGGCCGCGATCAAGGGCCGCAAGGAGGTGGTTGAATTCCTCATAGAAAGGGGCGCCGATATTCACGTTTGCAGCAATGATGGCTGGAACGCGATCACAGGCGCCTTCTTTAGGAACCATACGCAGATCGTTAGGGCACTGGCCTCCAAAGGCGCGAAGTTCGGAAAGAAATATCAAGAAGCCGCCCTACTGTCAGCCTACGAACAGGGCTCCTTGGATGTCGTTGAGGCTTTGATCGCCGAAGGTGCCAGTGTGAATATCGGGACCTCGGAAGGGCAACCTCTGCTTATTCTCGTTCTTGCTCGCGGCGACATTAAGATGCTCGACCTTCTTCTAACTGCTGGAGCGGATGTGAATATCCGCGACACCAATGGCAATCCAGCCTTGGTAAGTGCCATTCTGAATGCGCAATACACGGCTGCCGCTCGGCTTGTGAAACATGGCGCATCCGTCAACGTGAAGGGCCCAAAATGGGCCGCAATCCATGCAGCAGCACAGTGCGGACGGACAGATCTATGCAAACTCCTGCTCGAGGCTGGCGCGTCGGTCGATCAGCTGGGCGAAGCTTCGCATACGGCCTTGATGCTCGCCTCCAAGGAAGAACACGTCGAAACAGTGAGGTTGCTTCTAAATAATGGTGCAGATCCCAATCGCAAGAATAAGGCTGGGCTTACGCCGTTCGGTATTGCGCCTTCAAAGTATGGTTCAGGAAGGACTGCTACAGAAGCCGTCTTGAGAGAATTCGGCGGTAAATGATGGAAGTTCTTCCCAACGACGTCTTCGCTGCTGTTAGGCGGGGATACTCTGAGCTTGAATCGGCATCTGCGGCCGAAATCACGACCTATTTTGACGCCATCGATGCATCGGACGTCCTGGGTCACTCGAACCATATTAAAGGAATCCTATTCGAACAGGAGTACGTTGATGCTCTGGACGCCGCAGGGATCACAGCGAGCCTCTTTGATGCCACCAATCACCCTGGCACAGATGTGTTGGTGTTCGGGGGCGGCGATGTCGTAACGGAGATACAATTGAAAGCTACGGATTCCGTAAGCTACGTAACAGGAGCAATGCAGGACGACCCTGAGATCGCGTTTGCTGTAACCTCTGAAGTCGCTGCACAGATTAGTTCCGACCTTATTATCGATACGGGGATCGAGAACGCTGCGTTGGAAAGCGCGGTAGCAGATACTTTGTTTGATGAGGCTTTTTCACCTATAGGAATATTTTCCCTGGCTCGACTGATAATAGGTTTCCCGTTTTAATTCACCAAACGGATCTTCACGGAGTAGTGGCCGATGCTAAAAGATCTTTAGCGGAAAATCTGAGGTTTACCGGTCTACCCTACGAGGCGTAGTTCATCACAAGGTGAAGTCAGCTCCGTACATTAAAGTGCCTGTACATCACTATGGCCTGGCGCCGCCAATGTCTTAGGTGAGAGATGTGCAAACTCGAATAAACGGCCATCGCAAGTCCGACACCGATCACCACCCGTTGCTATGGTCGTCAAGCACCGCCGGCAGAAGGAACCGGCGGCGTCGATGCATTTGATCCAGGTCCGCGCTTTCGAGAGTCCTGCAAACTTCCTGGCGCAAGGAGCCTCCGGGTCCGCAGCCTTGTCCTCGAAGATCCGGTTCTGCCGCCGGTCTCAGAAGAACTCGCCGCGGTATAGACACCTCGCTGGTGATATGTGGGTCCTACCTGGCGAACAACGCGTTTGCGATGACATATGCTTCGGCAGCATCGAGCGCGGTCTCGATGGCTGTCCCGACGGCATAGAGCGCCTCGAGAGTGGTGAGAAATGCCTTGGCACGTTCAGTGCGAACGGGCACGTGATACCCGCATTCTGGGTCATGCTCACGTCCGTGCCACACATATGACGTCTCACGCTCGACCTCCTTCTCGAGCAGGTCGATGAATGCCGCGATGTCCCTCAAAAATGCTTCGTTGACGATGGTTCGTGCGCTGATCCGCCGGCTGAGCTCAGCGGCAAAGGTGCGATGACGCGGCTCCAACAGAGGAGTGATGTTGTCGTCGAGGCCCTTGCGGACCAGGCGAGAGTGGCCAAGGGCCTCGGCGACGAAATCGCTTACTTGGTCCATCACGCTACCTCCCTGACCAGCGCGGCGGCATGAGCCCGCATCACCTCGAGGCCTCGCTCGAGAGCTTCGGCGCAAAGCCGCGCGTCATCCGCGCGAGGATCGTCTGGGTGCACCAAGAAGAAGTGATGAGCCTCTGGTGCCTCGAGGTTGTCGGCAAACTCGAGGGTCAGCAAGCGGTGCAGATCGTTCAGATCGGCCACCAGCTCCTCCGGCTCAGCGCCGACTGCGACGGCGTCTGTAACGTAAGCCGCTCGGTCCTGCCAGCGGTCACCGCCGAGAAGCCGTGCTGCGGAGACAAGCTTGTCCGCATCCGCGCGGAGCCAGTCGATGAACTCCTGCCGGAGTTCTGCGGCCTGAAGCGCGGCCCGCATGTTTGGATTGTAATTCATAGATGGTCTCCTTCGAGAACCCGAGGGAAAATCCCCGGTCAATGCCGGACCGCGCTTCCAGTCCGGTTTTGGTCGTCTTGTTCTCTTTACCTCCTTCCTGAGCGTGGCCGCCTTGATCGCGCCCTCAACTGAGGGGCGCCGATCGAGACGGTCCACAGCTCCTTGAACCTCCGAGCTGTTGTCAGTGCGAGATGACTGCTATCGGCGAACGCAATCCTGAAATGGCTGGAACAGCTACCGCCGAAGCCGCGTTAGGCACGCCACTTTCGCTGACGGCCTCTGGATACCTATCCAGTCCACCCCGCTGCCCGCCATTTCCGGGGGTCAGGCCGGGTCAGGATGCGCTCTTCGGATGACGCCGAGGTTTGGCGACGCACCATGAGCCCCGCCCCTTGGGACTTCTCTTTGAAGTCATGGGCATGGTGTCGGCTCGAAGCTTTGAGGCTGTGCTTGAAGTTGCCGCAGCCAGTCGCCGAGAGGCAGCGACCTGTGCGGCACTTTGCGTATATACAGCCGTGACCGCATCGCTGCGGTGGTTCAGGATGATGCTTGCAAGCGCCGCTTCCTCCGGCACCGAGGCGATGATGAAGTTCCCAACCGAGTGCCGGATTGCATGCGGCGTGACCCGTACCATGAACACCGGGTCGGTGAAGTCTCCAAGGCACTTCGAGAGTTGGGCCCCCTTGATCGGGCCACCGCGCTCACCGACGAACAACCTGCTCTCCCCCGGGGCCGCGACGACCGCGCGATGCAGCCGCACGTAGCGACCGATCGCGTCGATCAGCGTCGCGCTGAAGGCGCGTCGGTCGAGATCTCCTTCCTTGGTGCTCGCGGCATCGAGGTACAGACCGGCGAGGTCCTCCAAGAGGTTGCTCCGGAGTTCGGTCTCCGCAAGGTTCGTGACCCGAACCGGCGCCTCGGCGAGCAAGATCATCGAAAGCGCAGTTCGCGCTTTGGTGTGCGCTGCGACGAGCTCTCTTCGATTGCGGGCAGCAGCATGGAGCGCATCGGCCTTGTCGAGCAATTGCTGCCCGGCAGCTCTCAATTCAGCGGCATCGATGGCACGCGAAGCGTTTCGTGAGCCTCGATAGTTGGCGAGTTTCCTCAGGCGATCTCGGGTCGTCTTCAGCCACGCCCACGACCTCTCTGGCAGAAGGGCTGGGGCCAATCCTGAGAGCGCCCCCAAGTCGACAGCAACGCCGCCAACGCGCCGCTTGCCGTTTTCAACGCGGGCCTGATCCTCCCGGAGCTTGCAGCGGACGCTTGTCGGCGCGATGTCGACCGCGAAATTTCGCGTCCGGCAGTAATCAAAATGCAGCGCGGCCGCTTCGAGGCGCCGTTTGATCGTATTCGATGACCAGGCTTGAACCAGGATGCCGTCATCGAACCCGGCCTCGCCCATGCGAAGGAGCGGTTCAGCGGCAACACGCCAGTCATCCGGAAACCTTGCCAGATTGCGCGCGATCGTCGCGCGCAGCTGGGCGCGCATATCTGCCCGATCTGTTCGGTGGTTGTCTCCCGCATAGAGCGATGCGGCCGTGGCCGGGAAAACGATGGCCAGCGCTTGGCGCACTTCGTTGCGGACCTGCCGCGATAGCCCTTGCGTACGCTCCAGCCATGTCTCGCGAGAAACGTCGCGCGGATCTACGACGAGGTCGTTTGAGATCTGAAGCCAGCGCCCCAGGGCGCGCCGAAGGCGCGCCCTCTGGGCCTCAGAAAGCGGATGGCGATCAAACCGATCTCGTAAGTCCTCGGGCCAGCAAGACGGCGGCAAGGTAAGTCTGTGCCTTGGCATCTCAGATCGCCTTTCCGGTCTGGGGGTCGATGAATTTGAATGTCATGGTTGCGAGCACCCGGCGGGCTTGCCGCTCGAGCAAGTGAATGTAGCGACGCTGGGCGACGATCTTGCAGACCTCGGCGTAGTAGGACTGGGTCGTCCTCAGCCGCTTGTGCCCAAGGATCTCTTTCACAAGCGACATTGCGGAGGGGTCTTGGTCGAGGATGATCTTACCCGCGAGATGCCGCATGACATGCAAGCACATATCCAGACCACAATGCTTCAACATGTGCTTCTTGAAGCTGGTGTTGAGCTTGGACCTGGTGATGTAACCGCGACCTGGCCCATAGCCCCCCTCCTCGACCTTCTGTCCGTCGGCTCCTGGGAAAAGGTGAGGATTGTCGGGAGAAGCCTTCGCCTGCTTCTGAGCCGCCGGCAGAAAGTGCTCGATGTAGAGTTTCAGCATCCGAACGGTTTCAGGGTCGATCCGGACGTGGATTGACCGTAATGTCTTGGCCTCGTTTGCCGGGATGATCAGCGTGCCCTCTCCGTCGCCTTCGGGCAGGATGAGATGGCGATCGTCGCCCACATAGCGATAGCGCGCGTGGTTCGCTCGCCTGACCGGGGCCACATATTGCCCCATCCGCGCGATGAGGGCGTTGCGCGCGAGAGCTACATGAGTGGCCTGAGGCTTCCGCCCCCGCTGGATCGGAGCGCATGCGAGGGCCCATAGAACGGAAGGCCCCTCGAACCACCTCTTCAGCCGGCTCGTGTCGGCAAATTTTGCCAGCATGGTGGCATGGCGCATACCGATGCGTCGCTCGGCGTAGACCCGCTCGAAGCCACCATTTGTGGTTCGCTTCAGCCCAATCACGCTTGGGTCGATCTGCCGCTTCAGTTCCTCCACTTCCTCCAGACGCTCAGGGGCAATGGCAAGGGCGCGCCCGACCGAACAGAGCGCCTCGACCAGCGTGTGCTCATAGCGGCCTTTCACCTTGGGGTCGAAGACGAGCCCTTGGGCCTCGTTGCGCCGTCTGCGTGCGTTCCGGGTCGAAGCCACCAGAGCTGCCACCACTGGCTTGCAGAACAGATCCCCGAGAGCCTCCGGCTTCGGCTGAACCCGTCGGTCCACTTCCGCGGCGTGCCAGGCTCGCTTGACCGCATCCCGCCAGTTCTTTTGGGTCCCAGGCTCCAGTATAGGTACGGCTTCAGTGGCAGCGCTGCTCGATACCGGGTTCCCGAAAGCAACACCGAGTTCGGCGTATTCCGGGTCGTCGTCGGGCACCAGATCTCCCCAGTCCCCGGGGTTGCGCACTGAAACGGCTTTCTCGAGGTAGGTATCGACTGGCGTACGAATGCCTGAGGGAACACTGTGCCAGTCAACATCTTCCTGCCGACGCACTGGCGCACTGGGTGGCGGCAGATGCGGACACTTTAGTCCTGCGGCAACCGCATCATTCCATCGACGGAGTGCCGCACGCACCTTCTCGACATAAGCTGGTGCGTGCGTCGCGATCTCCATGGCCACGAAGGTCTCGACGAGGGGCGTACCGATATCGACGGGCCGAATGCCCTGGCGCGCGCAGAACCCTGCAAGGCGCCGCAAAATCGCGGCAGCACTCTTCTCATGCTTCTTCAACTGGCGCTCGAGGAACGCCAGGACCTCCCTCCACTCCGCCGGTAGGGTATCTACGGAAGTCTCGCGCATCCCTGTACTGAGCGGATCGACCAGCCGAACGACCTTTCGAAGAAGCGTCCGCTTATTGTCGAGGCTTTTTGGGCTGGCGACGCCGAATGTCTCGGGTGTCGCCGCCCGTAGGAGCGGCTCGATCACACCAGCCGTTGCAGGTACCTCGTCGAGGGTGCCGCCTTCCGAAGCTGCCAGGGCATCGAGCGCCACATGGGCGCGCTTTGCCTCGTCAGTGCCGAGGCGGAGACTGGCTGCTGTCGCCGCATCCGACAGGGTCGGGATACGGGCCCGGAGGCGCAATGCGAGCCAGCGGGTTGGCGGATCATCCCAATAGCGCAGTGCTCGCCGTACATCGCTAATTACCTGCGTCCAGCGCTGGCCCACTGTGGCCTTCATCATGGCGTGGGGTGACACAACCAATTGCCGCACTCGAAAGATCGGCAATTCACCATCAATTCCAGAGGCCGCACAGAAAGCCGCAAGGCTCACGAGGGTCGCACTACGGGTAGACCCCTTCATGCTGGAGAGCCAGAGGCACCGGCGCAAGTCCGCAGTGTCCCCGTGCTCGGTTGCAGAGTTCTCGATGTCGAAGGCTACATGTTTCATGGTGTCATCCGATCTTCTTGTCTTTGTTGTCATTCGGTTTCACGATCTCGGCGCGTTCCCGAAGACGCCGCCGAGATCGTGAAACCTGATGACAGGGGCAGTCCCCGCGCGCCGCAGGGAGACATCCCGCGACACGAACCGACTTCCGCCGCCGGCGGAGGAAATGGGGTGGTCTGCATGCCGACGCCGTGCAGACCACCCTCACTCCCCGGATGGCGTAAGATCCTGATTTTTTTTGATTTCCAGTTCTTGCTCGGCAAGGCGACAGTAATTGCGCCAGTTCTCCAGCATCGCGTCGGCGATGCCTTGGAACTCCCAAATATGAAGAGCGGTCAGTATCCACCGCCCGGAGGCTCTCGACCCGCGAAGTCGGCCGGCTTCGAGGTAGCGGAGCACTTGCCGTTCAGAGCGCTCCAAGACCACGCCGGCTTCGGCAACGGTGTAGGTCGCATCAGGTGCGATGATCATGCCCGCCCTCCTTCACCCGAACTCTCTCTTTGACCTCGGTCGGCGAGCAGCGCAGCGAGCGGCCAATGCGCACAGGTGTTAGCTCTCCCGTCGCCGTCAGAGCTCGGACGTCATCCGGTGAGCAACCAAGCTCTGCGGCGACCTCGTGCAAAGTCAGAAGAGGCCGGGGCTGATCAACATCGAAACAACGTTGCAGCTCGCCGGGCATCCCATCGAGTGGCACCGCCAGCGTGGCGCCGATACGGACCGCCCTGAGATCACCCTTGTCGATCAACCGGCTGACTGTTCTTGGTGAAACCGCCAGAAGACGCGCGACCTCGCTCAGCGCGAGAGGTCGTATAAGCCTGTTTTTCATTGCATTTCCCTAAGACTTGTTGGCTTCAACTCGGACTTAGGGAAAAGCCGACCGAGCCCAAAAACATCTCGGAAAAAAGCGGCCAACACGCCCCGGCAGACATACAGACATCCCCTGAAGGGGGAGTGTCTGTATGTCTGCCGGGGCGATTTCTGATCAGCCGAAATTTTTCCTTGGCTCGGTTTTCCGACGTCAGCGGGGCGGACCTATTTCCGGGTTGTCCGCAAGACGGACAGTCTCACGAGCAGCCCAAAAGGACCCCAATCTTGCAAGATCCCTCCCCCTCCCCCGCAGCCGCCCTCGGGTTCGATGACATCTACCGGGATGCCCGAGTTCATTCCCCTGCCCTCGCTTGGAATTACGCCGCGAAAGGATGGTTTCGGCGCGGCGAGACGTCTGTTCTCTATGGCCCATCCAATTGCGGCAAATCCGCGCTGGTGTGCCATCTCGGAAACTGCATCGTCACCGGGGGGCCCTTCTTCGGGGCACCGGTGCGCCAAGGCGTAGTGGTACATGTCGGAGCTGAAGCGCCGGAGTCAGTGCTCGACCGAATGCAGGCATTCAGACTGAGCGATAACCCCGAAGCTCTTCCCTACATCGTACGAATGCAGCCTGTAGTTCTCTCCGCGCCAGACGCAGTCGGCAAGTTTGTCACTGAGCTCGAGCGGCTTCGCCACAACCTTGGACAGCCGATTATATTGATCGTTTTCGATACGTTGGCACGTTCCCTCGGCACGGCAGACGAGAACTGCGCCAGCACGATGACAGGCATTGCCGACACCGCTGGCCGCATTGCGCGGCAGCTCGATGCCCATGTCATGTTGGTTCATCATACTGGCAAGGACGCCAAACAAGGTGGGCGTGGCAGCTCTGCGCTGCGGGGTGCGGTTGATACCGAGATTTCGCTTTGGCCAACCCGGGGAACGGTTGTGCGAGTGGTCCACGAAAAGCAACGTACCATGCGGAAAGGAGAGGCGCGGTTCTTCGAGACCCGAAGTTTCGTCTTGGGTCAGGATGAGGACGGCGATGACCGTACCACCGTCATGGCTGTCGACGGCTCGAGCCCTCCGGAGAAGGAGGTCGACGGCTCAGGCCCTCCGGATAAGGAGAATGCGAACAACCGTGGCGCTGTGTCGAAGTATGACACGGCGGTCCTGACCGCTCTCCACATCCGCCGCCTAAACAGTGCCCGCGGTAACGACCCCTTCAAACCTCGCGATATTCTCGAAAGCGTTCCGCCGGAGATCTTTGGATCGATGTCGGACGAAAACCGCATGAACACGATCCGTCGTGTACTTGCGCGCCTCGCCGAGCAGAAACCCCCCGTGGTTGAAAAGTCCGGCCAGGATTGGCGCCTGTCAACAGAGGCGGCCCCGACATGACCTGAAAGCCGATTTTTTTTTGTGTCGGAGACAATCGACCAATCTTCCCCGCAGAAGCAATCAACAAGCCAGGTTTGTCAAACCTGGTTTGACAAACCGAAAGACAAACCAGCCGTGACAAAAACCAACCAGAACAAGAGCAACACTGGCGGCCGTCCCCTCAGCTACGACCCCAACCTCGTCCACGAGATCATCTCCGCAGGGCTGGCCAGCGGCCTACCCGCTGCCGATCTCGATGCATCCTACGTCAAAGAGCGGCTATGCGGTGAGTATGGTGTGAAAGGCTCGATCCGGCAGGAAACGCTGGAGAGCCTTGTCGAAACCGCTCATGCCGAGATCCGCGAGGCTGAGAACCGAGCGCTCCTCGCGAAGCTGCCTAAGGGGACCGCTGCTGCGGTATCCGCAGCAGTGGCTGCAACCGAAAAGGAATTGTTGCTGGTCGTCGCTCAGCAACATGCCGGGTCGCTGACACTGGCCAAACAAGAGTGCGACGAACTCCGGGCCGACAAGAGGAATGCGCAGAATTGCATGGCAATCCTCGAGGGAGCACTCGCCGAGAAGGAGGTGGCCACGAGGGCCCTGGAGAAAGAACGAGACAAGCTCGCTGGGGATCTGGCGAAGGCGCACGAAGAGCTTCGGATTGCCCGCGCGGATTTGGAGCGTCTAACCAGCGAACAGAGCGGAGTCGGTCGCCTCTTTGCTGAGCTGCGCAATCCGGAAAACCGCGAGGACATTCGCGCCGTTCTGGCGGACCTCGTTGCGCCTGCCCCGTCAGAAGAACCCAAATAGCACTTCTTCGAAGAGTGCAGCCACGCGTCCGGCCGGGTCTGGAACCGGATCTCTCGCGAGAAAATCGTCGATCTGACCGGTGAGCAGCCCGGAGCTGTCGCCCCGGAACTCGCGGTCCGGTTCACCGACACCCGGCGCTACTTCGTGTCCGAGGCCAGCGTCTACGGCGTTTCAAAGGCCGATGACCTGACCACCAGCCCGGCTTTCGTAGTGATCGAGGTGGCGGACGAGCTCCACGAGAAGACGACCCGACCAAAACAGCTCAGGCAGACAGACCTCACCTATCTGAAGGTTATCCGCTGGTGGTGGTTCTACTGACCGGAGGTTCATCTTTCTGCCGGTTTGACGGAGCCCATGGGGCAGCGCTTGCAGGCCTCCGTAGCCTCTACATGCAGACCCAGGATACAACCCTGTGGGGCAACCACAAGCGAGGCATATCGGCAGTCCCCAATCCCGGAACTCTATCGCACGGGGCCGCCGTGTTTGCTGTGATAATGGGGAACACAGTCCAGACAGCCCGGGATGGTTCGGTGCGAAACCCGGGTTATACCGGGCCGGTCATGCCTGCGATGGACCGATCGTCAGTCAGCCTGTGTCAGCCGAGCGGCATCTGTCTGGCCAATGTGAAGCAAAACTGCACCGTAAGACACGTTCCGGATGTGCCCGCTCTCCCGCAGCCCGAAACATCTTGGCCTCGCCACTCGCACTGATATACGGGGCTTGCGTGATCAGCAGACCCCTAATCGAGGCGAACGAGGCCTTCGCAGCTTTTCGCTCAATATCGCCATGAGAAAATGACAAGCCAAAACTACAAGATGTCATTCTCAACCGGTGGGCTGCTTCTTAATGAAAGTCTTGAGATTGCGCGGCTCCATATAGAAGGCGAGCCATGGGGTGAAACTCTACTACGCGCCAGACAGGAAGGTACTACCAGCTTGCCGAAGGCGATATCCAATCGCCGAGCCACGCGGGAAATATCTAACCGTCTGATGATGCTCTCGGCTGAAGAGAGAGCTTTCTTACTCGAAACGACGGACCGCTCCGATCAGCAGGCGTTGCTGTGGCTCGCTGCTTGCCGCGCGTACCGCTTCGTACGCGAGTTCTCGCTCGAGGTGGTCCGCGAACGTTACCTCTCTTATCAACTCGACCTCCCGCGAGAAAGTTTTGATCTGCTCTTCGAGGCGAAAGCGGAATGGGATAATGACCTTGCCGCCATCAAAGAGAGCACACGATCCAAGCTGCGCCAAGTGATGTTCAAAATGATGCGGGAAGCCGGACTTCTATCTAACGCCAACCGAATACAGGCAGCAATTCTTTCAACCCGATTGAAGGCCATGATCGCAGATCAAAACCCGTCTGAGCTTTTGCTATTCCCCGGATCTTCGATCAATGGAGCGTAATTTGACAAAAGAAATGAGCCGCAAGGAACGTGCCGAGCACCTCTATCGCGTCGTTACCAGCGAACGCTTTTTGACAAAGCAAGGCCTTGGCAACGAGGTGCCGTTCTTCATCTGCCCCTTTCCGGCGCGCGACGGACTGAAGATGATCGAAGATCGCAGGGACCTGGTGGCACGAGTTTCGCATGCCGGAGTCAAGATTTTGGATCTCAGCCTGTATGAACTCGCGGTTGAGATCCTTAGGGAAAGAGAAGTTCTGGATCAAATACTTGAGATCGAAGCGGAGAGTGAGAAATCCGAGATCAAGGAGTTGCTGCAAGGAGTTCTTGATCCTCAGGACCACCTCATCCCCAGAATTGGCGAAGCCATCGATGCAACGGAGCATGATGTGATTTTTCTGTCAGGCGTCGGAGAGGTCTACCCTTTTATTCGCTCGCACAGCGTTCTGAACAACCTCCAAAGCACCGCCAAAGAGGCGCCTACTGTATTGTTTTTCCCAGGAAATTACACGCATGCACTGGCTACCGGCGCCTCACTCGATCTCTTCGGAGAGCTCCACGACGACAAATACTATCGCGCTTTCAATATTCTGAACTACGAGGTCTGACCCCATGGCTCTTTCACTTAAGGATATTTTCGAGAAGCCGGTCGACCGTGCCATAGATGGCGTTATTAAGGCCGATGACGAGGCAAGCCTCCGGGTCGAACTGGACGAGTACGTCATTACCGGTGAGATCGGCCAACGGCTGGAGCAGTTTCTCGAGGCATACAATAACTACGACACATCGAATGGCGTTTGGATCTCCGGATTATTTGGATCGGGCAAGTCGCACCTTTTGAAGATGCTGGCGTTACTCCTCGAAAACCGCGAAGTCGACGGCAAGACGGCGCATGAGATCTTCAGCGAAAAGCTCAAAGACGAGCCGATGCTGGCGGGGGCGCTGAATAAGGCCGTTTCAATCCCTTCGAAGTCGATCCTATTCAACATCGATCAGAAAGCGGACGTGATTTCCAAGGCGGATGTCGATGCGATTCTGTCTGTCTTTCAAAAGGTCTTTGACGAAGCCTGTGGCTTCTACGGCAAGCAGGCGTATATCGCCCAGTTTGAGCGAGACCTTCATGCGCGCGGTCAGTTCAAGGCTTTCAAGACCGCATTCAGGGATGCGTCCAGCAAAGACTGGGAACGCGGGCGTGAGCAGGCTCTGCTCGAAGGCAAGAACATCGCGACGGCATTCGCCGCGGCAACTGGTGGAGATGCATCCGATGCAAAGGACATCCTGAGCCAGTATCGGAAGGATACCCGCGTCTCGATCGAGGATTTCGCAACTGCCGTTAAGGCTTGGCTTGACGAACAGCCCAAAGGGTTCCGGCTGAACTTTTTCGTCGACGAAGTCGGGCAGTACATCGCCGACAATGTCAAACTAATGACGAACCTGCAAACCCTTGCTGAAAGCCTGAATACGAAATGCAAGGGACAAGCCTGGATAATCGTCACTGCCCAGCAGGACATGGCGTCGGTGATCGGTGACCTGACCCAGCAGCAGGAGAACGATTTCTCAAAGATCCAGGCGCGGTTTAGCAACCGGATGCCGCTCAATTCAGCCGATGTCGCCGAGGTCATCCAGCGCCGCCTGCTTGCTAAAACGGAGGAAGGCCGGGTCACGCTCGGCAACTTGCATGACCGAGAAGAGAACAACCTCAAAACTCTTTTCCACTTCGCCGACGGGTCGATGAAGCTGACGAACTACCGCGATCGCGATCAGTTCATCTCAAGCTATCCCTTCCCGCCCTACCAATACGACCTCTTCCAGATGACGATCACATCGCTGTCGCAACACAATGCATTCGAGGGCAAGCACAGCTCCGTGGGCGAGCGCTCGATGCTGGGGGTGTTTCAGGAAGTCTCCAAAAAACTGAAGGATCAGCAGGTCGGCGACCTTGCGACCTTCGACCTAATGTTCGAAGGTATTCGAACGGCTCTGAAATCTTCAGTCCAACAGAGCATCCAGATTGCCGAAAAGAACTTGGACGACCCCTTTGCGGTGCGTGTTCTCAAGGCGCTGTTTCTCGTCAAATACGTCAAAGGTTTCAAACCATCGGTGCGCAATATCAGCATCCTTCTTTTGTCGCATTTCGATTCCGACCAAACGAAGCAGCGGCGTCAGATCGAAGACGCACTCGCCACGCTTGAGCGCAACACTCTGATCCAGCGCAATGGCGAAGTCTATGAATTCCTGACGAATGAGGAAAAGGATGTCGAGGCCGAGATCAAGAACCTCCAAATCGACTCGTCCGAGCTGTCGACCGAGCTGACAACCCTCGCCTTCGACACGATCTTGCGGCACCGCCGTATCAAGCATTTTACAACCGGTAGCGAGTACTTGTTTACGCGCAAGCTCGACGATCACGTGATAGGTCGCGAATACGAGCTGGCGGTGAACATCATCTCGCCGTTGAGCGATGATGTGGATAGTCCGGATGCGATCCGGATGAATACCATGTCGCGCGAAGAGCTTGCCGTAGCGTTGAGGCCCGATTCAAATTTCGTGCGTGACCTCCGCCTCTTCAAGCAGACGGACAAGTTCATCCGGCAGTCGAGGAGCGGCTCACCGCAACCGGGCCGCGATCGGATCATTTCGGAAAAGGGCGAGCAGAATTCCCGCCGCTTTCGGGATCTGGAAATGCGGCTACGCAAGCTTTTGGGGGAAGCGCGCCTGTTCGTACGTGGCGACGAGCTCGAGATCGGTGGCGAGGACCCGCAGGAACGCATCATCAAGGCTTTTCAGCTGCTGGTGGACAAAGTCTACACGAGCCTGCCGATGCTGCGTGGAGTGAGCTATACCGAGGCCGACATTAACAAGGCGGTACAGGTCGAAAGTGGGCTCTTCAGCACCGGTCTCGGCGAGGCAGAACAGGAAGTTCTGAGCAGCATCAATGCTCAGGCACGCAAAGGTCTGAAGGTCACGGTCAAATACCTTGCCGATCGCTTCACCGCAAAGCCCTATGGCTGGCCCAGCAATGCCGCGCTCTGTATCGCAGGCAGCCTCGTTGCCAAGGGCAAGATCGAGGCGCGGATCGATGGCAGCGTGATTGAGGGGCTTCCCCTCGCCAAGGCGCTCAACAACAGTCAGGTCATCTCGAGCATCTTGCTGACCCCGCAGATCGAATTCACCCAAGCCGAGATCCGTAAGGTCAAGGACCTGTATCAGGAGCTCTTCTCTCAACCCGCCTCTGGCACCGATGTCCGCAGTCTTGGGGCCGAATGGGCGACGAGCATCGACACCCTTGAAGTCGAGGTCGATCGCCTGATCCGGCAGGCCCATGACTACCCCTTTCTCGCCCAGCTGGAGCCTTTCCACACGCTCCTGCGGTCGATGAAAGACAAGCCCGCCAACTGGTACATCTCAGACGCGCCGAAGAAGGAAGACGACCTGCTCGACGCGAAGGAAGAGATCCTGGACAAGATCCGCGCCTTCATGGGTGGCACGCAGAAGGCGATCTATGACGACGCCCGCAACACTTTGCGCCGCGATGAGGCTAATATCGACTATGTCGATCCTGAAGCGTTGCGCAGCTTGCGAGCCGCACTGAATGATCCAGGGTGCTTCAAGGGCAACTCGATCCAGAACCTCAAGAACGACCTCTTTGAGATAAAGAACAAGATCGACCTCAAGGTGATCGAGGAACGCAAAGCTGTCCTCGCTGAGCTGGAGAATGTCGCAGCCAAGATCGCCGAGCTGTCCGAGTTCCAAGAACTCGATGCCGATCAGCAAGCTCTGATCACTGCCCGGATCGACCGTCACAGGACGGGTCTCGAAGCCATCACCTTGATCCCGACGCTTCGCGACAAAGCAAATACGGCCCGCACACAACTCCTGCCCGAGCTGGTCTCCGAGGTCAGCCGTCTTGTGCAGCCCGCACCCCAGCCGGTGCCCGCTGGCCCGGACGGGATGGGAGAACCGCCAGCACCACGACCGCAGGCCCCCAGCACGGTCGTTGCCTCACAGCTCAAAGTCGTAGCGCCCAAATCCCTCCTCTCGGATGAGGCCGATATCGACCAATACCTAACCGAATTGAAAAAGACCCTGCTGGCCGAGATCCATGCAGGCAGGAAAGTACTCGTTTAATGGATACCAACGCGCTCAAGAAATTTGCTCAGTCTGCTCGCAATCTTCTGATCGACCAAGTGAGGGCCAAGCTCGACCACGTGCTGGCCGAAGGAGCAGCCGCGCGGCGGGAGCATCCGCAGGCCATTCGTGAACTTGAGAATGCCATCAGGCAGACGAGCAGGAAGCAGGTCATCGAACAGGTCGCCTACACTTGGTTCAACCGTTTCACCGCCCTGCGCTTCATGGATGCGAACGGCTACACGCAGGTGCGTGTCGTCTCTCCCGCTGAGGGCGCCACCCGGCCCGAGATTCTGTCAGAGGTGATGGCCGGCAACTTGCCCGACGATGCCCCTACCATCATCCAGTCCCTGCTCGACGGACGCACCCCCTCGAACGACCCGCAGGCGGAGGCCTATCGCCTACTGCTGGTCCATGCCTGCAACCAGTGGCATGGCCCCATGCCCTTCCTGTTCGAGGAGCTGGACGACTACACCGAACTCCTGATGCCCGAGGATCTGCTCTCGCAGACCTCCATCCTCGCCGAACTGCGCAAGGTGATGACCGAGGACGCCTGTAGGGATGTCGAGATCATCGGCTGGCTCTACCAGTTCTACATCTCGGAGAAGAAGGATCAGGTCTTCGCGGGCCTCAAGAAGAACCAGAAGATCACGGCCGAGAACATCCCCGCCGCGACGCAGCTGTTCACCCCGAACTGGATCGTCCGCTACCTGGTGGAGAACTCGCTGGGGCGGCTCTGGCTGCTGAACCGCCCCGAAAGCCGCCTGGCCGAGCGGATGGCCTACTACATCGCGCCTGAAGAGCCCGAGACGGATTTCCTGAAGATCACTCGCCCCGAAGAGATCCGCATCTGCGATCCCGCCGCAGGCTCAGGGCACATGCTGACCTATGCCTTTGAGCTGCTCTACGCCATCTACGAGGAAGAGGGATACGAGGCGACCGAGATCCCCGCGCTGATCCTGACGCACAACCTGACCGGGATGGAGATAGACGACCGCGCGGGGGCGCTGGCGGCTTTTGCGCTGGCGATGAAGGCGGCGGGCAAGCTGGGGCGGCGGCGGTTCTTGCGAATGGAGGCGAAGCCCGACATCTGCGTGTTGCAAAACGTCAGCTTTACGAATGCCGAGATGCAGGACGTGGCCGCCGTGGTGGGCAAGGATCTGTTCACCAATGAGCTGCGCGAGACTCTGGGCCAGTTCGAGCAGGCCAAGAACTTCGGCTCGCTGATCGTGCCGAAACTGAAGGGTCCGGCAGAGACCCTACGGGTGGTCGAGGCGCGGGATTTCGGCTCTGACCTGCTGCTGAAGGACGTTCAGGCACGCGTCGTGGCCGTGCTGCGCATGGCCGAGGCGTTGTCGCCGAAGTATCACGTGGTCGTGGCCAACCCGCCCTACATGGGCGGCAAGGGGATGAACGGGAAACTTGGTGAGTTCGCCAAGAAGCACTTCCCACGCAGCAAGTCCGATATGATGACCTGCTTCATGGAGCGCGCTTCCCTGCTGCTTCGCCAGAATGGAACATGGGGGATGATCAACCTTCCGTCTTGGATGTTCCTGTCATCCTTTGAAAAACTGCGCCTCGCGCTGCTGGAGAACGAAAGCTTTGTTTCGCTATTGCACTTAGGACGAGGTATCTTTGGGTCTGATTTTGGAAGCGTTGCCTTCATAGTTGACAAGAAAAAGCCAAAGGAAAGTCAGACGGCAGTTTACCGGCGGCTCTTCGAAAAGCATGTTCTGGTGCGCGCGCCTCACGAGATCCAGGAACTTTTCTTGGAAAGTAGATATGGATATTTTCTAACGCCTCAGAAAAACCTACTCGCAATTCCCGGAACACCTATCGCTTATTGGCTGTCAAATGAGTTCTTGGACGCATTTGCGAAGGGCACCCCAATTCAAGAATACGCCGTCCCGAGGCAAGGGTTTGCAACCGGGGAAAACGAACGTTTCTTACGCAGCTGGTTTGAAGTTTCGGATGACCGCACAAACTTTTTAGCGAGCAATGCTGCCGTTGCAGCAAAATCTAACGCTCGCTGGTTCCCGTGCAACAAAGGAGGCGAATTTCGAAAGTGGTATGGGAATAACCTGATAGTTGCCAACTGGGAGAATGATGGCGCCGAGATGCGACAACATCCCGGGTCAGTTATTCGAAATCCCAACTACTACTTCAAAGAGGGCATCACTTGGTCGACTGTGACCAGCGGCTCCCTCTCGATGAGATATTCACCCCAAGGTGCTGTTTTTGAGACAAAAGGCTCTGTTTGCTTTCCTCTCAATGGACGCGAGCCGTTCTTTCCTCTGGCGCTCATGAATACTCGAGTAGTCGAGAAGGCACTCCTCGCCGTTTCTCCAACTTTGGACTACCATGAAGGCCCGATTGGAAAGGTTCCGGTAATTGAATCTCAGAAAGAGAAGGTGATAGCGTCTTCGAAGAAATTGGTAGAACACACCAAATCCGACTGGGATGCCAACGAAACCTCCTGGGATTTCAGCACGCTCCCGCTGCTCTCGCCGGATCATCGCGGCGAGACGCTGGCGGACAGCTACGCCACGCTGCGCGCTCGCTGGCAGTCCATGACGGACGAGATGAAAACCCTTGAAGAAGAGAACAACCGCATCTTCATCGACGCCTATGGTCTGCAAGACGAGCTGACCCCCGAGGTGCCGCTGGAAGAGATCACCCTCACCTGCAACCCCGCCTATCGCTATGGCGTGAAGGGCTCCGAGGACGACCGTGAAACCCGCCTACGCGCCGACACCATGGCCGAGTTCCTGAGCTATGCCGTGGGCTGCATGTTCGGGCGCTACAGCCTCGACGCGCCGGGCCTGGTCCTCGCCAATCAGGGGGAGACGCTGGCGGATTACCTCGCCCGTGTCCCCTCGCCCAGCTTCACGCCCGATGCGGACAACGTCATCCCCGTGCTTGCCGGCGACTGGTTCGTCGACGACATCACCGAACGTTTCCGCCTCTTCCTTCGCACCACCTTCGGCGAACAGCATTTCCGCGAGAACCTGAAGTTCATCGAGGACGCGCTTGGCAAGGACATCCGTAAGTATTTCACCCGCGATTTCTACGTCGACCACGTAAAGCGCTACAAGAAGCGCCCGATCTACTGGATGTTCTCCAGCCCCAAGGGCACGTTCAACGCGCTGATCTATTTGCACCGCTACCGTGGCGACACGGTGTCGGTCCTGCTCAACGACTACCTGCGCGAGTTCATCACCAAGCTGGAGGGCGAACGCGCGCGTCTGGAGAAGCTCTCCGACGATCCGGCCGCCACCCAAGGACAGCGCACCAAGGCACTGAAGGACGCAGGCGTCGTGGCGAAGCAGGTTGATGAGCTGAACGAGTGGGAGCGCGAGGTGATTTTCCCGCTGGCGCAGCAGAAGATCGAGATCGACCTCGATGACGGGGTGAAGGCGAACTACCCGAAGTTCGGAGCGGCGCTGAAGAAGATCGTCGGGCTGGAGGCAAAGGATGACTGAGCGCATCCGCGCCGGCCTTGAACGGCTCTTCGAGGAACACCGGATCGTCTTCTGGTACGACGGCGCCCGAGACATGCGCGGTGAGTTCGATGCCGTGGAGCTGCCGGGGGTCGAGAAAGTCGAGGTGGCGAATAACGAGTTCGGACTGAAGTACCGGATGCTGCGGCAGGAGCCCAAGCAGAGGTTCCTGGTGTTCAAGGACGGCCCGGAGCCAGAGATGAAGGACAACTGGCTCCTCGACCTGCAACTTGCGACGGCGGTGTTCAAGGCTGACCAGGCCGCAATCTGGCTTGCCGAACTTGGTCTTCCGTCAGCCTTCGAAGATGTGGTCCGCGACCACATGGAGTTCTACCGTTCGAGGGCCCGGATCGAAGCCTTGAAGCGCTTGATCACGCCCGCGGACCAGAAATCCGACGTGCTGCGCCGAATGCTGGCCGTCTGTGCAGGGGCCGAAGGGGCGCTGGATACGGTCGTCGAGGAGTTGCTGGGTCAGCTGGCCGCAAAGCGGGACGATGGCCAGCGTCTGATGGAACGGTCGGGTCTGATGCCGTTCTTCTGGCAACAGCTCGAGAACGCCTATGGCTATGTTTCGGACACGCCCGATTTCGAGGATTTCGCGATCACGCTGTTCAAGTCCTGCTACCAACGCGCCTTGGGTGAGGACGGCAACCTGAACACCGAATCCCTCCTGATGTTCCGGCGCTGGAAGAACAATCGCCTCGGTGCTGAAGCCTTTGCAGAGCTCAGCGCAGAGTATCAGGACCTGCTGAAGATCGAAGCTGATGTAAAAGTGCGTGAGCTAAAGGCGCTGCGCCCTATCGACTACTTTGAAGAGATCGACAGGCAGATCATCCGCGGTCTGGTCGAGGCGATTTCGAGCCAGACGGTGACGGCCGCGGATGTGCTGGCCATCACTCGTGAGCGCCGCCAGAGTCACTGGTACGCGACCTACGAGGATATTTACCTGGCGATCGGTTTTGCCACTCAATTCCAGCAGGCGTTGGCCGAAACCAATCTGACCATGTCTTCGCCTGCGGAGGGCGTGAGGCGGTATGTGGCAGCTTGGTACAAGATCGACCAACTCTATCGGAAGTTCGTATATCACATGCAGCGAAGCGGACAGGCCTCTCTGTTGGGCGCCTTGTTCGAGACCGTCGAGAACCGCTACACGACGAGCTTTCTGATCGCCGTCAATGATGCCTGGCAGGATCAGATCGCGAAGCTGGATGCCTGGCATATTCCTGGCTACCCGCAGCAGCGGGACTTTTACCTCGAACAGGCCGCCGAGTTCCGGCGTAAGGATCAGAAGGTGGTGGTTATCATCTCCGATGGCCTGCGCTTCGAGATCGCTGAGGAGTGCTTGCGGGAAATCCGAAAGCTCAACCGCTTTGACGCCGAGCTGAAGCCGATGATCTCGGCGCTGCCGAGTTACACACAGCTCGGGATGGCAGCGCTGCTCCCTAACAAAGCGCTGACGGTCGCAGGGGATGGCGGCGTCACCTCCTTCGGGCTACCGACCCAAGGCACGTCAAACCGCGAAAAGGTCCTGAAAATGGGCCGTTCCGGTGACCGGGTAAAGGCGATGAAGGCAGATGACTTCATGAGCCTGCGCACCGATGACGGCAAGGAACTCTTCCGCGACCATGACATCCTCTATCTCTACCATAACCGGATCGATGTCGTGGGCGACAAGCTCGCGACCGAGGAGCGGGTGACGCAGGCCGCCGAGGACGCGATCGAAGATCTGACAAAGCTGGTACGCAAGCTGACCACCTCGAACTTCTCCAACATCCTGATCACTGCCGACCACGGCTTCCTCTATCAGCACCGAGAGCTCCACGAGACGGACTTCTCTGTCGCCGATCCCACCGGCAACGAGATCCTGTTCAAGAACCGCCGCTTTGTTGTCGGGCAGGACCTGAATGAGACAACAGGGATGAAGAAATTTACGTCGGAAGCGCTTGGCTTGGCTGGCGATCTCGATGTCCTGATCCCAAATTCGATCAACCGGATGCGGGTCAAAGGGGCCGGCAGCCGGTTCGTCCATGGTGGGGCCAGTTTGCAGGAGGTTGTCATTCCAGTCCTCCGCGTCGGAAAGCGCCGCGAGGAGGATGTCGGCAAGGTTGAAGTGCAGATTGTTGTGACTGGCCGGAGCCTGATTTCCTCGGGCCAGACCGCCGTCACCCTATACCAGGCTCAACCGGTTTCCGAAAAGCAGCAGCAGCGAGTCTTGCGTGCAGGGATTTACGCGAGCGATGGTACGCTCATCTCGGACGAGCACAGCCTGACCTTCGACTACACCGCCGAGAATGCCCGCGAACGCGAAATGCCTATCAAGTTTCTGCTCTCGCGGGACGCGGATCGGTTCAACAATCAAGATGTCTTCCTGAAGCTGCGAGAGCAGCGCGGCAAAACCAGCCACTATGACGAATACACGAGCCACCGGTTCCAGCTCCGCCGCGGGATCTCGACGGACTTCGACTTCTGAGGACGCGCCATGAGCACACTCGACGACAAGATCAACGAACATTTTGCTGGGTACGTCGTCCGAAAGGATCTGGTGAAGGCGGTCAAGGGCAACGCGATTGTCCCCACCTATGTGCTCGAATACCTGCTTGGGCAGTATTGCGCGACCGATGACGAGGCTTCCATCAATTCCGGGATCGAGACCGTCAAGGAAATCCTGCGTAAGCACTATGTCCACCGCAGCGAGGCGGGCCTGATTCAATCAACGATCAAAGAAAAGGGTCGCTACAAGGTCATCGACCAAATCAGTGTGTCGCTGAACGAGAAGACCGACAGCTACGAGGCGACGTTCGATAACCTCGGTATCAAGAAGGTCGCTGTGGACAGCGGTACTGTCAAAGCCCATCCCAAGCTCTTGGTGACCGGTGTCTGGTGCATCGCCGATGTCCAGTACGAGTTTTCAGAAGACGCCCGCACCTCGCCTTGGGTGTTGGAGACCATCAAACCGATCCAGATCGCCCGGGTTGACTACGAGGGATACAAGGGAGCCCGCACGCAGTTCAGCAAGGACGAGTGGATCGACCTTCTGATGCAGTCCATCGGCTTCAACCCCGATGCATTCGGCCGTCGAAGCAAGTTATTGCAACTGATGCGCCTGATCCCCTTTGTTGAGCGAAACTTCAACATCATCGAATTGGGGCCCAAAGGTACCGGAAAGTCGCATATCTATTCGGAATTCTCACCCCACGGGCAGCTGATTTCCGGCGGAGAAGTCACCATCCCCAAGCTATTCGTGAACAACTCGAACGGACGTATCGGGTTGGTAGGTTACTGGGACGTGGTCGCCTTTGACGAGTTTGCCGGGCGCGAGAAGACCGCCAACAAAGCTCTTGTCGATATCATGAAGAACTATATGGCGAACAAGACCTTCTCGCGCGGGGTGAACCCCATGGGCGCCGAAGCGAGCTTCGCCTTCGTGGGCAACACCGACCACAACGTGCCCTACATGCTGAAGAACTCCGACCTGTTCGAGGCGCTGCCGTCACAATTCCATGACAGTGCATTCATCGATCGACTGCACGCCTACCTTCCCGGCTGGGAAGTAGACGTCATCCGGGGTGAGATGTTCACTCGAGGCTACGGTTTCATCGTGGACTACCTGGCTGAGATACTGCGTCATTTGAGGCAGGAGGATTTCTCGAACCGGCCTGATCAGTACTTCCAAATCAGCGAAAAGATCTCGACCCGTGATCGCGATGCTATCTACAAGACCATGTCAGGCCTGCTGAAGGTTATCTTCCCGGCTGGTGGCGAGTCCCCCGAGGACGTCGAGGAACTACTTCAACTTGCACTCGAGAGCCGCAAGCGTGTGAAGGACCAGTTGTTCCGTATCGATGCGACCTATCCCGAGGTTGATTTCTATTATGTTGGATCGGATGGGCAGAAGCGACGGGTTCAGACTGTCGAGGAGCAGGAGTTTCCCCAATTCTACAACCAGAAGTCTGCACATGACCCGATAGCCCGAGACGCCTCGGGCCATTCGAGGGACGACATCGTCATTGATCGAGACGAGGCACCGACTGGAGGACTGGACGCTAAGGCACGAGAAAAATCTGATCTATCGGAAGGCCACCACGTCTTCGCCGAGAACCGAAAGGGCGTGAGCTATGACAAGCTGTTTGGCCCCTATATCGACGGCGCCCAGCGGATCATCGTTACGGACCCCTATATCCGGCTCTACTACCAAACCCGGAATATGATGGAATTCGTTGAGATGGTCATCCAGCGCAAAGCGCCCGAGGATCAAGTCGCCGTCCATCTGGTGACCGCCCCCAATGACGGAGAGGTGCAGAAGCAGCGAGAGCTACTCGAGAGCATCTCAGAAGCCTGCATCGGTACAGGTGTTGACTTCACTTGGGCATTCGATACCTCCGGGACTGCTCATGCGCGCGACATCGTCACCGACACCGGCTGGAAAATCGTCCTCGACCGAGGTCTTGATATCTTTCAGGCGCCAATGCGTCGCGAGGGTTTTAATCTTGGCGATCGCTTGCAAGAGCATCGGATGGCCAAAGGCTTCTACGTCACATACGTAAAGCAGTGAAACTTTGGCCGGCAAGAGGCGCAGGCGCCGCTAATAGTGGCGCGACAAGAACCGCCGTTCACTTAGAATTGGCCGACCCTTTCAGATCGGCCATTCCGTTAAGATCTACTTCCGCACAGCGTTGAGGCCCCGGATCGCCCCATGTCCGATTATTCTCTCTCGTTCACCATCCCACCCAAATCGGGGACGGAATCTTTCCATTGTCTTGCAGAGCTACATTAAACTCAAGGTCTATGAGGCTCTTCGCCTGTTGCTCAGGAGCACTCCCCTGTTCAAACCGGATCGCGCGGTCGGAAGACGAGCGCCATGCGCCAAAGCCCTGATCAAGGAAGACCGTCGCGACGGACCCATCATTGAAGCTCAACGTCATGCGACGCGCGTGAGCACAATCCGATTTGGCGCCCAATCGAACGTCAGCCCCCGGCACAAGCAGTTTCAGAACTGAAGTCCTCAACTGATCGGTCTCCCAATTGTGGTGAAGGAAATATCCGGACCTGCCCTCCGGAACAGATTGCTCTGACACGATCTCGAGCTTGGCGCCTTGCGCCTTGTTTGGCAGGTGCTTCCAGACCTCGAACAGGAGGCGAGTGGTTAGCGGATTGCGTAAGTACCTGTCGTTGTAGGAAGCCTTTGTGACTTCTTTTCCTGCAAAAGCCTGAGGCCTCAATGACCTTACAATCTGCCAAAAAGCTGCGCCAAAGCGACCAACCGAACCATCCAACTCGCCGGTTATATCACGATGAGCGGAGTTTCCTTCCCCGAAGGACGCCAGTCTATTAAGGGATATCGGGCCTGAAAGTGTAGTTTCAGGGCTCTTTCCGCTCAAAAGCGGACCATTGGCCGTTGCCCCCCAATCTCTGTCGATCCCTGCTGCGCCTTTATCATTGGCAACAATGGCTATATGACGCCCGTCGATCGTCACCTCCGCGATAACCGGTTGGCCGTTGACTTCCGGAATTTCCTTGACTGCATGCAGCTGCGCGGAAGCTCGTGCAGCGAGCCGCACGAGGTCGAGCTTCTGCGACATCTCAAGCGCTGGAATGTCCCCTTGTCGGACCACGACCGCGCAAGCCGCGCCCGACTTATCCGCTTCGGTAAGTGCCGCCATTCCAGGCCATTCGAGGATGTCCCAAGTCGATGGTGAGCCAGTCAGAAACAGACTCATCCGTTCGAGTTGGCCCGAAGCTGCCTTCCGCAGACACCATTCCGCAAGGGGGCGCGTAATCGCCCGCGTCTCGTCTCCGAAAAGCTTGAGAGTCGGTGGCAGCGCGAGACGCGGCAGAACTGCTTGCCGCAGAACGCGAAGGCCCTCGAGGCGATCGAGCCCCTCCGCGCTGAACTGTAGATCTCGCCGCAAGACGCATTCTGGGCAACCATGGGCACAACCGGCGCGGCACTCCAATCTCTCAGCAGCTGTTGTCAACAGTTCCGGGAGGTTCTGGTCCGCAGCGGTCGCGAAGCCGGAGCCACCCGCCGCTTTGTCATAGAGGAATATCGAAGTGCGCCGTGAGTCATCCGCCCGGATACTTGGAGCGACTGCAATGCCTATTGTTTCCGCATCGACCCCCAGACGCGAAGCCAAGGCCTCCCTGAGCCCGGCTGCAATAGCGAGAGCCTGCTGTTTGCCCGGGACTGTCCAAGGCAACATGTCAAACTGAAGCTCGAAAACATCGGTCGTTACCTCGGCGCCCAGCCGGACACGGCGCCGGATCTTGCGGGATACTTCGTCATTCCCTGGGCACCTGCCGTCGTGCCTCGGATTGTCGCGGAGCCGCTGGAGCGGGAGGTGATCCTTCAGCCCCTGCGGTAGGCGATCATCCTCTCTGCTACCCTCAGCTTCAGCCCGACCACACGCTATGCAGATTGCGTATCCTGTCTGTTCCGCTCCGGAAGCCGTTACCAAAACCCTACCTTCGCGAGAGGCGCGGAAGCGTCCAACTTCTGGATCGAGCATCGAAATCCAGTCCGCAGGCTCAGCGGAGACCCGAGCAGGATCTGGCGGCACGAAGGCCAGCTGTTCATAAGCACTATGTGGCTTTCGCGTTCCCAAGAAGCCGGAAGGACGCAGGAGTTCCTCTGGTTTCACGGTCGAGTGGCAACGGGGGCATTCGTTTATATCATGACGTGTGGAACCGAAGGCACCGCACTTGCGGCAAGTGAAGAGCGTTCGCAGATCCTCGATGGAACTGGGATCATGACGGTTACCCCAAGTCGGCAAGATGCCATCTGACCGGTGAACCAATCCATCAATCACCACCTCGCAGCCCGGCGAAAACTCACGGATCGCCATATCAAGTGGACGAGATGGCCCGGCTTCTGCGCTGTCCCGGCCTGCGTGATCGAAAGACACGACATCGACCGGAAAGCCGTAGGACGGTGTAAACCCACGGCGTGCCAGCTCTGTCATCATGAACTCTTCGCGCATCCGCTTCGCGCGCTTGCGATAAAGCCAATGTGCAGGCTCAGTATCCGGGTATGCCGCTTGCGCAGCAAGCAGTTGCTCGTATTCGGCACACCAGCGGCCGCGCATCGTACCAAAGGCTTCTTCGCAGCGCGCGACCAGTCCATCTCGTCCCTCGAGGCAAGTCCCCCGCACCAGCGTGCGGATTGCATCACGTACCGCTTCAGAACCTGCCCAGTCGCCCTTCAATGCCAACATGAAATCTTCAGCTACGTTTCCGGACTGGAACGGGTCGCTCGGATCGTCCAGCGCGCCGAAAAAAATGCCGATACTCGTCTTCACGTTGAGACCGCCTGCCTCGCGCAGGAAGAGCCCCAAGAGGAGAGCGTTAACATGCCGTTGCACCAAGACAGCAGAATCCAACCGGACCCGTGGGGCCTGCACTTCCGCTCGCAACAGGCGGCTTGGGTCGTCGAAAATCATGCGATCGAGGGGGACGTCCTTACAGAATGTAAATGCCATTGCCCATGGCTCCCCCCGGCGCCCTGCACGACCAATACGCTGCCGATAATTCGCGGGCGCAGGGGGGACGTTGGTATTCACCACGAGTCCCACGTCCGGTATATCCACGCCCATTTCCATCGTCGTGGAGCAATTCAAGACGTTGATCTCGCCCCTTCGAAATGCATCTTCGTATGTTTTTAGGCTCTGCCGATCTATCTGCGCAGAATGCTCCTGAGCCCGTAGGAAGGGTGAGAACTCGGCCACACGATCATGGATGTCGGTCCAATGTCCGGCGAGGCGCAGCTTCTGGATCTGGGGGCTTTGCAATAGCCAGGATCGGAGAGACTCTCGCTGCACCGACGTGGGTCCTTGAGGAACTGAGATAGGAAGAGCTGGCATCTCCACTGGCCTGACGGTCTGCAACGCCTCCGGAGCGTTGAGCGATATCCCGCCAGGCGCAAAGGGTAGAAGACGCTTTGTCACCGGACATTCGAAAGCCTGATCCAGTTTGACGATCTCTGATTTCGTTAGGTCCAGGCGCCACGCCCCTGGGCCTGCGGCCCAAAGAACCCTCGATTGAGTTAGTGCTGTCCAAATGGCAGATAGGACCGCTTCAACCCTCTCCGCGTCAGTCGCGCTGTCACGAGAACCACCTGTCAGGCGGTACAGCATGCTTACGAGATTCGAATTGCCGAGTGCAGTCGGGAAGGCCCTGGGTTTCTTTACCGTCGTGGGAGCGTCTGGTGGCGTGCCAGGCTCCAGCACTGCGGACAAGGCGCTTCTCGGCGCGATCCAATGTCTCACATCGGCAGGCTCTTCAGGCAGCCTTGTCGCCAAGTTGGTGCGGAAGACAGCGTCAATGGCAGCATGAAGGATGTCGGCCCAAACACCTTCGTCATGCTCGGCTTCTTTGAGCGGCGCTGGTACTTTTAGTCGAGCGTGTTCGATAAGTCTGGGAAAGATCAGCCGTGCGATTCCCATAGTCTCCGCGTTGTTCTGGAGACGGGGCCGACGGAAAAACTCCCGATACAAGAACAGCTCCGCCAATGCAGAAGCATGCTCGGCCAATCCATTCTCACCCTTCTCGGGACGATCTCGCCAAACCGGTCGGGCGAAGTTCTGAAGCTCCGGATTTGCAGCCAGCTGCTCGACCATCTCACCCCATGGCACTGGCTTGCTCGCACCTTCAGCTTCGCGCAATGCTCTTTCCTGCTCAACAAGCGTGACTTTCAGTGCTGGGTTCAGTTGCACCACTGGACGCAGGGCTTCGATCACACTGCGCAGCTGGGCAGCCTTTTCTGGGTCCCCTTCTGACCTTTGTACCGAATGATAGATGCAGGCTCGCGTTAACGTTCGCTCCGCCTCTTGTTGGAGCTTTGCCGAAAACCGGGCAGTTCCCTGACGGCTATCAGTGAAGCTGAGCAGTCGTCTTCCCTGGCTGGGAACCGGGCTTGAACTTGGGTTGGGCTTGGTTGCTTCGAGGAGCAAGGGCATGGCGTTGCCCATCAGGAATGGTGCGCCAAATCGCTGTGGTCGAGCAATAACGCCCTTCTGCCTCGCCTTCCCACAGCAGTCGCGTTCTTTCTCATCCACCAGCCGCAGAGCTATCACCCTGTCCTCAGGATCGGGCTGCTCAAACAAAGCTCCGTCCCGCAGGCGAAGGAATTCTCGAACTTCATCCCGGCATTGGCCAATTACGACACGTTCGCGAATACTGCTGTGAGCTGCCTGAGGCCCATCGACGTGTTCATCAGGCTCGACATCAAGGATATACTCGTCCTCGGCGTTGTCGACGGCGACCGGTCGCAGATAATCTTGGGCTCTGAGATGTTGGATGTCTGCCAAGAGCCAAGGTGTGCCGCATTCGTCGCACGCTCCGATCTCAAACACCTGCGCGCCGCAGGAGCACTGTTCGCGCTCTTTCAGGTAAACCTCACCGAACGCCCAGTCAGATCCTTCTTCCTGAAGTTCTTGCGACCGCGAGGTGCACTCTGGATCGACGCAGGCCCACATTCCCCCCTGCGCGCGATGAAAGACATGCAGCCGCCAGGGAGCCAACGCGACCCCCGTCTTAGAATCTCGTGCCTGAGCTGCCGCCTCGAGCACGCGCAACGTACGCTCGGTGGTACCGGAAGACAGACGGTCGTAGCCCAGCGTCTCGCTACACTGCCGCAACGAGATGCCACCATCTCGCATCTTCGATCGAACGCTTTGGACACGAGCGTTGGAGGCTAACTCTGACCACAAATCGTGTTCGGTCTGACTTAGGCCGTCAGGATCGATCACGGCGTCAGTTTGGATTGCAGGTAATACCGCTTCGACTTCTTCGCCTTCGATGACTTCAACCTGGTTGGGCGAGAGACCAGCCAGATCGGCGAGGAATGAGGCCAGCGCCTCCCGAGTTTCAGACCCCTCTCCGATGGTCGCGGAGGTAGCCGCCAGCCGAACATCTTCCGGTCGGACGCCAAACGCGTCCCGGACGCGTCTGAGAAGCAGGGCCATCTCTGCCGCTTGAGCTCCGACATAACTGTGGGCTTCGTCGAGGATGATCCAACGCAGCGTGCCCTGCGACTTCTCCAAAAGGGGCCGGTCCTGCGCTCGCATAAGCATGTATTCCAGCATGGTGACGTTGGTCACCAAAACCGATGCTGGGTCAGCGCGAAGCGTTTTTCGATCGCGGATTTCTGCCCCCTGACGCCGGCTGGACGCTGGAAGGCTCTCAGGCAGATGGCGATTGTAGAGCGAATAGGTCAGCCGATCGGAAAGTGGATCGATCCAGGCGCTGAGCCGCTCTTTCTGGCTGTCGATCAGGGCGTTCAGCGGATAGAGCACGATTGCCTGAACGCCCTGTCTGCGCCGTCCCGCGGCGCGCCGGAGCAGGTCGTTCAACATTGGAACCATGAAGCACTCGGTCTTACCCGAACCGGTGCCACTGGTGACTATGAAGCTGCGATGGTTTGCCGCGGCTTCCCAAGCCTTCAATTGATGGACATAGGGCTCGGTATCGGGCCCGCGTCGCGGCCACCGGCGCGGACCTTCCTGATCCAGTGCAGCAACGAGGTCCTCTTCGAGCATTGTGCCAGAAAGCGCGTCGAGTGTTCGATCTGCACGTTTCCAGTTTCGCGCAGCCTCAAATACGGGATCTGCAAGAAAAGCGTCAGAACTGCCGGCACCGGCCCGAAGCCTCCGAGCGACCGCTGAGCGCAATGCCGTCGACTGAACACGCCCTTTGCCCAGAACTGCATCAGCAGCACGGTCGTTAATGCGCGTCAGAATTTCTTCATAGCCTGAGCTCAGCCGCGATACGTGGTCTCTCACTCGTTCGTCCTTCTTACGTCTTTTGTCGGGAGTAGTGCCACGCAACAGCCGCCGGCAAAGACTGCTCAAATGCCCCGGGATCGGTTTGTATGGCCTGCACGATCTGAATTCTCTGACGCTTGGTCGGGGGTGGTCTTATTCCAAAGGCGATTTCCGCCACAAAGAGCGGTGCGTCGATTAGACCGCGTATATCGTCATGGAACTGCTCAAGCCCTGATGGGACGACCTTTGCGCGGATATCACGCAGCGCCTCTACTTGGCCGACATGCCGCTGCGCCGCTGAATTCGCGTGCGATAGAAGCGCTCTTTCTGGGTTGCCGATGCAAGACGGGAGCGTACCGGCCCATTTCGGGAGTTCAGCTGGGCCTGCGAGGCCGGTCTCGAGAAGGCCAAGCGCCATGTGGGCGCAAAGCTCTGGCCTTAGAACGAGGAGTTCCTTGATCCGTCCAGAAAGCTGCTGGCGCACCAGGTTGTCGGCGTTGTCGGCCAGTGCGGCTATGCTGGACAAGGTCGCACGAAGAGCCGCGGCTTCCGAAGCGAGAGCCGTCCCCCAGTCTTGAGGTGGGATGAATATCCAGTTGGGGCCCCCATGCACATCGAGAGCCAGAAGGTCAGAAAGGTCTTCTGACGCGGCCTGCAACAGCAATCGAACTGCCACCGAAGGCACCTTTGTCAGCGCGAGAACCTGGTCCAGAGCACCGGGCGTGGCACCATGATCAAGAAGTACACCGATCAGGCCAACCATTTTTCTGATTGTGGCTTCGCCCTTCTCCTCTCGGAGATTACGAGCAAATTCAGCTACGCGTTGCTCGCGTGTCGTCCGAATTTTCTCGACATCAAGACCTGCTGTTTCGTCTGCGTCCGCCACGACATACGGCCGCGGCGGTCTCAGGGGATGCCCGTCCAGTTCCGGCATCAGGAACCATCTACCTTGCCCAAGTCGCGAGAGGCCATTCGCCTCCACCTGAACAACACGCTCCGGGTCCTCCATATCCACCGTTGAAAGCTGTAGATTAGATGCCAACTCGGCGCCCCGCTCGCTCAGAACGGACACCGTGTCGCCCTCGAGAACGGTTTCGCCAAGATGTCGGCGCAGGATCAACCTTGGAGATTGGTCCAGACCGCTCAAGGCCCGGAGACGAATTTCGGAATCCGGTCCTCCGAGCGCAAGAACCTCCTCCAAGAGCGCCCGGAAACTCGAAAGAGCCACGTCGCCCGCCACCGGGATAGTAATCGTCGGGGCATATTCCTGAGTGCCACCGGCGAGACGGATGCGAAGGTGAGTATGGCCCGCGCTACTTGGTACGATCCGCCAAGAGCGAAGATCATGTACCGTTATCATTCGATCGCCGAGCAACAGGTCGCCAGCCGACGTGACAAACGCGGATCGTGATCGTGGCAATGATAGGGTCCAGCTCAGGATAGGCGTGCCCTTCGGTCCAGCGATGGTCAAAGGAAGATGACCCTTGGTGTGTGCGTTCAATGGGAGCTCTACGCGGGCAACGCCCTGCATGTCGCTAACGAACGGCGCCCCTTCAGCAATCCTAAGCGTCCAGCCAGGAGGGAGCCCTTCGAATAGAACCACGCGCTGATGACCAGGAGTGCTGCTTTCTCGGATTGAAAGAGATTGAGGCACGACGCTGACAGTCAGTCGTGCGCCGATCCCCTTCTCGTCCCACCTGGCAATCGTGAGTGGACCAAGTACTTCGTCGTCTTGGCAGGTATTCTTCCACAGCTTGCTTGTCGCACTGCGGTAGCGAATTTCCTTCGAGAGAAGGTTGCGAAATGGTCGACCAGCTTGGCGGTAAAGCACTCCTGGCACGCCCCGATGCACCGGGGCACCTCGACCATCGAGTATTTTGTACTCGAGCGAACCAACGGACAAAATCTCTTCCTGATCTGAGCGATCGGCATCGGTTGCGACCGCAACGCTCCAGTCCGGGATGGACATGCGGCCCTTCCCCGTTAAGCGCCAGAGCTTTCCCTTTGGCAGATCCGCCTCATGACTGGCTGTCAGGTCACCGGTGCAGTCCGGCTCAAACTGCTCTGGCAGGACAACCCAGACATGAGGGTCAATCGTGGTAAGCGACGAGGACCCGGCGTATTCGAGTTCTCGCGGCCCGCTTTCACCCATTTCTGACAGAAGCCAGAGAGACAACCCGGCCGAAGGCTCGACGGCCGCCGCCCCTGGGAGGTCAACGTGCGATAAGTATCGGCCATCGGCCATCGCCACGAAGCTGGCCGCTCGCTCCAGGTCGAACCGAAAACGTGCCGTTCGTCTTGCGCTAATCCGGCGACATCCCCAGGACCCGCTCGCAGCATCGCGATCCAAGGCCAGCATGAGATCGGGAACCACCGTCGCCAACTCTCCAGTGGGGCCGAGACGCAAACGTGTCCGATCGCCGACCACATGTTGCAAGAGCTCGGCCGCGATCGTGGCTTCGTCCTCCACCTCGATCCAGCCAGACCACCGACCATCGGAGGAACGAGCAAGAAGTCGTCGGAGAGGGTCAGTCACGGCACCGGAACGGCGCGTGGCGGCGACGGCCTCGGATAGCAAGCTGGCCGCTGCCTCTCCATCAAGTCGCAAAGACAGGTTGTCGCGCCATTCAGGGCGCTCCCGATCCAGCCAGGCCTCTACCTCATGTGGTGCAAGACTCGTCGGGGCCATGGCCCGCAACTCGAGCACTTCGCGAGCAAAGGAAACGAAAAGTCTTCGATACTCTTCGGTACGGTACCCCAGCGGCAAGCGGGCGGTGCGTTTGGCCGCGAAGCTCATCGCCAGTGCCTCGGGGCATGCAAGCCCCATTCGTTCCAGATCGGCCACCAGACCCACGATGGCTGCTCGATACCCCCCGCGCGCGCTCAGCAGACGAACCGGTATCCCGCCTTCGGCGGCGATGGTCCGCAGATACTGGGTTGCTCCGTCCGGGGTGCGTTTAGGAAGACGGCCAAATTCTTTCAGCCCGATTTCGGTCATTTCCCTCAGCTCATCCTGACTGAGGGAGCATCGCAGGGGATCGGTCAAAAAAGACCAGCTGAAACCGCCACCCTCGAAATCGAGCCTGTATTTCTCCGAAGCCCAGAGAACGAAAGGCTTAGCGGCGGATTTGTATCGCCGCGCGCCTATCAGATTCTTAACCTCGATCTCCAGCTCGTCGAACTCCCGTTCGGAGATCCGATACGAATGGAGTGGTTGACCGCTCGTGTTTCCGCTCTGTTTGCCCGAAAAAAATTCGTCACGCATGAAATATCTCTCCGCCCCGAGCGGCACTCTGCCAACCAGGCCTCTCAACCGCAAGTCATTCTGGCACAGCTGAGATCGCCATAATGGTGCGCAATACGATTGGCGCGCCCCGAGCGCGTATCCGTGACGAAGATACTGACCGGCTCAAGGTCGAACTGTGGAGATCTCGTGGAAACGGTTCGCGGACGAGGTGGTGGGGCTCAAAGTCAGCTGATCAATTCGGATCTAAGATGTACCTCGCGCACAGGACGCAAGCGCGCATCGACCGGGCCCCGAGTTTTCGCCCTGCCCGACCTTATCACTCCATGGGGAAAGCTCTCGCTTGCGCGCTGGCACATGTTGCGGCACAGTCGCTGGCACATTGCGGAGTCGGACAGGAGTCGCTCCGGAAAAGCGCCTTAGACTCAGTAGCTTAGCTTTACGGCTCCGCCCCCTACCGCCGGAGCCAAACTTCCAGCACTGCGCTGAAGTTGCTACAAAAATCCCCGGGTCTCGGTCAGAGGCCCGGGGATTTTGCATTCCGCTTTGCACAAAGCGTTGCACAGACCCCGATCCTGCCGCGTGGCGCCTCCAACCCGAGGAGGCCCGATCGTGGCAAATGCCCAACCCCATCTCGAGCTCAGAACCACCGGCTACTACTGGCGGCGGCGCGTGCCGGCGCGTGAAAAAAATCGATTCAAACCTGATTTTTTCTGCTTCCCGCTGCGGACTCACGTCCCCCGCGATGCCGCAGAGCTCGCCTGGCGACTGACCGCCGTCAGCGATCTCTGCTTCAACGCGGAGTCGCACGTGTCGCCAGAGATCATGACGAACATCCTGGTCACCTACGCCCGGATCGAGATCGAGGCCGCCGACCGCCTGCGCGCCCTGACCGGTCCGCGCACCAGGCAGGCCGCTGAAGTGGCGATGTCCCTCGAGGGAGCGGCGCGCGCCTCTCTGCGCGACGCCATCTTCCTGTGCGACACCACCCCTGCCCTGACCCCGATCCGTGACGTCGCGGCCCGCTTGGGCCTCACCCTCGATGAGAGCGAAGATGATTTCGCCATCCTGGCCGACAAGATGGTCCGCCTCATGATCGAGATCAGCGAGGAGAAGGAGCGCCGCGCCAGGGGGCATTTCTCCGAGCCCCAGCCCTATCTCTCTGCCGCACTCGGCCAGTCGGCCACTCCTGCACTCTCTTCCGAGACGATCTCCGCCCCCCCCGTCCCACATGAAGCCTCGGCGCAGCCCATCATTCAGGCCGAACCACAGGAAACGAAGACCGAGGCCGCAGACGTCGAGGCGGCAACCTCCGCCCCGACGGCGGCCCTGTCCGCAGCCCCGACGCCGTTTCACCAGCGGGAGGGGCTGTCGGTCTCGGTCGATGCGAGCCATGGCGCGCCGGCGCGTTGCCTGAAGGGGACAGACCCCAGCCTTCTGGATCTCTGGGACGAGTGGTTCGACGAGATGTCGCGTGGTGTGCGGGTCGGCGGCGCCTACACCTTCGAAGATGCCGGCAAGGCCAAGCGGTTCATGAAGGATGCTGACACCATCCGCTCCACCCGCAAGCTGATCGCGGACATCCTGGGCGACACACGCATTTCGCAAGCTGGCGGCGAGGTCTGGACCCGGTTCAACGACACCCTGCTTCGGCTTCCCAACAATCACGGCCGGTCCAGCAGGCTGCGGGAGCTGACCTGTCTCGAGTTCATCGAGCTCCAGGACAAGAAGGAGCAGGCGCAGATCGCCGCCGCCGAGAAGCAGATCGCTCAGCAAGGTCTCGATGGCGATGTGAAGGAGGAGCTCCTTCGCAAGGCCAGGATCGCCCGCATCTCGCCGCGCACGTTCCAGCGCCACCAGAAATACCTGTCGGCTCCCCTGGATCACGCTGTGAGCAAAGGGCTGCTGTCGCATAACCCGTTCAAGCCCTATGTCGTCGGCGAAGCCATGATCGAGGACATGCGCAAATCTCTCCCCACGACGTCGCGCCAGCTTTGGAGCAGCAGCGACTTCGCTGCCCTTCTGAAAACGGAGAAGTGGAGCTCGGAGAAGACCCAGATCAACGACCATGTGTTCTGGGTGCCGTTGATCGCGCGCCTACATGGCCTGCGCAGCGAGGAGATCCTGCAGCTGAAGCCGAAGAACATCCGGCGCGACGACGGCATCCACTTCTTCGACATTGAGCGTGGAACGGGCCAATCGCTCAAGAGCGATAATGCCCGCCGAATGATCCCCATCCACAGCCAGCTGATCGAACTCGGCTTCCTCGAGCTCGTGCAGCGCCAACGCAGCCTTGGCAAAGAGCGTATCTTCGACAAGGTGAGCCGGTCGAAGTCCAGCCGGCTGACTTTCACCTCGAACTTCACGAAGAACTTCAACTACTACCGCACGACCCGGAAAGTTTATAACGAGCGTCGCGACCTGCATGTGAGCTGCCCCGTCTGAGTGCTCCAGGTTAATTGTTAGTGCATGGTCGGCCTCCGGTCGACGGGCACGATGCTTTCT
>NZ_JAPWGO010000229.1 GCF_027213785.1 Limimaricola sp. G21655-S1 | reverse complement strand
CCTCCCAGCCGGTCTCGACCAGCGAGATCCGTGACAAGACCCGGCTGGCAGAGGGGCGCTTTGGTGATCGCCAGCAGGCGCGGCTGGCGGTGCAGATGAATCTGGATGACGAGCTGAACTGGCAGCGCTGGTTTGCCAGCCGCACTGCCGCCGAGCGGGAGGCGCTGCTCTCCCGGCTGGAGCTGTTCCAGCAGACCGGCAGCTTCCTGCGCAACATCGAGGTGTGTGCCCGCCGCATCGGCGATCTGGTCAAGAGCCTCAAGCAGTACGC
>NZ_JAPWGO010000228.1 GCF_027213785.1 Limimaricola sp. G21655-S1 | reverse complement strand
ATCTCAGCCTCCTTACGATGATGCCGATGCCGCAAGGGCCGTCACTTCGATCTCAATGCGAAATTCCGGGGCGATCAGGTTGCACTCGATCATCGTGGCAGCTGGTGGGTTGGCTCCACAGGTCTCGGCGAGGATCGGCCAGCAAGGTTCAAATTCCGCCGCATCCGGCAGGTAGTAATTGACCCGAACCACATCGGCGAAACCAACACCCGCCTTGGCCAGAGCAGTTTCGATAGTGGCAAGCGCAGAGCGGCATTGCGCCACCACGTCCT
>NZ_JAPWGO010000227.1 GCF_027213785.1 Limimaricola sp. G21655-S1 | reverse complement strand
CTTCAGTTCCTCGGCGGTGGCTTCCTGCATCACTCCGGCATTATTGACAAGGATATCCAACCGGCCTGCAAGCTTGATGACAGCGTCCACGACGCGGGCCGGAGACTCCGGATCGGTGAAGTCGGCAGATATGGATTCGAAACCGGAGGCTTCTCCCCGTTGTGCCGTAACCACGGCAGCTCCCTCTTTTTGTAACCTCATGGCAATAGCGAACCCCATGCCGGACCGCCCTCCGGTCACGAGTGCAACTTTGCCGGCGAGGCGTCCGGGAT
>NZ_JAPWGO010000226.1 GCF_027213785.1 Limimaricola sp. G21655-S1 | reverse complement strand
TCACAGGGGAGCCTGCACAGCACCGACGAGCTGGTGCGCAGCGCCACCGGTGAAGCGCTCAACCCGCACTGGCTGCGCCAGCATCTGGAACAGCGTTATCTGAAGTAATGAGCGCAGTAAGCTAACAGCAGAACGGGGCCCTTTTTAGTTGACCACTACAGGGCCCAGTTTTAATGGCGGATCGTGGCGCAGCACACCGTCACAGCAATGCTGCACAAAGAGAGGATTCAGAGGGGATCAGGGGAGCCCAGCAACTCACGCAGTTGCAGGAT
>NZ_JAPWGO010000225.1 GCF_027213785.1 Limimaricola sp. G21655-S1 | reverse complement strand
GCGCCTGGGAGTGAGCCATGATCTTGAAGGCCAAAGAGCGCGGTAACGCCCCGCAACTCGCCCGCTATCTTCTGGCGATGCGGGACAATGATCATGTCGAGCTGCATGACGTGCGCGGATTTAGCAGTGATGATCTTGTCGAGGCCTTCGGCGAAGCCGATGCCATCGCACGGGGAACGCGCTGCGAAAAGCATCTGTTCTCGATGAGCTTCAATCCGCCCGAAGGCGCGAATGCGTCTATCGAGGACTTTGAAAACGCCATCGAGCAGGTC
>NZ_JAPWGO010000224.1 GCF_027213785.1 Limimaricola sp. G21655-S1 | reverse complement strand
CATCTGGACAAGCCGGTCGCCCTCAAGGAGCTGGCGACCTTGCTGCGCCATATTGCCAAAGAGGGGAGCAATGCTGTCGCCCCGACACCGGTTGCCTCGCTGCTGACCGATGAACTGGCCGCCCTTTATCTGAAGGCTACCCGTGATGATTTGGCCGAACTTGAGCGCCGCAGCACAGAAGAAGATGAAGTTGGCGTGAATGCTGCTTTACACAAGTTGAAGGGGGCCGCCAGAATGGTAGGGGCGACTGCGTTGGTGGCGGTCATTGAAGA
>NZ_JAPWGO010000223.1 GCF_027213785.1 Limimaricola sp. G21655-S1 | reverse complement strand
GTGCGGGCTTTAGCAAGCTTGGTGAAACTTGGTCTATCCCCGAGGTTGCGTTTATTTCAGGGTATTATACAGAAATCAATGGTAAAAAATACTATAAGCCTGTCCTAATATTCTCTGGAGGTTATGATCAGGCCAAGAGCTATTTGGGCCAGGGGGCTGAAGACAGCGACGGGTTGGGTATTTATATCGTGGATGCTGAGGCCGGCACGCTGTTGTTCAGCTTTACCCCGGACGCGACCAGTGCAACCAACAAACAGGTTGCAGGCATGGTT
>NZ_JAPWGO010000222.1 GCF_027213785.1 Limimaricola sp. G21655-S1 | reverse complement strand
ACGCTACGTTGATCGATATTAACAATCGGGGAGTTATCGGCACGGCTTTGGCTAGTCATGCTTAGGCATAATGAGTAGAAAACAAAAAGCAGTAAAAAACGCGCAATCATCCCTAATGCCTGTGTCCAATAAATATAATGATAAAGTTTTATTTTTAACGTAAACCGCTGCCTTGTCGAGTAAATTATTAACGAAAATAAAAAAAGCCGCTAATTTAGCGGCTTTGTTGGTTGCGAAAATAAGAATTAACGTAGGTCGAAACGATCTAGCGT
>NZ_JAPWGO010000221.1 GCF_027213785.1 Limimaricola sp. G21655-S1 | reverse complement strand
GAATTGCCGTGATATCGCCCAAAACTTTGTACGCAGAGTGTTTAACACTTCACACACAAGCGTTTAAATGGCTGTAACTATTCGGTTATAATCCCGTCGTTTACATGGATAATAAAAGACTGCTGGGAGTATATGAGCGTGTTGAAAAAACTGAGCTATTTGCTGGCCGTCGGGATGACGGCCGCCAGCTTGTCTGGGGCAGTGCTTGCTGCCGATGAGATGTCACCGGAAGCCATTGCCGAGCGGATCAAACCAATCGGTCAGGTCTATAC
>NZ_JAPWGO010000220.1 GCF_027213785.1 Limimaricola sp. G21655-S1 | reverse complement strand
GTCGGGGCCTCTTTTCATCAGGCCTTTTTAGCCTTTGGCAAACTCTCTTGCCAGGTACCGTTGTCGTAGTGAGCGGTCCAACCGGTCGCCTTGCCGTTGACCTCGCTCATCACGTACTGCTCCTTGGTCTTGCGACTGAAGCGTACGATGGCGGGGTTGCCGTCCGGATCGGTCAGCGGCGCACCGGCCAGATACTTGTGCTTGGCGGAGATGCGATCCTTGAAGCGCTTGAGCTCTTCCACCAACGGTGCGCGGGTCTCGCGGGATTTGGG
>NZ_JAPWGO010000021.1 GCF_027213785.1 Limimaricola sp. G21655-S1 | reverse complement strand
CAGCTCCTCGTCATCCTCAACGCCATGATCCGAAACAAACAGCCCATTCGCCTCTAAGAAACGACACAGTTGCCCCCTTTTTCCTCGCAGGCGTCGGTGCCGAGGCTCCCGACCCGACCGCTCTTGGGCCCGCCGATGATCGTGCGGGTGGTGGCCGCCGCGCCATGGCTGGTGTTGATCAGCCTGGCCATCAGCCAAATAGGCCTCTCATGGATCATGCTCTTGGGAGAGCCTGAACCGCACGGCCTAGGCGAGGTCGACGGGTCGTGAGCCTAGCCGCTCCGTGGATGGCCAACGCGTCCGATCATCAAAACGCTTGGCCCCTTGCGGTGCTTGGCACATGACTTCAATCCCTCTGGGCTTCCTCGGACGCAACACCGAGAAGCCAGTCCCTTGCGCGCAGGGCCGCCTCGGATGCGCCCTGACGCGGCAGCAGGACGTGGAAATCCTGTCCCCCTTCGAGTGCGGCGTCGACGGGCTGAACGAGGCGGCCGGCATCGAGGTCTCGCTGCACGAGGAAGCGGCTGGCCAGGGCGATGCCCTGACCGGCCAAGGCCGCGTCGAGGCACAGCGTCGTCTGGCTGAAGCGAAGTCCGCGTGGCGCCTCCGGTTCGGTCCCGAATGCCATCTCGATGAATTTCGGCCAAAGATCATGCGTGTCGTGCAGCAGGGTCATGCGTGAGAGCGCCACCGCACCGAGAAGCCCGCCCTGATCGGCAACCAGTCGTGGCGCGCACACCGCGATGATCTCTTGCGGAAACAGCAGGTCAGCCCGCAGGCTGGCCCCGAATGGCGGGCGCCCCTGCCGCACCGCCAGATCGATGCCATCCGCATGAAAGCTCATGACGCGCTCGGTCGCGGTGATCCGCAGGTCGATCCCGGGGTTGGCCTCGGTGAACTCCGCCAGACGCGGGATGAGCCATTTCGACGCGAAGGTCGGGGTCACGCTGATCGTCACCCGCGAAGGCGTATCTCGAAGCGCATCGGTTGCGTCCAAAAGCTGGGAAAAGGCGCGGGCGACCGCGGCATGGTAGGCCCGCCCCGCCTCGGTGAAACTCAGCCCCCGCGGCTCGCGAAGGAACAGGCGCAGGCCGAGATGGTCTTCGAGGCCGCGCACCTGCTGGGCCACGGCGCCCTGCGTCACGCCCAACTCTTCCGCCGCCGCGCGAAAGGACAGGTGCCTTCCCGCCGCGGAGAAGGCGCGCAGACCGCTGAGGGAGGGCAGATCGGCTTCGCTTGACACGATAGTTCTCCTACACCCACGCGACAGCTCCCCTGGCTGGTCGCGTTCATTCCAGCCCCTTATCTGACGAGCCATAGGCGCAAAGGGCGCCGCAGGAAAGCCGAGGAGCACGCAGGAATGGCAACAGGAAAAGTGGCACCGATCACGGCTGGCGGCATTTGCATGGAGGCCGGCGCCGCGCGGCGGCTGGTGACCGATGGCTTCAAGGTCGGTGTGCTGTCCTCCTTGGGAAAGGCGGAGGCTCTGGGAAAAGAACTCGGCGGCATCGGCGTCATGGGTTCGAACCGATCGGTCGAGGGGCTGGGGCGTTTCGTCGAAGGGGCGGCGGAGAGCTGGAGTCGGATCGACGGGGGGCTGAGCCGTGGCGTCTGAAGTGACCGATATCGCGCGCGGTGACCGGACCGCCTTCGTCGTGAAATGGGTGGCCTCCGTCATCCAGATCCTCGGCTATGCCGGGACGGCCTTCGGCTGGACACCGTGGCATCTCTATCTGTTCGTCGTCGGCGTTCTCGGATGGCTGGTCGTCGGGGTGCTGTGGAACGACAGGGCGATCATGCTGATCCACTTCGTTGCTCTCGGCGCGATGCTGGCGGGCATGGCGAGCCAGTGAGGTCGGCGAGGACACGAGGCTTAGGATGGCGGCAACGACCTCGACGAGGCCGGGTTATCGGGCAGAACCTGCCGTCACGCCGCCACATGCCCCAACAGGTCATGCCCCAGCCGCTTCGCGCCCGCCACGGCAGCCTCCTGGTGCAACGACCAAGCCTGCGTGAGACCTTCCATGATCACCAAGAGTTCGATCTCGCGACCACCGAGCCCGGTGGCCATGGCGGCGCGGCGCGCCACCTCGGCCTTGTGCCGCGACAACACCTCGCGCAGCCGCTCGCTCCCGGGCTCGGCCGCCACCGCGCCGTGAAACAGACAGCCATGCGAGGTCTCGGTCGCCATCCAGTTCCCGACCCGGTCGAGCAGCGCGTCGAGGGCCGCCTTGGGCGCGTTTGGCAGCCCGTCGAAGAGGTGGCCGAGATAGCGCGCCTGTCGATGCTCCAGCGCCGCCAGCACCATGTCCGCGCGCGACGGCGTGTATTTGTAGAGCGTACGCAGGCTGACGCCCGCCGCGTCGCGCAGGTCCTCGACGCTGGGCTCGGCAAAGCCCCGGGCGGCAAAGGCCTGCTCCAGCCCAGCGGCGATCCTGGTCATCGTATCGGTCATGCTTGACGATGTAGAGGGATCCCTCTACCTGAGCAAGTAGAGTAATCATTCTACACGACGGAGCAACCCGATGACCCTTCCTGACAAGATGAAGGCCATGGTTCTGACCGGCCATGGCGGTCTCGATCGGCTTCAGTGGCGCGAGGACGTACCGGTTCCCCGCGTGCGGGCGGGCGAGGTGTTGATCCGCGTCGGCGCCTCGGCGGTGAACAACACCGACGTGAACACCCGTACCGGCTGGTATTCCAAGGCCGTGCGCGGCGACACGAACTCCGCCGCCACCACTGGATATGACGGTGCCTCGGATACCGATGGCGGCTGGTCCGGCGCGCTCAGCTTTCCGCGTATCCAGGGCGCCGATTGCTGCGGCGAGATCGTCGCCGTCGGGAATGGGGTGGACACGGCCCGCATCGGCGAGCGGGTGCTGGTGCGCCCGATGTATCGGCCCGAGGGCGGCGACGAGGATGCGCTCGTCACCTTCGGCTCGGAGCGCGACGGCGGCTTCGCCGAATACGCGACCATCGGCGCCGGGAACGCGCTGCGGATCGACAGCCCGCTTTCGGATGTGGAACTCGCCTCCTTCCCCTGCGCCTTCTCGACCGCCGAGGGCATGATCCAGCGCGCACGCCTTGGCGCCGAGCGGATGCTGATCACCGGTGCCTCGGGCGGGGTGGGCTCGGCGGCTGTGCAACTCGCCCGGCGGCGCGGCGCGCATGTCACGGCGGTGACCAGCCCGGCCAAGGCGGACGAGCTGCGCGCGCTTGGCGCCGACGCCATCCTGCACCGCGACGAGGCGCTGCCCGAGGGTGGCTTCGACGTCGTGCTGGACCTCGTCGGCGGCCCGCGCTGGCCCAAGCTCCTCGATGCGCTGGCGGTGCGTGGCCGCTACGTGACCTCGGGCGCCATCGCCGGGCCGATCGTCGAACTCGACCTGCGCACGCTCTACCTCAAGGACCTGACGCTGATCGGCAGCACCCGGCAGGAGCCAAGCGTCTTCACCGATCTCGTGGGCTATATCGAGCGGGGCGAGATCCGGCCCGTTCTGGCAGCGACCTACAAGCTGCACCAGCTGCGCGCGGCGCAGGAGGCGTTCCTCGAAAAGGCGCATATGGGCAAGATCGGGATCGAGATCGCGGGCTGATCGCGATCCGCGGGGCCGCGCCATGTCGAAAGACGGGGCGACATGGCGCGGCAAGGCCCCCGGAGGCGTCTTCGGCCTCGACGGCGTAGGGGGCAACCCCCGCCTCGGGTCCTTCATCCCGATCCGCATCCGCTCGCCCGGATCGCGGCGCGGCGCCCGTCCGATCTCGTGCGGGCCTGAACACATCGACAGGGCGCTCGGAGGCGCCCCCCGGTCTTCGCAGGCATGCTCGGCACGCCGGCCGACATTTTCCCGTGCGATAATCCGGAAACGACGAAACCATGTCGGTTTCTCGCCGGACAGGTCGGCTACCGATGCGATGGGCTGGAGGGGCAGCGAGGGAGGTATGGATGACTCATTCCGTCGAAGCCGATTCCGAGCGCCCGAGGCACCGTCGCAGCGGCGGGCGCGCCGCGCGGCGCGAGATGAGGCTGGGCGCGGCGGTGGCCGGGCCGCCCTTCATCCGGCGCAAGACCCCCGTGCACGCGGTGCTGGACGAGGAGGGGCTCATCCGGATCGAGGCCACCTCTGACCGCATCCTCGCCGAGATCGGTATCGAGTTTCGCGGCGACGAAGAGGCACTGCGGCTCTGGCGCCGGGCCGGGGCAGAGATCGACGGTCTGCGCGTGCGCTTCCCGAAGGGGATGCTGGCGGAAGTGCTTGCTACCGCGCCCTCGCGCTTCACCCAGCATGCCCGCAATCCGGCCAATGACGTGGAGATCGGCGGCGATGGCGTGGTCTTCGCCCCGGCCTACGGCTCGCCCTTCGTGATGGATCTCGACCGGGGGCGGCGCTACGGCACCATCGCCGATTTCCGCGACTTCGTGCGCCTCGCCCAGTCCTGTCCGTGGATGCACCACTCCGGCGGCGTGGTTTGCGAGCCGACCGACATTCCGGTCAGCCACCGTCATCTCGACATGGTCGCGGCGCATCTGACGCTTTCGGATCGGCCGTTTCTCGGCGCCGTCACCTCTGAGGAGAGGGCCGAGGATTCGATCGAACTGGCGCGGCTCGTTTTCGCGCCCGGCTTTCTCGACGATCACTGCGTGATCATGGGCAACGTCAACGTGAATTCGCCGCTCGTGTGGGACGGCACGATGACTGGGGCGCTGCGCGCCTATGCCGCCGCGGGGCAGGGGGTGGTCTGCGTCCCCTTCATCCTGGGCGGCGCGATGGGCCCGGTCACCAATGCCGGGGCCATCGCGCAGGCCCATGCCGAGACGCTGGCGGGCTGCGCGCTGGCGCAGCTGGTGCGGCCCGGTGCGCCGGTGATCTATGGCAACTTTCTTTCCTCGATGGCGCTGCGCAGCGGGTCGCCTACCTTCGGTACGCCCGAACCCGCCCTCGGCTCGCTGGTCGTCGGCCAACTCGCCCGCCGCGCCGGGCTGCCGCTGCGCTGCTCGGGCAGCTTCACCACCTCCAAGCTGCCCGACGCGCAGGCGATGCAGGAAAGCACCGTCTCGATGATGGCGGCGGTGAATTGCGGCGCCAATTTCGTGCTGCACACGGCGGGGTTCCTCGATGGATTGCTGTCGATGAGCTACGAGAAATTCGTGCTCGACTGCGACTTTCTCGGTGCGCTGCACAGCTATCTGGGCGGCATCGACACCTCCGACGAGGCCTTGGCATTGGATGCCTTCCGCGAGGTCGGGCCGGGCAGCCATTTCTTCGGCTGCGCCCATACCATGCGGCATTACGAGACCGCCTTCTGGGACTCGGAACTGGCCGACAACCGCAACTGGGAGAGCTGGGACGAGGATGGCGGGCAGGACGCGGCGACGCGCGCCAATGCGCGCTGGAAGCGGCTGCTGGCGGAGCACGAGGCGCCGCCGATCGATCCCGGGACCGCAGGAGCGATCTCGGATCACGTGGCCCGCCGCAAGGCGGAGCTGCCTGAATGCTGGCATTGAGCGCCGCGAGCCGGTTCAATGCGGCTGCCCGACCGGAGTGACCAGATGCGCGATGACCCCCTTCTGCAACCGTTCCGGCTCAGGCACCTGACGCTGAAGAACCGGGTCATGTCGACCGCGCATGAGCCGGCCTATTCCGAGAACGGCCTGCCGGGCGAACGCTACCGGCTCTACCATGCCGAGAAGGCGAAGGGCGGCATCGCGCTGACCATGACCGCTGGCTCTGCGGTGGTCTCGCCCGACAGCCCGCCCGCCTTCGGCAACCTCACCGCCTACAAGGACGAGATCGTCCAGCCGCTTTCGGAGATGGTCGAGGCCTGCCACGAACATGGCTGCGCGGTGATGATCCAGCTGACCCATATCGGCCGGCGAACCGGCTATGCGGGCGGCGACTGGCTGCCGGTGATTGCGCCCTCGGCCTTGCGAGAGCCGGCGCATCGCAGCCATCCCAAGGCGATGGAGGATTGGGACATCGACCGCGTCGTGCGCGACTGGGCGGCGGCGGCCGAGCGGATGAAAGCGGCCGGTCTCGACGGGATCGAGATCGAGAGCTACGGCCACCTGATGGATGCCTTCTGGTCGCCCGCCTGGAACCTGCGCGAGGACGCGTGGGGCGGCAGCCTCGACAGCCGGCTGCGCTTCACTTGGGCGGTGATCGACGCGATCCGAGAGGCGGTCGGCCCGGATTTCATCACCGGCATCCGCATGGTGGCGGACGAGAACCTGAATGGCGGCCTGAGCCGCGAGGAGGGCATCGAGATCGCCCGCCGCCTCGCGGGTTCGGGGAAGATCGACTTCCTCAACCTCATTCGCGGGCATATCGACCACGACGCCGCGCTCAACGAGGTGATCCCGATCGCGGGCATGCGCTCGGCCCCGCATCTCGACTTCGCGGGCGAGGTGCGGGCGGCGACGCGCTTTCCGGTGTTCCACGCCGCCGCGATCTCGGACGTGGCCACCGCGCGCCACGCCATCGCCGAGGGCAAGCTCGACATGGTCGGCATGACCCGCGCCCACATGGCCGATCCGCATATCGTGGCCAAGATCATGCGCGGCGAGGAGGCGCGCATCCGGCCCTGCACCGGCGCGACCTACTGCCTCGACCGGATCTACGAGGCGGGCGAGGCGCTGTGCATCCACAACGCCGCCACGGGGCGCGAGGCGCGGATGCCGCATGTGATCCCGAAGGCGCCATCGCGACGCCGCGCCGTAGTTGTGGGTGCCGGTCCCGCCGGGCTGGAGGCGGCGCGGGTTCTGGCCGAGCGCGGCCACGCGGTCACGGTGCTGGAGGCTGCGCCGCGCCCCGGCGGGCAGGTGCTGCTCGCCACGCGCAACCCGCTCCGGCGCGACCTGATCGGCATCGTCGACTGGCGCGTGGCCGAGCTGGAGCGGCTTGGCACGCGGATCGAGTGCGACCTCTATGCCGAGGCCGAAGACGTTCTTGCCCGCGACCCCGATATCGTGGTGATCGCAACGGGCGGGCTGCCGCAGACCCCGCCGATGCCGGGGGGCGGCGCCGATCTGTGCCACAACTCGTGGGACGTGCTCTCGGGCGAGTTGCGCCCCGAGGGCAAGGTGCTCGTCTATGACGACCATGGTGGCCATCAGGCGCTTTCGGCCGCCAAACTGCTGGCCGAAGGCGGTGCCGAGGTCGAGATCGTCACCCCCGAGCGGATGTTCGGCGTCGACATGGGCGGGATGAACCACGTGCCTTACGCGCGCGCCTTCCAATGCACCGACACCCGGATCACCCTGCACACGATGCTGACCGGCGTCCGGCGCGACGGCAACGCGCTGGTGGCGCGGCTGGGGTCGCGTCACGCACCGGGCTGGTCGGAGGAGCGGCGGGTCGACCGCGTCGTGGTCGAGCACGGCACCGCGCCGCTCGACGAACTCTACTTTGCGCTGCGGCCGCATTCGGGCAATGGGGGCGCGCTCGACCACGCGGCGCTTCTGGCGGGGCGTGATCCCTATTCATGCGCCCGCGAAGGTTTCGTGCTGCTGCGGATCGGCGACGCGGTCGCCTCGCGCAACATCCATGCCGCGATCTATGACGGCCTCAGGATGTGCCTGTCGCTATGAGTGGGCCACGGGGTGCCTGGAGAGCATGGCAGCTTCGGTACGGGACGAGTACTGCACCCTGAAACTGTTCTGCCGAAGTTTCCTACCCATGTCGCGCTGCCTCCGGACGGAAATTGTGGTGGCCGCTCACTCGCTCCAGCCCGCGTGACCGGCCAGCCGCTCGATCAGGAAGTCCATGAAGATCCGCGTCTTCGGGGTCAGCACGTTGGTGCGCGGATAGACCAGCCAGAGCACCGAGCGATCGTTCATCTTCCATCCTGCAAGAACCCGGACCAACCGGCCCGTTGCGATCTCATGGGCGACGTTCCAAAGCGAGTTCATCGACAGCCCGGCCCCGGCGAGGGTCGCCTCGCGCTGCGCATCGCCGTCATCCATGATGGTTCGGCAGATCATGCGGGCCGGGTCCAGCAAGGCCGTTTCTCCGGCGGCGTTCACCAGCTCCCGTGGCTCGAGATTGCTCCAGGCGATGAGCTGGTGGCCTGCCAGATCGGCTGGCCTGGCCGGGCTGCCGTGTCTCTCGAGATAGCCCGGCGAGGCACAAAGGACGCGGGTGTCGTCGGCGAGCTTGCGCCCCTTCAGGCTGCTGTCGGCCAGAGGGCCGCTGCGCAGCGCGAGGTCGAAGCTGCCCTCGATCGCGTCGAAACGCGTGTCGGACAGGCGCAGGTCGAGCGTGAGGTCGGGGTAGAGTTCGTGGAACTCCGGCAGCAGCGGCATGATGTGCAGCTGCGCGAAGCTGCTCGGCGCGGCGAAGCGCAGCGTGCCCTTCGGACCGGCGTCGCTGCCTCCGAGGGCCGCACGGGCCGCATCCGCTTGGGCGAGGATCTCGCGGGCATAGGGCAGGAAATCCGACCCCTCCAGCGACAGTGACACCTTGCGGGTGGTGCGGCGCAGAAGCTCCGCGCCGAGCTCCTGCTCCAGCTTGGCAAGGCGTGCGCTCGCGACGGCGGGCGCGAGACCCAGTTCGCGCCCCGCGGCAGAGATGTTGAGCCGCTCGGCCGCCATCACGAAGAGGCGGAGATTGTCGGTGTCCATCGGGATTATATACCCAAACAGAAAAATCATTTCCGAATGGCGCAGCTTCATCGGGCGTTCGCAAGCTATATCTTGGCCGTGCCCCGACTGCATTCGAAGCCCATCGGCTCAATTCCCGGAACTCCGCTTCATGATCGTCATCATCGCCTTGCTGTCGGCCTTCTTCCTGTTCGCGAGCTCGATCAAGCTGTTCGGCTGGCAGCAGTTCATCTTCGAGACCCAGCTCGCGATGTTCGTGAAATACGGGCTCAATCGCCGGATCATGGCCCTTGTCGGTCTCGTGGAGCTGTTCGGCGCGGTCGCCATCTGGGACCGGTCGAGCTGGCTCGGGCCGCTTGGTGGGCTGGCGCTGCTGGGCACTTCGCTCGGCGCGATCGTCTGCCACCTTGCTTGGGACACTTGGAAGAAAGGCGTTCCGGCGATGGTAACAGCCACGCTCCCTGCGATCCTGCTTTGGCCGGGCCACGGCGCGGTGCTAGCCGCCCCTGATCGGACCTGAGCGGGCGCGACCCCCACCTAGCTTGAGGAGACATGCGATGTCCAAGACCATCCTGATCACCGGCGCGACGGACGGCATCGGCCTTTTGACCGCCAAGACGCTTGCCGGCGAGGGTCACACCGTCCTGCTCCACGGGCGCAGCGCCGAGAAGCTCGAGATTGCGGCCAAGGAGGTGGGGGGCACGCCCGAAACCTACCGGGCGGACCTGTCGCGGCTGGACGAGGTCGAGGGTTTCGCCGAGGAAATCCTCGCGCGCCACCACCGCCTCGACGTGCTGATCAACAATGCGGGCGTCTTCAAGACCGCGCAGGCGCGTACGCCGGAGGGCCTCGACACCCGCTTCGTGGTCAACACCATCGCGCCCTATCTGCTGACGCGGCGACTGCTGCCGATCATCCCGACATCGGGTCGCGTGGTGAACCTGTCCTCGGCGGCGCAGGCACCTGTGGAGGTCGCGGCGCTGCGCGGCGAACGGGGCCTCGACCACATGGGGGCCTACGCGCAGAGCAAGCTGGCGATCACGATCTGGACGCGGGAGATGGCGAAGGACCACCCCGACGGGCCCGCTTTCATCGCCGTCAATCCCGGGTCGCTGCTGGCCTCGAAGATGGTCAAGGAAGGCTTCGGTGTCGCGGGCAACGACCTGTCGATCGGGGCCGACATCCTGCGCCGTGCGGCGCTGTCGGAGACGTTCGCGGAGGCGTCGGGCCGCTATTTCGACAATGACAGCGGAGACTTCGCCGAGCCCCATCCGGCGGCGCGAGACGCGGCACAGGTGGCCGAGGTGATGGCGGCAATCCGCGAACTCGCGGGCAAAGAGGGGCGAGCCTGATCTTCGAATTATATTCTTGGGCCGAAAACTGAAGCTGGAATTGCCTCCGTTATAGCCAGAAGCCAAGTGTCGTATCTGGGGATCAACGCAACCATCATCCGGAGTTCCCGATGAAGACGATGATCCTGAACGACTACGGACCCGACGCCGCCTTCACCCCGGCGGAGACCGAGCGTCCGTCCGTGAAGCCCGGGCATGTCCTCGTTCGCGTCAAGGCGACGAGCATCAACACCGTCGACACGATGATCAGGGACATGGGCAAGGATCTTCCGCTGTCGCCCGATCTGCCTGCCATTCTCGGCATGGACTTTGCGGGCATCGTCGAGGAACTGGGTGAGGGCGTCACAGGTTTTGCTGTAGGCGACGAGGTCTATGGCTGCGCCGGCGGCCTCGCCGACCTGCAGGGCGCGCTGGCCGAATACATGCTGGCCGATGCGCGTCTGATCGCGCCCAAGCCGACATCGCTGAGCATGCGCGAGGCCGCGGCGCTTCCGTTGGTGGGCATCACTGCGTGGGAGGGCCTGCACCGCGCCGGGGTCGGCCGTGGTCAGAAGGTGCTCGTACAGGGCGGGGCCGGAGGCGTCGGCCATCTCGCCGTACAGATTGCGCGGCATCTCGGGGCGGACGTGTGGTCGACCGGCACCGGCGCGGCCAAGCTGGCGGCGATCGAAGAGTTCGGGGCGATGTCCATCGACTACCAGACCGAGACGGTCGAGGCCTATGTCGCCGCCCATACCGGCGGCGCCGGGTTCGACGTGGTCTTCGACACGGTCGGCGGTGAGAACATGACCAACTCCTTCGCGGCGGCGGCGCTGAACGCACAGGTCGTCTCGACCGTCGCGCTGCTGGCCCTCGACCTCTCGCCCGTGCATTTCAAGGGCTTGTCGCTGCATGTCGTCTTCATGCTGCTGCCGATGCTTCACGATGTCGGTCGCGAGGCGCATGGCGCGATACTGGCCGACCTTGCCAAACTCGTGGATGCGGGGGCCGTGAAGCCGCTCTTGGACGAGCAGCGCTTCGGCCTGGCCGAGGTCGGCGAAGCCTATGCCCGGCTGAAGAGCGGCGAGGCCATGGGCAAGGTGGTCGTGGAGGTCTGATCCTCCGATCGGGCCATCGATCGGGCGCCGGTCTGCGGCGCCCGGTCACGCTGATCTTCGGCTTTGCTGCTGCGTGTCGGTCCGCGGCCACCGTCCCGCTGGTCCGGCCACCGGGCGGAAACCGACGGGCCCCGCCTGTGCTCTCCGAAGCCTCTGGTCCCGCAGGGGCATGGCGTCCCTTTCGGGAAGGGCGCCCTCAGCTTTCCGGGCCGTAGTGGGCGAGGAACATGTCGACGCAGTCGGAGATGACGACATCCGGGTCGACCTCCGCCTTGGCGCCCATCAGGAACTGCGGCCAGACCAGAAAGTGCTTCACCATCGACAGCAACTGGCCCGCGGCAAAACCGGGTTCGGCTTGGCGCAGCACGCCCGCCTGCATCGCCTCGCCGATCAGCCCGGAGATCGGACCGTCCTGCATCGCGGCCTTGGCGAAGAAGGCCTGCGCCAGATCCTGATCGCGCAGGAGTTCGGACATCACCAGCCGGTTCAGGCCCATATATTGCTCGCCGGTCAGATGGCCGATGTAGTCCCGAACCGCCGCGACCAATTGCTCGCGTAGCGGCGCGTCGGGTCGGTAGCGCAGCTTCGGCATGGCCGCGATCTCTTCGAGCAGGATATCGGTGATGGCCTGAAACAGCAGCTCCTTGCTCTCAAAATGCTTGTAGAGCGTGCGCTTGGATACCTCGGCCAGTTCCGCGATCCGGTTCACCCGCGCGGCCGGGAAGCCCTGCTCGCGGAACTCCTGGATCGCCGCCTCCAGAATATCTTTTCGTTTTTTATCAGTTAGTTTCATCGATCCCGTCCCGCCGCGCCGCGATTTTGTAAACACAGTGGTTTACATCGCCCGCTGCCTTCACCTATGTAAACACCACGGTTTACAAACGCAAGCGCTGCGGCGCCGGAGGGCCCCACGATGAAGTACAAGCAACTCGGACATACCGGTCTCTACGTCTCGGAGCTGACGCTCGGCACCATGACCTTCGACAATGAGGGCGGCAGCTATGCCGGGATGATCGGTGCCACCGGTCAAGGCCTCGCCACCCGGATGGTCGATCTGGCCATCGAGGCGGGCATCAACATCTTCGACACCGCCAATGTCTACAGCTCCGGCGTATCGGAAGAGATGCTGGGCGTGGCCCTGGGTGACCGGCGTCAGGACAACCTCATCGCCACCAAGCTCTACAACACCATGAGCACCGGCCCGAACGACCTGGGCACCAGCCGTCTGGCCATCATGCGCGAGGTGGAAGGCAGCCTGAAGCGGCTGGGCACCGACTACATCGACCTCTACCAGGTGCACAACTTCGACGTCACCACGCCGCTGGAAGAGACGCTGCGCGCGCTCGACGATCTCGTGCGGCAGGGCAAGGTGCGCTACATCGGCCTGTCGAACTTCGCTGCCTGGCAGATCGCCAAGGCGGACGGGGTCGCGCGGCTTCTGGGCACCGAGCGCTTTGCCTCGGTGCAGTCCTACTACTCCCTCGTCGGCCGCGAGCTCGAGCGCGAGATCCTGCCGGCTGCGATGGACCTTGGCCTTGGCACCTTCATTTGGAGCCCGCTCGCCGGTGGTTTCCTGAGCGGAAAATACACCCGCGACAGCGAGGTCTCGGGCCGCCGCGCCGCCTTTGAATACCCGCCGGTCAACAAGGACCAGGGCTATGACGTGGTGGATGCGCTGGCCGCGATCGCCGAGGAGAAGAACGCCTCTGTGGCGCAGATCGCCCTGGCCTGGCTGCTGCACAAGCCGGGCGTCACCAGCGTCATCGTCGGCGCCCGCAAGGAAGCGCAGCTGATCGACAACCTCGGTGCCGCCGACATCGTGCTGAGTGACGAGGAGATGGCGCGGCTCGACGAGGTGAGCGCGCTCAAGCCCGAATACCCCGGCTACCTGCCGGTCTGGCGGCGCGGTGACACGCTGTTCGGCCAGCTCCACGACTGAGCGAATGACATGGCGCCCGGTCCAGGGCCGGGCGCTTCTCCCCCATATACGCATATCAAGGATCAGGCAGATGGCTGACACGAGTTTCGGACCCAAGGGCTGGACGCCCGAACGCCTCGGCAACCTCGCAGGCAAGACCTATGTCATCACCGGCGCCAATGCCGGCGCGGGCTTTCAGGCCGCGCGCATCCTCTTGGGCAAGGGTGCGGAAGTGGTGATGCTGAACCGCAGCGCCGAGAAATCCGCCGCCGCCGTGAACGAGCTACGCGAGGAATTCGGTGCCGCCGCACCCGTGCGCTTCATCCGCATGGACCTCGCGGAGCAGGCCTCCGTCCGCATGGCGGCCGAAGAGCTGCTCAAGACCACCCCACGCATCGATGCGCTGATCTGCAACGCCGCCATCGCCCAGGTGCCGACGCGCAAGCTGACCCCCGACGGCTTCGAGAGCCAACTCGGCACCAATCATTACGGCCACTTCACGCTGTGCGGGATGCTGTTCGACCGCATCGAGGAAGCGAAGGGCCGGATCGTCGTCGTCGCCAGCCTCGGCTACAACATGGGGCTCAAGACGATCCGCTTCGACGACATGAACTGGAACGAGGGCTATGGTCCGAACACCGCCTATTCCCAGAGCAAGCTGGCGCAGATGATGTTCGCCTACGAGCTTCAGGACCGGCTGAAGACCGCCGGGCGGAACGTCGAGGTCTATGTCTGCCACCCCGGCTCGTCAGCCACGTCGCTCATCACGACGAGCGGAAGCCGGTTCATGCGGCTGATGTTCCACATCATGACCAAGACGCCGCTGGTTCAAACCGCCGAACAAGGCTCCTACCCTGAGGTCATGTGCGCGACGGAGGATGGCTTGGAGCAACGCGCCCTCTATGGCCCCACCGGTCGTCTGGAGGTTGTCGGCCCGGTCGGCCGTGGCACGCTGAACGCTCACGCTTACGACAAGCCGGTCATGGTCAGGCTCTGGGAACGCTCGGAGAAGGACACCGGCTTCAGCTGGCAATTGTGAGTTGGTGCCGGGCGGCGGAGCCGGGATGATCGGTCCCGCCGCCCATGCCCGCCACGCGACAGAAAGGTCACCCCATGGACATCGCCAAGACCGCATCCGACTGGGCACGGTTCGAACTGCACTCTGCCGCCGTCTTCATTGCCTTCGGGCTGGCCTTCGCGCTGGCAGGTCTGGGCTTCCGGCAGCTCGGCACGACCGATATGGCCCGGGCCTATGTGATCCCGATGCTGGTCGCAGGCGGGCTGCTCCTGATCCTCGGCGGGGGCCTGTTCTTTCCAGCCCAAGCCCGGCTGGCGACCGTCCCGACGGCCCTGGGAGGCGATCCCGCGGGCTTCGTCGCCGCCGAGATCGCCCGCGCCGACAAGGTGCTGAACGACTACCGCATCGCGGTGTTCCGGGTCTTTCCGGCGATCATCGCCCTCTGCGCGATGGCGATCCCCTTCCTCGATGGGCCGCTCTGGCGGGCCAGCCTGATCACCGCCATCGCCATGGTCACGGCTCTCATTCTCGTCGACAGCACCGCCCACGCCCGGCTGGGGGCCTACCGGGCGCAACTGTCCCTCGCGGAGGGGTTTGGGCACCCCTGAACGCGTCCAATAACCTTAGACCTGCCCGAGCAGCTTGCGGTATTTCTTCACGAACAGGCCCTCGCCCTTCATCTTGCGCGTCAGGAAATCGCCGGCGGTCATGATGCCAAGGAAAGAACTGCCCATTCTCGGCCCGAGCGGAAGCAGCAGAGGCGCCCTCTCGCCCCATGGTGCATAGGGCTTGATCCGCTCGATCGGCGTACCCTTGCCAAGGCTCAGCAGGGCCTTCTTCAGCCATGGCAACTGGCGGCTCGTCGCCACGATGGTCATCGCATCGCCGGCATCCGCCACGTCGCCCGCGGCGAAGACGTTGGGCAGGGAGGAGGGCCGAAGCCAAGGATCGACTCTGATGCGCCCGGCGGAGCCGAATTCAGCCCCCGGCAAGCTCCGCAGAAGGTCCGAATTGGCGCGCGAACCGAGGGTGGGGAAGATCAGGTCGAATTCGTGTTCCGATCCATCCGCGAGCCGCAGGCTGCCGGCATGGGGATCGGTCAGGTTTTCAAGGCCCTCGGCACGCTGCCCGAGGATCAGCCGGACGCCGGCCCGTTCGAGCTTCCGGGCCAGCTTGGCGCCGAATGCTGGCGGCTTGTCTGGAAACAGGCGCGGCTGGCCCGAGATCAGGGTGATCCGCTTGTTCGGCATCGCATGGGCGATCTCGCCGGCAAGCTCGGTGCCGACGGCCCCGGCGCCAACGATGGCGACGCTCGTCGCGGCCTGCAGTTGCGCATGGACGCGCGCATTCTCGTCGCGGAAGGCGGCGATGTCGTCCCCCTTGGGTTTGAACGGCGCGGCGTTGCCGGAGCCGGTGGCCACGACCACCTGGGTCGCAGCGATGCGGCGCCCGTCCTCCAGCATGACGCCGGTGGCGTCCACCGAGGCGGCGCGGGCCCGTACGACGCGGCCCCGCTTCAGCAGGCCGTCATAGGGGATGAGCGCCCGGTCGAGCAGCGCGGGATCGACCACGCCGCGGATCATCGCCGGGGCGTGGACGAAATGGCTGCGCGCCTCGATCAGCGTCACCTCGGCCTTGGTGTCGAGGGACTTGGCCAGCTCGGCGCCGATATAGCCGCCGCCGACGATCGCGATGTGCTGGGTCATGGAAGGATGCCTTTCTGCGGTGTCGGGACTGAGATAAGGGCAACAGGTCTGTATTAATATTTATACTTTTCACCGATCTATATAAGTATCTCTTCACGAGGGCGCATGGTGAAGCTCGACCAACTCAGGGTTCTGCGGGCCGTCGTCGAGACGGGCTCGGTCAAGGCGGCCTCCGAGCGGCTGCACCGCACCCAGCCGGCCGTGAGCCAGGCGCTCAAGGCGCTGGAAGTCCAGACCGGGACCGAGCTTTTCGACCGCTCCGGCTACCGCCTCGAACTGACGAGGATCGGCCGGCGGGTCTATCTGCAGTCGCTGCGGGTTCTGGCCGAGGCGGATGATCTCGCTCAACTCGTGCGACATTTCGAGGAGGGGCGGGAAGAGACGGTGACGCTCGCCATCGACGCGGGCACCGATCCCGATCTGGTGACGCCGGTACTGGGCCGGATTCAGACCGCCTTTCCGGAAACACGGGTCGTTCTGCGTGCCGAAGTGCTGTCGGGCGCCATCGACGCGGTGAAATCCGGCAGAGCGGCTCTGGCGGTGGCCCCGATGCTGCCGGTGATGCTTGAGGAAGAGGGTTTCGAGCACCGGCCCATCGGCCGTGTCATCATGCGCAATGTCGCCGCGCCGGCCTTGATCGCGGCGATGGGGACGCTCGGGCGGCTCACGGAGCTGCGCCGCTTCACCCAGGTGATCGCGCAAGACAGCGGGCAGGCCACCGGTCTTTTCGATCGCGAGATCGGCGTGCAGAAGGGTCAGCGCCGCTGGTATGTCGCCGACCTGCACAGCAAAAGGGCACTGCTGGTGGCCGGCCTCGGCTGGGGTCGGTTGCCGGAGCACATGATCGCCGGCGACCTCGAGCGGGGAGCGTTGCAGGAAATCGCTCTTCCGCACACCCATCTCCCCTTCGAAACCAGGGTCTATGCCTTCCGCCAAGCCCGCCCCGTCACCGGCCCGGTAGCCGCCGCCATCTGGAATGGGTTCGCCCTGTTGGCAGAAGGGCCGAGCTGAAACCACGGCTCATGCCTGATCGGCCATAGCGTCAGAACCCCTTCCTGTCTGAAATGTGCGAGGGCTGATCTGACGCCATCAGTGCGGAGCGTATCAATTTCGATCCGAACCGGCAGAATGGTCGCCAACATACGGGGCGTGTCATCTCTGCGAGGACCAGGCCTCGTTGATGCGCCGTAGCTGTCATTCCTGATGCGGATATCCACCTTGCCGTTGATCGTCCGCACCAGCGGTTCAAGGCCTCCACGGAGGGCAAGGTCCTTGTCCGCAGCTCTGGATTGGTCTTCGTCAGCCCCCACGACCCGGAAGGGCCGAAGCATGGGCTTGGTCCATTTCACCGAGGTGGGGGTCACCTGACGAGCCTTGGCTCCACATGCCGGATCATCAGGGCCTGCGGCTGAAGCGCTGGCTCCGTTTTGCAAGCAACGAAATCATGGCCCGCCGTGATATGAATGTCGCCTTGGGCCATCATGCTGACGCCGTGGTGGCGGCCACTGTTTCCCGCCCCGGACATGTGCAGGCTGCCGGCGGTCAGGAACGAGGTGTTCGAGCCGCTGAAGCCGCCCGGGATGTGGATATCGCCGCGTACGAGAACGGTGGTTCGGTCGCGGGGATCGCAGTTGCCGGCGGCGGCGCCGATCCGCGACTGGCTCGACGCCTTCAACCCCGATCGGGTGGAGACCAGCAGCGAGCCGGAGATGTCGACCTTGTTGCCGAGCTCGATCTCGCAGTCGGTGACGAGGGCGATGTCGCGCAGGCTGCCGGCATTCACCGAGTTCAGCGATACCGAGCTCCCACCGCCGTTTACCGGGTTCGGCAGGGAAATCTTGTTCTTGCCGCCACCTTTGCCTTGCGTCGCACGACCGAGAGAGGCGATCCGCCCGTCGCAGGCGACGTCATAGACCAGACCTGGCGGTATCACCGGCAGAAGCTGAAAGTCGTCGCGTGACAGGTGAACCACGGCACCCCGGGTCAGCGCGGTCACCGGGTATCCAATCTCCGCCAGAGGCAGGAGACTGCCGAGACCGGACTTGCCGTCGAAGAAGGCCGTCTTCTCAGGGCTCCGCGCCTCGAAGACGAAGGCGTCCTCCAGGCGGTCGATCAACTGGTCGAGTTCGGGCACCGGCAGGTTCATTTCGTTCGAAGCCTGACCGGCTCCGGGATTGGACCTGTCGTCGCACTTGTTCTTGCAGTCGGTCAGGTTCGGCATGCTGACACTGGCCCCCGACGCGAAGCTGTTGTTCTGCGGCATCCAGACATTCTCCTGCGCATGCACACAGTAGCCGGCCGCGAAGCTGTTGTTGGCCGATAGGTGCAGCGTGCCGCCGGCAAGCAGCATGTCCGCCCCTTTGCAGCGCGTTGTCGGCACCTGCGCCGCCACGCCTTCGGCGGTCACCTCCCAGCCTGCCAAACCGTCGCCGTCCGAGAAGAGCGAGGCCACCCTCAGGAAGGTGAAGGGAATGACGTTGTCCTGGGCCTTGCTGTGCTGGAGCCGCACCAGCGCAGCATTGGCCGGATCACCAGCGGCGGAGCGCGCGGTGTTGGTGGCTGGATCGTAGCTCAGCAGTTCGATGTCCCGCTCGGGATCGGCCAGAACCTCGCCGACACGATCCGCGTCGAGATTGGTATATACGGCCTGCCGGGCCGCGCTGCGTATCCCGACCGGATCGGCTCCGGTGGCCAGGGCGACCACCGCGGCATGAGCCGAGACGTCCGCCGTCTGCTTCAGGAACTGCTTGTGACGCCAGGCATTGACCGGATCGACCGCGAGGCCGGCAAGAGCCATCAGGACGAGGGTCCAGAACAGGCTGAAGACGGTCGAGCCATCCTCGTTCGACCACCATCGCAGGAAGGGCCGGGGGGTCATCTCGGCTCGAGGCTCTGGGTGACGGAGGCGGTGAGCTCGAAGCCCTCTGTGAGGTTCAGGACATCGATGGCCGCCACTTCGAGGGCCGGCTTGGTAAGCGTGACCGTCACGAGACCATTGGCGATCTGGACCGTGGCTTCGGGGGCACCCCCGATCAGGGTGCGGGAGGCGATGTAGGCATCCACCTCGGTGATGGTCATCGCATGTCGCGAGATCAGCCGGGCGGTATCGCGCGCGAGCGATCCGTAATCGGCCTGCACCATGAACAGCATGGCCCCCTGGGCGGCCACGAGCAGGACGACCACCATCACCGGCAGCCACAGGACGAATTCGACGGTGGCTGTGCCTTGGTCGCTTCTGACCAGGGAGGCGAGGAGTCTTGGGGGCCTCTGCGGATGGGGGCAAGTGCCGTCATTCTGACGACGCGCGCGAAGGGGTCGTGCCATTGAACCTGCTTGTTGTCGGTCGTTGAGCCCCGATCTTGCCTCAGCCTTGCGGCGGAGATCGGACCTCGGCCGGGCGGAATGAAAGCCGCAGTTTCCCTCGTCAGGTGGTTTGTCGGAGGGAGGGTCTGACGTGGTGGGGCTTCGGTTTATGCCACGATCAAGCGACGCCGGTCGCGCGCTTCGAAGATTGGGCTGATCCATGGGCGCCCCGATCCTAGGCTCGGATGCGGACGGATGGTCGCAGGCCGGCTACGCCAGCGGACCCGGAACGGGATGAAGGGGGGCGCCGTCGCGCTCGAAGGCGGTGATGTTGGCGAGGGTGGTCTCGGCGATGGCGGTGAGCGCCTCGGTGGTGAAGAAACCCTGATGGCCGGTGATCAGCACGTTCGGGAAGGTCAGGAGCCGCGCGAAGACGTCGTCGGGAATGATCCGGTTCGACAGGTCCTCGAAGAAGAGCTCCCCCTCTTCCTCGTAGACGTCGAGGCCGAGGCTCCCGATCCGGCCGCTCTTGAGCCCGCGGATGATCGCGCGGGTGTCGATTACCGCGCCGCGGCTGGTGTTGATCAGCATGGCCCCGGTCTTCATCCGCGCCACCGCCCGGTCGTCGATGAGATGATGGGTCTGCGCGGTCAGCGGGCATTGCAGGGTGACGATGTCGCTTGCCGCGAGCAGGGGGGCGAGCTCGAGATAGGCGACGCCACGGGCCAGGCAGTCAGGGTCGGGGTTCGGGTCATGCGCGACGACGCGGCAGCCGAAGCCCAGCAGGATCCGCGCCAGGATCGATCCGATCCGCCCCGTGCCGACGACGCCGACCGTCTTGCCATGCAGGTCGAAGCCCATCAGCCCGTCGAGTTCGAAATTGCCCTCTCGCACCCGGGCCCAGGCGCGGTGCGTCTTGCGGTTCAGGGTGAGGATCAGCGCAAGGCTGTGCTCGGCGACCGCGTGCGGGGAATAGGCCGGGACGCGGCACAGGGCGATGCCGGCGGCCTTGGCGGCGGCGAGGTCGACATGGTTGAAGCCGGCGCTGCGCAGCGCCACCAGCCGAACACCGACGGCCGCGAGCGCCTCCAGCACCTGCCGGTCGAGCCTGTCGTTCACGAAGGCGCAGACCGCCTCGGCCCCACGCGCGAGCGCCGTGGTGCCGGGCGCGAGCCTTGCCGCGTGGAAGCGCAGGTCGTGCCCGGGATCGGCCGCGTTGGCCGCGGTCAGATAGGCGATGTCATAGGGCTTGGCCGAAAAGACGGCGACATGCATGATCTGCCCTCCGGTTCGGGAAACGCCGCTGTTCTCAATTGATGCATGGGCCTCGAGCCTGTCCCAGCCTAGCACGCGCGGGTCCGTCGGCGGGGATTCTTGGACCGAGATGCTCCCGGAGGGCCATCCGCCGAAAATGGCCATGGGTGCTTCGGTGCCGAAGACGCGAGGTCGAATCGTCTCGCGCTACTCCTCTTCGTCGTTCGGTGGTAACCTTTGATGGTCCAGCAAGGAGAACCGGGATGACGCCCCGACTGAACCTGCGCTGCGCCGATTGCGGTATCCGCCATCGGGCCGTCTGCGCGCGGTGCGACGAGACCGAGCTGGCGCGGCTCGAAGAGGTCAAGTTCTACCGCAGCTACGAGGCCGGGCAGAAGATCGTCTGGGCCGGCGACGAGCTGAGCTTCGTGGGCTCGGTGGTCTCGGGCATTGCCACCATGTCGCAGACGCTCGAGGACGGGCGGGTGCAGATGGTGGGGCTTCTGCTGCCCTCGGACTTCATCGGCCGGCCGGGCCGCGACATCGCGCCCTACGACGTGGCGGCCGCGAGCGACGTGACCCTGTGCTGCTTTCGCCGCGCGCCGTTCGAGCGGCTGCTCGCGGAGATGCCGCATGTCGCGGGGCGGCTTCTGGAGATGACACTCGACGAGCTGGACGCGGCGCGCGAATGGATGATGGTGCTGGGCCGCAAGACCGCGCGCGAGCGCATCGCAAGCCTTCTGGTCTCGGTCGCCCGGCGCGAGGCGAGCTTCGACATGGTGCCGAGATCCGGCGACCTGCGGCTCGACCTGCCGCTGACGCGCGAGGCGATGTCGGAGTATCTCGGCCTGACCATCGAAACGGTGAGCCGCCAGATCAGCCAGCTCGGCCGCGAAGGGGTGATCGCGCTCGACGACAGGCGGCGTATCCTCATCCCCGATCTCGACCGGCTGAAGCGCGAGACCGGCGACGACGCGATCATGGCCTGACGCGCCCCCCGGTCGGGCGGCCTGCAACGGGAAATCTGCCCATGGCCGGTTCGATGCATGCGATGGTTCTGGCGAGGCCGGGCACACCGCTCGAATGGCGCGAGGTCGAGCGTCCTCTACCAGAACCCGGCGAGATCGGCCTGAGGGTGGAGGCCTGCGGCGTCTGCCGGACCGACCTGCATATTCTCGACGGCGAACTCGCGGACCCCGTTCTGCCGTTGATTCCCGGCCACGAGATCGTCGGGCGGGTCGAGGGTTTGGGGGCGGGCATGACGGTTCCGGCGATCGGCCAGAGGGTCGGGATTGGCTGGCTCGGGCGCAGCTGCGGGTGCTGCGGATATTGCGAGGAGGATCGCGAGAACCTGTGCGATGCGCCGCTTTTCACCGGCTATACCCGTGACGGCGGTTATGCCGAGCATTGCGTGGCCGATGCACGCTTCGTGTTCCCGCTACCGGATGCGGCCGATCCCGTGGCATTGGCGCCGCTCCTTTGCGCCGGGCTGATCGGCTACAGGACGCTTCGGCTGGCCGGCCCCGCCCGGCGGATCGGAATCTACGGCTTCGGCGCGGCGGCGCATCTGCTGTGCCAGTTCTGCACCTCGCGGGGGCAGGAAGTCTATGCCTTCACCCGGCCCGGCGACACCGAGGGGCAGGCCTTCGCGCGCAGTCTCGGGGCGGTCTGGGCCGGAGATTCCGACAGTTCGCCTCCCGTGTCGCTCGACGTCGCGCTGATCTTCGCACCGGTGGGAGCCTTGGTGCCGTTGGCGCTCAGAAGGGTGCGCAAGGGCGGCACGGTGGTCTGCGGCGGCATCCATATGAGCGACATTCCCGCCTTTCCCTATGCCGATCTCTGGGAGGAGCGGTCCATCCGATCCGTCGCCAATCTGACCCGGGCCGACGGGCGCGACTTCCTCGCGCGCGCCCTCGCGGCGGGCATCGAGACCCATGCTACCGCCTATCCGCTGCAGTCGGCGAACGAGGCGTTGGAGGATCTGAGATCCGGGCGCTTGCAGGGGGCGGCGGTGCTTGTGCCGTTAAGGCAAAGCTGAAGCAGATGGGCCCGGTGCGGCAAGGGCGTGACGAGCCCCACGTGCCATCGCTGAAGCGTCGCCATGCCACGCGGCGGCCCATGCACCGGAAGGCATCGCGAGGTCCGGGCAGGCCCCTCGGTAGCAGACATCATGGCGAAAATCGCCCATCCTTGACCTCGGTCAAACCCGGGGCCCTCCGTTCGTGGCATGAAGCGACAGTGCCGGTGAGGCACGGTGGCAGTGGATGCTAGATCGAGGCCACAGCTTCGACCTCGAAGGCGAAGAGAAGGGGGCACCGATTGAGCGACGATCCAGTCGGCCCTGCTCGACTTCACTGGTTCCGGCCTCGGACCCGCGCGTCTCGGTTTCGTGGTCGCCGCATGAGCGCTCCGGCCCCCGGAGCGTGAGCCGTTGCCCCCCTGGGCCGGCCTGCCGCAGCTGCGCGGGGCGGCTCCCGCGCTTCTAATCGAATGGAGGCTAGGATGTTCAGACATATCGTGGTGCCCGTTGACCTGCGGCACCTGGACCAGATGCAGCGTGCGCTGCGGGTCGCGGCGGACGCGGCCCGCCATTACGGGGCAAGGGTCACCTACATTTCAGCGACCCCTTCGGCCCCGAGCACGATCGCCCGCAGCCCCGAGGAGTTCGAAGGAAAGCTCCGCGCCTTCGTCGCCTCCCGCTCGGAGGTCGACGGCGCCGAAGCCGCCTCGCACATGTTCGTGGTGAACGACCTGTCCGGCGATCTCGACCATTTCCTCTCGAGGGAGATCGATGGGCTGAATCCGGATCTGGTGATCATGGCCAGTCACCGCCCCGGCGCAGGAGATTACTTCTGGCCGTCGCATGGCGGCCACGTCGCCACGCATGTCGCGGCATCGGTCCTGCTGGTGCGCGAGGATGTGACCTTGCCGGGCTGAGCGGCTAGGGCCCGTTGGCCGGGAAACGGCATGACCGTGACCGACCGGCCCGAAGTCCGGTCTTTACCACGCAGGGGGATCGCGGGCGCGTCCCGGCAGGCCCCGCTTCGGCCGCAAGCCGCAATGAGAGGCCTTGACTCCCAGCACGAGCAGGAGGGCGACCTCCATGCCGAGCGCCACCTCCTTGGCGCCGGGCGTTCCAATCTGGCGGAGCATCAACAAGTCCAGCGGTGCATTCAGCGCCAGCGCGACCGGAATGGCGACCGGCACTCCGCCGCGCGGTAGTGCGACGACGATAGGTCGTTGCAGGCGCAGATCCGCGAGGAGCGGCGCCAGCCGCTGCCCGGCCTCGGCTCGGCTTGCATACATTGGCCGTCTCCTTTCGCGCCGTTGGCATAGCGCCAGCCGGATCGAGATGCCTTGACCTCCCGCAAACAGGCTCTGGCATGACGCGATCGCCCGGCTTGACCTGCATCAAGGCCGGAGAACCGGCCATCCGGTAGACCCGTTCCGCGATCGGACGCGGGAGGGGCGTGATGACGGACAGGGACAAGCGATCTCCGGAGCCCGGTCCGCGCTGGCCGCTGGCCAATCAGTGGCTATGGGTCGGGGTCTTCTGGGCGGTGTTGATACTGGGCGCGATCTGGTTTCTGCCCGACGAGGTGCCCGAGGAAATCTCCTACAGCGCCGTCAAGCGCATGATCGAGACGGGCGAGGTCGCCAGCGCCGAATTGCAGGAGCACGGCATCGTCGTGTCCGCCCCCGGAACCACAGGCAGCGGCGAGACGCGGTACCGGGCGGTGACGCCGGTCCAGGGAGATCCCGGCTTGCTGCCCCTGCTCGAGACGATGCGGGTCGAGGTGAGCGCGACAGAGCCGCGAGACATCTCGCTGTTGAGCCTGCTGCTGCCATGGGTCGTGATCCTCGGAGCGTATTTCTGGCTGCAGCGCCGCCTGATCGGGCGGATGGCCGGTGGCCTCGGCCCGGGGGCGGGCGGCTTCGGCGCGGGCGGGCTGCTGGGTGGCCGTTTCACCAAGCCCAGCCGACCGGCGCAGGAGGTCACCTTCGACGACGTGGCCGGGCAGGACCAGGCCAAGCGCGAGGTGGCCGAGCTTGTCGAGTTCCTGCGCGACGCGGACCGGTTCCAGCGCGTCGGCGCCGAGGTGCCGCATGGCGTGCTGCTGGTCGGGCCGCCGGGCACCGGCAAGACGCTTCTGGCCAAGGCGCTGGCCGGCGAGGCCGACGTGCCGTTCTTCTCGACCTCGGGCTCCGAATTCATCGAGATCTTCGTCGGCGTGGGGGCTGGCCGGGTGCGCAAGATGTTCGAGGCCGCGCGGGCTGCAGCCCCGGCGGTGATCTTCATCGACGAACTCGACAGCATCGGCCGGACCCGCGGCACCGGGCTGGGCGGGGGGCATGACGAGCGCGAGCAGACGCTGAACCAGATCCTCGCCGAGCTCGACGGCTTCGGCGGGCGCGAGGCGGTGGTCGTGCTGGCGGCGACCAACCGGCCCGACGTGCTCGACCCGGCGCTGCTGCGCCCGGGCCGCTTCGACCGGCACGTCACGCTCGAACTGCCCGACCGGGCCGCACGGCGCGCCATCCTCGACATCCATGCCGGACGCCTGCCGCTGACGAACGCGGAGGATCTCGATGCGATCGCCGCCGGCACGCCGGGATTTTCCGGCGCGGATCTGAAGAACCTGCTCAACGAGGCCGCGATCATGGCGGCGCGGCGCAGCGGGACGGGCATCACCCGCGCCGATCTGGAGGAGGCGCGCGACAAGGTGATGATGGGCACCGTCCGCTCGCTGGCGATCCGCCCCGAGGAACGGCACCGGCTCGCGGTTCACGAGGCCGGGCACACCGCTGCCGCCTTTTACACACCCGGCGCCGACCCGCTGTTCAAGGTGACGATCATTCCACGCGGCCGCGCGCTGGGCGGCACGCACATGCTGCCCGAGGCGGAGCGCCACACGCTCGACGAGGCCTATCTGCGCGGGCAGCTGGTCGCGTTGCTCGGCGGACGGGCGGCCGAGCGGACGCTGCTCGGGTCGGTCAGCTCCGGGGCCGACGACGACATCCGCCGCGCCACCGGGCTCGCGCGCGCCATGGTGTCGCGCTGGGGCATGGACGAGGCGCTCGGCCCGGTCGATCTGAAGCAGAGCGAAGACCATCCCTTCATCGGCCAGTCCATCGCGCAGCCGTGCAGCCATGCCGACGAGACGGCGGCCCGGGTCGACCGGGCGGTGATGGCGCTGCTCAAGGACGCGGAGCGCCGGGCGACCGAGATCCTCGAACGGCACCGCGCGGAGATCGACAACCTGGTCGAGGCGCTGGAGGCGCGGGAAACCCTCGATGCCGACGAGATCCGCCGCTGTCTCGATCCGGAAGGGAGAGCCACCGTGATCGCCCCGCAGGTGGCGGCGTGTCCCTGACGAGGGATCGGCGCCCTGATCGGTCCGCCAGAAGCCGAGGCGACCGGGTGCGCCCGTTTCCATCGCACCAGATACGGGGTCCTCCAAAGGCCCGGCTGGTCGCCGAGAGCTCCGCGGCTGATGGAGGGGTGGTGGCCGGGCCGATCAAGCGCAACGGCCATCACGGCTACGACGCCGCGAGGGGCGAATACGTGGACCTCGTGGGGGAAGGCATTCTCGACCCGACGAAGGTGGTTCGCGTCGCGTTGGAGAACGCTGTGTCCGTCGCGGGCACGCTGCTGCTGACCGAGGCCACGATGACCGAAGTGGCTACGCTCGCGGCGGAGGAGCGACATCCCGCGGAGTTCGGGTTGCGATAGCCGGATATCCTCTAGCCGATCCCGCGAAACAGCGATCCGACCAGATAGGCGATCGCGGCTGCCGTGCCGCCGATCGCCAGCGTCTCGAGGCCCGAGCGCCACCACGGCGCCAGCGACCAGCGGCTCTTCAGCGCGCCGATCGCGAAGAAGGCGGCCCCGGTCATGGCGATCGACAGACCGAAAGCCGCCCCGAGGCCGAGCGTGAAGGGCGCGAGCGGCACCAGGCCGGCGGTGAGGAAGGCCGCGAATGTCACCAGCGCGGCGGGCAGAGGGGCCGGGGCCCTCGGGCTCAGCCCGTATTCGTCGACCAGCATCAGCTCCACCCAGGCGCGGCGGTCGCGCGAGATCGCGGTCACCGCGCGCTCCAGAACCGAACCGTCGAGGCCCTTGGCCGCGAGGATCTGGCGGATCTCCTCGCGCTCGCCTTCGGGGTAGAGATCGATGTGACGCTCCTCGACCGCCCTGAGCCGGGCGGCGTCGTCGCGCTCGGCCTTGGTGCCGGCATAGTTGCCCGCCGCCATCGAGAACCCGTCGGCCAGGAGGTTGGCGGCACCCAGCGCGAGGATGATCGCGGGCGACAGCCCGGCGCCCTGCACGCCTGCGACGATGGCGAAGGTCGTCACCGCCCCGTCCATCGCGCCGTAGATCGCATCCTTCAGATGCCCGCCTTGCCCGGCGCGGGCCAGACGTTGCGCGATCTCGGCCCGGCCGTGGCCATGATCGGCGGGACGCTGGCCGAAACGCAGCATGCTCAGCCTGCGACCTGGATGCTCTCGAGCCAGTGGATCAGGTCGGTGATCGACTGGCTGGTCAGCACCGGCTGGCCGGACTGGGTCGAAAGCGTGCCGAAATCGGTGTCGAAGACCGGTCCGAAGACCGGCATCTCGCCGCCATGGCCCAGCAGGGGATCGCGGCCGTCGATCTGGCGCGTGGCGCGGGCGACCGGAAAGCTGCCGCCATTGCGCTCCGACAGGCGGGTGAGATCCGGCGGCGCGCGCCTGAGCATCTCGGCGAAGGGCCCGTCACCGCGAGCCTCCGGGCCGTGGCAGGACTGGCAGAACACCATGTAGAGATCGTGGCCCGCCTCAATCGAAAGCGGGTCCTCCACCTCCTGCGCCTGCGTCGTGCCGGCGATGAGAAGAACGAAAGGGAGTAACGGTCGCATGATCGGCTCCTTTGCTGCGGCCCCAGCTTGGCCGGTGAACGCGCCATGGGCCTTGACCTGCATCAAGGCAGCCCCGGGGGTGCCGGACCAAGCTGGCCGACATGGGGCGAAACGCGTTCCCGGGGGAGATGGAAGGCATGGAGCGGGTTCTGGTCGCGACGGATCTGACGGGGCAGGGCGCCCGCGCGTTGCGGCGGGCGGCGATGCTGGCGGAGGCGCTGGGCGCCGGGCTGGAAGTCCTGCATGTCCTGCGCGACGATCTGCCGGACGATCTGCGGGCCGAGTTCGAACGCGTCGCGGGCGGGCGGCTCGCGACGGAGGTCGCGGCCCTGCGCGCTCGGCTGAACGGTCGAGTCCGGAGCCGGCTCGAGTTCGGCACGCCCTGGATGACGATCCTCGACGCCGCCGCCGAGGCGGATCTTCTGGTGATGGGGGCGCACCGCCATGCCGGGATCGCGGAGTTGTTCCGCGGCACCACGGTCGAGCGCGTCGCCAAGGCCTGCGACATGCCGCTGCTCGTCGTGCGTGGCGACCCGGTCAGCCCCTACGGCTCGCTGCTCGCGGCCACCGATTTCTCGCTCGCCGCGCGCGCCGCGCTCGAGGCGGCGCTGCGTCTCGCGCCGAATGCGACCACCCGCCTGCTACATGCTCACAGCGTGTGCTTCCGCTACCTGCTCGGCGGCGAGAGCCGACGCTCGCTGCTGCATGCCGAACGTCGCCGCCAGCGCGAGACCGCCGAAACCGACATGGCCACATTCCTCGGCGGATTGGAGACGCGGCTGGCCGGCGCGGAGCGCATCTTCGTCGAGGATGCGCCGGAGGCCGCGATCCGCCGCACGCTGGCGACCGAGCCGGCGGATTTGTTGGCGATCGGCACCCATGCGCGGCCACGGCTGTCCGAAGCGCTGCTGGGCAGCGTGGCGCGCGGCCTGATGGCGGACCCGCCCTGCGACCTGCTCGCCGTGCCGCCGCCGTTCCGAACCGCCGGATAGAAGGAGATTGAGCCATGACAATCAGGACCATAGCCCTGTGCTTCACCGACGCGGCACAGGCCGAGACGCTCATCCGGGCCGGGGCCGCGCTGGCGCGCGAGAAGGGCGCGCATTTGCTTGGCCTCCACGTGATGCCCGATCCGCAGATCTACCCGGCCGTCTCGTCGCACATGACCGGCGAGGTCCTGTCGCAACTCCGCGACCGCCAGCGCGACGCCGCCCGCGAGATGCAGGCCTTGTTCGATGCGCGCGTCGCGGCTGAGGGTGTCGCGGGGGAGTGGCGCTGCCTCGGGGCGAAATACATCACCCCCGCCGAACGGATGGTCGAGAGCGTGCGCGCCGCTGACCTGGTGATGGTGGGGCGCCCCGACGGAGATCGCACTGGCCGCGGTGAGGCGGAGATCATCCGTGCCTCCGGTCGACCGGTTCTGATGATCCCGCCGGGATGGGAGCCCGCGCCGCTGGGGCGCGCCGCGGTGATCGGTTGGAGCGAGACCCGCGAGGCCGCGCGTGCGGCGCACGACGCCGTCGATCTGCTGGAGAAGGGGGCGGAGGTCACGTTGCTCAGCGTGGCAAAGCTGCCCGACCGTGACGCGCACCACTACCCGGCGCAGGACATGGCCACGATGCTGAGCCGCCATGGCCTGAGAGCGAGGGTCGTGCATCGCGAGGCCGAGTCATCGAAGATCAGCGAAATTCTCGAGCGCGAGGCGTTCCAGACGGGGGCGGGGTTGATCGTCACCGGAGCCTTCGGCCATTCGCGCGCCTACGACTTCGTGCTCGGGACGGTGACGTGGAGCCTCCTGCGCCACGCCAGGCGGCCGGTGTTGTTCTCCAAGTGACCTCAGCTGCCGGCGCCGACCTCGCCGAGCACCCAGCCGGTGAACTCTCCAAGGGCCGTGCGCATGGCCCGATCGAAACCCGCGGCCAGCGCTGCGCTGTCGGTCGAAGGCGTTTTGGCCACCGCCTCGATCCGGCGAGTCGAGACGACGGCCGCATCGCTTTCGCGTACTAGCCGGACCAGCAGCTCGATCTCGACCTGCGCGCCCTCGGCGGTGAAGGCCTCCGCATGGAAACCGATGATCTCGGTCAGCACCGCGTAATCGCCGCCCACACCCAGGGGGCTGCGGCCGACATATCGCAGCGCGGCGCTGTCGCCGAGGCTGCGCACCATCAGCGTCTGGACCATCTGCGGCACCGGGTCGGCCCAGCGCGCATCGGGCAGGTACTGCGCCCGGAGCGGATCGGGGCGGATCATGATCCGGTCGGTGGCGATGCTGCCGGAGGCCACGGGTAATTCGACGATCACGTCGAGCGGGCGTGGCGCGACCGCGGGCGCGGCCATCTCCGGCGAGCGCAGTTCGAAGACCTCGAGCGGCGCCGAAGCCCGGTCCAAGACATCCAGCGCGCCACAGCCGGACAGCAGCAGAAAGAGCCCTAAACCGGCCGCACCCTGAACCCGAAGCATTCCATTCCCTTCACCTGCGGAAGGCGGGGGCCCGGTCGTCCAGCAGGAAGCGGGCGGGGTCCCGATCCATCCGGCCGACCATGCGGTCGAGGTTCCCGACCAGGGCACGCGCCTCCCGTGCGAGGCGAGCATAGCCCGGAAGCGCCTCGGCCGTGAAGCCGTCCAGCGCGGTTCCCGACCGCGCCACCGTGGTGGCCAAGGTCTCGAAGGCGGTCGCCGCCGCCTGGCTCGCGCGCCGCAGATCCGTGCCGATCCCGGGCAGTTCGGCGGAGACCGTGCCGATGGCCTCTTCGAGGCCCGAAGCGGCGCCCCGGACGTCCGAGATCAGCGGCGTGATCTCCTCTTCCGCGATCCGCGCCGTCTCCGAGAAGGTGCGTTCGGCCGAGGCGAAAGCGGCTTCGCCGCGCTGCATGGCGGTCTCCAGAGATCGCATGGCGTTCTGCGCGGCCGTAAGCCCGTCCGCCGCCCCCGTGACGAGGGTTTCGGCCGATCCGGCGAGCCGGGCGGCGCTTTCGGTGGCGCTCGCGAAATCGGGACCCAGCGTCGAGACGAGATCGTCCATCGCGCGCCCGGTGCCGCGCAACTCCGATATCATCGGCGCGAGATCCTCGTCGACCAGCCGCTCGGCCCGCGCCACCAGGTCGCGCGCGGAGCCCGAAAGGGCCGCGATCTCGCGCTCGGTGGTTCCGATCGCGGGGCCGAGCCGGGCCGCGGCATCGGTGGCGCTCCTCAGCAGTTCCGCGGCCTCGTCGAGGCGGGCCCCGGCCGCGTCCCCCGCCGATGCGAGCGTGTCGATCATGCGCCGGGCCTCAGGGCCCAGCGCCCCGATCTCGGCCCGTAAATCCTCGAGCATCTGCTGCAGGGCGGTGCTGGCGGCGCTTGCCTCCTCGGCCATGTAGCGGTCGGTCTCGGCCAAGAGATCCTGCGCCGCCTGAAGGGTCTTGGAGCCGCTTCGCATCGTCTCCCCGGCGGTCTCCGTCAGCGTATCGATCCGGGCCATGGTGGTCTCGGCCCGGTCGGAGAGGCGCAGGAGCCCATCGGCGAGATCGTCCCATGTGTCGTTGAAACGCCCGGCTTCGGCCGCGACGCCGGTGATCGCCTCCGCCGTGCCGGACAGCTCGTCGAGCGTATCGGCCAGCGCCGCGCTCGCCCGTTCGGTGTTGTCGAGGATCCGCACGACGCGGTCGCGGTTCGCTTCGTCGAGCAGGGTGTCGAGGCGCTGCATGACCGAGAGCGCCTCGTCGAGCAGTTCTGGCGCGCTGCGGGTTAGCGATTGCAGGGTCGAGGGACCGGCGGCGATGCGCGGCAACGGCTCGCCGGGGGCGGACGAGAGCAGTGGCGAGTCGGGCGATCCCGCCTCGATCGCGACATAGGAGACGCCGGTCACGCCCAGCGCCTCGATCCGGGCGATGCTGTCGCCTCGGACCGGGGTATCGGCCTGAACCTGCACCACGACCCTAATGGCGCCGGTCTGGTCGGGGGCGAGGGCGAGGTCGGTGACCTGACCGACCAGCAGCCCGCCGAAGCGCACCTCCGAGGCGCGGCCGAGCCCGGAGACGCTGTCGAACTCGATCTCGTAGGTGGCGAACTGCCGGTCCAGCTCGACCCGGGCGAACCAGAGCAGGAAGGCGAGGATGCCGAGCAGACCCGCGAGGGTGAAGGCGCCGACGAGCACGTAGTTGGCCTTGGTCTCCATGTGTCACCTCCCTTGCGGTGCGACCGGGCCGGACCTGCGGGCGGCCCGGCCACGGGGGCCGTGGAAATAGTCGCGCACCCAAGGGTGCTCGACCGCCAGCATGTCATCGAGCGTGCCCGTGGCGAGCACGCGGCGCTCGGCCAGCACGGCGACACGGTCGCACAGCGCGTAGAGCGTATCGAGATCGTGGGTCACCAGGAACACGCTGAGCCCCAGCGCCTGCACGAGATCGCGCATCAGCCGGTCGAAGGCCGCGGCGCCGATCGGGTCGAGCCCTGCGGTCGGTTCGTCGAGAAAGACGATCTCGGGGTCGAGCGCGAGCGCGCGCGCGAGGCCCGCGCGCTTGCGCATGCCGCCCGAAAGCTCGGCCGGATAGGTCTCGGCCGCGTCGAGCGGCAGCCCGACCATGGCGATCTTGAGCTCGGCCAAGGCGCGGCGGGTGTCCGGGTCGAGGCCTTCGACGCCGCGCAGCGGCACCTCGACATTCTCGCGCAGCGTCAGCGAGGAGAACAGCGCCCCGTCCTGGAACATGACCCCCCACCGCGCCGCGAGCGCGGCTCGTCGATGCTCGTCGATCCCGGTCATCTCCTCGCCGAACACCGCGATCCGTCCGGCATTGGGTCGCCGCAGACCGACGATGCTGCGCAGCAGCACCGACTTGCCCGTGCCCGAGCCGCCGACCACGCCGAGTACCTCGCCGCGCCGCATGTCGAGATCCAGCCCCTCATGGACGCGGTGCGGCCCGAAGCGGTTCTCCAGCCCGCGAATGCGGATCACCATGTCGTCGCTCCCGGTCACAGGCCGACCTGCGCGAAGAGGATCGAGAACAGCGCGTCGGTGACGATCACCGCGAAGATCGCGGTGACGACGGCGCTGGAGGTCATCCGCCCGAGCGACTCCGCGCTGTTGCCGACCTGCATGCCGGCGCGACAGCCGACGATGCCGATGATCAGCGCGAAGACCGGCGCCTTGACCAGCCCGACGACCACATGGATCGGCTCGACGCCCTCGATCAGCCGGGTGCGGAACATCGCGGGCGAGATGCCGAGCTCGGCCCATGACATGAGCGCCCCGCCCAAGAGCCCGCTCAGATCGGCCACCAGCCCGAGGATCGGCAGGGTGATCACCAGCGCCAGGATGCGCGGCAGGATCAGCGCGCTGGCCGGGTCGATGCGCAGGGTCTGCATGGCGTCGATCTCCTCGCGCATCTTCATCGAGCCGATCGCCGCGGTGAAGGCCGAGGCGGTGCGCCCGGCGACGATGATCGCGGTGAGCAGGACGCCGAGTTCGCGCAGGATCGAGATGGCGATCAGCTCGACCACGAAGATCTCCGCGCCGAAGGGACGCAGCTGGGTCGCGCCCTGAAAGGCGAGCACGACGCCGATCAGGAATGCCATCAGCGCGACGATCGGCACCGCGCGCAGCCCGACCTCCTCGCAGTGATGCACGAGCGAGGTCAGGTGAAACCCGCGCGGCCGCCGGAGCGCTCCGAGCAGCCGCGCGGTGAAGATGCCGAGATATCCCAGCAGGTCGCGCAGGAAGGTCCCGGCGCCGGCGACCTGCCTGCCGAGCCGGTCGAGCAGCGTGGCGACGGTGAGCGGCGGCCGGGTCGCGGGCTCGGCCCGCTCGAGGTTCGCGCGCACGACCTCCACGAGCGGCAAGGCGTGTGGCGGCACCGATGCGATGGTGAGATCCGTCCCCTCCTGCCGCAGCCGCGCCTGCTCGGTCAGTAGCAGCCACGCGCCCGCGGAATCGAGGCGCTGCAGCGCCGAGAGGTCGAGCGTGGCGTGAGGGGCGAAGGGGATCTGCGCGAAACGGCGGCGGGCCTGTTCGAGTTCGGGCAGGCCGAGGGAACCCGAGATTTCGATCTCTGGCCGTCCGGCCGTCGTGCCGATCTTGATGCTCATCGGTCGGGCCGCCGCGACGCGCGGGCCTCGGACCAGCCAGCCGCGCCTTCCCCGCGCAGGGGGGCAAGTGTGGGGCCAGCCGCGCGGGGCACGGGACGCGCCGCCGGGCATTCGATCGCGGTGAGGATCATGGAGCGGCCTTTCCAGCAGAGGTGGGGCGAGTATCGCCGCCCGTGGACAACCCGGCCCTGATCTGGATCAAGGCACGGGAGCCACGGGTCGATATGATGCCGCCCCGCGATGCGGCGGCGCCTGTCGGGTCGGCGGTCTCGGGGTCATTCGCGCTCGGCTGCCCGGACCGCGACGCCCTCGGCGATCTTCTCGCCGGGATGCACGATGACCACGTCACCGATCTCCAGTCCGCCCAGCACCTGCGCGACCGTGTCGTTGCGCCGGCCGATCTCCAGCACGGCGCGGCGGGCGCGACCCTCCTCGACCACGAAGCTTGACCAGTTCTGGCCATGGCGGAACAACGCGGCGATCGGCACCTGCAACTCGTCCGGAAACCGCCACAGCACGATGCGCAGGCGCAGGGCATAGCCGTTCCCGAGCCCGACGGGCGGTGCGTCGGGCGTTGTGAAATCGAAGATCGCCTCGACCCGCTGCTCCTCGATCCCGAGCGCAGAGACCTCGGTCCGCGCTGACGGCTCGATCCGGCGCAGGTGGGCAGGCGGCTCGCCAGCGCCACCCCAGCGCGCGACACGGGCGAGGGCGTCCTCGGGAAGGCGGACGGCATCGCGCGACAGGAGGTCCGCGACGATCTCCAGATCGTTCGGATCGCCGATGTCGAGCAGCCGCTGGCCGGCGGCGACCGGCCGCGCGCTGAGCTGGTCGATGGCAAGGACGACACCGCTGGCCGGGGCGCGGATCTCGACGCAGCAGCCACCGCCATCCCCGGTCCCGTCGCCGGGACCGATCAGAGCGGCGCGGCTCCGGTCGAGCGCGCCCTGTGCCATGATGCGCGTCGACAGCGCCGTGTCGCGGGCGGCCTGCGCGACCTTGAGCGCCTGCGTCGCCTCCTCCAGCCGGTCCGCAGGGGCGGCGCCGCGCTCGACCAGCGTCCGGGCCTGGTCGTGGCGCGACTTGGCGTAGCTGAGCTCCTGCAGGGCCTGCTGCAACCGGCTTTCGGCGGCGGCAAAGGCTGCTTGAGCCTCCTGCGTGGCGGCCTCGGCCTCGACCCGGCTGCGCCGGTCGAGCAGGCTGGGTTCGATCGGCTCGACCACGGCGACCAGCGTCTCGCCGGCCACCACCGCGTCGCCGACCCGGACGGGCGAACGTCGGGCGGTGCCCGTGATCGGCGCCGAAACCTCCCAGACCTCGCGGATCCGCGCCTTTCCCTCCACCTCGAGCGTGACCTCCATCGGCCCACGCGCAACTTCCACCAGCTCGGCGGTGACGGGGATCGGTCGAAACGCGATCCAGAGGAGACTCGCGACGATCAGCGCCGGGATGGCGAACAGGGCGATCAGGCGGATAGGGCGGGCCATGGTTTCATTCCCTCGTCTTGAGGACGTCCAGAAGATCCAGCCGGTCGAACCGCCTCCGGACCAGCAGCGCGGCGGCCAGGATCGCGGTCAGCGTCAGCAGGCTCGCGCGCGCGAAATTGGCCGGGGTCAGCACCAGCGGAATCCGGTAGAGATCGCTGTCGAAGCCCGAGACCATGCCTTGCGCGATCAGCGCGCCGATCCCCCAGCCCAGCGGCTGCGCCAAAAGCGCCAGCACGGCGGTTTCGCCCAGCAGGATCGACGCCGCCTCGGTGCGGGTGAAGCCGAGGATTCGCAGGCTGGCCAGCTCGCGCGCCCGCTCGGAGAGCTGGATGCGGGCGCCGTTATAGGCGACGCCGGCCGTGATCAGCCCGGAGATCGTCAGGAACAGGATCGTGTTCCAGCGGATGTTCTGCCGGATCGTCTCGCGAAAGCTGTCGCGGACCTCGGTCAGCATGACGCTGGCCGCCAGCGTGGGCAGCGTCTTGAGCGCGGCCTGGAACTCGGGCAACGCGGCGGGGTCCAGCGCCAGATGCAGGGCGGTGACCCGCGGCGCCCGGCCCAGCCGCGCCGCGAGCGCGTCGTGGTCCATGTAGGCCCCGAGGCCGAGATATTGCCGCGTCACCGCCGCGACCGGCTCGCTGAAGTCGCGCTCCCGGTCCCCGGCGACCTCGACCTCGACCATGTCGCCCGGGCCGACCTGTAGCTGCTCGGCCAGCTGGCGCGACAACATCAGCGCCGTCTCCGGAGCCGCGACGATCCGGCCCTCGGTGTCGAGGATCCGGACCAGGTCGCCGCCGGGGGGCTGGGCGGTGATCGAAAGCCGCTTGGACAAATGCCCGTTGCGCAGCGTCACCGCGAGATCGAATTGCGGCTCTACCCGCAGGACGCCGGGCAGGGCACGGGCCTGCAAGGCCGCCCCGGCCGGCGCTTCCGCGCCGAGGACGAGCGTCGCGTGCTGGCGGTTCGCCCGGTAGAACGCGCTGTCCATCACCACGTCCATCGCGTCGATCATGAAGCTGGAGGCCACGAGTATCGCGACCCCGGCCGAGAGCCCCAGCATCGTCATCGCGGCACGGACCGGCCAGCGCAGCAGCCCGCGCAGCACCATCTTCGCGGGCTGCGACAGCCACCGCCCGGCCGCCAGCCGGTCGAGCGGCCCCTTGCCGAAGTTCGGGGGCGCAGGCGGGGCCATGGCCACCGCCGGGGCCAGCCGCGCCGCGGTCAGCGCGGCCCGTGCGGCCCCCAGCCCGGCCACCACGAGAGCCAGAAGCCCCGAAATCGCGTAGACGTCGAGACCATCCGGTCGGATCAGCCATGGAAAATCGAAGAACCGGGCGTAGATCCGCGCCATGCCGCCCGCCAGCCAGCTGCCGGCAAGCCAGCCGATCGCGATGCCGATGCAGGCCACCAGCATCGCGAGAAGCAGATAGTGCAGCGCGATCTCCGACTTGCGGTAGCCCAACGCCTTGAGCAGGCCAATCTCGGCGCGCTCCAACGCCACGATCCGACCCAAGAGCATGTTGACCAGGAAGCCCGCGATCACGAAGAAGATCGGCGGCAGCACGACGGTCATGTTGCGCAGCTGCTGGAGTTCGGCGGCGATGAAGGCATGGCTCGGATGCTGATCGCGCAGGCGGACGCCGGTGCCGCCCCAAGGCGCAAGCAGCGCATCGACCCGGTCCGCGACCTCCGCCGTGACGGCGGTCGCGTGCAGGGTCAGGGCGACGTCGTTGATGGCGCCTTCGAGGTCGAGCACCGCGCCCGCGGCCCGCTCAGGCATCCAGATGATCGCGAAGCCCGCATCGTCGGGCATCAGCCCGCCTGGGGGCAGGCTGTAGAGGAATTCCGGGCTGCGGAGCATGCCGGTGATCGTCAGGTCGAGCCGCCGTCCATTGGCGATCGCCGCAAGGCCGTCACCGGGGCGAAAGCCGTTGGCCTGCGCGAAGCGGGCGTTGACGGCGACCTCGCGGTCGCTGTCGGGGTCCGGCATCCGCCCTGAGACCAGCAGGGGCATGTTCAGGAGCGGCGCACCGGCGGGCAGGGACATCAGCCGGCCCGATCCCGGTGCCGGTCGATCCGGCAGGTCGAGCGTGACCGGTCCGACCTTTCGCGCCTCGGCCGAGCGGACGCCCTCGATCGCGCGTATTTCCTCGACCAGCTTGCCGGGTGCGCGGCGCACCGAGGCGAACATCTCGGCGAAGCGCTGGCGGCCGTAATAGTCGTTGAGCGTGGTGTCCAACGCCCGGATCATGCCGAAGGCCGTCAGCAGGATCGCCACGCCGCAGGCCAGTACCAGCGCGATCGCCGCGACCTGCGACCACAGCCGGCGCAGGTCGCGCAGCAACTTGCGGTCGATGGCGCGCGGCTTCACCATCGGATGCCCTCGGCCGCGACGCGGTTACGGTTGCGCGCGACGTCGATGACCCGGCCATCCTGAAAACGGATCACCCGATGCGCCATCCGTTCGATGTCGGCATTGTGGGTGATCACGAGGATGGTGGTCCCGAACCGGGCGTTGACCGCTTCGAGCGCCGACAGCACCGCGACGCCGGTGCGGCTGTCCAGCGCGCCGGTCGGCTCGTCGCAGAGCAGCACCTCGGGGCGCTTGGCGATGGCCCGCGCGATGGCGACGCGTTGCTGCTCGCCGCCCGAAAGCTGGGCGGGAAAGTGATCCAGCCGTGCATCGAGCCCGACCAGCGACAGGGCCTCGGCGGCGGGCATGGGGTCCATGGCGATGTCGGTGACCAGCTCGACGTTCTCGCGTGCGGTGAGGCTGGCCACGAGGTTGTAGAACTGGAACACGAAGCCGACATGGTCGCGCCGGTAGCGGGTGAGCTGCCGGTCGGTCATCGCGGTGAGCTCCATCTCCCGGAACCACGCGGCCCCGCGCGTCGCGTGGTCCAGACCGCCGAGGATGTTCAGAAGGGTGGATTTGCCGCTGCCCGATGGTCCGAGAAGCACCACGAGTTCCTCGCTCGGCAATTCGAGATCGACGCCGTCGAGCGCGCGGACCTCGTTCGGGCCTCCGGCGCCGTAGGTCTTGCTCAGCCCTTCGGTGCGGAACGCGGCCTGGCGGTCCGTACCCGTGTCATCGGCCGGCGCGCCGGTCTTCGATCGCGCCGAGAGGTTGCGCTGTCGGTCGCCGAGATGATCCATGGGCATCCGGGCCCCCTGTTCCGAGCGCGCCCCGAATTCTTTATCCGAAGGACGCCTGACGATCCCGTTCAGCCCGCAGGCGTTTCGCCCGTCACGACATCAGCCGTCATCATGGGCTTCGCGGTTGAACCAATGTCTCGCCCGATGCTGCGGCCATCGGCCCGAGGCCGCGTTGATCTACGTCAAACGACCCCCGGCACAGATCCGACCGAACCAGCGTCTCGATCTACCGCTTCGTTAACAACAGGCTGGCTGGCGACGGGATGACGCTGATCATCTGCCGGCGCCACAACCGGCGGCTCCCTTTGCCGTTCATGAACGCCAGGCCGGGCAGTGGGATTCCACATCTCACCGCGATTGGCGGCAGCCAGGAGTAGCTTGGAAATCACCAGATCCCGGCCGGGGATCGGGGAACCCCTCGGTCCGACATCCTCGTCAGAAGCGTTCCCGGTCAAAGAATGCCGCGCCGCCCATGATCCGTCCAATGAGTTGGCAGCCGTCATCGCGCTGGGTGAAATGCAGCCACGTTTTTTGCGCAAAGCGGTCGGGAGCGAAGGCATGATACATCGCGCTCAGTTCGTCCCGCGAGACGCGGTGATCGAAGGCGGAGGTCGCCTCGAATGCCTCGCGCGCCTCGGTCGGCAGCGACCGAATCTGCATCGCATAAGCGGCGTATTCGGCGGTCGCCGGGCAATCGACGAACGGGCATTCTGCACTGTCGTAGGCGGCGTGCGTCAATTCGTGTACGACCACGCTATCGAAATAGGGCTCATCCGGCACGCTGGCAAAGGCGCGGTCCGGATCGCGGCGCTTGGCCATGAGCTCCGGCGACAGCAATCTGATGAGCGCTTCGCCGCAATGGAAGATGCCCATGCAACCCTCGGGAAGAGTATCCACGAACCTGAGCGTGACCCCCTCGGGCACAGCAACATTGCAGGCCGCAAGCTTCGGAATCTCACGAGTGGCAATCCGGCAGATGCGAGCACGAGTCTCTGACGTCCCACCCTCGACGATAAGACCCGCAGTCTGGCAGATGGTCTCTTCCTCGCCTGCGACGCTTGCGGTTGCCGCCAAAAGCCCGGCGATCACTCCGGCGGACCTGAGCACATCCTCCTCCTCTGGCGAGTCATGCGAAAGGTATCACGGTGCGCGCGCGATGATCAGGCCTTGATGTCCGCCGTCGTCATGGTCGCCCCCTCCATGAGGGGGCTCTTGGCATCGGCGGGGGCGAGCAGGTTGTTCTTCAGTGCGTCCACGATCTTCTGTCCCTCTGTCTCGTAGACCGTGAGCAGCGCGGCAGAGCGCTTCACGGCGTCGAGCCGGATTTCGGTCCGCAGGGAGAGGCACAGAAAAAGGTTTGATCCATGGTTTGGGTCGACCTGCGGGAGTCGTTTTCGAAAGTAGAAGACCCGCCCCCGGCGGAGCAGATGGGGCCCGGCGTAGCGGCTGGCCTGTCGGCGTCGTTTGAAGGGGCGGGAGGACCGGGGCGGTGTCACATCATGTGTCACACGCGGTGTCACAGCCGCGGGCGGGTGTAGCACATGATTCGATTCAGAGCGGAGTGAGGCTCTGATTTCATTGGGTTTTTGTGAAAACCTGGCTGGGGTGGTAGGATTCTGATCTAAGTTACTGATTATTATTATAATTATGGCATAAGGAAGTATATGGTGTCAACCGCCGGACAGGCAAAATGCCTTCTGTGTCCCAAGCTGTGTCACAGCGCCTCGATTGCCTGAGCCACGGTCAGGCCAGGGCGAGGATGACGGCGGGCGATGGCCGTAGGTGCAAGCGCGGACCGCACCCTTGAGGAGCGCCGTCCGAGGAGCGAGGTGACGGACTACAGATCGAGACTGACTGCTGATCTCGATCAGCGAGGCCCCGATGCGCCTTCGTCTGGGTGAATAGAATAGCCGGCTGTGGCCAGTTAAATTGACGCAGCAAATCTCGCCAACTCTTCCACGATCATCTCGCGGTCGTAGTCAAGTGTGGCGACATGGTAGGAGTTGTCCAGCCATCGCATAGTGATCGAGGCAGAGCCACTGTCCCTCGCGATACGATGCGCGTTAGTAGGCTCCACAACATGGTCGACGCGCGACTGTATGATCAAAAGAGGCTGCTGAAGAAGCGGCAGCATCAGCCCCGTGGCTGTGGTCAGCAGGAAGCGCTCATGCAGGGTCGAAGTGGGTATCCGATCGTAGCAGACCTCGTGCCGGCCGGGATGGCGGATATCGGAGCCGATTCCGGTGCAATAGCTCCCAAACGGCGTGTCGAAGACAGCGCGAGCCTGTTCGGGGCGATAGATGCCGGTCGAGCCGTTAATTGTCGCAACGGCCGCGATCCGATCTGGGTGGCGGATGGCGAGATTGAGCGCGAGCGTACCACCGAGCGACAGGCCCGCAACGATCACCCGATCAGCTTTGCCCTCCAGCTCTCGGAGCGCGGTCTCGGCCGAGGCGATCCAGTCCCGATGTGTGGTGCGGGCGAGATCCTCGGGTGAGGTGCCATGCCCCGCCAGCAGCGGCGCCGCGACGGTGCAGCCCGTGCGTGCATGCAGCGCGTGTCCGACATGGCGGATGCTCTGAGGCGTACTCGTGAAGCCGTGCAGAAGCAGGACGGCCGCGCCCGTCCCGGCCAACTCGAACGGTTCGCAGCATTCGTCGTCCATCGCGTCCTCCCCCTCGAGCCGGGTTCAAGAACTCCGGGGATCGCCGGGGAAACGCAAATCGCGATGCGCGATCGCATGATCGCAAACCGCTATCGCGCCATATGGGCGGTCTCTTCGCGGCCGAACTGTGCGCGGAAGCTGCGCAGGAGCGCGGTGTCTGCGACATGGTTCCACGCCATGGAGATGGTCAGGCTTCCCCGCAACCGGGACAGGGCCAGCATGCGCAACGACGCCGGCAGGGCCGGAGCCGCGTCCATCGGGTAGAGCGTGTAGCCCCGCCCCTCGGCCACGCGCTGGAACAGCACCTGCACGTCCCAGACTTCCTCGGTCACTTGCGGGACCAAGCCCGCCTCTGCGCAAAGCCTGTCGAGCAGCAGGCGATAGGCGCGCCAGTTTTCGCGCAACCCCATCACGAAGGGCGCACCCGAGAGCGTTTCGAAGTCAGGGTCCGGCGCGTCGCGCGGCAGCACCAGCCCGATCGGGCTGCTCCAGACCGGCTGCTGGCTGATCGCCGGGTGTGCCACGGTCTCGTGAGAAAGCAGGAAACCCGCGTCGATCTCGCCGCCGGCCAGCTGCCGCATCATCGTGTCCGTCGACAGCACGTGCATCTCGATCTGCACTCCGGGGCAAAGAGCCTCGAACCCGCGCAGCCCGTCCGAGATATGGCCCGAACTGGCCAGGGCCGAGTAGCCGATGATGACGTGACCATGCGAGCCGGTCTCGTTGCGACGGGCGGCGCGGATCGTGCGCTCGAACTGGGCGAGGCTCTGGCGGGCATCCTCGATGAAGCGCCGGCCCGGGGCCGTCAGCGAGACCGCCTTCGGGCCCCGCTCGAAGATCTCGAATCCGAGATCTTCCTCCATGTCGCGGATCGTCTTGGTGATCGCCGGCTGCGCGATGCCCAGCATCTCGGCGGCAGCCCGGAAGCCCCCCGCATCGGCGACGCCGATGGCGCAGCGCAGATGCCTGATCCCTATACGCGACTGTCGCATGAACTGTCCCTCCCGCCGAACCGCTTGGGCGATAACCATTTGCGATCAATCGATCAAGCATTGCTATTTGTGCCGGCACGGCCTTGCGCGGAACAGTCGGCCGCGGGACGAGGCGGCGTTGCCCGGGAGGGGGCATGCCGAACCGGGGAGGACGCATGGACGCGGTATTTCGAAAGCTGACCGGGGCCCTGATGCTCATCGGCGGGGCGGGCATCGTGCTGATGATGGCGCATGTCACGCTCGACGTGGTGCTGAAGAACCTGTTCAACGCGCCGATTCAGAGCACGATCGAGATCTCGTCCTACTACTACATGGTTGCCGTCGTGATGCTGCCGATGGCGCTGGTCGAATACGAGGACGAGCAGATCAGCGTCGACCTGCTCTTCGCGCGGTTTCCGCCGCTCCTGCGCCGGGCCTGCCTGCTGCTGACCTTCCTGATCACCGCGGGCGTGCTGTCACTCATCGCCTGGCGTACCGGGCTCGATGCGGTGCGCGCCTTCCGCGTGGGCGAAGTGGTGATGGGAAGCCGCGAGGTGATCGTCTGGCCGGCGCGTTGCCTTCTGCCTCTGGGCTTCGGCCTGGCGGCGCTCGCGGCACTGTTGCGCGCCGTGATGGCGCTGCGCGGCCGCGAGACGGCCAAGGCGCAGGCGGTGGAGGGCGCGGCGTGAGCATGCTGATGACCGGCTGGGCCGGTATCGCGGTGCTGTTCGGCCTGCTGGCAATCCGGGTTCCGATCGGCGTCGCGCTGATGGCGGTGTCGATCGGCGGCATCACGATGATGACCAACGCCACCGCTGCCTTCGGCATCGTCAGCGCGCTGCCTTTCAGTTTCATCGGCGACTGGTCGCTGACCGCGATCCCGATGTTCCTTCTGATGGGCTTCATCGCCGCCAACACCGGCCTGACGGCGGGGGCCTTCGACCTGCTGCGCCTGTTGCTGGCCCGGGTGCCCGGCGGGCTGGCCTCGGCCAGCGTCGGGGCCTGCGGGCTGTTCGCCGCCGCTTCGGGTTCGAGCATCGCCACCACCGCAGCCATGTCACGCATCGCGGTGCCCGAGATGCTGCGCGCGGGCTACCATCCGTCGCTGGCCACCGGCGTGGTCGCGGCCTCGGGCACGCTGGGCTCGCTGATCCCGCCCTCAATCTTGATGGTGCTCTACGGCATCTTCACCGAGCAGTCGATCGGCCAGCTCTTCATAGCAGGGGTGCTGCCCGGCGTGATTTCGGCGCTGATCTACATGGGCATGATCACCCTGCGCTGTGCCGCCCGCCCCGGCCTCGCACCGCGCGTGGCCGACCGGTTCGAGACGGCGCAGCTGCTGCGGCTGATCTGGTCGGTCTGGCCCTTCCCGGTGCTGATCCTCGGCGTTCTGGGCGGCATCTTCGGCGGTTTCTTCACCCCGACCGAGGCGGGGGCGGTGGGTGCCTTTCTCGCGCTGGTCATCGCCGGGCTGCGCGGCGGGCTGACGGTGGCGGCGCTGACCGGGGCGATCCGGCAGACCACGCTCGCCACCTCGTCGATCTTCTTCCTGTCGATCGGCGCGATCATGTTCACCCGCTTCATGGGGCTGTCGGGCGTGCCGCGGGCGCTGTCGGACATGATGCTCGCCGTATCCGATGAGCCGGTGGTGATCATCCTGATGGTCGCCGGCCTCTACGTGATCCTCGGCATGGTGATCGACTCGATCGGGCTGATGCTGCTGACCCTGCCGGTGCTGCTGCCGGTGCTGGAGGCCGCGGACGTCAACCTGATCTGGTTCGGCATCATCGCGATCAAGCTCTTGGAGATCGGCCTCGTCACGCCGCCGGTCGGGCTGAACCTCTACGTGCTGCACGGCGCGCTCTCGGGCCGGGTGCGGCTCGGCCATATCATCTCGGGGACGTCGTGGTTCATCGCGATGGACCTGCTCACGCTGATTCTGCTGATCGCCTTTCCCGCGATCAGCCTGTTCCTGCCATCGCTGATGGCGAACTGACACGACGACCACATTCACAGGGAGGATGACCATGACTATCGCAAGGATGGCGGCCGGAACCGCGATCGGGCTGGCGCTGCTGGGCGGCGCGGTTCAGGCCGAGCAGTACAACGCCAATCACTTCTTCGCCGAACGCCACTCGATGGTGCGCGGACCCTATGTCGACTTCGCCAAGCGGGTCGCCGAGGCTACCGGCGGCGAGGTCGAGTTCCGGGTGTTCTCGGGCGGCTCGCTGCTGCCTCCGGCGTCGTCGTTGCAGGGCCTGCGCGACGGCGTGGCACAGGTCAGCTATCACGCCGGCACCTACACCCCCTCCGAACTGCCGGTGGCCAACCTCGTCGGCAATATGGCGTTCTACAACACCGACCCGATGGTCATGGCCTTCGCCTCGACCGAGTTCGGCCTGACCAACGAGGCGGCGCTGGCCGAGTGGGACGAGAACGGCATCGTCTTCGGCGGCGGCTACTCGACCTCGGAATACGTGATGATGTGCAACCAGCCGGTCGAGACGCTCGAGGACGTCGCCGGCAAGCGGCTGCGGATGGCCGGCGGTGCCTGGTCGCGCTTCGCCGAGCATGTCGGCGCGATCCCTGTCTCGATCCCCTCGAGCGAGATGTACACCGGTCTCGACACCGGCTCGCTCGACTGCGCCGTGGCCGCGGCCGACGCGCTCGACAGCTTCAGCCTCAAGGACGTGGTGACCGATCTCAACACGCTCGCCATTGGCAACTACTACGCAGGCTTCGGCTGGGGCTACAACGAAGCATTCTGGACCGGGCTCTCTCCCGAGAACCGGCGCGTGCTGTTCGATGAGATGGCCTACGACCTCGCCCGCCATCGGGTCGAGTTTGACGCAGATGTCGATGTCGCGGTCGAGGCCGCACGAGCTGCCGGCATGACGATCCACGAGCCGGACCAGGCATTGCGCGATGCATTGGCCGAGTTCGTCGTGGCCGACGAGGCCGTGCTGATCGAGAATGCGACCGAGCGCGGGGTCGAGAACCCCGAGCAGATCCTCGCCGACTACAAGCGCATCGTCGATCGTTGGGCCGAGATGCTCGAGGGCGTCGACCGCACCGATGTCGACGCGCTCGCCGCGTTGGCGAAGTCGGAGATCTATGATCCGCTGGATGCCGAGACTTACGGTCTCGACTGAGTTTGGCGCAGAAATGCATGGGGAGAGGCGGCGCGCCTCTCCCTTTTTTTGAGGGAAGGTCGAGGGAATGAAGACGCGTTGGGGCCTGTTCGGCTTGGGATGGGCGCTGCTGCTGGCCGGAGCGATCATTGCCCATCTGGTGCAGACGGCAGGCGGTACAGAGATCAAGGACGTCCGCTTCATGGGAGCGAACGGCAATCTACAGAGCGGGTTGCTCTATGTACCCGAGGGAGTAAGCGCCGAAGATCCGGCACCAGCGATCCTTGCGGTGCATGGCTACATCAACTCACGCGAGGTGCAATCGGGCTTCGCGATAGAGTATGCGCGGCGGGGCTACGTTGTTCTGTCGCTCGACCAGACAGGACATGGCGCGTCCGAAGGCCCGGCCTTCTCGGCTGGCTTCGGCGGGCCGGCGGCGCTGCAATACCTTCGCAGCCTCGATATCGTTGATACCGACAATATCGGCCTCGAAGGCCACTCGATGGGCGGCTGGACAGTTCTGGCGGCTGCGAAGGCCCATCCAGATGATTACCGATCGATCGTTCTCGAAGGATCGAGCACCGGCGCGCCCTTTGCAGCCGAGGGCGACACGAACTGGCCGCGTAACGTCTCCGTGGTGTTTTCGGCCTATGACGAGTTCTCGCAGCTGATGTGGGGCGTGGCCAATGCCGACGACGCCGAGCAGAGCCCGAAGTTGCAGGCGCTGTTCGGGGCCGAGGGCCCGGTTGAGGAAGGTCGGGTCTACGGCGACATCGAGGCGGGCACCGCACGGGTGCTGTGGCAGCCGCCGGTGACGCATCCGGGCGACCACATCTCGCACGCCGCGATCGGCCATTCGATCGACTGGTTCGCACAGACGCTCGACGGCGGCTCGGCGCTGCCATCGGACGACCAGATCTGGTTCGCTAAGGAAATCGGCACGCTGGTCTCGCTGGTGGGCTGGGTCGTGCTGGTGCTGGGCACGATCGGTCTGCTGCTGAGTCTGCCGTCCTTCGCGCCGTTACGCGCACCGGTGGTCGACGCCGCGCATGAGCGACGCGGTGGCAAGTGGTGGCTCATCTTCGCGCTGGGGGCGGTGATCCCGGTGCTCGACTACTACCCGATCTTTACCTTGGCCGAGACGATCTTCCCGGCGAGCTGGCTGCTGCCGCAGACCATCACCACGCAGGTGGCGCTGTGGGCGGTCATCAACGGCGTGATCGTCTGGGGCCTCGGCTTCGTGATCCGCGGGGCACGGGTGGAGTTCGAACATGATACCCCACGCGCCGTAGCCCTGGCCCTCGCGACGATCTTCGTGGCCTACGTCGCGGTCCTTGTGCTCGACTTCTTCTTCAAGACCGATCCACGCTTCTGGTTCGTCGGGCTGCGGCCGCTGACCGCCGAGCGCTTCGGAATCGCGCTGGTCTACCTCGTGCCGTTCGGCCTCTACTTCCTTCTGGCGATGCGGGCGCTGCATGGTGGTTTGTCGGTCGCGGGGCAGAGTGCGGCGGCGGAATACCTCCTTAATGCGCTGGCACTGATGGGCGGATTCCTTGTGTTCCTGTCTCTGCAATACGGGGTTCTGTTCTCTACCGGCCAGCTTCTGACGCCGTCCGAGCCGCTGAACACCATCGTCATGTTCCAGTTCGTGCCATTGCTGCTGATCGCAGCCTTGATCAGCACCTACACCTATCGCCGTACTGCGAGCTATGTGCCAGGCGCGTTGATCAATGCGTTGTTCGTCAGCTGGTACGTGGTGGCGGGACAGGCGACGCAGTACGCCTACTGATGCGTCTTCGGTTCCGGCGTCCTTTGGCGGGACGTCGGAAGCCCCAGAAGCCCCATAGGCAGGTATGGTGCCGAAGATGGCTTTCCATGTTGCAGTGAATGCCCGGTATTCTGTGCAGCAATGCAGGAGCATATGGTGACAGCCAAGGGCCGCTTTGGGCCGGGAGCTGACACTCTTGGCCGGTAAATGCCGTTCGCCGCGGGGCGCCCGAACGGCAGCTGTGCGGCACGGAATACATGCAGGGAACGTGGTCGGGCGCCCGTTCCCTGCACGCCGGATCAGACCGACTGCATCAGGCGCACTTGGCCGATCCAATCGCTACTTTCGACCGCGTCAGCCAGGGTAGCGGCAACATCTCCGCGCGCGGCCTTCCCCTTGGGATCGACGTTGTTGCCAAGAGCAATGTTCCGGTCGCCATCCTCATCGGTCAGCTGCACGGGACGAACGATCGCGTAAGTCAGACCGGATGCTTTCAAATGCTCGTCAGCCTCGTGTTTGGCTTGGAGGTAATGACCCAATTCGTGCTCGGGGTCGGGGTCTTCCGTGCCAACCGAACTGAGCATGACGAAGCGGCTAACGCCGGCCTTGGCGGCCATGTCGATCAGGCACTTTGCGCCGTCGCGGTCGACCTTGTCGGTCATCTCGGGGCCGGTGTCGCCGCCCGACCCGGCGGCGAAGATCACGGCTTCGCAGCCGTCGCAGATGCCCTCTTGCAGGTCGGTCAGATCTCCATGGCGCAATGTGACGCCTTCGGGCAATTTGGAGGTGTCCGAGCTTTCGCGCACCAGCGCGATGGGGGTGTGGTCGCGCGAGATCAGCTCTTTGACGAGACGCAGGCCGGTCTTGCCGGTCGCGCCGGCGATGAGAATGTTCATGACGTCACTCCTTTGGTTCGTCGCGGAGTTTCAGGCTTCGGGCGCCATCGGCCCGGTCTTCTCGACCGCGGCTTTGTAGCCCGGCTGGGTTTGCAGCGCGGCCCAATAGGCTTCGATCCGCGGAGCGCTCTCGAGGAAGCCCATGCGCGAGAGGTTGGCCAGGAGGTAGGAGAACTGGATGTCGGCCAAGGTAACGTCAGTGCCGAAAAGCAGTGCGTCCGGCGTCAAGTTTCCCGCGATGTAGGCCAGATGGGTATCGAGCCTCTTGCGTGCGCCTTCGCTCGGCTCCTTGCTTTGCAACGCAGGGAGGAGGACGCCCATGGCCACCCCGGCAAACGAACTCTCGACGTAGTCGAGCATCTCCTCATGTCGGATTCTATCGACCGAGTCCCGAGGGGGCCGGTGGGCACCAGTGCCATAGGTATCGACGATGTAGCGCAGGCAGGCCGAAGACTCTGCGAGCAGCAGATCGCCGTCCTGTATCACCGGCGACTTGCCCAGCGGATGAACGTGACGTAGCGCCTCGGGCGCACGGAAATCCGCAGTGCGATCGTAGGTGACAAGATCATAGGGCTGTCCCAGATCTTCGAGAAGCCACGCCACGCGGATTGCGCGAGAGTACGCGAGGCAGTGCAGGGTAAGCATGAAAACTCCTTTCGTTGGAGGTGTGGGTTCGGCAGCCGGTACCTAAGAGGTCGAGATGCAAAGTCGGCCGTCGCATCGACGGTCTTCTCCACGGCGAAACCGCCATGCTCGCATCCTGAATCCGAATCCTCGACACCACCGAACGGCACCCCGGGACCGGCTGCGCCGTGGCTTGGCAGTGGTGCCCCATACGGCCGGGCGCTTCGCCACCACCGGCTATGACGGCGTCCCAAGAGACGCTTTTCTCGATTTGCTCGTGCATGTTGTTCAACCGCTCGGTGCTCGACAGCGGGCTGGGTGCAGTCTCGTCGCTCATCGGGTCGTCCGGTTTGATGTCCTGCATGGCAGCTCGCCTGCTGCTCGTGGCGCCGCCCGTGGGGGCGGTCGGCTGCGGTTGCGGGACGAGCTATGGCCCGTCCGGTCAACGGAAAGGCCGGGCATTGCCGGGGATGCACCCGGCGGCCTCGACGATCTCGGCCAGCACCGAGACGGCGAGGGCGCGCGGATCGCGGGTGCCGGGGATGAGCCCGATCGGGCCGCGCAGCCGGTCGAGCGCCGCCGCGCCGAAGCCCGCCGCCGCCAGCGCCGCCCGGCGGCGCGCCTGCGCGCGGTGGCTGCCCTGCGCGCCGATCCAGAAAGCCGGGCTGTCGAGCGCCGCCGACAGCAGATCCGGTTCGCGGTCGTGGTCGTGGAAGAACAGCACCACGGCGGTGAAGCGATCGATCGCGGCGGGGTCGATGCGGTCGGCAAACTCGGCGGGAAAGCCGGCGGCGCGGGCAAGCGCGACGAAGGTCGCGGCCTCGGTGCCTTCGCCCGCCACCAGCATGCGCGGATCGGGGCGGAGCGGCAGCGCGGGCAGGCCGTCGAGTTGCAGCAGGGTCTCGCGCCGGGCTTCGAGATCGGCCAGCGGCGCGTCGAGCGCCGGGCCGGGGTCGACCGGTTTCAATGTCACGTCGATGCCGCTGCCGCAGGGCAGGCGAATATCGATGAACTCGGAGCCCCGGCCGTAGCGCAGCGTTCGGGAGCGACCGCTGCGACGGGCCTCGGCGGCGTGCAGCGCGAGGTCGCCCTCGATGCAGCCCGAGGACAATTGGCCGACCGGGGCCGCGCCGTCGGGAAAGGCCATCACCGCGCCGAGCGGGCGGTAGAAGCTGCCGTCGATGCCGGTGAGCATCGCCAGTACGCCGCCGCGCCGGGCGAGGGCGGCGAGCGCGGGCACGGCCTCGGCGGCGCAGAGGGGGGTGGGTGCCGCGATGTCCGGCTCAACGATGAAGGGCTGACCGGGCATAAATTGACCTTTTGATTAGGTGATCTGGCAGGCGGTACGTTCCCACGACGACCTTCGCCGCGGCTCAGCGCGCGGGAGCGGAGTTGGTTCCACCTGTCCTCAGTGTTGCTCGGCCAAGACTGCCTCCCGTCTGCCCTGCATGAGACAAGATACTGAGTTCGACGTTGGGCGAACCGGCTCACTGAAAGGATCAGCAGGGTTTCTGGACTTCTTTTGTATAGAAAGCGCGTCGAAATCGGGCTGTTTGTTTGGAAAATTGAGCTGGCCAGCGCGGGTCGTGCTCCTTTCCCCTCAGAAAGTTCCGGCCTTTCTGAACGCCAGGGCTAACTCGTTCCCCAGCCAGCAGTGACGGGAGGCCCGACATGGCACGATCTTCGACACCTCCGCGGCCTGGTCTGTCGCGAAGAAGCTTCCTCGGGACCTCGGGCCTTGCCGCGGCCAGTGCGGGCCTTGCCGGCAGTGCGAAGGCCCAGGCACAAGAAACGCCCGCCGTCGCGCCCGACGCGCAGCCCAAGGTCAGCTTCACCCTGAACGGCAAGAAGCGCACGATCACCGTCGAGCCGCGTACCACATTGGTCGAGGCCTTGCGCGACACGATCGGCATGACCGGCACCAAGATCGGCTGCAATCATGGCCAGTGCGGCGCCTGCACGGTCCTGATGAACGGCCGCCGGATCAACTCCTGCCTGACGCTGGCACTGACCGTCGAGGGCGCCGAGATCACCACGGTCGAGGGACTCGCCGATCCGGAAGGCAATCTACACCCGATGCAGGCCGCCTTCGCCGAGAAGGACGCCTTTCAATGCGGCTACTGCACGCCCGGGCAGATCCTCTCGGCCATCGGATGCATCGAGGAGGGCCATGCCGGATCGCCCGACGAGATCCGCGAATATATGAGCGGCAATCTCTGTCGCTGTGGCGCCTATCCCAACATCGTCGCCGCGATCGAGGCGGTCCGTGACGGGCAGGGGGGCTGAGACATGGACAACTTCGCCTATTTTCGACCCGGCTCTCTGTCCGAGGCGATCGATCAGGCCAGCGCCGAGGGACGTGACATCCTCGCCGGGGGCACCACCATGGTCGACCTGATGAAGCTCGACGTGCAACGGCCCGACGGGCTGGTTGACATTACGGGGCTGCCGGAGCTGGAGGGCTACGAGATCGGCGCCGACCGCCTGCGTTTCGGTGCGCTGGCGCGGATGGCCGAGGTCGGCGACGATGCCGATCTCGCGGCAGCCTGTCCGGCCCTCACGGAGTCGCTATGGAAGGCGGCCAGCCCGCAGCTGCGGCACGCCGCCCGTCTGGGCGGCAACGTGCTGCAGCGCACCCGCTGCCCGTATTTCCGGGATACCGCCTACGTGCAGTGCAACAAGCGCGAGCCCGGCTCGGGCTGCGCCGCGCTCGATGGTGGGGTCACCTCGCTCCACGCGATCCTGGGCGGCTCCGAGGCCTGTGTGGCGATGTATCCCGGCGACTGGGCACAGGCGCTGATCGCCTTCGACGCCGAGGTGAAGACCCAAGGACCCGGCGGCACCCGCACCATCCCCATCGCCGACCTGCACCTTCGCCCCGGCGACACGCCCGAGATCGAGACGATCCTCGAGAAGGGCGAGATAATCACCGCGATCGAGATACCGGTGATCGGCGCGATGCGCGCCTCGCACTACCTCAAGGCGCGCGATCGCGAGAGCTATGCCTTCGCCAACGTCTCGGCAGCGGTGGGGCTCGAGATGGAGGGCGACACGGTCAGCGATGCGCGGATCGGGCTGGGCGGCGTCGCCTCGGTGCCGTGGCGTGCCTCTGCCGCGGAGGACGTGCTGCGCGGCAAGACCTTCAGCGAGGATCTGGCGCGGGAGGCGGGCCGAGTGGCCTTTGCCGAGGCCACACCGCTGGAGCATTCCGCCTACAAGATCCCGCTCGGCGCCGATGTCGTCGCAGGCGCATTGATGACCGCCCATGCCCGCGCGAAGGGAGAGAACTGATGGCCCAGACGATCAACACGGAGGTCACCCGCACCGACGCGCCGCGCAAGGTGACCGGGGCCGCGCATTACGCCGCCGACTTCACGCCGGCGGGCATGCTGCACGGCGCGCTCGTCACCTCGCGCATCGCGGTCGGCACGCTGACCGGGATCGACATCTCCAAGGCCGAGGCCGAGCCCGGCGTCGTTGCGGTGTTCACCCATGAGACACTGCCCGACTACAAGACGGTCAAGGGCTTCTATGCCGGTGGCCCCGGCTCGGCGAGCTTCTGGCCGATGGAGGGGACCGAGATCAAATATGCGGGCCAGCCCGTGGCCTATGTCGTGGCCGAGACGGCAGCGGCGGCGCGGCGCGGCGCGCAGCTGGTCGAGCCCACCTACGAGGAGGGCGAGGCCAACATCGCCATGGACCCGTCCGACAGCTTCATCGTCGGCGCGGGCGAGGACAGCAAGGGCATGACCGTCACCAAGGGCGACGTGTCGGCGGGCCTGTCGGAGGCGGCGCAGTCGGTCGACGTGGAATACGTCACGCCGTTCCAGCATCACAACCCGATGGAGATGTTCGCCGCCACCGCCGAATGGCGCGGCGACCGGCTGACGGTCTGGATGCCCTCGCAATCGGTGCGCACGCTGCGGCACGGCATCTCCAGGGCCTACGGCCTGCCAGAGACCAGCGTGCGCGTCGTCTCGCCCTTCGTCGGCGGCGCCTTCGGCTCCAAAGCCGGGATAACCCCCTACACCATGCTGACCATCGCTGCCGCCAAAGCGGTGGGCGCGCCGGTGCGGCTGATCGTGACGCGGCCGCAGATGTACACGGTGGCAACCTTCCGGCCTGAAAGCGTGCAGAAGTTCCGCATCGGCGCCGATGCCTCCGGCAAGCTCACCGCCTTTGAGCACATCGAGATCGCCCAGACCTCGCAGTTCGACGAGGTGGTGAACCCCGGCACCCACATGACGCGGGCGATGTATGCCAGCCCCAACATCCACACCGAGCAACGACTGTCGCGCTCGGACACCAACACCGGCGGCTTCATGCGCGCGCCCAACGAGATGCAGACCTTCTTCGGTTTGGAATCGGCGATGGACGAGCTGGCGCTGAAGCTCGCCATGGACCCGGTCGAGCTGCGCCGCGTCAACGACGCGCAAACCCACCCGGTGGCCGAGGTGCCGTTTTCCTCGCGCTCACTGATGGAGTGCTACGACGCGGCGGCGGCGAGCTTCGGCTGGGCCGATCGCAACCCGGAGGTGGGCGGCATGACCGACGGCGACTGGCTGGTGGGCTATGGCTGCGCCACGGCGACCTATCCGACCAACATCTCGCCTTCGGCGGCGCGGGTGCGGATGCAGGGGACCGGCCATGCCTTCATCGAGCTGGCCGCGCATGACGTGGGCACCGGCAGCTACACCATCTTCGCGCAGATCGCCGCGGCCCGGCTCGGCCTGCCGGTCTCGGCCTGCGACGTGGTGATGGGCGAGGCACATCTGCCGCTTGCGCCGATCTCCGGCGGCTCGACCACCGCCGCCTCGGCGGGCTCGGCCGTGCACTTGGCTTGCCTCAACCTCGCGGCGCAAGTGGCGCGCGAGGTGAGCCAGATGTCGGACGGCCCGCTTTCCGGCGTCGATCCCGAGCGGATCACACTCGAGGACGGCGTGCTGCGCGGCCCCGACGGCCAGAGCCAGCCGCTTCTCGAGGCGCTGGCCGCGACCCCGCGCGGCGAGGCCACGGCGGAGGGCGAGTACCGCCACCCGGCGCTGACCGATCAGGCCCTGAAGCTGACCTATCAAGGCGGCTACGGCGTCGCTGGTCCGGTCACCCCGGAAATGGCGATGTTCGCCTTCGGGGCCGAGTTCGCCGAGGTGCGCATTCACCGCTGGACCCACGAGATCCGGGTGCCGCGTCTACATGGCGCCTTCGCCGCGGGAACCTGGCTCAATCGCAAGACCGCACACAGCCAGCTCATGGGCGGCATGGTCTGGGGTATCGGCTCGGCGCTGCACGAGGTGACCGAGATCGACCATGCCCGGGCGCGGTTTCTCAACGCCAACATCGCCGAGTATCTCGTGCCGGTGAACGCCGATGTGCGCGAGGTGCGGGTCGAGATGCTGGAGGAGCAGGATGACTACGTGAACCCGCTCGGGGTCAAGGGCATCGGCGAGCTGGGCATTGTCGGCACCGCTGCCGCGATCGGCAACGCGATTCACCACGCGACCGGGAAGCGCCTCCGGAAGCTGCCGCTGCGGATGTCGGATCTGGTTTGACGAGCGGGTGCCTTGAGGTCTCATCGGATCGCATGGGGTCCATGCGCCTGTAGAAAAAGCTGTTACGGACAAAATTGTCCGCCAAGTCTTGCGCAAACGGACAGAAGTGTCCACTTGCGCGGAATGACACGACGAGCCGATGCCCAGGCGTTGTTGCAGAACTCCCAGCCTTACGGTTTACACAGCGAAGCCGCCGCTTAGGTGGGTGGCATGACGAAGCTTCTACCTGCCCGCTATCGCACGACGAACTGGTCCGCCTACAGCGCGGCGCTGCGAAAGCGTGGCTCACTGCTGATCTGGCTGGACCGGGAGACGACATGGCTCGCACCGCATGCGGGACGGCCGGAGCGTCCCCCGGTCTTTTCTGAGGGCGCGATCCAGTTCTGTCTCTCGATCAAGGTCCTGTTCAAGCTGCCGCTGAGGCAGACGGCGGGAATGGTGGCCAGCTTGCTGCGGATGGCAGGGCTGGACTGGCCGGTACCGGACTACTCGACGCTGTGCCGCAGGCAAAAGAGCTTGGCCGTCCAGATCCCTATCGCCGAGCCGACGGCCCGCTGAACCTGCTCGTCGACTGCACGGGGATCAAGTTCCTGGGCGACGGCGAATGGCAGGCGCGCAAGCATGGGGCGCAGGGCCGTCGCCAGTGGCGGAAGATCCACCTGGCAATGGACACCGCCACCTCCGATATTCGTGCCGTGGAGTTCACTCCCATCCGTGACGGTGACAGCCCGGTCCTGCCGAACTGCTCAAACAGATCCCCGAGGAAGAAGCGATCGGCACCGTGACCGCCGATGGGGCCTACGACACGCGCCGTTGCCACACCGCGATCATCGAGCGTCAGGCCACGGCGATCATTCCGATCCGCAAGAACGGGCGACCTTGGAAGGAGAATGGGCCGGCCGCTGCGGCCCGCAACGACATCCTTCGGACGACACGGCACTTTGGTCGAGCGTTCTGGAAGCGGTGGACAGGCTATCATCTCCGCAGCCGCATTGACGCCAAGATGCGGTGCCTGAAGGCGTTCGGGGAGCGCATCGCTGCGAGAGATCCCAACCGCCAGACCGCCGAAGTCCACATCCGTATCGCCCTCATGAACCGCTTCTCAGCTCTCGGCACCGCCGAGATCGTTCGCGTGGCGTGACTTTATCCGGGAAAGGGGCAACTCCAACTCAAGTCGGAGTTCTGCAACAACTCCGATGCAGGGGCGTGAGCTACCGAGACCTTTAGACATTTAATAGCGAGCCGGGGAAGGCGTGCCTGAGCGCGTCTTAAAACGCGTCTCAAGTCTTACCCGAAAGATCCGCAAGTCCGGCCGCTGCTCATTCTGAAATGGGAGAGCTTGTGAATGTTGCGAATTTTTCACTCACCACTTTCCGATGATGCACGAAATACGGGCAAGAAAGATGCTCCGTTGCTCATAAGCCTTGACCTGTCGGTAGGTGTCGTCGCAGGTTAGCCGCAAATACCGGTTCGCCCGGATGGCATTCGCGCCCGCATCGAAACGCTCTGCTGCGTTCTCGTGCGGGCTTTTTTCGTTGGGAGCGGCGCATGCGACGTGATGTGGAGATCGGCCTGCTCTATTCGCAGTCCGGCGATTATGCTGCGATTGCAGCGGCATGCCGGCGTGGTGCGCTGAACGCGGTAGCTGCGATCAATGCCGATGCAGAGCGCTGCGTCCGGCTCATAGTGATCGAACGAGATCCGGGGGGGAACCTCGATCACTATGAGCCGCTCTGCACGGAAATGCTGCGCGAGGGGCGTGTGCGCCACGTTGTGGGATGCGTCACCTCGTCGAGCCGAAAGGAAGTGATCCCAGCGTTGGAGAAGGCAGGTGGCACATTGTGGTATGCCTGTCCTTACGAAGGTTTCGAATGCTCGGATCGGGTGATTTACACCCATGCCTGCGCGAACCAACATCTGCTGCCGTTACTTTATTGGGCCTTCGGTCGATACGGTCGGCGCGGCCATCTTGTTGGCTCCAACTACATCTGGGGCTGGGAAATGAACCGGGTCGCCCGGGAAGTTATTGCCTCCGCAGGCGGTTCGGTGACCGGGGAGCGCCATCAGGCCTTGGGCGATGCCGATGTAGGACGTCTGATCGATGAGTTGCGCGCGGCGAGACCCGATTTCGTTCTCAACAACCTGATTGGCCAGTCCTCGCGCGCCTTCCTCGATGCGATGCGGGTGCTGCGCGAAGAGGACCCGGCCTTTGCCGAGGGCAGCTGCCCGGTGCTGTCATGCAACCTCACAGAATGTGAGCTTCCGGGTTTTGGCGCCGCGGCTGAGGGGGTGATCGCGGCGGGGCCGCATTTTGCCGGAGCACCGCTTTGGGGGGCCGGGCACGGCGCAGAGGCTGCCTCTTCCTTCGAAGCAGCGGCCTATGTCGCGGTGGCAACGCTTGCAGCCCTCGAGGAAAGGACGGGCGACCCGGGAACGCGGCTGAGGAGCTGCGGTGTCGATCCTGAGACGCGTCACATGGCGCTGCCGGTCTTGATTGCTCGGGTGGAGGAGGGCCTGTTCAAGGTTCTTGAGCATAGCGGTGCGGTTGAGGCCGATCCCTATCTGGCGCGGCGTGAGCGCTGGCCCACTGCGCGTCATCCGGCGCTTCGGGTGGTGACATGAGCCGCCGTATCGCGACGCCGGAACTGGGTGGCGCCACGGCGCTGCTTCTGCATCGGCCGCATGCGACGACCCAAGCTCTCGCTCGGCAGCTCGCCGCGATCGGCCTGCGTGCTCTACCCTGCTGGCCCCATCTGGATGCAGCTGCGCTTAGCGCGGATTTCGTTTTCTTCGATGCGGACCAATGCCACGACGAAATGTTTCCCTGGCGGCCGGGTGAAGCACCAATGCCGATGATCGCGTTGATCGGTTCCGAAGCGCCAGGTCGGATCGAATGGGCGCTGGGGCAGGGCGCTGATGCACATTTGCTTAAGCCGATTGGCGCCGGTGGGGTCTATTCCGCGCTCCTGATTGCACGACAAGGATTCGAGGCGCGCCGGGCCGCCGCCGATGAGATCGCTACTTTGCGCGCCCGGCTTTCCGAACGGCAAACCGTCGTCCGCGCGGTGCTGGCGCTGATGGGGCGTGGGCGCTCTGAAGCAGAGGCATATGCCCAGCTGAGGGCCATGGCGATGGCCTGGCAGGAAACGATTGAGCAGGCCGCGCGGCGTATTTGCGCGGCCGGAGAGACCGGCGGACCAACGCTGGCGACGAAGAGGGGACGCGATGTCTGACACGACCGGAACTCTGCCGCCGGGCGCGCCGCCGCCGGTCGCGCGCCGCGCGCCGCGTGGGGCGTTGGCGCGACTGATGAGACGCAAGCTGGCTTTGTTTGGCCTAATGCTGATCCTGCTTACCATTGCGGGGGCGGTGCTGGCGCCTTGGCTCACGCCCTACGATCCCAATGAGCAGATGTTCGACGGGCTCACCATCACTGGAGCGCCGCTGCCGCCCAATGCGGATTTCTGGCTTGGTACCGATCTGCTCGGTCGCGACCTACTCACCCGCATCCTTTATGGCGCGCGGACCTCGTTGATCATTGGCGTAGTGGCCAATGGCATCGCGCTCGTCATCGGCACGGTGATCGGGGTCTCGGCGGGCTATTTCCGAGGTATCTTCGGGGCGGTGCTGATGCGCTTCACCGACCTGATGATGGCCTTCCCGGCGCTGCTGCTCGCCATCTGCCTCGCCGCGATCTTCCAGCCCTCATTGTGGATCGTCGCGATGGTTATCGCCATCGTGAACTGGGTGCAGACCGCACGGGTGCTCTACACCGAGACCACCTCACTGGCCGAGCGCGAGTTCATCGCGGCCGAGAAGACGCTGGGCGCGGGCCATGCACGCATCCTGCTACGCCATATCCTGCCGCACCTGGTGCCGACGATCATCGTTTGGGGCACGCTCGGCATCTCCACCACAGTGCTGCTCGAAGCGACGCTGAGCTTCCTCGGCATCGGGGTGCAGCCGCCGACGCCGTCCTGGGGCAACATCATCTTCGAGAACCAGACCTATTTCCAGGCTGCCCCCTGGCTGGTGTTCTTTCCCGGCGCCGCAATCCTGATCCTGGCGCTGTCTTTCAACCTCTTGGGCGACGCGCTGCGCGACGTGCTCGACCCGACGCAAAGGGGGCGTGACTGATGGCCGCCTACGTCTTCCGCCGCCTGATCGTCTCGGTGCTGATCCTGCTCGGCGTATCCTTCATCACCTTTTTCCTGCTCTACGCGCTGCCCGCCGATCCGGTGCGCCAGATCGCCGGGCGTTCGGCCACTGCGCAGACGGTCGAAAACATCCGCCAGCAGCTCGGTCTCGATCAGCCGCTTCTGGTGCAGTATTGGCGCTACCTCACTGGCTTGGTGCAGGGCGATCTCGGCCGCAGCTACTTGCAGCGCACCGATGTCGGCACACTGATCGCGGCACGGCTTCCGGCATCGCTGCTGCTGATGGCGGGCGCGATCGGCTGCGAGCTGGTGCTGGGGCTCACGATGGGTGTGATCGCTGCGTTGAAGCGCGGGACCGCCACCGACCAGTCGCTGATGATCGCGAGCTTCGTCGGCGTCTCTGCGCCGCAGTTCGTGGTCGGCCTTCTGCTTCTCTACGTCTTCGCGGTGCAGCTTGGCTGGTTTCCGATCGGTGGCTACGGAACCTGGGCGCATCTGGTTCTGCCTTCCCTCACGCTCGGCATCATGGGGTCGGGCTGGTACAGCCGTATGATGCGCTCCTCGATGGTCGACGTGCTCCGCGCCGATTACATCCGCACCGCTCGCGCGAAGGGACTGACGCGGCGCCGGGTGATCCTGCGCCATGCACTGCCCAATGCGATCCTACCGGTCATCGCAATGATCGGCATCGACATCGGCATCTTCATGGGTGGCATCGTCGTGGTTGAGAGCGTGTTCGGCTGGCCAGGCATCGGACAGCTTGCTTGGCAGGCGATCCAGCGCGTCGACATCCCGATCATCATGGGCGTCACGCTGGTTTCGGCCTGCGCCATCGTGCTGGGCAACCTCCTGGCCGATCTCGTCACCCCCCTCATCGATCCGCGCATCAAGCTGCGCTGAGACCCCGCACGACCAACCAACAAAAGACCTAACAGGAGAGTGAGAATGAAACGACTGCTGACCTCGACGGCGCTGATCGCCGCGCTCGCCATGCCCGCCATCGCGCAGGATTACACGCCCGACCCGAACGCCCAGCCGGGTGGGGCTATCACCATCACCTACAAGGACGATGTCGCCACGCTTGACCCGGCTATCGGCTATGACTGGCAGAACTGGTCGATGATCAAGTCGATCTTCGACGGGTTGATGGACTACATCCCCGGCACCACCGAGCTGCGCCCGGGTCTTGCCGAGAGCTACGAGATCTCGGAGGACGGATTAACTTATACCTTCAAGCTGCGCGATGGCGTAACCTTCCACAATGGTCGCGAGATGACGGCCGAGGACGTGAAGTACTCGCTCGACCGCGTCACCGACCCCGAGACCCAGTCGCCCGGCGCCGGTTTCTTCGGAGCGATCGAGGGCTATGACGCCGCTGCTTCCGGCGAAGCCGAGGGACTGTCGGGCGTGAAGGTGATCGACAACCAGACCGTCGAGATCACCCTGACCCGGCCCGATGCCACCTTCTTGCACGTGATGGCGCTGAACTTCGCCTCCGTCGTGCCGCAAGAGGCGGTCGAGGCAGCAGGCGGTGATTTCGGCAAGGAGCCTGTCGGCACCGGCGCTTTCAAGCTCGGGGAGTGGACGATCGGCCAGCGGCTGGTTTTCGAGAAATTCGAGGACCATTGGCGCGAAGGCGTGCCCTATCTCGACCAGATAACCTTCGAGGTCGGACAGGAGCCCATCGTGGCGCTTCTGCGCCTTCAGAACGGTGAGGTCGACGTGCCCGGTGACGGCATCCCGCCTGCCAAGTTTGTCGAAGTGATGAACGATCCGGCCCAGGCCGAGCGCGTGGTCGAAGGCGGCCAGCTGCACACCGGTTACATCACCATAAACACCCAGATGCCGCCGTTTGACGATGTGAAGGTGCGCCAAGCGGTGAACATGGCGATCAACAAGGACCGGATCATCCAGATCATCAACGGTCGCGCCGTACCAGCCAATCAACCGCTGCCGCCTTCCATGCCGGGCTACACCGAGAACTACGAGGGCTACCAATACGACATTGAGGCGGCCAAGGCACTGCTGGCCGAGGCAGGTCACCCGGACGGCTTCGAGACCGAGCTGTTCGTGATGAATACCGATCCCAATCCGCGTATCGCGCAGGCAATCCAGCAGGATCTCAAGCAAATCGGGATCGATGCTTCGATCCAAAGCCTCGCGCAGGCCAACGTGATCGCCGCGGGCGGCGAGAAGGAGCAGGCGCCGATGATCTGGTCGGGCGGCATGGCCTGGATCGCCGACTTCCCGGACCCGTCGAACTTCTACGGCCCGATCCTCGGCTGCGCCGGGGCGGTCCCGGGCGGCTGGAACTGGTCCTGGTACTGCAACGAGGAGCTCGACGCGATGGCCGCCGAGGCGGATTCCATGGCCGATCCCGAGCAGGCCGAGGAACGACTGGGCAAGTGGTCCGACGTCTACATGAAGGTTATGGAGGACGCGCCCTGGGTGCCGGTATTCAACGAGCAGCGCTACACCATGAAGTCCGAGCGCATGGGCGGCGATGACGCGCTCTATGTCGACCCGGTCTCGATTCCGGTGAACTATGACTACGTCTACGTGACCGAGCAGTAAGATGTGCCAGAACTGCGACTACACGATCCACGGTGCGCAGCATCATTTCGGCTGGGACAATTCCATCGCCCCGGCCGAAAGGGTGGAGCCCGGCGCGCAGATCGCCTTCCACTGCATGGATTCATCGGCGGGCCAGCTTGGCCCGTCGAGCACGGTCAAAGATGTGGAGACTCTCGACTTCGGTAAGATCAACCCTGTCTCCGGGCCCATCTATGTCGAGGGTGCCGAACCGGGTGACGCGCTCAAGATCACCATCGACAGTTTCGCTCCGCGCGAGGCCGAGGGCTCGGCCTGGGGCTGGACCGCCAACATTCCGGGCTTCGGCCTGCTGGCGGACCAGTTTACCGACCCGGCGCTGACGATCTGGAAATACGACGCAAGAACGCTGGAGCCGGCGCTGTTTGGCGAACATGGGCAGGTGCCGCTCAAGCCGTTCTGCGGCACTATTGGTAACGCGCTGGCCGAGCCGGGGGCGCATTCGATTGTGCCGCCGCGCCGAGTGGGCGGCAATCTCGACATCCGCGACCTCGCCGCTGGCACCGTGCTCTATCTGCCGATCGAGGTTGCGGGGGCATTGTTCTCCGTTGGTGACACCCATGCGGCGCAGGGTGACGGAGAAGTCTGCGGCACCGCAATTGAAAGCCCGATGGATGCGGTGCTCACCATCGACCTGGTAAAGGACGCGCAACTGAAGTTCCCGCGCTTCGTCACGCCGGGGCCGGTGACGCGGCATCTCGATGCCAAGGGCTACGAGGTGACGACCGGCATCGGGCCGGATCTGATGAGCGCCTCGCGTGATGCTGTGGCGGGGATGGTCGACCATCTTTGCGCTACGCGGCAGATGGCGGCAGTCGATGCCTACATGCTGGTCTCAACTTGTGGGGATCTCAGGATTTCGGAGATCGTTGACCAGCCGAACTGGGTGGTGAGCTTTTACTTCCCGCGCTGTGTGTTCGAATGAACGCCGCTGTCACGAAGCTGTCCGGGGCCGAAAGGGCCCCGGATACCAAGCCGTCGGTGCTCTCCGTAGAGGAACTCGAGATCTCGGTGCGCACCAGCGAGGGCCCGCGCGTACTGGTGCAGGATCTCTCATTCGACCTGGCGCGTGGCGAGACGCTGGCCATCGCGGGTGAGAGTGGGTCAGGGAAGTCCCTCACCTCGCTGGCGATCATGGGGCTTTTGCCGCCGCCTGCCGTCCATGTCTCGGGCGGTCGCATCCGACTCGGAGAAGCCGATCTTCTGAGTCTGTCTGAGCGGCGGATGCGCGCTCTGCGTGGTGCGCGCGTCGCGATGATCTTCCAAGAGCCGATGACCTCGCTGAACCCGGTGCTGACCATTGGTCGCCAGCTGATCGAGGCGATCGAGGCGCATGAGACCTTGTCGCGGCGCGAAGTGCGGGCTCGGGCGATCGAGGCGCTACGCGCGGTACGAATGTCGCAGCCCGAGGCGCGACTGAAACAGTATCCACACGAGCTATCGGGCGGTATGCGCCAACGGGTCATGATCGCCATGGCGATCGCGCTCAGACCCGATGTGCTGATCGCTGACGAGCCGACCACTGCGCTCGATGTGACGGTGCAGCGCGAGGTGCTGGAGCTGCTGCGCGATCTACAGCGGGACCTTGGCACCGCCGTTATCCTGATCACCCACGACATGGGGGTGGTGGCCGAGATGGCTGACCGCGTGGTTGTCATGCAGGCGGGCCGCATGGTCGAGCAGGGGCCGGTGCAAGAGATCTTTGCAGCACCGAAAGAACCATATACCCGCGCGCTGCTGGCAGCAGTGCCCCGAATGGGGCGCGGGGAAGGGGCAGGCGCACCCAGCACGGCAGTGCCGGTAGCACGGGTCGAGGGTCTGCGGGTGCGCTTCGACATTCGAGGTGGCATCTTAAATCGACCCATCCACGCGGTTCATGCAGTGGCAGGCGTCAGCTTCGAGATCCGTGCCGGTGAGACCTTTTCGCTGGTAGGTGAATCCGGTTGCGGCAAGTCGACCATTGCCAAGGCTCTTACCGGGCTGGTGCCGTTCGAGGGTCTACTGGAAGTGGCGGGGCGCAAGCTCGAGAGCGGGCAGCGGCCCGAAAAGGCCTTTCGCCGCGGTGTTCAGATGATCTTCCAGGACCCGATGGCCTCGCTCGACCCTCGAATGCGGGTAGGCGACCTTGTGGCTGAACCGCTGGTGATCCACGGCATCGGCTCCGCTCACGAGCAGCGCGCTGAGGTCGAGACGCTCTTCGAGCGCGTGGGGTTGGAGCGCGACCAACTCGACCGCTATCCCCACGAATTCTCGGGCGGACAGCGGCAGCGTATCTGCATCGCACGCGCGCTGGCTCTGCGGCCGCGGTTGATCATCGCTGATGAAAGCGTTTCGGCGCTCGACGTCAGCGTGCAAGCCCGGGTTCTTGAGTTGCTCAAGACTCTGAAAGCCGAGTTCGGCATCGCCTATCTATTCATCAGTCATGACATGGCCGTGGTCGAGAACGTCTCCGACCGGGTTGCGGTAATGCGACTGGGTCAGATCGTCGAGATGGGCACGCGTGCGCAACTGTTTGGCGACCCGCGACACCCCTATACACGCCAGCTTATCGCCGCCGTGCCGGTCCCTGACCCGACCCGGGTACTGCCACCGTTCTCCAGGCCACAGGGCGAGGTGCCGAGTCCCGTATTGCGGCGTGGCACGGAGCCTCAAATCGAAGCGCTGGCCGACATCGGGGGAGGGCACATGGTGGCCAGTTTCGAGTGAGGCGACGCGCGAGGTATGAATAGCCCCGTGTTTTATGGACACCTTCTTCGCTTATCTCGAGACAAGAAGGCCCTGATAGGCAGCAGCGGGTTCAGCGACGAGTTTAAGCGAGATGCGGTCGCCTATCGGCTTCGAACGGCAGATAAAATTAGGGCTTGAAGGCATCTAACAGGCCGCTGAAGAAGTCGGCCCTCGACCTGATTTGAGGAACATGATTCATCTCTCTGGGCGACGAGGGCGGGGGTGGTGATGCGCGGCATGGACGAGACGAGCGGCTCGCTTTTCAGCTATGTTGATCTGGAGGCGCGCATCCCGGCACGTCACCCGCTGCGCAAGATCCGGCAAGTGGTAAACGACGCGCTTGTCAGCTTGGATGCCGAGTTTGCAGCGCTCTATGCTGATTTCGGGCGTCCCTCGATCGCGCCAGAACGGCTGATCCGGGCCAGCCTGCTCCAGATCCTGTTCTCAGTTCGCTCTGAACGGCAGCTGATGGAGCAGATGCAGTATAACCTGCTGTTCCGCTGGTTCGTGGGGCTGGGCATCGACGACCAAGTCTGGGTCCCTACGGTATTCACGAAGAACCGTGACCGATTGCTGACGACCGAGATGTCGCGCAAGGTGATGGCGGCGATCTTGGCGCACCGAGAGGTCGCGCCACTCTTGTCGGACGAGCATTTCTCGGTCGACGGCACGCTGGTCAAAGCTTGGGCTTCGATGAAGAGCTTTCAGCCGAAGCCAGACATCGCACCCCCTGATGACGAGGGACCGAGCGACCCGCCCTCGCCAGACGCGACCGCTACCGACCAGCCTGAACCACCCCAATCCGAGACCGATCCGATGCCCCGCCCCACCCGCCAGCACCGCAACGCCGAGGTCGATTTCCGGGGCAAGAAGCGTTCGAACGCCACCCATGTTTCGACCACCGATCCAGACGCCCGGCTCTACAAGAAGTCGCCTGGCACCGGAGCGATGCTGTGCTTCATCGGCCATGCTCTGATGGAGAACCGCAGCGGCCTGATCGTCCAGGGTGATCTGACCGAAGCGGACGGCCATGCTGAACGGCGTGCCGCCCTCGGCATGGTTCATCGCCACTCCCCGGGATCGACCCGCAAGCTGACCCTCGGGGCTGACAAGGGATATGACGCCGCCGAGTTCGTTGCTGACCTACGCCAAGCCTACGTGACACCGCATGTCGCACAGAAATCGCGTTATTCAGCGATTGATGGGCGCACCACCCGACACAAGGGCTACGAGCTGTCCCTCAAGCACCGAAAGTGATGACCGACAACCAAGTTGTCCGGCATCGACAACCAAGATGGCCGCTGTCTCCAGCCGGAGGGCGGGCGTAGCCC
>NZ_JAPWGO010000219.1 GCF_027213785.1 Limimaricola sp. G21655-S1 | reverse complement strand
GACACAGGTTGAGATCGACGGCGCTGTTCCGGTGGGCGCGCAGATCACCGCAGCGGGCAAACCGGTGGGTCAGGTTCTGACCCAATCCGGCGGCAAGGCGATTGCCTATTTGCGCTTTGATCGTGCCAAGGGCGCGCTGGAGGCCGAGGGCACCGCGCTGCGCTGGCCAGGGCCCCTACAGACTGAGGCAATTGTTTAACCCCTGTCCGTTATTCTTGCGCGCACTAGCCACCTAGGCGCGACGCTGGCGCGCTCAGAGCAGCGAACAGGGC
>NZ_JAPWGO010000218.1 GCF_027213785.1 Limimaricola sp. G21655-S1 | reverse complement strand
GTCTTGCCCCGGCCAAGGGATAAGCGAGCTTGCGGGCCATTTTCTCTTTTTCCCTTTCTTCATTTTTTGTCCTTCGGGTTGCCCGGTTTCGGACTTGCTGCCCGCAGGCCTGTTGCGCCTCCCGATGAAGGCCTTTGCGAGAAGCTATGTATCAACAACAGTGGAATAACGACCATATCTACCCGGGCCTCGACAGCCCCGAGCTGGAAGCGGACATGCGCGCTGCCCGCCATGCGCTGGAGGAGCTGACCAGCTATATAACGGGTCTGGAC
>NZ_JAPWGO010000217.1 GCF_027213785.1 Limimaricola sp. G21655-S1 | reverse complement strand
ACGTCACGTTGAGACCGGTTTCCAACAGGTCTGGCGCGAGATGAATTGCCTTGTCGCTCTTTCGCGTCTAATGCTTGCGTATGAGAGCAGCTGATCGTTTTTCACCCGGCGTGGGTGGCTTTGTGATGATCGCTCTGACGTATATCATATGTCATGGCATCACGATCTGGGTGATTGCCCCTGCGCAGCGTTTCTTTCTCGATGATGTTTCTGTCCTCGCCAGTTTGGCGTATCTGCCGCATGGGGTTCGGGTTCTCAGCATATGGCTGGTC
>NZ_JAPWGO010000216.1 GCF_027213785.1 Limimaricola sp. G21655-S1 | reverse complement strand
GCTGCGCTGCGCTTGGCGTAGCTCGGCAATCAGCGAGCCACAATCATGACACGTCAGGCCGGCTCTGCCATAGACCTTATAGCTTTGCTGAAAGTAACCCGGCTTGCCTTTGGCGTCCATGAAGTCGCGCAGGCTGCTGCCGCCGGCGTCTATGGCACGGGCCAGCACCAGCTTGATCTGCGCTGCCAGGCGCTGGCACTCGTCGCGGCTCAGGCTGTTGGCCGCACGCGCCGGGTGGAGGCCGGCGTAAAACAGCGATTCGTTGGCGTAGAT
>NZ_JAPWGO010000215.1 GCF_027213785.1 Limimaricola sp. G21655-S1 | reverse complement strand
GTGCAGTGCCAGCGCATGTTCGGCGGTCTGGCGGCTGCTTTGGCTGATTGCCTCCACCCGGTTGACCGAGGTGTGAACGTCTTCGCTGATGTGCTGGTTGTTGTCCATGGTGGAGCTGATCATCTTCTGCAATTTCTCGATGAAACGATCCACGCTGTTGGCTAGCGAACCTATCTCGTCATCCCGGTGCAGGTTGATGCGGGCGGTGAGCTCTCCCTCGCCGGCGGCGATATCCTGCATTCGTTTGTCCACTTGCAGTAGTGGGGTTACCAG
>NZ_JAPWGO010000214.1 GCF_027213785.1 Limimaricola sp. G21655-S1 | reverse complement strand
GGCCTATGTGGCACCTGCTCCTGTGGTGGAAGAGCCGCGCATGGCCCCCCAGCCGGTCGAGAAGATCTGGCAGGATGTCTATGTCATCAACCTGATGGGCCGTCCGGGTCACGACTTGCAAGGTGCGACCCTGCTCTCATCGCTGATGGCGCTGGGCTTCAAGTTTGGCGAGATGGATATTTTCCACCGTCACGAAGATCCCAACGGCAAGGGTGAAGTGCTCTTCTCCATGATCAACATGGTCAAGCCGGGCACCTTCAACCCGTACCGGAT
>NZ_JAPWGO010000213.1 GCF_027213785.1 Limimaricola sp. G21655-S1 | reverse complement strand
GCTTGATGTCACTCACAAGGCGCTGACCTCGCGGGCACGGGTTCAGGCCTTTCGCGACCTTGGCAGCCGCGTCGGCAACTTCACCGCAGATATGCTTGATTTCTTTGAACGATTTGACGTTGAGAAATACGGCTCCGAAGGTGGTCCGCTGCATGACCCTTGTGTGATCGCCTACCTGATCCAACCAGAGCTGTTCTCCGGCCGCCACATCAACGTCGAGATTGAGACCGCCGCTCCCCTGACCCTCGGGATGACAGTTGCAGACTGGTGGGG
>NZ_JAPWGO010000212.1 GCF_027213785.1 Limimaricola sp. G21655-S1 | reverse complement strand
CCTCGAATCCGAGCCGGGCAAGTATGTGTTGCTGCAACAGTTTGAAAACCCGGCCAACCCGGAGATCCACGAAAAGACCACCGGCCCCGAGATTTGGGATGCCACTGACGGCGAAGTGGATGTGTTCGTGGCCGGGGTCGGTACCGGCGGCACCATTACCGGTGTCTCCCGCTATCTGAAGCAGACCCGGGGCAAGGCGGTGGTCTCCGTTGCGGTCGAACCGGCCGAGTCGCCGGTTATCAGCCAGAAGCTGGCCGGTGAAGAGATTAAACC
>NZ_JAPWGO010000211.1 GCF_027213785.1 Limimaricola sp. G21655-S1 | reverse complement strand
AGAGAGAGCTATTTAAGGACTTTCCGCAAGAACTCACGGGTACGGGGATCCTTGGGATCGACCAATATCTGATCCGGCGGGCCCTGCTCGACGATCCGCCCCCCTTCCATGAAGATCACCCGATCGGCAACATCACGAGCAAATTCAATCTCATGAGTCACCACCACCATGGTCTGGTGCTGGCGGGCCAACTCTTTCATCAGTCCCAAAACCTCGTCGACCCACTCGGGATCGAGGGCCGAGGTGGGCTCGTCAAACAGGATCACCTTGGAG
>NZ_JAPWGO010000210.1 GCF_027213785.1 Limimaricola sp. G21655-S1 | reverse complement strand
GTATCGCCCAGACTCGGGGCCCCCTGCATCTCGCTTGCAAACCATTTGACCTTGTATTCAGCCATCGCTTTTCTCTCCACGGGCAAGGCGCAACGCCTCACCGGTTAACGGTTGACGTTGCCCCTGAGCTGGGCCTCGAAACGGTCGGTATCCACCGCTGCCACCGACTGCAAGATGGAGCGGATAAACCAGATCGGGTAATTGGCGGCGTAGGTGTTGAACCGCAGCACGTTGCCCGCAGTCCAACCGGCGCCCCAGCCGCGCCGGTCAAGCC
>NZ_JAPWGO010000020.1:65816-74143 GCF_027213785.1 Limimaricola sp. G21655-S1 | reverse complement strand
ATCCGCGTCGATCGGAAGCTCAACTCCACCGACGTGGTGGACGCTTTGACGGACCTGTTCATCCTGCGCGGGCCGCCCGAATCCATTCGCTCAGACAACGGCCCCGAATTCGTGGCCACGAAGGTGCGAGACTGGATCGAAGCCGTGGGCGCCAAGACCGCCTTCATCGAACCGGGGTCACCTTGGGAAAACGGCTACTGCGAGAGCTTCAACGCCCGCTTCCGCAACGAGCTGCTCGACGCAGAGATCTTCTACACGCTGCGCGAGGCACAGATCCTGATCGAGCGATGGCGGAAGCATTACAACACCGTCAGGCCCCACAGCGCCTTGGGCTATCGGCCACCTGCACCAGAAAGCATCGTGCCCGTCGACCGGAGGCCGACCATGCACTAACAATTAACTTGGAGCACTCAGTTGGGGCAGCTCAATTGCCGGCGCCATCTGTAGTAGCTCTGCTGCGTGATGCCGACTTGGCGCACCGCATCGGCGACCGGCATGCCTTGCCCGTGCAGCACCTCGATCTGCCGCAGCTTCAGCACGACGTCCTCGGGCTTTTCGCGCTTTCCACCCATCGCTTCGTCCTCCTCCTAACGAGATAAATCTATCTCAGTGGGCGGAGCACTCCATTGGGGGCAGAACATGATCGCCTGAACAAGAAGAATTTTCTGGCCGAAATGTCGCTGATCGCCGGGCAGATGGCCCCATCATTTGCCGACGATGTGCGTGTCATCACCGAGCAGCACTTGGATCCAGTCGAACTATACAATGCCGAGCTGCTCTACGGGGTGAGGGGCATTGATATCGAGGCTGATGAGGCCGCAGAGGAAGCCGTCTCAAGCCTCCTCGGAGCTGCTTCACTTGAGCAGTTGACACAAGTGATCGGGCTTGGGGGGCGCGGATTTCGCGCCTTGCTGCGCCTAATAGCGGCACAACGCGTGCTTCCCAGTACAGCCGAGCGCATCACTAAGAATACCCTGATCTATCTGCCGAGGGCCAACTGATGTCTGTGCATTTCGTTCCCGCTTCGAACCGCTATGCCCTCGAGCCGCATGATAAGGTGACAGTCCGGGGCATAGAGTATCGGCCAATAAGCAAGAACGAGCTGGGCCTTCTTTTTATCCGTTGCGATGGGACCGGTGTTGCCGAGATGTTTCCCCATGACCAGCTTTCACGCTTGGTTGCGGACGGCGAGCTGAAACACGAGCGGGGTAGGTTTCTTCCTGCCGCCGCCTGCCGCGAAGCGGGTCGTTCCAGCGAGTTCATCTCGGACATCAATGGGCCGATCGCCGAGCGCCTGCACGTCAGAATGGCGTATGTCGACGCCTTTCTGGAGCTCGAGCGCAATGGCCAAGTGATGCGAACAGAAGCGCGGGTCGTGGGTGCCCAACACCTCCTACAAGCTGGAGCGATCAGTCTTCTTCAGAAGCCCAGCCGCCCTGGGAAGCGCTCGTATGCTGGTAGCCCCACCTCGGTTCCCAAATGCCCGTCCCCTGGACGTCTGCTGAAGTGGGTCCGGCAGTTCGAAGCTTACGGTTACGCTGGCTTGGCGGGCAACCGTCAGAAGAGCGGCAATCGTACCGCTCGTATGTCAGCAGATGAACTTGCCCTCATGATGTCTGTCGTCCGGGGGTATTGCTCTCCGCAGAAACCGACAAAGCAGACCATCTATGTGGACACCCAGATCGCGTTTAAGGACGAGAACAAGCTACGTTCCGAGGCGAGTCTCGTGGAGTTTCGGTGTCCGTCGCGTGAGACCGTTAGACAAGCGATCCTCAAACTCGATCCGTTTCAAGCGGATATCGCGCGACTGGGACTTGAGGCTGCACGTGCCAGGCATACGCCTATTGACCGAGGTCTGGACTTGATCCGCCCGTTGCAGCGCGTCGAGATCGACGAATGGAAAATCGATCTCATCTCGATAATGTCGCAGTCGGGGCTTGGGCATTTGTATAGCGAGGAGGACCTCGCTCTGTTGGGTCTCGACGGCACGAAGGACCGTTGGTGGGTCAGCGTCGCGATCTGTGCCACGACGCGTTGCATCCTCGCGATGAAACTCGTGCGAAATCCCAGCGCATCCAGCGCGATTGAGACACTTCAGATGTCGATGCAGGACAAGGGGTCTTGGGCGGATGCCGTAGGTGCTCTCTCACCTTGGGACATGGCTGGGATCGGAGAACTGTACGTCACTGATTGCGGTGCTGCTTTCAAATCGAAGGAGTATCGTGCGGTCTGCGCCGACCTTTCCCTTAGGATTGAGCGAGCCATTGCCGGCATGCCATGGCTTCGTGGCTGGATCGAACGAATGTTCCTGACCGCTTGCATGGGGCTCCTTCCTCGTCTCACCGGTCGCACATTCTCGAACGCGGTGGAGCGAGGGGCGCACAAGCCGGAGGAGCGAGCGGTCCTCACATCTGACGAGCTTTCTTTCGCGCTCGTTCGCTGGGTCGTAGATATCTACCATAACACCCCGCACTCCGGCCTGAATGGCGCTACCCCTGCTGAGACCTGGAGAAGCCTTGTTGCGGAGTACGGCGTCGCGCCTCCGCCGGATCTGAGAGCGCGCCGCTTGGTGTTTGGTACGCAAATGACCCGTGTGGCTGACAAGTCCGGCATTACGGTTATGGGCGTTCGTTATCACTCGGATGCGCTGGCTCAAAGCGTGATCCACGGTCGGGCCCGGGACGTCGCCGTGCGTTGGCTGCCTGAGAACATAGGAGCCATCGAGGCGCAATTGGACGGCAAGTGGCGCACGGTCCCAGCCGTGTTCCCCTTCTTCAAGGGCCTCGCGGCACAGACTTGGCTTGCGGCGGCTCGCAACTTACGAGCACAGCAGCGGACCAACCGTAAATTCACCGACGACATCGTCCACAAAGCTATCAAGGCGATCGAAGCAATGAACCGCGCTGCTGAGAAGCGTGCAGATCTCAAGGTCGCTGACTGGTCGAACGAGCGGATCGTGTCCGAGGAAGATAGGCTCTTTGTTGGCTTCAACGTCGGATCGTCGTCCGACACCCTGCGGCAGTCGGATGATGGGCTGGGTTTCTCAGTTAGGACTGGGGGGCCGCTGTCGACTGAGGAGGAGATGTCAGCAGTCGATACGCTGTCCCCCGTCAGCGCCTTTGGGACATCTGAGTTGATTTTGTAACGGAGGGTTCCTGGCTCATCGTAACCACCGAGGAGTGGAGATGAGACAGAAACCCGGAACAGCCAGACCGACGACGGAGACGCTGGTGAAAGACATCCGTCGGCGCACGCGGAAGCACCATTCGGCCGAGGAGAAGATCCGCATCGTCCTGGATGGGCTGCGCGGCGAGGAAAGCATTGCGGAACTCTGCCGGCGCGAGGGGATCGCCACGAGCCTCTATTACAGCTGGTCGAAGGAGTTCCTCGAGGCCGGCAAGAAGCGGCTCGCGGGCGACACGGCCCGCCAGGCCACCAGCCCCGAGGTCAAGGAGCTGCGGCACGAGGCCTCGGCGCTGAAGGAGGCGGTGGTCGATCTTACCCTGGAGAACCGCCTGCTCAAAAAAAGCATGCTCGGGGATGGGGGAGACGGGGCATGAGATATCCCGCTTCCGAGAAGCTCGAGATCATCCGGCAGGTGGAACGCTCACACCTGCCGGCGAAACGGACCCTCGACATGATCGGCGTGCCGCGCACGAGCTTTTACCGCTGGTATGATCGCTACCTGTCGCTGGGTGGCGAGCCATTGATGCGCCATTGGTTCGAGCACAATGGCGAGCGGGCTCGAGGACCGACCCTCGCGACCGACCCGGGTCTGGAACCGGATTCCCGACAAGGTGCGCACGCAGATCGTCGATCTGGCCCTGGAGCAGCCCGAGCTGTCACCCCGGGAACTCGCCGCCCGCTTCACCGACACCCGGCGCTACTTCGTGTCCGAGGCCAGCGTTTACAGGGTTCTGAAGGCCCACGACCTGATCACCAGCCCGGCCTTCGTGGTGATCAAGGCGGCAGACGAGTTCCACGAGAAGACGACCCGGCCCAACCAGCTCTGGCAGACCGACTTCACCTATCTGAAGGTCGTCGGCTGGGGCTGGTTCTACCTCTCGACCATCCTCGATGATTACAGTCGCTACGTCGTCGCCTGGCGGTTCTGCACGACGATGAAGGCGTCGGATGTGACCGCGACGCTGGAAGATGCCTTGGTCGCCTCGGGCTGCGATCGGGCCACCGTCGCCCACCGGCCCCGGCTGCTCAGCGACAATGGCAGCAGCTACATCTCCGGCGAACTGGCCGGTTGGCTCGGTGACAAGGGCATGGACCATGTTCGCGGCGCCCCGAACCATCCCCAGACCCAAGGCAAGAGCGAACGCTGGCACCAGACCCTGAAGAACCGCATCCTGCTCGAAAACTACTACCTGCCCGGAGCGCTCGAGGCGGCCGTGGCGGCGTTCGTCGACCACTACAACCATCACCGCTACCATGAGAGCCTCGGCAACCTCGCCCCTGCCGACGTCTATCTCGGAAGGGCCGAAACCATCCTCAATCGACGAAAGGAGATCAAAGCCAGGACCATCGAAAAGCGCCGCTCGATGCATCGCCGGACGGCGGCATGAACCGAAACCCGAACGAGCCAGACCCTCCGGTCAACATTAGGCCATCGTGTCCCAGATCATCTGACGACGGACACTTGATAAACGAGGATCTGGGCCTGCGGGTGATGGTCGGCGACCGGCTTACCGTGCGCGAGCGGTTGGTGACGGACGTGGTGCGCGGGCTGCTGCTACCGGCGCTGGCGATCCTGCCGGTGCTGGCGGCGCTGATCTGGATCAGCGTCGGACGCGGTCTCGCACCGCTCGACCGGATGGCACGGGCGCTGAGCGCGCGAGCGGCCGATGATCTCGGCCCGGTGGCTGCTGGTCCGCTGCCACGCGAGATCCGGCCCATGGGGGCGGCGCTCGACGGGCTGTTCGCCCGCGTCGCCGCCGCGCGCGAGCGGGAGAAGAGCTTCACCGCATTTGCCGCGCACGAGCTGAAGACCCCGCTGGCGGGCATCAAGACGCAGGCGCAAATCGCGGCGATGGCCCCGGACGAGGCGACGCGGCGACAGGCGCTGGCGCGGATCGAGGCCGGGGTGGCCCGCACTGACCGGATGGTGCGGAAGCTTCTCGAGCTTGCCGCTGTCGATAGCGCTCCGGAGGGCGGTGGCGAGGTCGTCGACATGACGCGCCTGGTGTCCGATCTGGCGCAGGACATGCAAAGGCTGGCTGCCGAGCGGAGTGTGCAGCTCGGGCTGGAGATGGCGCCGGGGCTGTTCTGCCGAATCCCCGACCCGGTGCTGCCTGCCGTGGCGCTGCGCAATATCGTCGAGAACGCCGTGCTGGCGAGTCCCTCGGGCAGCGAGGTCATGGTCCAGGGCGTGGCACGGGACGCGCGGATCACGCTGTCCGTGCTCGACCATGGGCCCGGCATTCCGGAGGCCGAGAGAACCCGCGTGACCGAGCGGTGCTTTCGCGGCGCGGGCGCGCCCGCGGGTGGCAGCGGGCTGGGCCTGGCGATCGCACAGGTGGCGGTCGAGCGGCTTGGAGGACAGCTTCGGTTCGCGCCGCGGACGGGTGGGGGCGAGGCCGTGCAGATTGTGCTGCCCTGTGCCGGACCCGTTCACGAAGGTGGCAGGGCGTCGGAAGGACGCGACACTGCCACACGCTCGTAAGGCTGCCTTAAGCCCGATGCATTCGACACGGCATGGACGTACCCCGCCTGGCCCCCGGACCGACCGGCGCCAGCGCGGGGCCGTCATCATCAAGTCCCATGCGCGGCAACCGCCGACGCGGGGACGAAATAGACGAGGTGACGCATGTTGAGACGAGGTTTTCTCAAGGGAACGGCCGCTGCTTTCGCGGGTGCCGCGCTGCCCGCCGGCCGGGCGCCGGCGCATGAGGGCGCGGCGCAGGCCGCGGTGATCCCGCCCCGCGAGGTGGCCATCGCGGACGGCATCCCGGCCGGGCAAATCCACGTCATGCCCGACGAGTTCGCGCTCTACTGGACGCTGCCGGACGCGCGGGCGCTGCGCTACGCGGTCGGGGTGGGCCGCGACGATCTCTACGAGGCGGGGACCTTCCTGATCCAGGCGAAGAAGGAATGGCCGAGCTGGACCCCGACCCCCGGCATGCTCGAACGCGAGCCGGAGGTCTACGGTAAATGGGCCGACGGCATGCCGGGCGGGATCGACAACCCGCTGGGCGCCCGGGCGCTCTACCTGTTCAAGGACGGGTACGACACTTTCCTGCGCATCCACGGCACCAACGCGCCCTCCACCATTGGGACCGCCGTCTCGAACGGCTGCGCCCGGCTGGTGAACGACCAAATCATCGAGCTCTATGAAAAGGTGCCGCTGGAGACGCAGGTGTTCCTGTATCCCAATTCTGGCATGGCCTGAGTTCCAATCGCTACTTGGGTGGCAGATTGATCGGTTCGGTGCTGAGGCCGAACTAGGCGCTCTGGCGGACGGGCCGTGGGGCTTTGGGCCCGGCCTCGGCCAGCTTGCACGCCGCCTCGTGCTGGCTGAGGAACACCTCGCCGGTCAGCTCGTCGAGGAAGTGGCTGCGCTTGAGCCGGTCCATCACCGGGCCTTTCACCTCGCTCAGATGCAGCCGGATGCCCGCGTCGTGCAGCCGGGTGTTAATCGCTTCGAGCGATTCCAGAGCCGAGAGGTCGATCTCGTTCACCGCCGGGAACATCAGCACCACGTCGGTGAGCTCGGGCTTGTCGGCGGCATAGGCCGAGAGCTGATCCTCGAGGTAGCGGGCATTGGGGAAATAGAGGCTCTCGTCGACCCGCAGCGTCAGCACGTGCGGCTGGGTCTCGACCTCGTGGCGCAGCACGTTTCGGAAATGCTCGGTGCCGGGCACCCGGCCGACCACCGCCATGTGCGGCCGCGAGGTCTTGTAGAGATGCACGAGGATCGAGGTGACCACGCCCGCGGTGACGCCGACCTCGACACCGAACACCAGCGTCAGCAGGATCGTAGCTGAGACGGCGGCGAAATCGGCGCGGCTGAAAGCCCAGGCGCGTTTCAGGATCGAGAAATCGACGAGGCTCAGCACGGCCACGATGATGGTGGCGGCCAGCGTTGCCTTGGGTAGGAAATGGATGAGCGGTGTCAGGAACAGCGCCGCGAGCGCGAGGCCCAGCGCGGTGAAAGCGCCCGCGGCGGGGGTCTCGGCGCCCGCATCGTAGTTCACGACCGAGCGCGAGAAGCCGCCCGTAACCGGAAAGCCACCCGAGAAGGCCGCGCCCATATTGGCGGCGCCAAGACCGATCAGCTCCTGATCGGGGTCGATGCGCTGGCGTTTCTTGGCGGCCAGCGTCTGCGCGACCGAGATCGACTCCACGAAACCGATAATCGAGATCAGCAGTGCCGGGACGAAGAGCTGGGAGATCAGCGCGGGGGAGAAGGAGGGCAGGGTAAGCGGGGGCAGACTTTGGGGCACCTCGCCGACGATGGCGACACCGCGTTCGCCCAGATCGAACAGCCAGACCGCCAGCGTCGTGGCGACGATGGCCAGGACGGGGCCGGTCTTGGCGCCGATATCGGCCATGCGCGGGCCGAGGCCGATCCGGCGCAGCAGCGGCTTCAGCCCGCCGCGTACCCAGAAGAGGAAGGCGGTGGCCGCCGCGCCGATCGCCAGAGTGATGAAATTGGTCTCGCCCAGATGCGCGAGCAGGCTGGAGACGATCTCGATCAGCGTGTGACCCTCGGCCTTGATACCGAGGATGTGCTTGAGCTGGCTCGCCGCGATCAGGATGCCCGATGCGGTGATGAAGCCCGCGATCACCGGATGCGACAGGAAGTTCGCCAGAAACCCGAGCCGAAACAGCCCCAGCGCCAGCAACATCGCGCCCGACAGGAAGGCCAGCGTCAGCGCGGCGGCGACGTAACCGGCGGTGCCGCTCTCGGCGATGTTGCCCACCGCGGCGGCCGTCATCAGCGACACGACCGCGACCGGGCCCACCGCCAGCGCGCGCGAGGTGCCGAAGATCGCGTAGAGCAGGATCGGCGCGATCGAGGCGTAGATCCCGGCCTCGGGCGGCATGCCTGCGAGCAGCGCGTAGGCCAGCGATTGCGGAATCAGCATGATCGTCACGATCACCGCCGCCACCGCGTCGCCGGTGAACTGTCCCCGGTCGTAGCGGCGGCCCCAGTCGAGGATCGGCAGGTAGCGGGCAAGCGAAGGCAGGGTCATCGCGGCAGGTCCATGCGTGGTCGAAGGGGGGGCGGGGGGGGGGGGGGGGCGCCCGGGGGGGGGGGGGGCGCCCCCCGGGGGGGGGGGGGGTGGTGGCGGGGGTGGGGGGGTATAACGCCCGCG
>NZ_JAPWGO010000020.1:0-65806 GCF_027213785.1 Limimaricola sp. G21655-S1 | reverse complement strand
CCGGCCGCCCCCCGCCCCCCCCCGGCCGGCCGCGGGCACCCCACCCCCGGCCCAGCGCGGCCGGGCCAGGCGGGGCCCACGGGGGGGCGGGCGGCCCGCGGGCCGCCCGGGGTCAGGCTCAGTCGAAGCGGTTGACCGGGTATTTCAGGTAGTGGTTGCCGTCATTCTCCGCCGGGGGCAGCCGCCCGCCGCGCAGGTTGACCTGCAGCGCCTCGATGATGCGGTGCGGCAGCGGCAGCGTCGCGTCGCGCTCCTGCCGGCGCTGGATGAAGTCCTCGCGCGCGGTGCCATCCTTGACGTGCTTGTTCTTCGCCTTGTGCTCGGCCACGGTGGCCTCCCACATCGGCTCGTCGCGCTCCGGCCCGCCATAGTCGTGGCCGACATAGAGCCGGGTATTCTCAGGCAGGGCGAGGATGTCCTGGATCGAATCCCACAGTTCGTGCGTCTTGCCGCCCGGGAAGTCCGAGCGGGAGGTGCCGATGTCGGGCTGCATCAGCGTGTCATGCACGAAGGCCGCATCGCCGCAGACATAGCTGATCGATCCCAGCGTGTGACCGGGCGAAAGCATGACACGCGCGTCGAGTTCGCCGATCTTGAAGGTCTCGCCCTCTTCGAACAGGTGGTCGAAATCGCGGCTCGGCTCGAAGGCATCGGGCAGGTTGTAGATGTCGGCCCAGATCTTGGCGATCTCGGGCACCAGCGCACCGATGGCGTTGGGGGCGCCGGTGCGCTCCTTGAGATGGGCCGAGGCCATGACGTGATCGGCATGCGGGTGGGTGTCGAGCACCCACTGCACCTTAAGGTCGTTGTCGCGCACGAGGTCGAGGACCTGGTCCATGCTCTCGGTCGAGAACTTGCCGTTGCGGTGATCGAAATTCCAGACCACGTCGATCAGCGCTGCATGGCGCGTCTTGGGGTCGGCGCAGATGTACTGGATCGACCCGGTGTCGGGCTCGTAGATGCCCCAGACATCGGGGCTGCCTTCGCCGGTCGAAGGCGAATGGCGGACGACGCGGCTCTTGAGGGGGTCGGTCATTGGGTAGCTCCTTTGCTGAGGGGCAGGGAGAGATCAGGGGTGTGCCGGGCCAGCCACATGCCGGCCAGCATGAAGGGCACGAAGATCAGCGTTCCGGTGGCCGCAATCGGCAGCGCGGTCAGCGCCGGGCCGGGGCAGAAGCCGCCAAGCCCCCATCCGGTGCCGAACAGCACCGCGCCGGTCAGCAGCTTGGGGTCGAGGTCGGTCCGGCTCGGAATGCGGAACTCGGTGTCGAAGAACGGGCGCGAGCGGTTGCGGGTGAGAAGCGCGAAGCCCGGCGCGGTCACCGCGATGGCGCCGCCCATGACGAAGGCGAGGCTCGGGTCCCACGTGCCGAACACGTCGAGGAAGTTCAGCACCTTGGCCGGGTCGGACATGCCCGAGACGATCAGGCCGAAGCCGAAGATCAGGCCGGAGAGAAGCGCGAAAAGCTGTTTCATCTCAGCCTCCGATCAGGTGGCGGGTGACGAAGACCGTGACGAAGGCCGCGGCCATGAAGGTGACGGTGGCGGTGATCGAGCGCATCGAGCCGCGGCTGATGCCGCAGACGCCATGGCCCGAGGTGCAGCCATTGCCATAGGTGGCGCCGAAGCCCACCAGCAGGCCCGCGACCGCCATCAGGGCAGGGCTGGACGGCACCCATTGCTGCGGCCACTCGCCCGAGACCAGCATCCAGATCGGCGCGGCGAGCAGCAGGCCCAGCACGAACAGCGCCGAGACGCCGCGCGCCTCGCCACCGGTCGAGCGGGCGAAGATACGCGAGGTGAGGCCGCTGATGCCGGCGATCCGGCCGTTGGTGGCCATCAGCAGCACCGCCGAGGCCCCGATCATCATGCCGCCGCCGAGCGACAGCCAAGGGGTGAACTCTGTTTCCATCTCTCGACTCCGTGATACGACGGTCAACGCCGTCGCGCTTGTCTTGTTTCAGGACATCTATATATTCGTATTGTCTAATATTCAATGGGCAGCATATGAAAATCACCGACGATTTCCTCGAAGGCGACATCGCGGGCGCGGCCGCGCTGATGGGCATGCTGGCCTCCGAGGCGCGGCTGAAGATCCTGTGTCGGCTGGTCGATGGCGAGCGGTCGGTGGGGGAACTGGCCCGGATCTGCGACATGTCGCAGCCGACCATGTCGCAACAGCTCAAGCGGCTGAAGGAGGCGGGGCTCGTCGAGGGCCGCCGGGACGCTCAGACGATCTATTACAGCGTCACCGGCAAAGAGGTCGCCGCCGTGCTGGAGACGCTGCACAAGCTGTACTGCGCGCGCGAGGCGCGGTGAGAGCCCGCGCCCGGCAACTCCGGGCGCAGGGCGAGGATCAGGCCTTGGTCTTGCGGTCCGCATAGTCCTTCACGAACTGGCCGATCTTCTCTTGCGACAGATCGACCCCGGCTGCGCGACCCTTCGCGATGGCCGCATCGCCGTCGAGGCCCTGCTCGGCGGCGAGCGCCATCAGCGTCATCGCGCCCGCGCGCTTGCCCGATGCGCAATGCAGCAGGACGGGCCGCGGCAGCTCATCGAGGGAACGCCGGAAATCGTCCACCAATTCGTCGTCAAGCGCGTCGGGGGAGACCGGGTGATGCAGATAGCTCAGCCCGGCCTCCTCGACGATGCGCCGTTCTTCGTCGGGGGCGACCTCCTGCTTTTCGTCTGTGGTTCGGAAATTCACCACGCTTCGGTAACCTTCTTCGGCCGCTTTCCGAAGCGTGGTTTCGTCCGGGGCGAAGCGGGCGATGCTGTGATTGCTGTCGATCTCTACGATGTTGTCCATCTTGGTCCTCATTTCTGCTCGGGGGTTTCGACCGGGTAGCCGGCGGCGCTCCATGCCTTCCAACTGCCCGGCACGTTTCGGATGGTTTCGAAGCCATGCGCCGCGAGCAGGCTTGCCGCGATGCTGGCGCGGAAACCGCTGGCGCAGTAGGTCGCGTAGGATTTGCCGCGGTCGAGATCGTTCATCTTCTCGCGCAGCTCACCAAGGAAAGCGTGCGTCGCGCCCGGCACGTGGCCGCCCTGCCATTCGTCGGGCTTGCGCACGTCGAGCGGCGTGATGTCCTGCGCGTCCTTCAGCTCATGCACAGAGATCTGCGGGATCTGCGCGAAATCGCGACCGGCCTCGCGCCAGGCGCTCATGCCGCCGGCGAGATAGCCGCCGAACCGGTCGAAGCCGGTGCGCCAGAGGAGCTTCACGACCTCGGGCAAGTCGCCATCCTCGTGCAGAACGAGGTGGATGGGCTTTTCTGGATCCAGCAGCCACCCGGCCCAGACCGACAGTTCCGGCCGCGCGCCGATGTTGAGGCTGCCCTTCACGTGGCCTGCGCCGAAATCCATCATGTCGCGGGTGTCGACGATCTGCGCGCCGCCCTCGGTGGCCTCGGCGAACTGGTCGACCGTGAGGGGTGGCACGCGCGGCAGGTTGCGCAGCACCTCCGGGCCCTTGGCGTTCACCTTCTTCAGCCGGGGGTAATGCGTCGGCACCGGCGGGGCGTCCGCCTGCATCACCTTCTTGAATTCCTCGAGGCTCTCGATCTTCGCGTAGTCGTTGAAGCGTCGCTCGTAGCCGATGGTCGAGGACATCCGGTCGCCGATATCGGGGCCGCAGGCCGATCCCGCGCCGTGGCAGGGATAGATGATCACGTCGTCGGGCAGCGCCATGAACACGTCGCGCACCGTGTGGAACAGCTTTTCGGTCAGCTCCTCGGTCTGGTCGTCGCCCATCAGGTCGGGGCGGCCGACGCTGTCGACGAAGAAGGCGTCGCCAGAAAGCACGCCCCAAGGCGTCTCGGTGTCGCCGTCATAGAGGAAATAGGACATGTGCTCGGGGGTGTGGCCGGGAGTGAAGCGCGCCTTCATCCGCAGCCCGCCAAAGCGGAACTCGTCGCCGTCTCGCACGGTCTCGTGGTCGAAGCCGTACTCCGCGCCGCCCTCGGTGCTGACATAGAGCTTGGCCTGTCCGCCGAGCCGGTCGACCAGCTCGCGCGCGCCGCTCATGAAGTCGGCGTGGATGTGGGTTTCGAACACATGGGTGATGGCGAGGCCGAAGCGCCGCGCCGCCTCCAGGTATATGTCGACGTCTGGGCGCGGATCGACCACGGCACAGACATGCGCGGCGTCGTCCCCCAAGAGGTAGGAGCATTCGGCGACGCCGTCGGCCAGGATCTGTTCGAAGCGCAGGGTCATGGCAGGTCCTCCTTCACATGCGCAAACGGGAATGCTTCGGAGAGGGTTCCGGTGGTGCCGGGAGACGGCGCCTGCCCGCCTGCAACGGGAAGAAGGGTGGACAGAAGGTTTATACGTAGTTGAATGTGTGAATGCGTCAAAAGGGCGCAGCCGGAGTCGGCGCGGAGGAGTGCCGTCTCGATCGGCGCGGTAGGGCATGCCGCCCATGCCCGCTCAAGGGAGGACGAGATGACGATACTGAAACGGATGCGCGGCGTGTTGGCCGCCGGACTTGCGGTGCTGACATTGCTGGCGGCTGGGAATGCCGCTGCGCAGGACAGCGACCGCTATGGCCAGCAGAAGGTGGTCTACCACATCAACGGCAATGGCGGCGAGGAGGACAAGGCCTATCGCGGCGCGCTGCGCAACGTGCAGAACCACATCAACGCCGTGGGCCGCGACAACATAGAGGTCAAGGTGGTCCTGCATGGCAACGGGGTCGGGCTGCTGCAGAACGCGATGGAGAACGAGCAGCTGCAGATGGACGTGACCAGCCTGCGCGGTCAGAACGTCGTCTTCCTGGTATGCAACAACACGCTGACCGGTCGTGACATCAGCTACGAGGAGGACCTGTTCGAGGTGTTCGAGGACCAGATCGTCCCCTCGGGCGTGGCCGAGCTGAGCTACCTGCAGGGGCAGGGCTACACCTACGTCAAGCCGTGAACCCGCCGCTGGGCCGCCTCGCGCGGCTCAGCGCCCTGCCGCAACGGTAAGCCCGAGTAGCCGCCAGACCTGCATGCCACCCCGGTAATAGCTGATCTTCTCCGCAGGATAGCCGGCGCCGATCATCGCGCGGATCGCGGTGGGCGACTGGCCGCACCACGGGCCGTTGCAGAACAGCGCCACGCGCGGCGACTCCGAACAGTCCCAACCCTCGAAATCCGGCTCGCAGTTCAGCTCGCCCAATCGGTCGGTGATCACGTCCCATGGCAGGTGGATCGCCCCCGGAATGGTGCCGCCTTCGAACCAGTCGCGGGTGCGGCTGTCGATCACCACGGCCTCCGGATCCTCCAACATGTCGAGCAGTTCCAGCTCGCCGATCGTCGTGACGCCCTCGGCGGGCGTCATCGGCTGGATGCAGAAGGGCGGACAGGCGCGCGACGTCTTGGCGAAGTCGCCGGTGATGACCGCCTCGTTGTCCTGTTCGCGCATGATCTCGATCGGCCCGTCCGGCGTCTCGACGGTGACCGACATGCAGTCGGCGTCGATGCCGACCGGCTCGGCGAACGCAGGTGCGGAGAGGAGGGCAAGGAGGGCTGCAAGGCGGATCATGATCGGTCTCCCTTATTGCGCGGCCATCGGCACGCGGGCGATACGGCAGCGGTCCCAGAGCGCCTCCAGCGCCGAGGCCAACCGGTCGAGATCGGCCTCCGAATGCACCGGCGAGGGCGTGATGCGCAGCCGCTCGGTGCCGCGCGGCACGGTGGGATAGTTGATCGGCTGGATGTAGATGCCGAACTCGTCGAGCAGCAGGTCCGATATCCAGCGGCATTTCACCGGATCGCCCACCATCACCGGCACGATGTGGCTCGGGTTGGGCAGGTGCGGGATGCCCGCCGCGTCGAGCCGGGCGCGCAGGCTCGACACCCGCTCGGCCTGCAACCGGCGCTCGGCGTCGGAAGTCTTGAGGTGGCGCACCGCCGCCTGCGCACCGGCAGCGACGGCGGGGGGCAGGGCGGTGGTGAAGATGAAGCCCGAGGCGAAGCTGCGCACGAAATCGCACAAGGCGGCGGAGGCGGCGATATAGCCGCCCATCACGCCGTAAGCCTTGCCCAGCGTACCCTCGATCACGTCGATGCGCCCCATCAGCCCCTCGCGCTCGGCGACGCCGCCGCCGCGCGGGCCGTAGAGGCCGACGCCATGAACCTCGTCGAGATAGGTCAAGGCGCCGTAGCGCTCGGCCAGATCGCAGATGCCGGCGATGGGGGCGATGTCGCCATCCATCGAATAGACGCTCTCGAAGGCGACGATCTTCGGGGCATTGGCTGGCAGGGCCGCGAGTTTCGCCTCCAGATCGACGAGGTCGTTGTGCTTCCAGATCACCTTTTCGGCGCGGCTGTGACGGATGCCCTCGATCATGCTGGCGTGGTTGCCCGCATCCGACAGCACGATGCAGCCGGGAATGCGCGCGGCCAGCGTGCCCAGGGCGGCCCAGTTCGACACGTAGCCCGAGGTGAAGAGAAGCGCCGCCTCCTTGCCATGCAGGTCGGCCAGCTCGCGCTCGAGCGCCACGTGATGGCGGGTCGTGCCCGAGATGTTGCGGGTGCCGCCGGCGCCTGCGCCGACTTCGTCGAGCGCCGCGTGCATCGCGGCCAGCACCTTCGGGTGCTGGCCCATGCCGAGATAGTCGTTCGAGCACCAGACGGTGACCTCGGAGGGCGCGGAACCGTCATGGCGGGTGGCGGCGGGAAAGGCGCCGCGATGGCGCTCCAGCTCGGCGAAGCGGCGGTAGTTGCCCTCGGATCTGAGACGGTCGAGCTCGGCGGCGAAGAAGCTGTCGAAGGCCACCCGCTACTGCCCCGCCGCCTCTTTGGCAATGCCGTCGAGCAGCGCCTGCACCTCCTGCATCGGGCCATCGGGCATCGCGCGATAGCCGATCTCGACCGCGCCGTCCCTGTCGGTGACGAAGATCCCGTAGGGGCAGTGCGCGATGTTGGCCGGATCGGCCTCCATCACCTTGCGCGACACCACCGCCGAGCAGAACAGGAACACGTCGGCGGCGTCGAAGATGGTCACGTCGCTGCCCACGTCCTCCCCGGTGCGGTTGAGCATGTCACCGACGCGGCTGACATAGTCGACCACCAGACCCTCTCCGACGATGGCGCTCTCGACGCTGAAGGTGGCGTCCTCGAAGCTGCCGTCGAAGGGATAGGTGACCACCTCCTGCGCCGAGGCGACCCCGCCCGCAAACGCGACCAGCGCCGTCAAAAGGATCCGTCTCATGGCCTTACTCCTCCCTTGTTGCGGGTCGGGCCGGGCATGGCCCGGCCGTTTCCCTCCTGCCGCCCAAGGCGGCGATGCGGGCGGCCCTGCGCGGGCCGCCCGGAATGGCTCACTCGCCCTGCGCTTCGAGGAAGGCGGTGATGGCGGTGATGTCCTCGTCGCTGCGCAAGCCCGCGAAGGACATCTTGGTGCCCTTCAGATAGGCGCGCGGATCGGCGAGGAAGCCCGCGAGGCTCTCGTGATCCCAGACCAGCCCGTCCGCGCCGGCCTCTTCCAGCGCGCCCGAGTAGCGGAAGCCCTCGACCGTGCCGGCGGTGCGCCCGACGATGCCGTTGAGCTGCGGGCCGCTGCGGTTCTTGGCGTTGTCGCCGACCTGGTGGCAGGCGGCGCATTTCTTGAACACCCGCTCGCCCGCCGCAACCAGCTCCGGATCGGGTCCGGCGCTCGCCTCGACGACCGCCTCCGCCGGGGCCGCTTCCGCGTCGGCGCCTTCGACGGAGGCCTTGTCGGCCTCACCCGCGACAGCCGCATCTTCCGGCGCCGTGGGCTGGTCACCCGCCACTGCCTCCTCGGCGGGCTCGGCATCCGCGGGCTGCGCCGCGGCCTGCTCCTCGACCTCGATCGCGGTGTCCTCGACATCCGCGTCACCCTCGTCCGAGCCCGGCGTCACGTCGAGCACGGCGGCCCGCATGGTGATCTCGACCTCGTCCTTGCAGCCTTCCATGCAGGCCTCGCCGGAGAAGGCGGTCAGCTCGGTCTCGGGCCGGTCGTCGGGCTTGAATCCCTCGGCATTGGGCATCTCGACCTCGGCGAAGCTCTCGTTCGACAGCTCGAAGTCGTCCTCGACGATGTTGTTGAGATAGAGCAGGTAGGCGGTGATCGCGTAGACTTCGTCCGGCGTGAGCGACTGCGCGTCGCCGAAGGGCATGGCCCGGTGCACGTAGTCCCAGACGGTCGAGAGATAGGGCCAGTAGGAGCCGATGGTCTTGACCGGGTCCTTGCGCTCGAGCGTGCCCTGACCACCGGCGAGCTGCGGCCAGCGGCCGACCGCCTCGCCGAAATCGCCGTGGCAGGAGGCGCATTTCTCGACGAAGACCTCCTCGCCGGTCCAGACATCGCCCGAACCCACCGGCAGGCCCTGCCCGTCGGGGCGGATGTCGATGTCCCAGGCGGCGATCTCCTCGGGCAGCGCCTCGCGGCCCAGCCCGTAGCCGCCATCGCGGGCCGGGGCGGGGGGCTCGGCATTGGCCTGCGCGACCGTCTCGGCGGTCGGGGCGGGGGCTTCGGTCTCCTGGGCGTTGGCGGCGGCCACGAAGGACACCCGCGCCGGCGCCGGCATGTCGACCACGAACTGGTCGGCCAGCACGTAGGCCAGGGTCAGCACGCTCGCCGTGCCGGCGGAGGCGGGTGCGAGGATTTTAAGAAACTTCGACATTTTCCGCCTCGCCGCGTTCGTTGACATGCCAGGTCTGGATGCCGTTGTTGTGGTAGATCGAGTTCTCGCCGCGGATCGCCCGCAGGTCGTTCTTGGTCGGCTGCACGTAGCCGGTGGAATCATGCGTGCGGCTCTGCAGCAGCAGCGGTTTCCCGTCCCAGTCGAACTCGAAGTAGAAACGGTGCATCGACTTGTCGAAGCTCGGCCCCGACATGCGCGCCTCGTGCCAGTTCTTGCCGCCGTCGAGCGTGACGTCGACGCGCGGGATGGTGCCGCGACCCGACCAGGCGACCCCGGTGAGCACGGTCGGTCCCTTGGAGTGCAGGATCGGCGCCTGTGGGCTGGGGTTGGTGATGACCGACTTGGCGTCCATCTCCCAGGTGAAGCGGCGGGCGATGCCGTTGTCGAGAAGGTCGGTGTATTTCGACGTCTCCTCGCGGTGGTGCCAGGGCTGGTCGCCGACCTCGATCCGGCGCAGCCACTTGATCCACATGTTGCCTTCCCAGCCGGGCACGACGAGGCGGACCGGGTAGCCCTGCTCGGGGCGCAGCGCCTCGCCGTTCATCTTGAAGGCGACGAGGCAGTCGTCCATCGCCTTCTCGATCGGGATCGAGCGGGTCATGGCCGAGGCATCGGCGCCCTCCGGCATGATCCACTTGCCGTTGGTCTTGACCCCCGCCTCTTCGAGCAGGAGCCGCAGCGGCACGCCGGTATACATGACGTTGTGGATCATGCCGTGGGTGTACTGGCAGCCATTGAGCTGCGCGCCGGCCCATTCCATGCCCGAATTCGCAGCGCATTCGAGGAAATAGACCCGGTTCTCGCGCGGAAAGCGCATCAGGTCCTGCATCGTGAAGACCAGCGGCTTGTCGACCAGGCCGTTGATCATCAGCCGGTGCGCGGTCGGGTCGACCTCGGCGATGCCGGCATGGTGCCGCTCGAAGCACAGCCCGTTCGGGGTGATGATCCCGTCGAGTTCGTGCAGGGGCGTGAAGTTCACCGAGGAGACCGGATCGGCGGTCAGCCATTCGACGTTGCGACGGATGACATGCGCCTCGTATTGCGAGGGGGTGCCATAGGGGCGGGCATCGACGCCGTCGCCCAGATACTGCATCCAGGGCTGCAGTTCGGTGATCGCCGGATCGGGCGATTGCGCGGCCACGCGGCTGCCCGCGATGGCGCCGCCGGCGGCGAGCGCGCCGGTCAGGAAGCCGCGCCGCGAGGGGGCGGGATCTTTGCTCATGCTCGGAGTCCTCTTGTCGTCCATGTCGGCGGGGCGGCTCATCCGGCCACCACGTCGACGCTTGTGTTGGGGTCGATGGAAACGGTGCCCTGATTGCGGATGTGGCTTTCGACCACGTCCCAGATCGCCGGGCCCTCGGTGCCCTCGTTGACGCTGGCCCATCCGGCCACGACGTAGGTTTTCGACGGATCGATCTTCTCGCCCGACGACAGCAGCGTCATCTCGGTGACGCGGCTGCCCTGCGGCTGGGCGATGTCGATCCGGTAGCCCATGCCGCCGACGCGGACCATGTCGCCGCCCTGCTGGTAGTAGGGATCGGGGTTGAACAGGTTGTCGGCCACGTCCTCGAGAATGAGCTTCAGCGTTTCGCCGGTCATTTCCGAGCGGTAGGCCTCGGGGTAGCTCATCGCGGTGGCGTTGAAGACGTCCTCTCGGGTGATCTCCTGGCCGGGCATCAGCGAGGCGCCCCAGCGGAAGCCGGGCGAGAGCGCGATGTCGGCCTCGCGCTCGGAAATCAGGGCGTTGCAGATCAGGTCGTCCCAGGTGCCGTTGAAGTTGCCGCGCCGGTAGAGCAGCGACTCGGTGGTGCCCAGCACCTCGGACATCTCGTCCTTGAACGGCGCGCGGGTCTCCTCGACCAGCGCGGTCATCTCCGGATCGGGCGCGATCACGTCCGAGAAGATCGGGATCAGGCGGTGGGTCAGCCCCTTGAGCGCGCCGTCCTGCACGTCGAGATCGACGCGGCTGACGAACTTGCCGTGGCTGCCCGACGCGATCAGATGCGTGGAGCCGACGAGTACCGGCTCGGGCAGGGCGTCATGGGTGTGACCGGTCAGGATCACGTCGATGCCGGGCACCTGCGCGGCCATCTTGCGGTCCACGTCGAAGCCGTTATGCGACAGCACCACCACGACTTCGGCGCCCGCGTCGCGCGCCTCCTGCACCACCTCGGCCATCCGCTCCTGCCGCACGCCGAAGCTGAGATCGGGGAACATCCAGTTCGGGTTGGCGATCGGCAGATAGGGGAAGGCCTGGCCGATCACGGCGATCGAGGTGCCGCCGCGCTCGAACATCTTGTAGGGCTCGTAGGCCGGCTCGTCCCATGTCGCGTCGAAGATGTTGGCGCCGAGGAAGGCGGGGTCGAGCTCGGTCTCGAGGATCTCGTTGACCCGGTCGATGCCCAGCGTGAACTCCCAATGCGAGGTCATCGCGTCGGTGCCCAGCGCGTTGAACAGCCGCACCATGTCGGCGCCTTGCGTCTTGAGGGCGGGCAGCGAGCCCTGCCAGGTGTCGCCGCCGTCGAGCAGCAGCGCATCGGGGCGCTCGGCCCGGATCGCCTTGAGCACGGTGGCGATGCGGTCGAGGCCGCCCATCTTGCCGTATTCCCGGCCCAGCGCGACGAAATCGTCATAGGTCAGCGCGTAGTCGAGCGGCGAGCCGTCCTCGATGCCGTAGAGCTTGCGGAAGGCGGCGCCGGTGACATGCGGCACGAGACCCTGCGCTTCGCCGACACCGAGATTGATCTCGGGCTCGCGGAACCAGATCGGCTGGGTCTGGGCGTGGATGTCGGTGATGTGGATCAGCGTGACATTGCCGGGGCCACCGGTGCCGATCAGGTCGTCCTGGCTGAGCCGCTGCTGGGCCGCGAGCCGGGACCAGTTGCCGAAGCCGGAGGCCCCCCAGAGGGCGGAGGCGGCGAGGCCGGCCTGGAGAAAGTGGCGGCGGGCGATCATGGGCGGTTCCCTGTCATCGGATGCGTATTATTGAATATGTTCGGGCGAAAGCACCCCGCCGGGCGAAAGCCGGGCGGGGTGCGAAGGGTCAGTTGCGGACCGAGGGGCCCTCGACCGAGAGGCCGTTACCGCGCGAGGCGACGTAGAGTTCCAGCGCCACGAATTCCGGGCTGCCCGGTGCGAAGGTCTCGGCACGGGTGTCGCGCACGCAGCCCTTGAAGCGGTCATGCACCGCGTTGAGCGCACCGTTCTTCAGCCGGTAGGTCGGAAAGCCGTTGATCTGGCCCTGGCTCAGATGATCGGCCCGGATCATGTTGTCGTAATTGTCCTCGTGGCAGTTCGCGCAGGCGAGTTCGAGCTGTCCATAACGGGTGTAGTAGATCTCCTTGCCCTGCTCCCAGGTTTCCTGGGCCGGGCCGTCGATCGCCACGTTGACGGGCATGCCGCGCGAGACCGAGGAGATCAGCGCGACCATCTCGGTCATCCGATCGCCGGTATAGTCCCAAGGCTCCGCCCCGGCGCGCTCGGTCACGCATTCGTTGACCTGCATCTCCAGCGTCTGCACCTCGCCCTTGGCCTCGTCCCACTTGGGATAGACCGCGCGCACGCCCTCGAGCGCCTCGGGGCTTTCATGGCACGAGGCGCAGGACTGGTCGTCTGGACCCATCGCGGTTTCGAAATCGGCGCGGGCATTGTCGACGCCGATCATGCCGGGGTTCTCGAAATCATCCATCTGCAGCGCCTGGGTCTCGGGCGAGCGGTATTCCCAGCCCGAGACGACCTCGCTCATGTATTCCATGTGCTCGGGCGCGGGCGCCCGGGTCACGATCTCGATCTCGTCGTTGATGACGAGGTTCGCCTCCTGCGCCGTCGCGGCGGGGGCAAGGGCGGCCGACCCGGCCAGCCCGAGCGCCGCCCATGCGGCGCCGGTCCTCAGCGTCTGTCTCATCAAGGTCTCCTCCCTTGCCCTCTTCGTGCCGTCAGGCGACGGCGATCTCCTTGGTGTCCTCGTAGGTCGACCCGTCATCGTCGATCCAGGTGAAGGTGAAGGTCCCGCTCTCGGGCACCTTGGCCTGGAACTCGAAATACGGGTTGGTCGAGATCGCGGGCTCCATCGCCACGTCGATCACGGTCTCGCCGTTGAAGGTGCAGGTGAAGCGGTTGATGATCGAGCGCGGGATGAGGTTGCCCTCCTTGTCCTTGCGCTGTCCCGATTCCATCGGGTGGCTAATCAGGGTCTTGATGGTGATGACCTCTCCGGCGGCGGCTTCCTTGGGGACGCGGACGCGGGGGGTGACGTTCTCTGCCATGTCTCTTGCTCCTTGTCCCGAACTCAGCCGCCGCAGCCGCCGATGGTGACCTTCACCTCCTGCGCCGCGCGCGCGAAGCTGCCATCGGCCATCTTGGCGATGGCGACGACCTCCTGCGTGCCGGCGAGGCGGATCCGGGTCGAGGCCATCTGCGCGCCCGCCAGCGGGCCGAAATGGAACACGCCCACATCGGGGTTCGGGTTGCCGGTGGCCAGCAGGATGATCGACTCGGCGCCGGGGGCATCGACCTCGACCGGCACGGTGTTGCCGTTCTCGGCGATCTCGGGCGCGGTGAGGGTCAGCCCCTCGCCGGTGATCTCTGCGCCGCCGGTGAACTCGGCGATCAGCTCCTCGGTCGGCGTCGCGAGCGCCATGCGCCCGCCCAGCATCACCGAGAGGCCGCTGCCGGCCATGATGGCCAGCGTCTGTCTGCGTGAAAAGCTCATCTCTCTCCTCTCCTGCCGCGCGCTCACTCGTCGCGCAGCGTCATCAGGTAGGCCACCACGTCCTCGACCTGCTGCGCGGTAAGCAGCGGCGGCAGCGGTTCCTCGCCGGCCTTGCCGGTGAAGCCGTCGCCGGGACGGATGAAGCCTTCGGTCTTGTAAAAGGCGGGCATGATCGTCTCCGGGAAGGTCATCTTGGCGTTTGCCACGATCCCGCGGAGATCCGCCTCGGTCCAACGGTCGGCCGCTCCGTCGAGCGGGGGGCCGATCTCGCCATGGAATGGCACCTCCTCGAGTGCCCCCACCGCGTGGCAGGCGACGCAGTTGCCCAAGCCTCGATCGGCCATGACCTCGGCACCGGCCTTCGGGTCGCCGGGGCTGCCGCTCAGGGAGGTCTCGATGGCGCCGTATTCGCCGTAGGCCACCTCCTGCGGCGCGACCTCGGCCTGCGCGGCCGCGCCGATGAGCGCGAGCGCCACGGCAAGGGTGATTTGTCGCGACATAAGTCCTCCCTGCGGCATTTTGTCCTCCGAAGCGACGTTACTCCGGACCGGGTGTTCCAATCAACATCATATTTAATTTCTTGAATACGGCTCGATCCGGCGCAAGCCTAGGCCGCTATTCAGCTTGGTTTTCGAGCATTCGAGCGTGGTATTTCTGGAACGGCTCGTCGCCCGCATAGCCATGCTCCAACACCCAGCGCAGCAGGTTGCGGGTGGTCGCGGGGCCGAACGCGCCCGGCATGACCGCCACCGCCGACTCGGCCGCCGTGGTTTCCTGCGGCACCTCCTCGGGCAGGAACATCATGGTCGGCGTGAAGAGCAGGCCCCAGCGCGCGATCATCTCCTTTTCGGGCAGGACGGTGCCGTCGAGATCGGTCACTTCGAGATCGCCGAACATGTTGAGCTGCACCACGAAGTAGTCTTCGTCCAGGATCTGCGCGATCTCGGGCAGGACGAAGACCTCCTCGTGCATCTTGCGGCAGTAGATGCAGCCGCGCTGCTCCACGAGCAGCAGCAGCCGCTGCCCGGCGGCATTCGCCTCGGCGAGATCCTCGCGCAGGTCGAGAAAGGTCTGGCGCATCCAGGGCGCTTTGTGGAGCCCGTCATCGCCCATCTCCGCCATAACGGGCAGGGCGGAGAGGAAAAATAGCGCAAGCGCTTGGCGGAAGCGGATCATGACGGGCTCCTGTCATCCATAGCGGCTGAAGATGGGGAATTCATCGAGCATCCATTGCGCGATCAGGTTCACCGAATCGGTGGCGATCAGCAGTCCGAAGGCCACGAGCAGCGCCCCGGTCAGCTTCTCGACTGTGCCGAGATGGCGCCGGAACCGGCGCATGAGGCGGGTGAAGGGCGCAACGAAGACCGCAGCGAGCAGGAAGGGCAGAGTCATGCCGACTCCATAGGCCAGCAGCAGCCATGCGCCTTCGGCGGCGGTCTGGAGGCTGCCCGCGGTAAACAGGATCACGCCGAGCACGGGGCCCACGCAAGGCGTCCAGCCGAAGGCGAAGGCGAGCCCCATGACGAAGGCCCCCGCGAGGCCGATCTCACGCGCCGGTCCCGCCGCCCCGTCGAGGCGAAACTGCCGGTAGAGCAGGCCGATCGGCAGCAGACCCAGAAAATGCAGCCCCATCAGTACGATGATCCCGGCCGCGACCCAGCGCAGCAGGTCGAACCATTCACGCAGGAACTGCCCGGCGAAGGAGGCCGAGGCCCCGAGCGCCACGAAGACGGTGATGATCCCTGCGGAAAACAGCGCGGTGAAGAGCAGCGTCCGGCCGCGTCCGGGCGGGGTGCCACCCATCTCGGCCTGCCGGGCGCCGGTCCCGGCGAGATAGCCGAGATAGAAGGGCACCATCGGCAGGATGCAGGGAGACAGGAACGACAGCAGCCCCGCCAGCACCGCCCCGCCCAGCGTGACCTCGAACATGCCGCCTCCGATTGCCTATATCATATTGCAATACTATTATGGGATGGTGGCGGTCAGTCAATCGAGCGCCGTACCAGCTCCGATCGAGGATCTGCATGTCGCGCGTCGCAGCCCTTTGCCTCGGCCTGTTCATGGCCTTTCAGTCCGGTGCCGCCGCGGCGGCGCTGGAGCTTGTCATGGTCGAGCAGACCGGTTGCCCCTGGTGCGCGCGCTGGAACGACGAGATCGGGCCGATCTATCCCAAGACCGAGGAGGGCGAAGCGGCGCCCTTGCGCCGGATCGATATCGGCGAGCTGCCGAGCGGCATGGATCTCGACGGCAAGGTGGTTTTCACGCCCACCTTCCTGCTGGTCGAGGACGGGCGCGAGCTGGGCCGGATCGAGGGCTATCCGGGCGAAGATTTCTTCTGGGGTCTCTTGGCGCGTCTTCTGGGCGAGACGCCGGGCGCGACTTTGGTGCCTCAGGGCCGATCCAGATGACCACATCGCATTGTTATACGAGGCCCGAGGCCATAGATTTCTTGCCTGACATCGGGCGGAGCCGCTTCGCCGAAACGGAGAGCGCAGCGATGGCCCTGCCGAAGATCACCGAAGACATGAGCGAAGCCGACATGGACCTCATGATGCGCAACGCGCGCGAGGCCTCGGACTTTCTCAAGGCGCTGGGCCATGAGGGCCGGCTGATGATCCTGTGCCATCTGGTCACCGGCGAGAAATCGGTGACCGAACTCGAGCAGCTGCTCTCGGCCCGGCAGGCCGCCGTCTCGCAGCAACTTGCGCGGCTCAGGCTCGAAGGGCTGGTGACGCCGCGCCGCGAGGGAAAGATCATCTACTACAGCTTGACCGACGACAGGCCGCGCCGGATCATGGAGCTCGTCTACGAGCTGTTCTGCCGCTCGGGCTGACAGGCGCGCCGGGGAGGGCGCGCGGGGAGGATCACGATATGCTGGATTGGCTCGACGAGCCGACCGTCGCCGCGCTCATCGGCATGGGCAGCGGCGCGGTGCTGGGTGCGGCCGCGCGGCTGGGGCGCTTCTGCACGCTCGGCGCCATCGAGGACGCGCTCTATGGCGGCAGCCTTGGGCGGCTCAGGATGTGGGGCATCGCCATCGGCGTCGCGGTGATCGCGGCCTTCGGGCTGATGGCCGCGGGGCTGTTCGATCCGATGGACAGCTTCTATTTCGCCCAAGGCTGGAGCCTGCCGGGCGCGATCCTTGGCGGGCTGGTCTTCGGCTACGGCATGGCGCTGGCGGGCAATTGCGGCTACGGCGCGCTGGCGCGGCTGGGCGGCGGCGACATGCGCTCCTTCGTGATCGTGCTGGTCATGGGGCTCGCGGCATACGCGACCCTGTCCGGTCCGCTCTCCGGGCTTCGGGTCGCGCTCTTCGCACCGGGCGATGGGCCGACGCCGGGCATTGGACACTGGGTCTCGCAGGCCACCGGCCTGCCGCTCTGGACCTGCGGCGTGCTCTTCGGGCTGGCCATCCTCGCCCTGTCGCTTCGGAGCGGCGCGGCGCTGGGCCGTGGCGCGGTCTTCTGCGGCGCGTCGGTCGGGCTGGCCATTGCCATGGGATGGGCGGGCACCGCCTGGCTGTTCCGGACCGGGTTCGACGCGCTGCCCGTCGCATCCCACAGTTTCTCGGCGCCCTTGGGCGAAACCATGCTCTATACCATGACCTCGAGCGGCACGGCGCTGAGCTTTGGCGTGGGATCGGTGGTCGGCGTGCTGGCGGGCGCCTTCGCGGGCAGTCTCTGGAAAGGTCATTTCCGCTGGGAAGCCTGCGAGGATCCGCGCGAACTCAAGCGCCAGATCCTCGGCGCGGGGCTGATGGGCTGGGGCGCGGTGACGGCGGCGGGCTGCAGCATCGGCCAAGGCATCACCGCCTTCTCGGTCCTTGCGCTCAGTGCCCCGGTGACGCTGGCCGCAATCGCGCTGGGCGCCGCGATCGGGCTGCGGCAGTTGATCGACGGCTTCGTCATGGCCGAGTGATCCCCCTCGACGCTGCGACGATTCGCATGCAATGATGCGAATGTGTTTTTCGGGGAGGGAAGATGAGGATCACCAGACGCAGCGTGTTGCGTGGCGCGACGGGGCTCGGTGCCACCCTCGCCTTCGGCCGGGCCTGGGCCGCGACGGAGATGGATCTTGGCAATCTGCAGATCACGACGCTGAGCGACGGGCATCTGCAACTCCCCGAGAGTTTCCTGATCGGCGATCTGCCGCGGGACGAGGCGCGCGCGATCCTCGATGCGGCCGGCGTCGCGGCCGGGGGGTACGAGCCGCCCTGCAACGTGACGCTGCTGCGCTCGGGTGCGGATGTCGTTCTGTTCGACGCGGGCGCCGGTCCGGGCTTCATGCAAAGCACGGGGCGGCTGCCCGAGGCGCTCGCCGCTCTCGACCTCACGCCCGACGACATCACCCATGTCGTGTTCACCCATGGCCACCCGGATCATCTCTGGGGGGCGATCGACGATTTCGACGAACCGCTCTTCGTGAACGCGCGGCATCTCATCGGTCGGATCGAGCGCGATTACTGGACCGATCCCGAGACGCCGGAGTCGATCGGTGCCGAACGGCAGAGCTTCGCCGCAGGGGCCGCGCGCCGGATCGAACTGCTCGCAGATAGGCTGGAGACGTTCGAGGACGGGGACGAGGTGCTGCCCGGCGTCGTCGGGCGGGCCAGTTTCGGACATACGCCGGGGCACATGTCCTTCGAGATCGGCGGTGGCCGCGCGCTCGTTGCCGGTGACGCCATCGGTAACGCGCATCTGGCCCTCGCGCGCCCCGAATGGCCCATGCCCGCCGATCAGGAACCCGAGCAGGCCGCCCGGACTCGCCTGTCCCTGTTGCAGGAGTTGGCCGAGCGCGAGGTGCCATTGATCGGCTTCCACCTACCGGGGGGCGGAATCGGTCGCGTGGCAAAGAATGGCGACGAGTTCTCCTTCGTCTCGGAGATGTAGCCGCAGCCGGATCGCATGCGCCAGGCTCACGGCGGTGAGGAGCAGGTTTTCCCGAGGTCGCGTCGGGCAATACGTGTTGGTGCGCTGATCCTTTTCGTGTCGCCCTGATGGCGGGGCTCAGTCAGCCCGCTCAAGCGGCCGGCTCTCTCCGGTGACTGGGTTGATCAGCATTACGAGGTCGATGGCCTCCCGGTTTGGCGGTTCGTAGAGGCTCGCGACCCCGCAGCTGCCCAAGACCGTCTCGAGATCGGCCATGGCCATCTTGCTGCGACCCGGCGGCCTGCTGTCCGTGACGAGTTGCGGCAGCACCGTCAGGCGCCGCTCCGGTGAAATCCGGAGAACCACGGGCAGTGCGGTGGCATCGCGACCGCCGATCGGCGTTTCCGCCAGGCAGGATGCGACCCAGCGCCGGATCAGGCGCCATTCGCCGGGCCTGAGTTCGGCGTGTCCGGCGGCAGTTTCGTCGGCATCCCAAGGAGGCTGGACGATGGCGTTGCCCATGGCGGGAGAGGCCCGCCTCTTTGCCTCGGCATATCCGATGCTGGAGATCAGCGCAGCGCCGATCAGCGCCCCGCGAACGACATGACGTTTCATCACGGCCTCCTCAAGCGCAGCCACATGGCGCGCTCGTGAAACGATCAAAAATGAGTCGGGGATATTGGAGGCGATATTACGCTTGTAGCGCGATCCTGACCATGAAATTTCAACTGCTCGAAAGGTCTAGACCGGAGGGGTAATACCCATCACTGCCTTGGCCAAACTCAGCAGGTCGAAGGGCCCCGCCGATAGGTGATCAGTCTCGCGGGGCCGCGGCGCGGCGCAGCCGGTCGTTGATCGCGCGGCCCAGCCCGTGGTCGGGGATCGGCGCCACGGCAATCCGCTCCGCCCCCATCGCGTCGAGCCGGTGCAGGCAATCGAAGAGATTGGCCGCCGCCTCGACAAGGTCGCCCGAGCGCGACAGGTTCATGTCGGCTCCAAGGGCGCCGAAGCCGAGATAGGTCTCGCCCGGTTCGGTCTCGGTGGCATTCAGCCGCACCGTACCCTTCGGCGCGTAATGCGAGACGAGCTGCCCCGGCGAGACGGGGGCGGTGGCGGGCGCCACCGGGCCCAGCGCCAGCGGTGCGCCGAGGCAATCCTCGATCACCTCCGTCGGAAGCCCGCCGGCGCGCAGCAGCGCCGGGACCTCGCCGGTGCAGTCGATGATGGTCGATTCAAGCCCGACGCCGCAGGTCCCGCCGTCGAGCACCGCCTCGATTCGTCCGGCCAGTCCTGCCAGTACGTGGTTCGCGCTGGTCGGGCTGACCCGGCCGGAGGGATTGGCCGATGGTGCGGCGATCGGCAGCGCGGTTTCGCGCAGCAGCGCCTGCGCCAGCGGGTGATCGGGCACCCGCACCGCGAGCGTGTCGAGCCCGGCGGTTACCAGTTTCGAGATACCCGCATAGGGCCGGATCGGCAGCACCAGCGTCAGCGCGCCGGGCCAGAAGGTCGAGGCCAGCCGTCGCGCCGTGTCGCCCATGACGCAATAGGCCTCGACCGCCTCGGCATCGGGCAGGTGCACGATCAGCGGGTTGAAGCTGGGCCGTCCCTTGGCTTCGAAGATCCGCGCCACGGCGGCATCGTCGGTGGCGTCGCCACCCAGCCCATAGACCGTCTCGGTCGGAAACGACACGAGGCCGCCCCTGCGCAGCATCTCGGCGGCGCGCTTGAGGCCGGTCTCGTCGGGGTCGAGGTGTCGGGTCATGACGTGGCGTCCGGGCTTGCGAGGTCGGGGGGCGCCGTACCACGCTGTGCCGGCGACGGCGTCCGAAACCGGAATGCCACGCGCCGGAGGAGACCCGCAATGCCCTATCAAGCCCCTGTCGATGATTTTCGCTTTATTCTGGAGCACGTGATCGGTTTTTCCGACGTGGCTGCGACGGGGCGACACGCGGAAATGACCCCCGATGTCACCGATGCGATCCTCAACGAGGCGGGGCGCATGTGCGACGAGATCCTCGCGCCGCTGAACCGGGCCGGCGATCTCGAACCGGCGCGGCTCGAGAATGGCGTCGTGCGCACCTCGCCCGGCTATGCGGAGGGCTACCGGGCCATCGCCGAGGGCGGCTGGGTCGGCATGGCGGCGGGCCAGGCGCATGGCGGCATGGGGCTGCCGATGGCGCTCGTCACCTGCGTCAACGAGATGATGGGCGGCGCCTGCCTGGCGCTGCAGTTGAACCCGCTGATGACCCAAGCCGAGATCGAGGCGCTGGAAAGCCATGCGGGGCCGGATCTGCAGGCGCTCTATCTGCCCAAGCTGATCTCGGGCGAATGGTGCGGCACCATGAACCTGACCGAGCCGCAGGCGGGGTCGGATGTCGGCGCGCTGCGCAGCAAGGCCGAGCCGAACGGCGACGGCACCTACCGGATCACCGGCCAGAAGATCTACATCACCTGGGCCGACAACGATTTCTCGGACAACATCGTGCATATGGTGCTGGCCCGCCTTCCGGATGCGGCCGAGGGCACCAAGGGCATCAGCCTGTTCCTCGTCCCCAAGTTCCTCCCCGACGCCGATGGCCGGCCCGGCGAGGCCAATTCGCTGCGTGTCGTCAGCCTCGAGCACAAGCTCGGCATCCATGGCTCGCCCACGGCGGTGATGGAATATGACGGCGCCACCGGCTGGCTCGTCGGCGAAGCGCATGGTGGCATGGCGGCGATGTTCACGATGATGAACACCGCGCGGCTCGGGGTCGGCTCCCAGGCCGTGGGCGTGGCCGAGGCCGCGATGCAGGCGGCGCTGGCCTATGCGCAGGAACGTCGGCAGGGCAAGGTGGGCGGCACCGGCACGATCATCGAGCACGCCGATGTGCGGGCGATGCTGGCGCGGATGCGGGCCGAGACCTTCGCCGCCCGTGCGATCACGCTGGCCTGCGCCAAGGCGATCGATCTGGGCCGCGAGGGCGACGCGGCGGCCAAGGCCCGCGCGGCCCTGCTGACGCCCATCGCCAAGGCTTTCGGGACCGAAACCGGGATCAACGTCGCCGATCTCGGGATTCAGGTGCATGGCGGCATGGGCTTTATCGAGGAAACCGGCGCGGCGCAGTTCCTGCGCGACGCCCGGATCACAGCGATCTACGAGGGCACCAATGGCATCCAGGCGATGGATCTGGTCGGCCGCAAGATGATGGATGGCGGCGAGGCGGCCTTCGCGCTGATCGACGAGGTCCAGACCGGTGCCGAGGCGGCCCGCGACACGCTCCCCGATCTGGCCGAGCCGGTCTGGCAGGCGGCCGAGGCGATGCGCGAGGCGACCGAGCGGCTGGTGGGCCGCCCCCCGGCCGAGCGATTTGCGGGCGCCATGCCTTACTTGCGCGGTTTCGCGCGGCTGCTGGGCGCGCATTACCACCTGCGCGCGGCGCAGGCGGGAGAGGGCAGGCGCCGGCGTCTCGCCAGCTTCTACGTCGAACGGATGCTGCCCGAGCAGGCGGCACATCTGGCGGCGCTGCGCGCCGGTCCCGATTGCGTCATGGCGCTGGACGCTGAGGATCTGGTGGCCTGACCGGCTGGACGCGACGGCGCGGCTGCGCCATCACATGTCCATGACACGAGACATGCGCGCCCAGACTCCCTTTCCCGAACCGCCCGAGACCGGTACCGCGATCGAGGTCGCGCCCGGCGTCCTGTGGATGCAGCTGCCACTGCCTTGGGCGCTCAATCACGTGAACGCCTACGCGCTCGACGACGGCGATGGCTGGAGCGTGATCGACACCGGCCTCGACACCACGAAGATCCGTACGGTCTGGGAGGCGCTACTGTCCGGCCCGCTGGGGGGGCGGCCGCTGCGCCGCGTCGTGGTCACGCATCACCATCCTGACCATGTCGGTCTCGCGGGATGGCTCGCGACCAATGGGGCCGAACTCGTGATGCCGCGCACGGGCTACCTGCTGTCGCGGATGCTGCGCGCCGAGGAGCAGAGCCTGCCGCCACGCGAGGTGGTGGCGTTCTGGAGGCGCGCGGGCATGGATCCCGAGCTTCTGTCGCAGCGCCGTACCGAGCGGCCCTTCAACTTCACCGATTGGGTGGCGCCGCTGCCGCTCTCCTACACGCGCATCCGCGAAGGCGATGCGATCCACATGGGTGGGCGCGACTGGACCATCCGCATGGGCGAGGGCCACGCACCGGAACACGCGACCTTCTGGAGCGAGAGCGACGATCTGGTGATCGGCGGCGATCAGCTCCTGCCGGGCATCAGCCCGAATCTTGGCGTGCAGCCGACCGAGCCCGAGAACGACCCGGTGACCGACTGGATCGCCTCCTGCGAGCGGCTGGCCCGCGTCGCTCGGCCCGATCAGCTGGTGCTGCCGGGTCACAAGAAGCCCTATCGCGGTCTGCCCGAACGGCTGGCTCAGATGGCACAGGGCCATCGCGACGCGCTCGACCGGCTCGAGGCGCATCTCGCCGTGCCGCGATCGGGCGGCGATTGTTTCGCACCGCTGTTCCGTCGCGCCGTGACGCGCGACAGCTATGGTCTCGCACTCGCCGAGGCGTTGGGCCATCTCAACGCGCTGGTCGCGCAGGGACGGGCGACGCGGCGGATGGGCGATGACGGTGCCTGGCGTTGGAGTGCGGCATGATCGAGGTCTTCGAAGAAAGCTTTCCACTCGCGCGCGCCTTCACGATCAGCCGTGGTAGCCGCAGCGCGGCACAGGTGCTGAGCGTGCGGATTTGCCGAGATGGCCATGAAGGCAGGGGTGAATGCGTACCATATTCGCGCTATGGCGAAAGCCTCGCCAGCGTGCGCGCGCAAGTGGAGGGGCTTCCCGAGGGGATCGACCGGGCCGCATTGCAGGAGGCGCTGCCGCCCGGCGCCGCGCGCAACGCGGTCGACTGCGCCCTGTGGGACTTTGAGGCCAAGCGGGCAGGGGTGCCGGTCTGGAAGCTGGCCGGCCTGACGCCTCCCGCGCCGCTCGTCACCGCCTACACCCTGTCGCTCGAGGCGCCGGAGGCGATGGAGCGCCGGGCGCGCGAGGAGGCGCATCGGCCGATCCTCAAGATCAAGCTCGGCACGCCGGACGACATGCCCCGGCTCGAGGCGGTGCGGCGCGGCGCGGCGCAATCCACGATCATCGTCGATGCCAATGAGGGGTGGAACGCGGCGATCTATGCCGATCTCGCGCCGCACCTGCTGCGCCTCGGCGTGGCCTTGGTGGAACAGCCCCTTCCGGCGGGCGAGGACGACGCCCTCGCGGGCATCGACCGGCCCGTGCCGGTCTGCGCCGACGAGAGCTGCCACGCCCGCGCCTCGCTGCCCGGGCTGATGGGCAAGTACGACATGGCCAACATCAAGCTCGACAAGACCGGCGGCCTGACCGAGGCGTTGGCCCTGCGCGACGCGGCACGGGCCGCGGGTTACGGGGTGATGGTCGGCTGCATGGTCGGATCTTCGCTCGCCATGGCGCCGGCGCATCTGGTGGCGCAAGGGGCGGAGTTGGTCGATCTGGACGGGCCGCTGCTCTTGGCGCGCGACCGGGAGCCGCCGATGCGTCATGACGCGGCGGGGCTGCACCCGGCCGATCCGGCGCTCTGGGGCTGACCCTCTGGCGCAGCGCCTCACCTTGCGGCAGAAGGGGCATGAGAGCCAACAGGAGAGCGCCATGACCCGCACCGTCTATGTCAACGGGGAGTACCTGCCCGAGCACGAGGCGAAGGTTTCCGTCTTTGATCGCGGTTTCCTGATGGCCGATGGGGTCTACGAGGTTACTTCGGTGCTCGGCGGCAAGCTGATCGACTTCGAGGGCCACGCGACGCGGCTCGCGCGCTCGCTCGCCGAACTGCAGATCCGAAAGCCGATGGAGGATGAGGCGCTCCTTGAGATTCACCGCGAGCTGATTGCGCGCAACGGCATCGACGAGGGCATGATCTATCTCCAGATCACGCGTGGCGCGCCGAATGACCGGGATTTCGTGTTTCCGCCCGAGGAGACCGAACCGACCGTGGTGCTGTTCACCCAGTCCAAGCCCGGACTGGCCGAGAGCCCGGCGGCCAAGACCGGCATCAAGGTGATCTCGATCCCCGACATTCGTTGGGGCCGCCGGGACATCAAGACGGTGCAGCTGCTCTACCCCTCGATGGGCAAGATGATGGCCAAGGCGGCAGGCGCCGATGACGCCTGGATGGTCGAGGACGACCACGTCACCGAGGGCACCTCGAACAACGCCTATATCGTCAAGGGAAACACCATCATCACCCGCCAGCTGAGCCACGAGATACTGCATGGCATCACCCGCGCCGCCGTGCTGCGCTTTGCGCGCGAGGCGCAGATGAAGGTCGAGGAGCGCGCCTTCTCGATCGAGGAGGCCAAGCAGGCCGACGAGGCGTTCATCACCTCGGCCTCGACCTTCGTGATGCCGGTGGTTGAGATCGACGGGGCGGCGGTGGGGCAGGGCACGCCCGGCCCGGTGGCGGCAAGACTGCGCGAGATCTATATCGAGGAAAGCCGCAAGGCCGGAATCTGAGCCGGGAGCCATGACATGGACCATCCCCTGATCGACCACATCAGCCGGGTGATCGCCAAGGCCGAGCGCGAAGGCGCCTTCGACGACCTGCCGGGGGCCGGCAAGCCGATCCCCGACCTGCATGCGCCCGGCGACGCCGTGCTCGATCGTTTGATGCGGGAATCGGGTGCCAAGCCGCAGGCGGTGACCCTCAGGGCGCAGGTCGCCGAGGCACGGACCCGTCTTGCGGAAACGACTGGCGAGGCCGAGCGCCGCGATGCGATGCAGGCGCTCGCCGATCTGGAGATGCGGCTCTCGATCGAGATGGAGACGCTGCGGCGCTACGGCTGAGGGATCAGCCTTCGCTCGCCTCGTGTTTCTGCGCCGCGTCGAAAGCGGCGCGGCTCGCCTCGGTGGCCTCGGTCTGATGCTTGTCGCGCCATTCCTCGTAGGGCATGCCGTAATAGGCCTCGCGCGCCTCGTCCTTGGACATCTCGTGACCGCGCGCGGCCGCGGCCTCCTGCATCCAGCGCGACAGGCAATTGCGGCAGAAGCCCGCGAGATTCATCAGGTCGATGTTCTGCACATCGGTGCGCTCCTCCATCAGGTGCTGGCGCAGCCTGCGGAACGCCGCCGCCTCGATCTCGGTGCGGGTCGTCTCGTCGATCTCGTCCATCCGGCTCATCATCGCTCTCCTTACAGTCCCGTTTCGCGAAGTATGTCGGACAGGATCGGTGCCAAGCGGTCGGCCCAGGCGATCTGGCCCGCCTCTTCCTCGATCAGGTCGTTGCGCACCTCGATCAGCACGTTGGGGCGGCCGTGGGACAGCGCGTGCCGGTCGATGGAATCGCCGGGCAGGTGACCCGAATAGGGCTGGTTGTCCCCGACCGTCAGATCGTCCTCGTCGCGCAGCCGCGCGATCAGCGGATGCGCGAGGCGCGAATCGAGATGGCTGTGCAGCACCGCCACCTGCCATGGCCGGGGCGGGCGGCCCCGAAGCTGCGGCGTGTAGCTGTGGATCGCCACGATCACCGGGTGATCGCGCCGCGCCGCGAGGTCGGCATAGGCGGCATGGTAGGGGCGATGCAGCCGCGCCAGTCGCTCCTCGGTCTCCTCGGGCCCCGCATGGCGATTGCCGGGGATGATCGAGCCGTCATAGAGCTTCATCAAGAGCGTCGGGTCGTCCTCGCCCCGGTTGGGGTCGATCACCAGCCGCGAGAATTTCGAAAGGATCGCCGGCGCGTCGAGCCGTTCGGCCAAGGCCTCGGTGAGCCCGGCAGCGCCCACGTCCCAGGCGATGTGGCGCGCCATGTCCGAGGCGGGCAGGCCGAGATCGCCGCCCGAGACCCAGTCGGGCACGTGGTTGCTGGCATGGTCGCAGGTGACGAGCCAGCGGGAGCGGCGCTCTTCGCCGACGGTGCGGTAGGCTTCCGAAGTCATGAAATCTGGTGTTCTCCACGGTCGTTCGCTCGGGTGTCGCACGGGCAGTTGTGACGCGGGCCGTTTTGCGCAATAACGACGCCGAACCGGCTCTGGTAGCGGTAACGGACCTGTCCGCCGCCCGACCGAACACTTATCGCGTCCATGGGGACAGTCGAGAGGATCCTTCTGATGAAGCGTCATCGCAATGTGAAAATCGTGGCCACCCTCGGGCCGGCATCGAGCACCTACGAGGTGATCCGCGCCCTGGTCGAGGCCGGGGCCGACGTGTTCCGCCTGAACATGAGCCACGGTGCGCATGACGAGATCCGCGCCCGCCACGCCATCATCCGCCAGGTCGAGCAGGACCTGGACACGCCGATCGGCATCCTCGCCGACCTGCAGGGGCCGAAGCTGCGCGTCGGCACCTTCGCCAACGGCGCCGAGGAACTGGCCGAGGGGGCCGATTTCCGGCTCGACCTCGACGAGACCGAGGGCGACGCGACCCGCGTGCGGCTGCCGCACAAGGAGATCTTCGACGCGCTGGAGCCCGGTGCCTCGCTCTTGGTCAATGACGGCAAGATCCGGCTCAAGGTCAAGGAGTGCGGCGCCGACTTCGCCGATTGCGAGGTCGTGGTCGGCGGCACCATCTCCAACCGCAAGGGCGTGAACGTGCCCGACGTGGTGCTGCCGCTGGCGGCGCTGTCGGAAAAGGACCGCAAGGACCTCGAATTCGTCTGCGAACTGGGCGTCGACTGGCTGGCGCTGAGCTTCGTGCAGCGCGCCGCCGACGTGGAAGAGGCGCGCACCCTGTGCAAGGGCCGCGCCGCGATCCTGTCGAAGATCGAGAAGCCCGCCGCTGTGAAGGCCTTCGACGAGATCCTCGCGGTCTCCGACGGCATCATGGTTGCGCGCGGCGATCTCGGCGTCGAACTCCCCGTCCAGAACGTGCCGCCGATCCAGAAGCGCCTCGTGCGCCGCTGCCGCGCCGCGGCCAAGCCGGTGATCGTCGCGACGCAGATGCTCGAATCGATGATCGAGAGCCCGATGCCGACCCGCGCCGAGGTCTCGGACGTCGCCACCGCGATCTACGAGGGCGCCGATGCGATCATGCTCTCGGCCGAATCGGCGGCCGGCCAGTACCCGATCCAGGCGGTCGCCACGATGGACAACGTCGCCCACGAGGTGGAGACCGACGGCACCTATCGCGAGATCATCGAAAGCTCGCGCAAGGTCGCGCACAACTCGGTCGCCGACGGCATCGTCGCCGCCGCGCGCGAGATCGCCGAGACCACCAACGTCAAGGCGATCTGCTGCTTCTCGCAATCCGGCACCACCGCCTCGCTGGTGGCGCGCGAGCGGCCGCGCGTGCCGATCCTGGCGCTGACCTCGATCCGCAACACCGCACGACGGCTGTGCCTGACCTGGGGCACGAACTGCGTCGTCACCGGCGAGGTCGACCGCTTCAAGATGGCCGTGGTCAACGCCGCGCGCTGCGCCCGCGAGCAGGGGCTGGCCACCGAGCGCGACATGATCGTCGTGACCGCGGGCGTGCCCTTCAACACGCCGGGCACCACCAACATCCTGCGCGTCGCGCCCTGCGATGAGCGGCTGATCTTCAGCGCCGATCCCGAATGAGGGCAGGGGGCGACGCGCCCCCTTGCCATGATCCCGCGCGCCGCCTATACGGCGCGCTCACCCCGTTCGTCCGGCCTTCTTGGCATGCCGAGGCGAACGGTCCCACCACCGTTCCGGAAGGGAGATGGAAATGCCCAAGATGAAGACGAAGTCGAGCTGCAAGAAGCGGTTCAAGGTGACGGCCTCGGGCCGGATCAAGGCCGGCCAGGCGGGCAAGCGCCACGGCATGATCAAGCGCACCACGAAGTTCATCCGTGACGCACGTGGCACCACTGTTCTGGCCAAGGCTGATGAGAAGATCATCAAGCCGATGATGCCCTACGCGCGCTAAGGAGACCTTGATATGAGCCGCACCAAAGGTGGTACCGTCACCCATCGTCGCCACAAGAAGATTCTTGACCAGGCGAAAGGCTATTACGACCGTCGTAGCCGGACCTTCAAGGTCGCCAAGCAGGCCGTCGACAAGGCCAACCAGTACGCGACCCGCGACCGCAAGACCCGCAAGCGGAACTTCCGCGCCCTGTGGATCCAGCGGATCAACGCCGGTGTCCGGGCCCATGACGAGCAGATGACCTATTCGCGCTTCATCAACGGCCTTGCCCTCGCCGGCATCGAGGTGGACCGCAAGGTCCTCGCCGATCTCGCGGTGCACGAGCCCGAGGCGTTCAACGCGATCGTCGACAAGGCGCGCGCCGCTCTGGCCTGAGGCCAAGCGATAGACTGAATGGAAGCCGCGCCGCCCCCTTACGGGCCGCGCGGCTTCTTGCGTTTCGGGACCGGCCTGCTAGTCCGGTCCGGCAGAAAAGGGTGACGACATGGACGATCTTCGGGACAGGTATCTGGGGCTGATCGCCGAGGCCGGCGACGAGGCCGGAATCGAGGATCTGCGCGTGCGCGCGCTGGGCAAGAAGGGCGAGATTTCCGGCCTGATGAAGACGCTGGGCGGCATGACCCCCGAGGAGCGTCAGGAGAAGGGGCCGAAGCTCAATGCGCTCAAGGACGAGATCGCCAGCGCGCTGGCCGCGCGCAAGGCGTCGCTCGCCGATGCCGCGCTCGAGAAGCGGCTCGCGGCCGAGTGGCTCGACGTGACGCTGCCAGCGCGGCCGACGCGCACCGGCACGATCCACCCGATCAGCCAGGTGACCGAGGAGATCGTCGCGATCTTCGCCGATATGGGCTTCTCGGCCGCCGAGGGTCCGCAGATCGAGAGCGACTGGTACAATTTCGACGCGCTCAACATTCCCGGTCACCACCCGGCCCGGGCCGAGATGGACACCTTTTACACGCACCGCGCCGAGGGCGATAACCGCCCGCCGCACGTGCTCAGGACCCACACCTCTCCGGTGCAGATCCGCTCGATGGAAGAGAACGGCGCGCCCATTCGCATCATCTGCCCGGGCCGCGTCTATCGCGCCGATTACGACCAGACCCACACGCCGATGTTCCATCAGGTCGAGGGCCTCGCCATCGGCACGGACATCACCATGGCGAACCTCAAATGGGTGCTGGAGGAGTTCCTCTCGGCCTTCTTCGGCAAGCCGGTCAAGACCCGCTTCCGGGCCTCGCACTTCCCCTTCACCGAACCCTCGGCAGAGGTCGACATCCAGTGCTCGTGGCAGGACGGCACCGTGAAGGTGGGCGAGGGCGACGACTGGCTCGAGGTGCTGGGTTCCGGCATGGTGCACCCCAAGGTGCTGAAGAACGCCAAGATCGACCCCGAGAAGTATCAGGGCTTCGCCTTCGGCCTCGGTATCGACCGTCTGGCGATGCTGAAATACGGCATCCCCGACCTGCGGGCCTTTTTTGAATCGGACCTGCGCTGGCTGAAGCATTACGGCTTCGCGGCGCTCGACGTGCCGACGCTCAGGGGCTGAGCATGATCCACTTTCATCACGGCCTGCGCGCCAATCTCGACCAGTAAGGGGCAAAGACAATGAAATTCACCCTCTCCTGGCTCAAGGACCATCTCGACACCACCGCGACCGTGGACGAGATCGCCGAGGCGCTGACCGATCTCGGACTCGAGGTCGAAGGCATCGAGAACCCCGCCGCCGCGCTCAAGGACTTCGTTCTCGGCCGCGTGGTCTCGGCCGAACGTCATCCCGACGCCGACAAGCTGCAGATCTGCCGCGTCAACCTGCCCGGCGGCGAGGACCAGATCATCTGCGGCGCCCCGAATGCCCGCCAAGGCATCACCGTCGTCGTCGCGCGCCCTGGCACCTATGTGCCCGGGCCCGACTTCACCATCGGCGTCGGCAAGATCCGCGGCGTCGAGAGCCATGGCATGATGTGCTCCGAGCGAGAGCTGGGGCTCGGCGACGCGCATGAGGGCATCATCGAGCTGCCCTCGGGCGAGGTGGGCCAGAGCTTCGCCGACTGGCTGGCCGAGAACGACCCCTCGAAGGTCGACCCGGTGATCGAGATCGCGATCACGCCGAACCGCGGTGACGCGCTCGGCATCCGCGGCATCGCGCGCGATCTTTCGGCGCGCGGCATCGGCAAGCTGAAGCCGCTCGAGGTCAACGCGGTGCAGGGCGGCTATGACTGCCCGATCGGTGTCGAGATCGCGCCCGACACCCGCGACGGCTGCCCGATCTTCGCGGGCCGTCTCATCCGCGGCGTGAAGAACGGCCCCTCGCCCGAGTGGATGCAGGACCGGCTGCGCGCCATCGGCCTGCGACCGATCAGCTTCCTCGTCGACGTGACCAACTACGTCACCTACGACCTGAACCGGCCGCTGCACGTCTTTGACGCCGACAAGGTCGCGGGCAACCTGCGGGTGCATCGCGCCAAGGGGGGCGAAAGCTTCGCCGCGCTCGACGAGAAGAGCTACACGCTCGATCACGGCATGATCGTCATCTCCGACGACAACGGCGTCGAGAGCCTCGCGGGCATCATGGGCGGCATGGATACCAGCGTGACCGAGGAGACCACCAACGTCTTCGTCGAGAGCGCGCTGTGGAACCCGGTGCAGATCGCGCTGACGGGCCGGGCGCTGCGCATCCATTCCGATGCGCGCCAGCGCTTCGAGCGCGGCATCGACACCGATTTCGTGACCACCGGGCTGCAGATCGCGGTACGGATGATCGTCGATCACGCGGGCGGCGAGGCGTCGAAAATGGCGATCGCGGGCGCGACGCCCGACAACAGCCGCGCCTATCGCTTCGATCCCAAGGCAGTGACGAAGCTCGTCGGCATGGACATCCCCGTGAAGGAGCAGCGCCAGACGCTCGATCGGCTCGGCTTCCGGCTCGACGACGGGATGGCGCATGTGCCGGCTTGGCGCTCGGACATTCAGGGCGAGGCGGATCTCGTGGAGGAGGTCGCGCGCGTGGCCTCGTTGTCGAAGCTCAAGGGCGTGCCGCTGCCGCGCCCCGAGGGCGTGGCCCAGCCGGTGCTGACGCCGATGCAGGCGCGGCTGACGAAGGCGCGGCGCACCACGGCGGCGCTCGGCTACGACGAGTGCGTCACCTACAGCTTCATCGATGCCGAGGCGGCGGCGCTCTTCGGTGGCGGCTCGGATGCGACCCGGCTCGAAAACCCGATCTCGTCCGAGATGAGCCACATGCGCCCCGACCTGCTGCCGGGCCTGTTGCGCGCCGCCGCGCGCAACCAGGCGCGAGGCACCAGCGATCTGGCGCTGTTCGAGGCCGGGCATGTCTTCTGGGGCGGCGAGCCGGGCGAGCAGCGGCTGGCCGTGGCCGGCCTGCTGACCGGGCGCACCGGACCGAAGGACGTGCATGGCGCGTCGCGACCCGTGGACCTCTTCGACGCCAAGGCCGATGCCGAGGCGGTGCTGGCCGCGATGGGCGCGCCCGCCAAGGTGCAGATCCTGCGCGGTGCCGAGGGCTGGTGGCATCCGGGCCGCCATGGCCGGATCTGCCTCGGGCCCAAGAAGGTGCTCGGCGTGTTCGGCGAGCTGCACCCCAAGGTGCTCGCCACGCTCGACGTGAAGGGCCCGGCGGTCGCCTTCGTGCTGTTCCCCGAGGAGGTGCCGCTGCCGCGCCAGAACGGCAATGCGCGCCCGGCCTTCACGCCGCCCGCATTGCAGCCCGTCGAGCGCGACTTCGCCTTCGTGGTCGATGCGCAGGTCGAGGCGCTGACGCTGGTCAACGCCGCGGCCGGCGCGGACAAGGCGCTGATCGCGGAGGTGCGGGTCTTCGACCAGTTCCAGGGCGGCTCTCTGGGCGAGGGGCGCAAGTCGGTGGCCATCACGGTGCGGCTACAGCCGACCGACAAGACCCTCACCGAGAAGGAGATCGAGGCGGTGGGCGCGAAGATCGTCGAGAAGGTGGCGAAAGCCACCGGGGGCGAGTTGCGCGGCTGAGCGCCGGTGACCGATATGACAGAAAGGGGGGCGGACCGACGGGTCCGCCCCTTTTTTTCGTGGCCTGAGGGCCGCGTCCTGCCCACCTTCGCGTCCCCAAGGATGCGCCGCGCCTCCGCGCTGCGCTAGGTAGGGGCCAAACCCATACAGGAGACCCCGATGATCAAGGAATTCCGCAACTTCATCGCCAAGGGCAACGTGATGGACCTCGCGGTCGGCATCATCATCGGCGCCGCCTTCACCGCCATCGTCCAGAGCCTCGTGCACGATCTGATCAACCCGGTGATCGGCCTGATCCTCGGCGGCATCGATTTCACCTCGATGTATATCGTGCTCTCGGGCGACGTGCCGCCGGGCAGCTCGCTCGAAATTGCGCGCGAGAGCGGTGCCGCCGTCTTCGCCTATGGCGCCTTCCTGACGGCGGTGATCAACTTTCTCATCATCGCCTGGGTGGTGTTCCTGCTGGTCAAGGCGGTGAACCGAATCAAGGACGCCGCTGTCGAAAAGGGCGAGCCGGTGCCCGCCGCGCCGAAAGGTCCGACTCAGGAACAGCTGCTGACCGATATTCGCGATCTCCTGAAGACGCGGGGCGTTTGAAGAACGGCGCAGCTCATGTGCGGGGATGCGGGGTTCACGAGGCGATGGTGCGCGATTACGTGGGCGTCATCTCCAATCGAGGACGCCTTTCCATGACCATCCTGCACATCGACAGCTCCATTCTCGGCGAGAACTCGGTCTCGCGCGATCTCACGGCGGCCATCGTGGCCGAGCTCACCGCCAAGGGGGGCGAGACCGTGCTGCGCCGCGATCTCGCCGATCCCGAAACGGAGGCCGCCTTCGACGGCGACCCGGTGGAGCAGCTGCTCTCGGCCGACACGCTGGTGATCGGCGCGCCGATGTACAACTTCGCGATCCCGCACCAGCTCAAGGCCTGGATCGACAGCGTCGCGGTGGCCGGCAAGACCTTTCAGTACACCGCCGAAGGTCCGCAGGGCCTCGCCGGTGGCCGCCGCGCCATCGTGGTCTATGCCTCGGGTGGCGTGCATGACGGCACGACCGATTTCGTCGAGCCCTATTTGCGGCAGGTTCTGGGCTTCATCGGCATCACCGACGTGACGGTGCTGCGGGTCGAAGGCGTGGCGATCTCGCCCGAGGCGCGCGCCAAGGCGATCAACGACGCCCGCGCCAAGGTGCCGGCGATCGTCGAGGCACGCGCCGCTTGATCCTTCACCATCCGGAAGTAACACGGCCGGCGCGATGCGCCGGCCGTGTTCCGTGAGCGGGGGGCAAATGCCTCAGGCGGCTTTTGCCGCCTGATCCATCCAGTCCTTGTGCCGGCGCTCGTCCGCGAGACCGCGCTGGAACAGGTCCTTGTCGGCGGCAGGCACGGCCGCGTTGTCCACCGCGTGCTGATAGGCGCTGATCGTGTCGATCTCGTTGGTCGCCATGGCCTTGAGGATCGCGCCGTCGCCGCCAACCATGTCGGCGAGCTTGATCTTGCCGGTGGTCAGCAGCTCCTTCATGTCGCCTTCACCCGGCACCTTCGCGCCGACGCGCCCGGCGAGGGCGGTGAGATCGGACAGATGGCGCAGGTGATCCTGCCGGAACTCCTCGACCTTCGCTTTGTGCGCGGCGTTCTCCAGCCGCTCGATCGTGGTCTCGTAGGCGGCGATGGCGTCGTGCTCGAGAAGAATGAAGTTCTCGACCAGCTTGGCCATGTCGCTCGACGTACCGATGGTGGTCACCATGGGTCTTCCTCCGCAATGTGGGGTTGCAGTGGAAAACCGAGTGCCGCACCGGAGGGTTCCGGTGCGGCTTCGCACCTCAGCGGCGAAGCGCCTCCTGCGCCGAGATCGCCTCGCGGCCCAGCCCCTCGCCGACGGCGAGGTTGGTGATCAGGCCCTGATGCACGTTGAGCCCCTCGGCCAGATGCGCATCGTCGAGGCAGGCCTGCTTCCAGCCCTTGTCGGCGATCGCGAGCACGAAGGGCATGGTGGCGTTGCCCAGCGCCAGCGTCGAGGTGCGGGCCACCGCGCCGGGCATGTTGGCGACGCAGTAATGCATGATGCCATCGACCTCGTAGATCGGATCCTCGTGGGTCGTGGCCTTCGAGGTCTCGAAGCAGCCGCCCTGGTCGATCGCCACATCGACGATGGCGGCGCCGGGCTTCATGGTCGAGAGCTGCTCGCGGGTGACGAGCTTGGGCGCGGCGGCGCCGGGCACCAGCACCGCGCCGATCACCAGATCGGCCTGCGCCACGGCATCGGCGGTGGCGCCGACGCTGGAATAGACGGTGCGGAACTCGCGGCCATAGACGTCGTCGAGATAGCGCATCCGCGGCAGCGACTTGTCGAGCACGGTGACGCGCGCGCCCATGCCGGCGGCGATCTTCGCGGCTTGGGTGCCGACGACGCCGCCACCGATCACCACGACATTGGCCGGGCCGACGCCGGGCACGCCGCCCAGCAGCACGCCGCGCCCGCCATTGGCCTTCTGCAGCGTCCAGGCGCCGACCTGCGGCGCGAGACGTCCCGCCACCTCGGACATCGGCGCCAGCAGCGGCAGGCCGCCATTGCGATCGGTCACGGTCTCGTAGGCGATGCAGGTCGCGCCCGAGTTCACCAGATCCTCGGTCTGCGCCGGGTCGGGAGCGAGGTGGAGATAGGTGAAGAGGATCTGGCCCTCGCGCAGCATGCGGCGTTCGGGGGCCTGCGGCTCCTTCACCTTCACGATCATCTCGGCGGTGGCGAAGACCTCTTCGGCGCTGTCGGCGATGGCCGCACCGGCGGCGCGGTAGTCGTCATCGCTGAAGCCCGAGCCGATGCCGGCGCCGGATTGCATGGTGACCTTGTGACCATTGGCCACCGCCTCGCGCGCGGCGTTGGGGGTAAGGCCGACGCGGAATTCCTGCGGCTTGATTTCGGTGGGGCAGCCGATGTGCATGAGATGTCCTCCTTGTTTCCTCCATGTTGCCACCCCCGACTTGCAATTGCCGACGAGTTCGTGGCCTGATCATGCGATACTATAGAAGATTTTCGCGTATTTACCGCGATACATCGAAGGATCTTGCATTGAGCGTGATCGACCGCATCGACCGTGCCATTCTCGCCGCCTTGCAGGCCGATGGTCGGCTATCGAACGCGCAGCTGTCCGAGAAGGTGAATCTTTCGCCTTCGGCCTGTCACCGCCGGGTCCGGGCGCTCGAGCAGTCGGGGCTGATCCGGGGCTATGTCGCGCTTCTCGATCCGCGTGGCATGGGGCGGCCGGTCACCGTCTTCGTCGAGATCACGCTTTCGGGGCAGGCCGACGAGTTGCTCGACGCTTTCGAGGCGGCAGTGGCACGGATCCCCGACGTGCTGGAATGTCACCTGATGGCGGGCACCGCGGATTACCTGCTGAAGGTGGTGGCGCGCGACAGCGAGGATTTCGCGCAGATCCACCGCCGGCATCTGGCACGGCTGCCGGGGGTGCAGACGATGCAGTCGAGCTTCGCGCTCAGGACGGTGCGCCAGACCACGGCGATCCCGACGTGACGACGCCGCCCCGGAAGAGGGGCGGCGTGTCCGGTCACAGCAGGTTCGCAAAGCCGGGTCAGGCGGCCATCTTGGTGCCCCGGATCGGGTAGTCGTTGTCTCGGATGAATTTCAGCCCGCTCAGCAGCCCTTCGAGATCGGGACGCGAGAAGGGCGCGTTCGAGATATCGGCGATATGCACCGTGCCCTTGTCATTGATGACGAAGATGGCCGGTTCGGCGAAGGGGCGATCCGTCTCCTGCGGGGAGCGCGGCTCGGAGACGTAGAGCCCGAGCTCCAGCATTTGCGGCACGCTGAGATCGTAGGCCACGGGAGCCGAGGTGCCGGTCTCGTCGACGAAGGCACGGGCCTTCTCCTTGGGATCGCCCGACACCAGCACGACGTCGATGCCAGCCTTATGGTATTCGGACAGGAGCGGCTCCAGCCCGGAGACGTATTTGTGGCAGATCGGGCAGTGCTTGCCGCGATAGACCACGACCATCTGCCAGTCGCGCCCCTCGAGCGGCTTGCCCAAGGTTATTTCGCCGCCGCCGAGGCGGGGCAGGGTGATCTCGGGAAGAACGGCGTCGGGGGTCGGTTTGCCAGCCATGTTGCCTCCTTGGCGCAATGAAATACGCCCCGACAACGCGAGTTGACCACGAAGGGTCCCGGGTTCACGCGAAGGCGACCGAAGGTGATCGGCCCGGATCAGTGGGCATTGAGTTCCGGTAGGGCAATCTCCACCACCCGCCGGGCAAAACCGGCCATGCCGCCCGGCCCCGAGGCGCGATCCTTGAGGTGAATCGTCAGATCCGGTCGCCGCGACGCGATCACCCCGATCAGGTCGCCCCGGATTCGATCGTCGAGCCCGGCGCCGATCACCACGCAGGCGATGGCGGGCTCGGTATCGAGCTGCCGCTCGACCTCTTCGCGATCATGCGCGCCGAGCCATTCGACCGGCAGATCCTCGAGCGCGTGGGCCACGTTTTCGACCACGCCGGGCAGTCGCCCGACCAGCAAGATGACAGGCTTCATCGCTTCCTCCCTGGCAAGCATCGCCAGTCTACAGCGATTTCGCCGTGGCGGGCGATCCGGGCACGAAAAAACCCCCGGAGCCGTCGCCTCGGGGGTTTCAACGATAGAAAGCTTGCACTCGGGATCTCAGAGGAGACCTTCGCGCTGGGCCTTCTTGCGGGCGAGTTTGCGCTGACGCCGGATGGCCTCGGCCTTCTCGCGCGCTTTTTTCTCGGAGGGCTTCTCGAAATGCTGCTTGAGCTTCATCTCGCGGAACACACCCTCGCGCTGCAACTTCTTCTTCAGAGCCCGGAGGGCCTGATCGACGTTGTTGTCGCGAACGCTGACCTGCATGTGGTTTTCACCACCTTTCTAAGCTGGAGTTTCAAGATTGCAGGAAGCGGCCATATAGCAAAGCCCCGGCCGCTTGTCTAGGCTGGGGATGGAAGGGAGACGCCAATGACCAACCCATATTTCGACGGGACCGATCCCGATGCGTCGGAGACGGGGCGCGCGGATGATCCCGAGATCGCCCGGCTGCTCGATGCGATCCTGCCGCATGTCGCCTTCGACGGCTGGTCCGAGGCCGCGTTCCGCGCCGCCGCGCATGAGACTGGCATGACCGTGCCGCAAGCCCATGCGCTGTGCCCGCGCGGCGCCATCGACCTCGCCGTGGCGCTGCATGATGCGGGTGACCGCGCGATGGTCGAGGCGGTCCGGGCCGCCGATCTGACGGCGATGCGCTACCGCGACCGGGTCGCCTTCGCGCTGCGCGCCCGAATCGAGGCGGTGCGCGACAAGGAGGCGCTGCGCCGCGCCACAGCGCTCTTCGCGCTGCCGCATCACGCGGCCGAGGGCTCGCGCCTGCTGTGGCGCACCGCCGACGCGATCTGGACCGCGTTGGGCGACGCCTCCGACGACGTGAACTGGTACACCAAGCGCGCGACGCTCTCGGGGGTCTGGGCCTCGGTGGTGCTGTACTGGCTCGGCGATGACAGCCTCGATCACCAGGCGACGTGGTCCTTCATCGACCGGCGCATCGATGACGTGATGCGCATCGAGAGCGCCAAGGCCCGCGCCAACAAGTCGGTGCTGCTCAAGCCATTGACCGGGGCGCTGTCCTTCCTGTTCTCCGGCGTGCACGCGCCGCATCACAAGCCGCCGATGGATCTGCCCGGGCATTGGAGCCCGCGTCGATGACCATGCGCGCCGTCGAGATCACCCGCCCCGGCGGGCCCGAAGTCCTGCGCGAGACGACCCGTCCGCGCCCCGAACCGCAGCATGGCGAGGTCCTGATCGACGTGGCCTTCGCCGGGGTGAACCGCCCCGACGCGTTGCAGCGCGCGGGGGCCTATGCCCCGCCGCCAGATGCCTCGGACCTGCCGGGGCTGGAGGTGTCGGGCCATGTTGCGGCGATCGGGCCGGGCGTCACGCAATGGGCCGTGGGCGACACGGTCTGCGCGCTGACGCCGGGGGGCGGTTATGCCGAGGCGGTGGTCGCGCCTGCCTCGCATTGCCTGCCGGTGCCGCGCGGCATGGGCCTCAGGCAGGCGGCGTGTCTGCCCGAAACCTTCTTCACCGTCTGGTCCAACGTCTTCATGCGCGGCGGGCTGAAGGGCGGCGAGCGGTTCCTCGTTCATGGCGGCTCCTCGGGGATCGGCACGACGGCGATCCAGCTCGCGCATGCCTTCGGCGCCCGGGTCTTCGCCACCGCCGGATCCGAGGAGAAATGCGTGGCCTGCGCGCGTCTCGGTGCCGAGCGGGCCATCAACTACCGCGAAACGGATTTCGTCGAGGCGATGCGCGCCGAGGGCGGGGCCGACCTGATCCTCGACATGGTCGGCGGCGACTATGTCGCGCGCAATCTCAAGGCGCTCGCTGATGACGGGCGGCTGGTGCAGATCGCCTTCCTGCAGGGGCCGAAGATGGAGCTGAACCTCGCGCCGCTGATGATGCGCCGCCTGACCATCACCGGCTCGACCTTGCGGCCGCAATCGGTGGCGGCAAAGGCGGCGATCGCCACCGATCTGCGTGCCAAGGTCTGGCCGCTGCTCGATGCCGGGCGCGTCGCTTCGGTGATGGACAGCACCTTTCCGCTGGCCGAAGCGGCGGCGGCGCATGCGCGGATGGAAAGCTCGGCCCATATCGGCAAGATCGTGCTCGAGGTCGGTTGAATTCACCTTTTGGCTACGCAACCGCAGGGCCGGGATCCGCGTTTGACGGCATCCTCTGACAGGAAAGGATGCCATCATGGCCGACAAGGGGAAGCCGCAGGACACCAAGGGCGCCGGCAAGCCCGGCAGCCACGCCGAAAAACCCAAGCCCAAGGGCAAGTAGGCACGCGAGGGCGATCGTATCCGCCCTTTCTATCCCAGGGATGCATGACCCGGCCCGCGGCGCGCCCGCGGGCCGTTGACGTGCGCGTAACGCGACGTAGCCCTTTGCCGAATGGTCGGTTTGACCCTGTTGCCCGTGCAAATGCCGCGCTACCAATTCCGCGAAAGTCCGAAAGGAGTGGGTGGAGATGAAGATCCTAGTCCCCGTGAAGCGGGTGATCGACTACAACGTGAAGGTCCGTGTGAAGTCGGACGGCACGGGGGTCGACCTGGCGAACGTGAAGATGTCGATGAACCCGTTCGACGAGATCGCGGTCGAGGAGGCGATCCGTCTGAAGGAGGCGGGCGTGGCCACCGAGGTGGTGGCGGTGTCGATCGGCGTGAAGCAGGCGCAGGAGACGCTCCGGACGGCGCTGGCGATGGGCGCGGACCGGGCGATCCTGGTGGTCGCGGCCGAGGCCCCCGACCAGGATATCGAGCCGCTGGCGGTGGCGAAGATCCTCGCCAAGCTGGTCGAGGAGGAGCAGCCCCAGCTGGTGCTCTGCGGCAAGCAGGCGATCGACAACGACATGAACGCCACCGGCCAGATGCTGTCGGCGCTCTTGGGCTGGTCCCAGGCCACCTTCGCCTCCGAGGTGAAGATCGAGGGCGAAGAGGCGCAGGTGACGCGCGAGGTCGATGGCGGGTTGCAGACGATCTCGGTGAAGCTGCCGGCGATCGTCTCGGTGGACCTGCGGCTGAACGAGCCGCGCTACGCCTCGCTGCCCAACATCATGAAGGCCAAGAAGAAGCCGCTCGACGAGAAGACGGCGGCGGATTTCGGCGTCGATGTCAGCCCGCGGCTCGAGGTGGTGAAGACCGCCGAGCCGCCGGCGCGCAAGGCGGGGATGATGGTCGGCTCGGTCGATGAGCTGGTCGAGAAACTCAAGGATCTGGGGGTCGTGGGATGAGCGTGCTGCTTCTGGCCGAGGTCACGGACGGCGAACTGAACCGTGACGCCACCGCCCGCGCCGTTTCGGCGGTGCGGGCCCTGGGCGAGGTGACGCTCCTGTGCGTCGGCGCATCGGCGAAGGAGGCGGCCACCGCCGCCGCGACGATTCAAGGCGTGGCCCGGGTGCTCTGCGCCGAGGATGCGCTCTATTCGCACCGGCTGGCCGAGCCGGTCGCGGCGCTGGTGGCGCAGCTGGCCGAAGGCCACGAGGTGATCGCCGCGCCCGCCACCACGGACGCCAAGAACATCATGCCGCGGGTCGCGGCGCTCTTGGACGTGATGATCATCCCCGATGTGCTGGCGCTGCATGGCGACGGTTCGTTCGACCGCCCGGTCTATGCCGGCAACGCGGTGCAGACGGTGAAGTCGCGCGACGCCACCAAGGTCATCACCATCCGCACCACCGGCTTCGAGCCGGCGGCCGACGGTGGGTCGGCCCCGGTCGAGGACGTGGCGCCGGCCGCCGATCCGGGCCTGTCCTCCTGGGTCGAGGACAAGCTGGCCGAGAGCGACCGGCCCGAGCTGACCTCCGCCGGCATCGTGGTGTCGGGCGGCCGCGGCGTCGGCTCGCAGGAGAACTTCGCGCTGATCGAGACGCTGGCCGACAAGCTCGGTGCCGCCGTCGGCGCGTCGCGCGCCGCGGTGGATTCGGGCTTCGCGCCGAACGACTGGCAGGTCGGTCAGACCGGCAAGGTGGTGGCGCCCGCGCTCTACGTCGCGGTCGGCATCTCGGGCGCGATCCAGCATCTCGCGGGGATGAAGGATTCGAAGGTGATCGTGGCGATCAACAAGGACGAGGAGGCGCCGATCTTCCAGGTCGCCGATTACGGCCTCGTCGCCGACCTGTTCACCGCGCTGCCCGAGCTCACCGAGAAGCTCTGAGCCTCGTCCCCCCGACCAAGGGGCCCGGCGCGCCTTCTCCGCGCCGGGCCCGCCCGCCGGCCACTTTGTTCCACAAATACGCAAACCCCGCCGCCAGCCCCCAGCCCCGCCGCCAGACCAAAAGCCGCAAGGCCTCAGGCCGCCTCCGCGGTCTCCGGCTCGGCCCGGCGCATGCCCGGCGCAGAGAGCCGCATCCGCGACCTGATCCAGCCGGAGAACGCGTCGATCCCGAGGGTCAGCAGCGCCGAGACCACGAGCAGCATCACCGCGCGATCGGTGCGCAGCTCCTGCACGGCCGCATCGACGTAGAAGCCGAGCGTCGCGATCCCCAGAAGACCGAGGATGGCGCTGTCCCGGACGATGATCTCCCAGCGATAAAGGCATAGTGCGAAGAAGTTGCCCGACATGCGCGGCAGCAGCTCCCAGGCGGCCAGTCGCAGCCCGCGCGGGGCATCGGGCCTGAGGCGCGCGGTCAGGGCGTCACCCTGGCGCCCCATCAGATGCGCGATGATCGCGCCGTTGTGCAGGCCGAGCGCGAGGATCGCGGGGATCATCGAGGGGCCGGTCACCTGCAGGATCAGGAAGGCCAGCATGTAGTCGGGGATCGATCGCGACAGCACCAGCGACAGGTGCCCCAGCAGCGCTCCGGCCCGCCCGGCCACACGGCGCACGATCAGCGGGAAGCCCGCCACGGCCACCGCCGCGGCCAGGGCAAGCGCCAGCTGCGACAGGACAAGCGTGGCGGCCACCCCCGGCAGCGCCTGTTCGCCCAGCAGCCGGGACAGCCAAGGCCAGAGACCCGCCCAATCGCCCATGCGGAGCGGGGCCGGTACGGCATCGGAAAGAAAGCGCAGGAGTGCGCCGTCGCCCATCGGCGGCGCCGGGTGGCGCGCCAGAAGCCATGCGCCCGCAACGAGCCAAAGCGGCGCCAGCCGCAGCCGCATCCAGTAGCGGATCGGCAGGATGAGCGCGAGGTAGACGGCCAGCGCCGCCGCCGCCGCGCCGTACTGCGCCTGCCGGAAATCGGTTTCAAGCAGGTAGCCCAGCGTCGGCAGCCCCACGAAGCCCAGCACCGCCGAGGAGCGCAGCCCGCATTCGAGCCGGTAGAGCGTGTAGGCGCCCAGTTCGGGCAGCGCCAGCGGCAGCCGGCTCCACAACAGGCGCGACAGCGGCGGCGTGCGGCGCGGCAGCGCGCGGGTGGCGGCGGGATCGGCCTCGGCAAGATACTCGGCAAAGACCTTGGCGAAGATGCCGGCATAGGGCAGCGCGATGGCCAGTACCCCTGTGAGCGGGCCGAGACCGGTGACGCCCAGCAGCAGGAGCGCCCAGAACAGCTCGTGCACCGAGCGGATCAGGATGCAGAAACATCGCAGCGGCGCGAAGCCGTAGCCGAGGCTGAGAACGAAGCCGGCCAGCGCCCCGGCGAAGACGCCGCAGACCGCGAAGGCCACAGTGAGGGCCGCGGCGTAGGCCAGCGCGGCGGGATCTCCGAAATCGGGCGCGGCGAGACCCGCGCCGATCCGGCGCAGCGTCAGCCACGGATCGGGGCGGGCAAGATCGAGATCGGCGAAGATCAGGGCGATCAGCGTCGCGATACCGAAACCCGCCAGCACCTGGCCGGCCCGCAACCGGCGGTTCGGTTTCGGCTCAAGCGGCGTAGAGCGCATGGAGCTCGGGCAGGGTAAGGTCGCGCGTCGACCGGTCGAGCGTGACTTGGCCGCCGCGGATACCGATGATCCGGGTGCCGATGGCGAGCGCGCGCTCGGGGTCGTGCAGCGCCAGCACCATGGTCGGGAAGCGCTGCGCAAGCGCGTCGAGCAGGTCGCCGGACTGGCGTGGATCGACGGCCGAAACCGGCTCGTCGGCGATCAGCGCGTCACCGCCGCGCATCAGCGCACGGGCCAGCGCGGTGCGCTGCCGTTGCCCGCCCGACAGCGCCCCAACGCGGCGCCGTTCGAGCCCCGCGAGGCCGACCCGCTCCACGAAGGGGGCGACGCGGGCGCGTTCGCGGGCGGGGGGATGCAGCAGTACCCGCAGCCCGTAGGCGGCCGAGTGGTCGTCGAGCCCGCCCATCCAGACGTTGTGAAACACCGAGAGCTGCGGCACCAGCCCGGGATCCTGCGGCACGAGGGCGAGGCGCGGCGCCGGGCGCGCCGCCTCGAGCTTGAGGCGGATCGCGTTCAGCAGGGTGCTCTTGCCGGAGCCCGAGCGCCCGAGGAGCACCAGCCGCTCGCCGCGCGCCAGCGACAGGTTCAACCCCTCGAGCACGGCCGCCCCGTCCCAGGAGAGCGTTTCGCCCTCGAAGCGCAGGAGCGACGCGGCGGTCATCAGTCGATCAGGTCGAGCTGCTGGGCGGTGTCCTCAATCGCGTCGTAAAGCGCGTCCTCGGCGGCGATGAAGCCGGTTCTGGGGAAGCTTTCGAGCAGCGCGGGATCGTCGATGGCGATGATCGCCTCCTGCACGCGCTCGGCGAAACCGTCGTCCCAGCGCTCGTCCACGTCGCCGCGGATCGTCCAGTTGTAATCGGGATAGGGCGGGGTGCGCCAGATCACCTTGGTGGTCTCCACCTCGGGGGCGCCCTCTGCGACCGCCTGCTCGTAGACGGTGTAGTTCAGCGCGCCGACGTCATATGCGCCGGAGGCCACGAGCCGCAGCGTCTGGCCGTGATCGCCCGAGAAGCCGACATCCGAGAAGAAGTCGCGCGGGTCCTCGCCGGTGATCCGGCGCAGGTGGAATTCGGGCATCAGGCGTCCCGAGGTCGAGCCCTGCGAGCCGAAGGTGAAGCTCAGCCCTTCGAGGCCCTCGGGAAAGCTGCCATCCTCGGGCTCGGTCAGCGGGGTGCCGGTGTTAGCGATGAAATAGGTGACGAAGCTCTGATCCTCGGCGCCCTGCGCGATGGCATGGCTGCCGGGCACCAGCCGCCGTGCCTGCACGCCGGAGAGGCCGCCGAACCAGGCCAGCTGGATCTGGTCGTTGCGAAAGGCGGTGACGGAGGCGGCGTAGTCCTTGACCGGGACGTATTCGACCGGCACGCCGAGCGTGGCCTCGAGATAGTCGGCGACCTTGCCGAACCGCTCCTGAAGCTTGGTCTCGTCATTGTCGGGGATGGCCGAGAAATAGAGCGTCGGCACGTCCTGGGCCGCGGCGGGGAGCGCGGCGAGGATGGCGATGGCCGCGGCAAAGGCCCGGCGGGTCGTGGTCAGGGGCATGGCAGGTCTCCGTGTGGATCGCAGCCCTTCTAGGCGAAGATGCGCGCGAGGCAAGCGCCGAGCGGGCTGGGCGCCGCGTCGTGGCGGTCTAGTATCGAGGCAAGCGCGGCCGCGCCGCCATAAGGGGAGACGACAAGATGAGCATGGCGAGCAGGGTTTTCGGGCGCACCGGCGTCCCGGTGAGCGAGATCGGCTTCGGCGCGTGGGCGATCGGCGGCACCTGGGGCGAGGTGAGCGAGGCGGACGCCAAGGCGGCGCTGCACGCCGCGCTCGATGCGGGCGTCGACTTCATCGACACGGCGGATGTCTATGGCGACGGCCGGTCCGAGCGGATCATCGGCGAGGTGATCGCCGCGCGGGGCGGCGAAAGGCCCTTCGTGGCGACCAAGCTCGGCCGCAGGCTCGATCCGCATCTGGCCGAAGGCTACACGGCGCAGGCGATGGAGGGCTTCGTCGATCGCAGCCTGAAGAATCTCGGCACCGACACGCTCGACCTCGTACAGCTGCATTGCCCGCCCACGGAGGTCTATTACCGGCCGGAAGTGTTCGGGGCGCTCGACGATCTGGTGTCGCGCGGCAAGATCCGCCGCTATGGCGTCTCGGTCGAGAAGGTCGAGGAGGGGCTGAAGGCGATCGAGTACGACAACGTCGACTCGGTGCAGATCATCTACAACATGTTCCGGCAGCGCCCGGCGGAGCTGTTCCTGCCGGAGGCAAGGCGGCGCCACAAGGCGGTGATCGCACGGGTACCGTTGGCCTCGGGGCTGCTGACGGGGAAGATGCTGCCCGACACGGATTTCGCCCCGGACGATCATCGCCATTTCAACCGCGACGGCGCGGCCTTCGACAAGGGCGAGACCTTTGCGGGCGTGCCCTATGACGTGGCGCTGGAGGCGGTCGAGGCGCTGCGGCTGCTGCTGCCGGCCGAGGCGGTGATGGCGCAGGTGGCGCTGCGCTGGATCCTGATGCAGGAGGCGGTGACGGTGGTGATCCCGGGCGCCAAGACGCCCGAGCAGGCCAACTCCAACGCCGCCGCCAGCGGGCTGCCGGTGCTGCCCGAGGATCTGATGGCCGGGGTGCGCGAGATCTACGAGACGCGCATCCGGCCGCATGTGCATCATCGCTGGTGATGCGAATAGGCCCGCCCGCAATCCGCGGACGGGCCTTCCTGCGAGACTGGCCGGGGATCAGTCCTCGATCAGCGCCAGCAGCTTCTTCGCGGCCTCTTCCGAGGATGCCGGATTCTGGCCGGTGACGAGCTTGCCGTCGACCAGCACGTAGGGCGCCCAATCCTCGCCCTTGGCGTATTCCGCGCCCTTCTCCTTGAGCATGTCCTCCAGCAGGAAGGGCACGACATCGGTCAGGCCCACACCCTCTTCCTCGCCATTGGTGAAGCCGGTGACGCGGCGGCCCTTCACCAGCGGCTCTCCGGCCTCGGTCTGGGTATGCCGGAACACGGCCGGGGCGTGGCAGACGGCGCCGAGCGGGCGGTCGCCATTCACGAAGGTCTCGATGATGCGACGGCTGTCGGCATTCTCGGCGAGATCCCACATCGGGCCATGGCCGCCGGGATAGAACACGGCGTCGTATTGCGTGGGATAGATCTCGTCGAGACGCGTGGTATTCGCGAGTTGCTCCTGTGCCTCCGCGTCTTCCTTGAACCGGCGGGTCGCATCGGTCTGGAAGTCCTCCGCGTCGCTCTTGGGGTCGAGCGGCGGCTGGCCGCCCTGCGGCGAGGCCAGCGTGATCTCGGCACCCGCATCCTTGAAGACGTAGTAGGGGGCGGCGAACTCTTCCAGCCAGAAGCCGGTCTTCTCGCCGGTGTCGCCGAGGCGGTCATGCGAGGTGAGGATCATCAGGATCTTGGGCATTTGGTCTTTCCTTTGCACTTCGGGGGCGATGTCGTTCAGGCGACGCGGATCACGCGCTTGCCGAAGGCCTCGCCGCGCAGCAGGCCAACGAAGGCCGAGGGCGCCTGTTCCAGACCCTCGATCATCTCCTCGCGGTAGGCGATCTTTCCGCCCGCGACCCAGCCGCCCATCTCCTTGGCGAATTCGGGGTAGAGATGGCCGAAATCGTCGAAGATGATGAAGCCGCGCATGGTGATCCGCTTGCGCAGCATCTGCCCCATGAGCCAGTTCATCCGGTCCGGCCCCTCGGGCAGCGCGGTGGCGTTGTATTGCGAGATCAGCCCGCAGAGCGGGATGCGCGCGCTGGTGTTGAGACGCGGCAGCACGGCGTCGAACACCGCGCCGCCGACATTCTCGAAATAGACGTCGACGCCCTCGGGGGTCTCGCGCGCGAGATCATCGGCGAAGCTCCCGGCCTTGTAATCGACGCAGGCGTCGAAGCCCAATGTCTCGACCGCGTGGCGGCACTTCTCGGGCCCGCCCGCGACGCCCACGGCGCGCAGACCCTGCAGCTTGGCGATCTGGCCCACGGTCGAGCCGACGGGCCCGGTCGCGCCGCCGACTACCAGCGTCTCGCCCGGCTTCGGCTTGCCGATCTCGCGCAGACCCGCCCATGCGGTGAAGCCCGGCATGCCCAGCACACCCAGCGCCCAGGAGGGGTTGGGCATGTCAGCGGGCAGCTTGTTGAGGCCGGTGCCGTCCGAGACGGCGTAGTCCTGCCAGCCCGAGAAGCTCACCACGCGGTCGCCCTCGGCGAAGTTCGGGTTGTTGGACCTGGCCACCCGCGCCACCGTGCCGCCGACCATCGGCTGGCCGATCTCCACCGGGGCCGCGTAGGAGGGCGCGTCGCTCATTCGGCCGCGCATGTAGGGGTCCAGCGACAGGAACTCGGTCGCCAGCAGCACCTCGCCCTGTTTCGGCTCGGGCACCGGGACGGTCTCGAGCCGCAGCGTATTCTCGTTCGGCTCGCCCTTGGGGCGTTCGGCGAGAACCCAGCGGCGGTTGGTGTCGGGGGATTGGGGCATCAAGCGTGTCCTTTGTTGTCGAGAAGCGCCGCCGTGGCGGTCATGGCGCCGTCATAGGGGATGGTGTCGCGCGACAGCGCGCCCATCAGGCTCGCGCCGAGCCAGATCTGGTAGAGCGTGGTGGCGAGCATGTGCGGGTCGGGATGCGCGGGCAGCGAGCCGTCACCGGCCCCCTCGCGGATCACCGCCGCGAGACGGGCGATGATGGCCGAGACGCCACGATCCAGAACGTCCCGCATGCCGGGAGACAGTTCGGCCACCTCGGCCGAGAGCTTCACCACGAGGCAGCGCGCCTCGTAGGCCTCGCCCGACTGGCGCATGCGCCAGCCCTCGAAATAGGCCATGAGCCGCGCGCGGGCATCCTTGTCCGGCGCGCCGAGCGTTGCCGACAGATCCTCGGCATAGCCGTCCACGAAGCTGTCGAGCAGGGCGCAGCCGAAGGCCTCCTTCGACTTGAAGAAGTGGTAGAAGCTGCCCTTGGGCACGCCGGCCTCGCGCAAAAGCTCGGAGAGCCCGACGCCGGTATAGCCGTGCCGTGCCACGAGGGCGCGTCCGGTGGCGAGGATGTGCTGTCGCGTGTCGGTCATGCTCGGCAGATGGGCTTGATTAGACCGGTCGTCTAGTGGCGCGGCTCCGATGCGTCGGATGACTTGGCGTCAGCGTTGGGGAGTTGCCGGGGCGGCGCGGGGCCGCCCCGGGGCGGGGTCACTGGTTCGCGAAGCGACCCTTGCGGGCCAACACCTCGATCTCGTAGCCATCTGGGTCCGCCACGAAGAAGAACCGCGCGACGGTCTCGCCATCGGGCGCGAAATCCTTGATGTCGCGCGGCTGATGGCCGGCTTCGGCGAGCCGCTGGTGCAGCGCTTCCAGATCGTCCTCGAGGAAGGCGAGGTGACCGTATCCGTCACCGAGATCGTAGGTCTTGTCGCCCTTGTTCACGGTTAACTCCAGCTCGAAGCCGCTTTCGGGGTTGCCGAGGTAGATCAGCGAGAAGCTCTCGAAATCGAGCCGATCGGCGATTTCGAGGCCGAACAACTCGTAGAAGGCCAGCGAGCGGGCCTCGTCGCGAACGCGGATCATGGAGTGGATCATCTTGGGCATGGGGCGTCCTTTCCTCGAATGGGTCGCCGCCCGGATGCCCAAACCGAGCCTTGGGGTCCAGCCCCCCTCTCGACACGCGCACCGCGCCGGGGGAGTGTCGCGGCAATGACGAGGGACGGCATGACGACACGATACGAGGACTGTGGCAGCTACGGAATGAAATGGTCCATTTCGTTCTGCGGGGACGGATGCCGGGGCAATTTCCGGGGGATCGCGTGACCGCCGCCCTCGCACCGGGGCGCTGGCGCGCGCTGGCGCTGATCTGCGCCGGCGTGGTCTGCGCGATGACGAGCTGGTTCTCGGCGACGGCGATCCTGCCGGATCTGGTACGCGATTGGGGGATCGGCCCCGGCGCGCAGGCTTGGCTCACCAACGCGGTGCAACTGGGCTTCGTGGCGGGCGCGGTGGGGGCGAGCCTCGTCAACCTGCCCGACATCGTGGCGTTGCCACGGCTGATGGCGGTCTCGGCGCTGGTCGCGGCGCTTGCCAATGCGGTGCTGCTTCTGGAGCCGGGAGCCGGGGCGGCGATCGCGGCGCGCGCGCTCACCGGGGCGGCGCTGGCGGGGGTCTATCCGCCGGCGATCAAGCTGATGGCGACATGGTTCATGCGCGGGCGCGGGCTGGCGCTCGGTTTCCTGATCGGGGCGCTGACGCTCGGCTCCTCGATGCCGCATCTGCTGCGCGCCCTGACCGAAGGGCTCGACTGGCGCGCCGTGGTGATCGGCACGACGGCGGCCACCGGCCTTGCCGCCGCGCTGTTCGGGCTGGGGCTGGCCGAGGGGCCGCATGGCTTCGGCCGCGCCACCTTCGATCCGCGCCAGAGCCTTGCGGCGCTGCGCAACCGCGGCGTCATGCTCGCCAATCTCGGCTATTTCGGCCACATGTGGGAGCTCTATGCCATGTGGGCGTGGTTCCTCACCTTCGCCACGGCGGCAGAGGCGGAATTGTTCCCATTTCCAACGGGTTCCGCGTCGATGCTCACCTTCCTCGTGGTGGCGTCGGGAGCCTTGGGTTGCGTGCTCGCGGGGGCGCTGTCGGACCGGATAGGCCGGTGCGCGACCACGGCCCTGATGATGGGGCTTTCGGGGGCCTCGGCGCTGGTGATCGGCTTCGCCTTCGACGGGCCGGGCTGGCTTCTGGCGCTGGTGGCGCTGGTCTGGGGGGTGACGATCGTGGCCGACAGCGCCCAGTTCTCGGCCGCCGTGACCGAACTGGCCGAGCCGCGCTTCGTCGGTACCGCCGTGACGCTGCAACTCGGGATCGGCTTCGCGCTGACGGTGCTGGCGATCCAGATCATGCCGTGGGTGGCCGGGGCCATGGGCGGCTGGCGCTGGGCGTTCCTGGTGCTTGTGCCGGGGCCGGTGATCGGGGCGGCCGCGATGCTGTGGCTGCGCCGCCTGCCCGAGGCGGCGCAGCTTGCAGGCGGGCGGCGCTAGCGCCGCCCTGACCGGTCAGTAGAGCTTCTCGTCGGTGCCATCCTTGCGCACCCAGGTGCCGAGGCCGATCTGGCCCAGCACCTTGAGGAAAGGCTTGGGGTCCATTTCCTCGACATTGCGCATCTCGCGCGCGTCCCATTCGCCGGTGGCGATCAGCATCGCGGCGGCGACGGGCGGCACGCCCGCGGTGTAGGAGATGCCCTGGCTGCTCACTTCCTCGTAGGCCTCCTTGTGGTCGGCCACGTTGTAGACGAAGACCTCGACCTCCTCGCCGCCCTTGGTGCCCTTCACCAGATCGCCGATGCAGGTCTTGCCGGTGTAGTCGGGCGCGAGGCTCGACGGATCGGGCAGGCAGGCCTTCACCACCTTGAGCGGCACGACCTCCTGGCCCTCGGCGAGCTTCACCGGCTGCTCGGACAGGAGGCCGATGTTCTTCAGCACGGTGAAGACGTTGATGTAGTGCTCGCCGAAGCCCATCCAGAACCGCACATCGGCGTGGGGGTAGTTGGTCGCGAGCGAATGCACCTCGTCATGGCCCGACATGTAGGCGCGCTGGGTGCCGACGACCGGCAGGTCCCAATCGCGGCCGACCTCGAACATCTCGTTCTCCTGCCACGCGCCGTCCTGCCAGGAATAGACCGTGCCGGTGAACTCGCGGAAGTTGATCTCCGGGTCAAAATTGGTCGCGAAGTACTTGCCATGGGAGCCGGCGTTGATGTCGACGATGTCGATGGACTTCACCTCGTCCATGTACTCGTCGATGGCGAAACGGGCATAGGCGTTGACCACGCCCGGATCGAAGCCCGCACCGAGGATCGCGGTGATGCCCTTTTCGGCGCAGCGCTCCTTCCGCTTCCACTCGTAATTGCCGTACCAGGGCGGCGTCTCGCAGATCTTGTCGGGCTCTTCGTGGATCGCGGTGTCGATATAGGCGACGCCGGTCTCGATGCAGGCCTCGAGCACATGCATGTTCACGAAGGCCGAGGCGACGTTGATGACGATCTGCGCGCCGGTCTGTTCGATCAGCGCGGCCACCGCCTTGCTGTCGGTCGCGTCCACGGCATGGGCCGCGAGGGCGCCGTCGGTCTTGTGGGCCCCCTTTTCACGGACGCTGGCGAGGATCGCCTCGCATTTCGCCTTCGTGCGCGAGGCGATGTGGATGTCTCCGAGCAGGTCGGCGTTCTGCGCGCATTTATGCGCCACGACCTGGGCGACGCCACCGGCGCCGATGATGAGGACGTTCTTCTTCAAGACCCTCGAGCCTCCTTTCGTGTTATGCCGCGCCTCAGGACAGGGCGGCTTCGAAGTCACCATAGCCGAATTCGCGCACGGACCTAACCGTGCCGTCGAGTTCGCGCACCGCGATGGCGGGCATGCGCACGCCGTTGAACCAGTTCTTCTTGACCATCGTGTAACCCGCCGCGTCCCGGATCGAGACGCGGTCGCCGGGTTTCAGCGGCTCTTCGAAGCGGAATTCGCCGAAGATGTCGCCCGCGAGGCAGGAGTTGCCACAGACCATCCACTCGTGATCGCCGGTGTTCGGCGCGACCTTGGCGCTCTCGCGGTAGATCAGCAGGTCGAGCATGTGCGCCTCGATCGAGCTGTCGACAATGGCGAGGTTCTTGCCGTTGTCGAGCGTGTCGAGGACGGTCAGCTCCAGCGTGGTGGAGTTGGTGATCGCCGCCTCGCCGGGCTCCAGATAGACCTGCACGCCGTGGGTCTCGGAGAAGCGCTTGAGCCGTTCCGCCAGCTTTTCCAGCGGGTAGCCCGCGCCGGTGAAGTGGATGCCGCCGCCGAGGCTGATCCACTCCATGCGGCCGATCAGGTGGCCGAAGCGGTCTTCGATCTGGCCCAGCATCGCGTCGAAACGGTCGAAATCGGCGTTCTCGCAGTTGTTGTGGAACATGAAGCCCGAAACCCGGTCGCAGACCGCCTCGATCCGCGCGGGATCATGCTCGCCCAGCCGCGAAAAGGGCCGGGCCGGGTCGGCGATGTCGAAGCTCGACGAGCTGATGCCGGGGTTCACGCGCAGCCCGCGCACGTGATCCTTCGCCGCCTCGCCGAACCGCTCGAGCTGGCCGATCGTGTTGAAGATGATCTTGTCGGAATTGGCCAGCACCTCGGCGATGTCGGCCTCGTCCCAGGCGACCGAATAGGCATGGGTCTCGCCCGGGAAATGCGTGCGCCCGAGCTTCACCTCGAAGGGCGACGACGAGGTGGTGCCATCCATGTATTCGCTCATCAGGTCGAACACCGACCACGAGGCGAAACATTTCAGCGCCAGCAGCGACTTGGCCCCCGAAAGCTCGCGCAGCTTGGCGATCTTCTCAAGGTTCGGCAGCAGCGCCTGCTTGTCGATGAGATAATAGGGGGTACGCAGCATCTCGGGGCTCCCTCGCGTGTCGGGCCACGTGCGGGTGGCGCGAGGGGCATATAGACATGCGCCGCGGCAGGCTCAACAGGAGCCGTGGGGTTCAGCCCTCGCGGCCCCAGCGCAGCAGCACCATCTCGTCGGTCTCCGCGGCCTCGCGCGCGGCGCGGTCCCGGGCGGCGCGCAGCTTCGCGCGGGCGGCCACCGTGGCGACCGTCTTCATCTCGCGAAATCCCTCGCGCATCGCCGCCTCGAGCGCCTCGGCCTGCGGTTCCAGCGCCGCGCGCGCCCGGTCGAGCGCGCCGATCTGCGCGCGGGCGTCGCGGATGTAGTCCCCGACATAGGGGGCGGTCTCGATGCTCGTGATGCGACCGTCGCGGGCCAGCGCTTGCGCCGTTTCGGCGCTTTGTCGTTCCAGCTCGGCCATGCGATCGCGCAGGGCGCCGAGCTCCACCGCGCGGGCTTCGATCTCGACCCGGTGCAGCCGCTCGATCAGCCCCAGCGCCCGGTCGCGCCTACTGGCCACCGCGCGCGGCCTCCAGCGCCACCAGCGCCTCGCGCATCCGCGCCAGGATCTCGGGCGGAAAGGCGTTGACGTGCTCGGGCGGCTCTAAGGAGTAGGGGGTTGGCGCAAGGCCCGTCGCGGCCTCGGCCGGGTTCTCTTCCTCCGCCGGCTCTGCCGAACCTGCCGCGATGGCGGGACCGGCCAGCAGGGCGGCGATGAGAGCCAGGCGGATCATGCCGCCGGAAGCTCCTTCTGCGCGGCCTCGACGCGGTAGAAGTCGGGCTGCTTGGAGGTGGGAATGTTGCCACGTCCGATCTCGACGCAGATGTTCGGCGGGTGGTTGGCGACCATCGCGACGAAGATGTCACGGATGATCATGTAGAAGGCGCCGTCCTCGTCCTCGATCTGCTTCAGCCGGTTGGAGACCGGCTGCACCATGCAATAGGCGAGGAACACGCCGAGGAAGGTGCCCACGAGCGCGCCGCCGATCATCTTGCCCAGCACCTCGGGCGGCTGATCGATCGAGGACATGGTCTTGATCACGCCCAGAACGGCGGCGACGATGCCGATCGCGGGCAGGCCGTCGGCCATGGTCTGGATCGCGCCGGCCGCGCCCAGTGCCTCGTGGTGGTGCTTCTTGATCTTGCGGTTGATGACGTCCTCGGTCTGGTACTTGTCGTCGAACTGCATCGCCAGCATCCGGAAGCTGTCGGTGATCAGCTCGGTCGCGAAGTGGTCCTTGAGGATCGTCGGGTAGCGCTGGAAGATCGGGCTGTCCTTGGGGGTCTCGATATGCTCATCGAGCGCGAGAATGCCCTTCTGCTTGTAGAGCCGCGCCAGCTCGTACATCAGGTTCAGGAGCGCCTCGTAGTCGGAGGCCTTCCATTTCGGCCCCTTGAGCACCTTGATCAGGCCGCTGAACGAGCTCTTGATGACGGTCATCGAGTTGGCGATCACGAAGGCGCCGAGCGCCGCGCCGCCGATCATCATGCCCTCGTAGGGCAGGGCGTAGAGCACGATGTCCATCTTGCCGCCCGACAGCATGAATCCGCCGAAGACCAGTCCGAAAACCATGCCAAGTCCGAGGATTAGGGTCATCGCAGCTCTCCGAAACCTTGCGCCCGCGACACAGCATCGCGTGTTTCCGCTTAAATCGGATAAGGATAATTGACACCAATTCAAGCATAAACAAGGATAGTTCCCAAGATTGCCGCAGTGGTGTTTGAAATGAGCAGCGTCGAGACACTTGCCTATTTCCTCGAAGAGGACAGCCTTCGCGGCGTGATGCGCGATTGGCCCGAAGGCATGCAGCTGATGGTGCGGCTCGACGGTGCGGGACGCTGCGAATTGATGGTGCATCACCGCGACGAGGCGGGACGCGTGCTCGAGGTTCTGCGCGAAAGCCTCGGCGAGGCGGCGGAGACGCTGGCCGTGGTGCCGCCGGTCGAGGGATTTGCCTCGCGCCGGGTGCGGTTTTCAGAGGAGCAGCAGCTCCTGGCGCTCGCCGCCTCGACCGACGGGCTGAGCGAGAGCGCGCAGGATTACGCGATCAACTACCGTTTCGCGCGCGAGGAAGGGCTCGACCCCGAGGCGGTGATTGGACGCGACGCGCGCCGTTTCGCCGAGGAGATCGAGAGCGACCTGCCGCAGGTGAGCGAGCGTCGCAGCGCCCGCCGTGCGCCGCAGCCCGAGCCAGAGCCACGGCTGTTCCCCGAGGGGTTCGAGGCCGCCGACGATCCGGCGCGGCGCGAATGCGCGCTGGTTTCGGCGCATCTGCACGGGCAGGGCGCGCGGGTGCGGCTGACGCTCGAACCGGAGGCGGCACAAGGCAACGAGATGCCGGTGACGGTGGGCAATGTCGGCCACAGCATCGATTTCGGCTGCTTCGTGCTGCCGCGCGGGGCGCTGGCGGACTGGCAGCCCGGAACACCCTTGGTGATCGACATGCCGCAAGAGCAGTTCCCCGAGGCCTGGGCCGCCCGGTTCCGCCGCCAGACCCACAACGCGCAGGTGTCGATCACCGCGGGCGGGATCTTCGTACGGCCGCTGTTGCCGGCTCTGGCGGCGCCGCCCGAGGCGCCGATGGTGCAGGTCGAGGAGGGCTGGAGCCTTGGCCGGCCGCTGCGCGCGGCGCTGGTGCTGGCCGGCATGGTGCTGGTCGGCGGCTCGCTTATGGTGAGCTGGAGCCCCTTCTCGGTCTCCGAGGAGGTGGCGGGCGCGCTGCAACCGGCGCGGGCCGGGCTGGCGGCTCTGGCCGGCGTATCCGAGGCGGCGCGGTGAGTCCCGCGCCCGAGCGCGGCGAGCGAAGCCCGGCCGTGCCGATCGAGGCCAGCGTGACGCCCGATTACATCATCTGCCTCGAAACCGGGCGCAAGCTGGTGCTCTTGCGCCGGCACCTGCGCGAAACCCTGCATCTGACCCCCGAGGAGTACCGCTCGCGGTGGGGTTTGCCGCCCGAATACCCGATGGCGGCGCCGAACTATCGGTGTCGGCGACATACCGCCAAGAATGCAGGGAGTCGTTGATTATTCTTGAGGCACGTGCAAGGATAGAGAAAGACCCGTCGAAGAATTCGACTTGCTGCATTTCGGCGGACCGACCTGCGACCACTGTCGGGCAGAGCCGAGCGGCGCGCGCTCCCTGAAAGAGAGGGTGGAAATGACCAGATCGAATTCGAAAACCGAGCTTCTGAGCGCCATCGTGGCCTCCTATGCGGCGCGGCCGGATGTGGGATCGGACGATATCGTGGCCCTCGTCGCGAAGCTGAGCCACGAGCTGGGCCTCGATGAGGATGCCAATGGCGATGGCGGTCGGCCCGAAGCTTCGCCCGCCGGGTCCGGGACCATGACCCCGGCCATCCCGGTCTCGCGGGCGGTGACCCAGGACAAGGTGTTCTGCTTGTGCTGCGGCAAGGGGTTCAAGATGCTCAAGCGGCATCTCGGCGCCGAGCATGGCATGACCGAGGCCGAGTACCGCGCCGCCTTCGGCCTGCCCGAGGAGATGCCGCTGGTCGCGCCGAGCTATTCAGAGCGCAAGGCGAATTACGCCCGCAAGGTCGGCTTCGGCCGTTACAGCCGCGACGCGCAGCGCCAGAGCGGCGAATCCGTCGGCTGAGCGACGTCCGCCCTATCGTTTCCCCATATCAGGATTAGCCACGCGGCGCGCCATTGGCGCCGCGTCATCGCAACGCGCGCCACGGGCCGCGGGCAGGAGAACAGCGCATGGCCGCCGGTCAGACCATCATCATCAAGAAAGTCGAGGACGACGGCCATCATGACCACCATGGCGGTGGCTGGAAGGTGGCCTATGCCGACTTCATGACGGCGATGATGGCGTTCTTCCTGCTGCTGTGGATCCTGGCCGCCAGCGAGGAAGAGACGCTGGAAGGGCTGGCGGAATATTTCACGCCCTCGCTGTCGGCGGTGAGTGACGGCGGCGCGGCGGGGCTGCTGAGCGGCCAGATCGTCGAGATGGCGGGCGACGTGGCGGCCTCGGACGGTGTGCCGCCGAACGATGCGCCGGAGCTGCCGGATTTCGGCACGGAAAGCCCGCTCGAGGTGTTCGACAGCCGACTGCGCGACAAGGCGCCCGAGGTGGTGGTCGAATACCTGCCCGCCGAGGCCGCGCCGCCCAGCGCCGAAGAGATCGAGACGCGGCAGATGGCGCGGGCCGCCGCCGAGATGCAGGAACGGGTGGAGCGCCGCGACGCGGAGCTCGACGCCATCGAGGCCGAGATCGCCGAGCGGATCGCGGCGACGCCGGCGCTGTCGGATATCGGCGACAATCTGCGGCTCGACCGGACGCCCGAGGGGCTGCTCGTGCAGATTCTCGACGAGGAGGAGCGCCCGATGTTCGCCACCGGGTCGGCCCGGATCGTGCCGCAGACCCAGGCCCTGATCGAAATCGTGAGCGAAACGATCGGCGACATGCCCCAGCCGCTGGCGATCACCGGCCACACGGATTCGCTGCCCTTTGTGCGTCAGGATGGCTATGGCAACTGGGAGTTGTCCTCGGACCGCGCGAACGCCACGCGCCGGGCGCTGATCGACAGCGGCTTTCCGGCCGAGCGGATCAGCCGGGTCACCGGCCTCGCCGACACGGCCCCGCTCTATGCGGACCGGCCCGAAGCCCCGCAAAACAGGCGGATCGGGCTGCTGCTCGAATACCCCGAGCCCGGCATCGCGGCCGTCGGCCGGCCCCGCTGAGCGCGAGTCCTTCGCGCCACATGGCTGCGGCATAAAGATCACGATCATGGCGCTCGGGGGGCAGCGACGAAATGGGTGCCCCAATTCGGCCTCAATTTGCTATCAATCTGAACATGCCCCGAAAGGCAGCGCGGACAGGCCCGCGTCGGGGTGACGAAAAGCGTCGGACGAACCGCAAAGCGGCGTTCGGCGGGGCAATTACCAGACCTGGACAACAGGGCGGATCGATGCAGAGCAGTGACCTTCTCGAAGCCATCTGGCGGGGCGATGTCGCCTGCGCGGGCGACAGTGACACCGAGGCCCGTTTCGGCCTCATTCTCGATGCGATGCTGCCGATGCGGCGCGTGGCCCTGCAGCGGGGCGACGGGCTTGGCGGGCAGGTGATGTCCGAGCAGGCCGAGCTGATGCCGGCCCTCGCGCTCGGCGACGTCATCGAGGAAGAGCTTGAGCTCGTCGCGCCCTACGGCGCGCTGGTGGTGATCCTCGATCGGGCCGCGCTGCGGCCGGGCGCGGGCGATGCCGCGCGCTCGCAGCTCGCTGGCCGGCTGGTCGGCGAGCTGCTGGTCGACGCGGTGCAGCGCGGCGTGTTCCCGGTCGAGCAGGAAACCGATGCGCTCTACCTGCTGGCGCAGGCCTATGACGCCTTCGCGGCCAGCCCGCGGATGCAGCGCCTCGGCCTCGTGGCGGCGCCGTTCCGGGCCGGGCTCGCGGCGGTGCTGGCCAGCTTCTGGACCGGTGGCGCGGTGCGGGGCTCGGAGCCCGACATGCTGCTCGGCGGACCGCTCTTTCTGGCCAGCCCGCGGTTGCGCGACTATCTCGGCGCGCTCGATGCCAGCTTCAGCGCGCCGGCCATCGAACTGGCGGTGCCGGATCTGATCGGTTTCGCACATGGCGCCCGCAGCCATGATGACTGGCTGCGCGCGATCGGCACCCGCATCGGCGCCGTGCTGGGCCGCGCGACGGCGGCGCAGGATCAGGCCGCGGGCGATAGCTGACGACCCCCATGGCCCTGTTTCCGACCCCCCTGACGCAGAACGCAGCCTCCTCGGGGACGGCGCATGGCGCGGCGATGCGGCGTGGCACGGCGGGCGATCCCGGCGCCTTCGAGGCGATGCTCGCGTCGAGCCGCGACACGGGCGCGCCATCGCGCCCGGCCGCCCCGCCTTCGGCGCCGCCATATGAGCGGCTGTTCGAAGCGGCGGCGAAGCTGATGGAGAAGGGGGCGGCATCGCTTGGCGAGGCGGGCGAGGACCCCGTCGCACGCGCGGCCAGCCTCTCGGAGACGGGTGCAGCGCTGCGCGACCTGTTCGCGGATTTCGACGCGGCGCATGGCACCGACATCTCGGCACGCCTCGACGAGCTCTCCGGTGCCGAAGACATGGTTGTTGCCTCTGACGACATGATCACCGGGCTGTCGGTCATCCTGTCCGAGCTGTCCGGCAAACCCATGGGTGATCTCGCGACCACTTTGCCCGCATGGTCGGCCGTCCCGGCTACCACGTTCGGTGCCGAAGGGTGGAATCAGGTTTCAGGTGCGGCCGCCGCACAGGCGTCGGTCCGGTCCGCCGCGCCAGTCCCATCCGCGCCAGCCCCATCCACGCCAGTGCCGGTATCACCCTTCGTCGAGACGGGTCACGTCTCTCTGCGCCCCACCGATGCGACCTTGGCTGGCGATGCGCGAATGGGGCCGACCGCCGCTTCGGCAGGCGCGGAGACCGCGATGCCGCAACAGATGCGGATCGGTGCCACGCCGGGCGGGCAAATCGCCATGCCTTCGACCCAGGCCGTAAGCATGGGGCAGGTGACGCTCCCCGCGGAGCAACTGCCCGCGCAGGCTGGCCGAGCCGCGATGCAGACGGTTCAGGCGACAGCCATTGCGCCCCTCGCGAACGGGCAGCCGACCATGCCCGCCGCGCCTTCCCGGCAGGCGGTCCCGACAGCCGGCCCGGCTCCGGCGCGCGGCATTCCCGGCCCGCGCCTGGCAACGCAGGGCGACCAGGTCGCTTCGGCCCCGGACGCCACCGAAGCGACAGGGCATGACGCCGAAACCTTGGCGAGCGTCGAGGCCGCAACACCGTCGCGGCGTGGCTTCGCGGCCCTGCTCGGCGAGGCACTGGCGCAGCAGGCGAAGATCGGGCCGGAAGGGGCCGAGCCGACACTCCGCGAGCCGATGACCGTTGAGGCGGCGCAGCCGGCCCCCAGAACGCTGGATGCCGGTGTCACGTCGCGCGCCCCGATGGAGGCTCAGGCTCCACCGCCGCCGCCGGCCGCACCGCAGCTGGCGAGCGGCTTCTCGCGCGCGGTCGCGGGCCAGATCCGGAATGCCACCCTGAACGACGGCGTGACGCGGATCTCGCTGACGCCCGGCGGGATCGGCGAGATCGAGATCGACCTCACCCAGGAGGACGGGCAGCTCCGCGTCGTGATCCGCGCCGAGAACCAAGGCGTCCTGCAGGCACTGCGCGGCGACCGCGAAGGCCTTGCCGCGCTGTTGGGCAACGAGGGGGCCGGTTTCGACGAGAGCCAGCTCAGCTTCGAATCCTTCGATCGCGGCAACGGCGGGGATCGCGGCGATGGCCGCCCGACGGCCGTTCCGGCGATCGAGAACGATGCCGAGGCCGAGCCCGTCGCGGGTCCCGCCACGCCATCCGGAGGCGGCGCAGGCCGCCTCGACATGTTGACCTGAATCTCCGGAGCCCGTCATGGAAACGCTGTCCCCGATCAACGCCGCGAGCGCGAGCGCGTCCACGAAGGCCACGACCTCGCGCGAGAAGCTCAACACCGACTACCAGAGCTTCCTGACGCTGCTGATCGCGCAGGTGTCGAACCAGGACCCGCTGGAACCGATGGACTCCACCGCCTTCGTGTCGCAGCTCGCGCAGCTGACGCAGGTCGAGCAGTCGATCACCACGAACGAGACGCTGGAGCGGATCGAGACCCAACTCGGTGACAGCGGCACCCGCAGCGACATCATGCTGCTCGGGCGCGAGGTTCTGGCGCCGAGCGACCTGATCACCCTGCGCGACGGCGAGGCGCGGTTCTCCTACCAGCTCAGCGGCGAGGCCACGCAGGTCTCCGCCCGCATCCTCGGCGAGGACGGGACCGAGCTGCGCCGGATCGACGGTCTGCCCGCCGGCAACGGGGTGCGGCACGAGGTGGTCTGGGACGGGCGCGATCCCGACGGGCTGCCGGTGCCCGCCGGCACCTTCCAGGTCGAGATCGTCGCGCTCGATGCCGAGGACGAGTCGGTGTTTCACACCACCTATGCCAGCGGCCAGGTCGAGCGCGTGGCCTTCCGCGATGGCTGGCCGATCCTCGAGCTCGACACCGGGGCGGAAATCTCCCCCGACAGCCTGATCAGCGTTCAGTAATACTTCGGATCGGGTTTACCCGTGCGGCCCTCGGGCCGCTCGGGGAGCGGTCTCAATGCGTGACCTGTGCCGTGGCGGGCAGGGTTTCGGCGCGCGGGATGTCCTGCCGCGCCACGTCCTGCTTGAACATGTTGGGGAACAGCACCTCCTCAACCGGCATGCCGATCGCCTTGAGATCGGCCAGCACGCGCTTTGACAGCGCCTCGGTGTCGATCGCGGGCCCCGCCATGGCGGGCGTCGTGGCCGCCTCGGTGAGGGACGCGAGGACCGCGTCGCGCATCCTCAGCATGGTTTCGGGGGTCTCCTCGACCTTTGCCACCAGCGCCGCCTCGGGCATCGCCAGCGCGATGTCGGCGACCACATAGGTGATGCTGCGCGGCTTCAGCACCGGCACGGTCAGCCGGCCGATCTCCAGGAGCGGCACGGCCTCGGCCTCGGGCTCCGCATGAGCGGCCTTGGAGATCTCTTCCGCATGGGCGCCGGCCTCGGGATCGACGGGGGCGGGCGGGATGCCCAGCGCCTCGTAATCGCCGGGGCGGCCGGGCGCGGCATCGGTGAGCGTCGTCGGCTCGGCCGAGGCCACGAGGGTCTCGGTGGGGACGAGGAACATCCCCGCGCCGTAGCCGCCCACGAGGCAGGCCAGCGGCACGGAGATCATCAGGATCGTGGATTTCATCGGACCATCGCGTGCGTTGCGTTCGGTCCCTTGTCGCCCGGTATCGTGGCGGTGGTTGCGCCTCAGTAGGGCAAGATGATGTCCATTGCATCCTCGCCATAGCCGCGCTCCTGGGTGCGCGACAGCTGGCCGCGTCCGCCATAGGTGATGCGCGCCTCGGCGATCTTCTCGTAGGGGATGGTGTTGTCCATCTGGATGTCCTGCGGCCGGATGATCCCCGCGACCCGCAGCTCGCGCAGCTCCTGGTTCACCTTGACCTCCTGCCGCCCGGCGATGACGAGGTTGCCGTTGGGCAGCATCTGCACCACCAGCGCCGCCACCTTCAGCTCGATCGATTCGTTGCGGGTGATCGAGCCCGAGCCCGACACGTCGGTGGTCGAGCCGATATCGACGATGTCGCCCTGGGGCAGGTCCTCGGGGCCGACGCCCGGGAGGATCTTGTCGATCTGGGTGCCGTAGCCGAACAGCGTCGGGAAGGCGATCGTGCTCTGGCCGTCGCGCGAGCGCTGCCCGGCGTTCCGGAGCTGCGCGCGGTCGTCGATGCGGATGTCCACGGTGAGGATGTCGCCCACCTGGCTCGCCCTCTGGTCGGCGAAGAAGCCGCCCGAGCCGCCGCGTTCCCACAGCGAGGCCGCCTCGGCGCGCTGGTAGACGCGCGGGGGCGCCGGGGGCGGCATCGGCACCGAAACCGAGGCCGCCTCGGGCACGGTGAGCGGGTTCACGGCGATCGCAGTGGTCTGCGGATCGCGGTCGAAGCGGTCGCGCACCCCGCCGCAGCCGGAGACGAGCGCCGCCCCCAGCAACAGGACGGGCAGGGGACGCAGATGGGTGCGGCTCAACGGGAGACCTCCACGATGCCCTCGGCGGCGGCGATGCCGGTGAGGGTGGTGTTGCTTGACGTGTTGACGATACGGACTTCCTGTCCGCGATGCGCGTCCGACAGCGCCCGGCCGGGCGCCTTGAGCCGCAGCGCGCCGTCGGTGAAGCTGATGCTGACCTCGTCTCCGCGTTCGATCACCAGCGGCTGCATCACCGACTGCACCATCACCGGGCGGCCCTCGGGCAGCATCCGGCGCACCTGCATGCCGATCACGCCGTCGGGGTCGATCACCGCATAGGGCCCGAGCCGGGCCTGTGGCAGCCGCATCTCGGTCAGGTCGCCCGCGGACACGATGTCGCCGGGCATCAGCCGGCGGTTGGGCACCGGCAGCGGGATCATCACCGAGGCGAGGCCGCTGACCCGGTGCAGCCCGCCGACATCGTCGATGGCGTTGGCGACGAAGCGTCCGGAGGCCGGGTCCATCCAGAACTCGGCGATCAGTGCAGCCTCGCTCGGCGGGCTGCCGGCAAAGCCGATCTCGAACTCGGCCCGCTCGGGAAGCTGCGGCCCGAGATGGTCGCGCGCGCGCTCCTCCACCAGCACCGGCAAGGGCGCGGCGGCGGCGGCCAGAGGTGCCGCAAGCGCGAGGAGGAGTAGAGCGGCGCGGCGCATCACTTGATCTGGTTGGCGGCGGTCATCATCTCGTTGGCGGTCTCCAGCGACTTGGAGTTCATCTCGTAGGCCCGCTGCGCCGAGATCAGGTCGGTGATCTGCTGGATGATGTTGACGTTCGAGTTCTCGAGATAGCCCTGCCGCAGGATGCCCAGACCGGCATCGCCCGGATTGGCGGGAACCGCGTCGCCTGAGGCGGTGGTCGCCTGCAACAGGTTGCCGCCGAGCTGGCGCATCCCCGCCTCGTTGGTGAAGGTCGCCATGGTGATCTGGCCCAGCTCCACAGGGACCGGGTCCTCGCCGACGAAGGCCATGACCACGCCCTGCTCGGAGATCTCCACCTGGGTGGTGTTCTCCGGCACGACGATGCCGGGATCGAGCTCGTAGCCCTGCATGGTGACGAGCTGGCCCTCGGCCGAAAGCTGGAACGCGCCGTCGCGGGTATAGGCCTGACCGCCATCGGGCAGGTTCACCGTGAAGAAGCCGCGCCCGTCGATCGCGAGGTCGAGCTGGTTCTCGGTCGCCATCAGCCCGCCCTGGGTGTTGAGCCGCACCGTGCCCGCCGTCTCGACGCCGAAGCCGATATCGACGCCCGTCGGGCGCATCGTGCCGGCCTCGGAGGTGAGCGCGCCCTCGCGCCGGACCGTCTCGTAGATCAGGTCCTGGAACGCCGCGCGGCTCGACTTGAAGCCGGTGGTGTTGGCGTTGGCGATATTGTTCGAGATGACGTCCACATTGGTCTGCTGCGCGAGCATGCCGGTGGCGGCAATTCCGAGGGCTTTCATGGTCGGGCTCCTGTGTCGGGTCCGTGAAAAGGGGGTCAGGCCGTCTTGCCGATGCGGCGCAGCATGTCGCGCATCAGGTCGTCCTCGCTGTTCACCAGCTTGAGCGCGCGCTCATAGGCCTGCTGGATCGCCATCAGCCGGGTCATCTCGACCACCGGCTGCACGTTGCTGGCCTCGACCGCGCCCTGAACGACGCGGGTGGCGTCTGTGGCGGGACGGGCGGTGTCGCCGGCCTCGGGGGGCACGAACATGCCCGCGCCGATCCGTTCATAGGCCTGCAGATCGGGCAGGTCGAACAGGCCGACGCGACCGATCACGCCGTTGGCCAGAGAGGAGATCGTGCCGTCCTGCGAAATCGTGACATCGCCGCCGAGATCGGGGGGCAGGGCGATCGGCGCGCCGCCGGGATCGAGCACCTTGGCGCCCGACAGGGTCACCAGCGCGCCGTTCGGGTCGAGCGCGAAGCGGCCGTCGCGGCCATAGGCGGTGCGCCCATCTGTTTCATAAGCGAACCAGCCATCGCCCTGCAGCGCCAGGTCGAGCGGGTTGCCGGTCTGGCTCATCGCGCCCTGGTTCGGGTCCATGTAGGAGCCCTGGTCGATCAGGAAATCGGTTTCGCGGGTCTCCTCGGTGCCGGTCTCGCGCAGCATGTAGCTGTCGAAGACCACGCGCTCGCCCTTGAAACCGGCGGTGTTGGCGTTGGCGATGTTGTTGGCGGTCACGTCGAGCGCGTTGCGCATCGCCGTCGCGAGGGACAGCGAAACATAGGTGCTGTTGTCCATCCCGGCCTGTCTCCCGATTCCCACGATTCCCGGTGCTTGCGCCCCGTAGCTCGGACTGTTGTTGCGCCGTTCAGGAATTCGATCAAGGATAGTGCCTATCAATTCATGGGGTCGTGGCGGATTTGCCAAGATTACTGAGCATATGTCTGGGGCTGTCCCTGATGGGACATGCCGCCGCGGCCGATCCGGCGCCGCGGGGGGCAAGCTCTGTCGACTATGTCGATCGCCGCGCCGCGCTGGTCGCGGGGCTGGCCGAGGCGGAGACCGCCGGGGCCCGCGCCGACCTGCTGCTCGACCTTGCCGCGCTCTCGGTGAGCCATGCGCTCGCGCCCGAGGCGCTTTCCTTCCTGTCGGGCCTGCCCGACGACGAGGGCGCGGCAGCCCTCGATCCGGCCCGCGCCGCGCGGCGCGACCGGATCGCGCTCGCCGCCTGGGGGGTGTCGGGCGACGCCACGCCGGCGCCTCTGCCCGCGCGCTCGCAGCTCGAGGCCGCCGATCACTGGTCGCAGCGACCGCTATGGCGGGCGCTGTCCCATGCGCGCGAGGGCGACGTGGCGGCCGCGGCCGAGGATCTGACGCTGGCGGAGGAGGTACTCGCCGCGCTGCCGCCGGCCCTCGCCGCGGCGCTGCTGCCCGAATTGCTGGAAACCGCGATCGAGGCCGGGCTTTGGGATGCCGCGCATGCGCTGGCGCAGCGCTTCGACAGTCACCCGGAGCTGCGCGGCGGCAGCGCCTACAGGTTCCTTCTGGGCCGCGCGGCGCAGGCCGGGGGCAACCCGGTCATGGCCTTCGACAGCTACGCGATGGCCGCAGGCGGCAGCGATGTCTGGGCGCAGCGGGCGCGGTTGGCGCTGATCGATCTGGGGCGCGCCACCGACACGCTGGCGCCCGAGGACGCGGCCCAGCTCTTGCGGCAGAGCTGGCGCTCCTGGCGCGGCGACGCGCTGGAGGTGGCCACGCTGGAGCGGCTGGCCGAGGTCGAATATGGCCGGGGCGACACCGAAGCCGCGATCGCCGCGCTGACCGAGGTGCTGCGCCGTCACCCGCAGAGCGACGCGGCCCGCAATTCCGGCGACCGGCTCGACGAGATGGTCGCGGATCTCTACGCGCAAGGCGCATCCGGCGACCTGCCGATCGCCGAGTTCGTGGCGGCGCATCGGCGGCTTTCGCCCGAACTGGTGTTCCGCCCGGGCTTCGCGGCGCAGGCGGAACTCCTGGCCGGGAGGCTCTACGAGATCGGCGCCACCGATGCGGCGGCGCGCGAATACGCCGCGATCCGCGACCAGCTCGCGGTGATGCGCGACCTCGGGCTCGAAGAGGTGCCGCCCGCACGGTTCGACGCCCTGCGGCTGGCGCAGGCCGAGGCGCTGCTGCGCGGCGGCCAGACCGAGGCGGCGGCGCAGGCGCTGGGGACCGCCCCGGCCTCGGTGCCGGAACTGCGTGACCGTCTGGCGCTGCTGCGCGCGCGGCTTTCGAGCGCCGAGGGCGACGGGGCGGCGGTGATCGCCACGCGGATGGAAATTCCCTCGGAAGGCTACCTGCGGCTGCGTGCGGCGGCGCTGTTCGAGCGCGGTGAATGGGCGGCGGCGCGCGATGCCTATGCCAGCCTGTGGCGCGATCTGGGCCCCGGGCTAGGCACGTCGGAGGCAATTCGCCTGCTGCTCGCGGCGCATCGCGCCGGCGATGCGGAACTGGTGGCGGAACTGCTGGAGCGGCTGCCCGATCTCGCGGCCAGTCCGGAGCTTGCGGCGGTGGCGCGCTCGCTCGCGCCGGTCGCGCCGCTGTCGCTGCCGATCGGTCAAAAATCCGCCACGGATCGGATGCAGGGTGCGGACGCAGCCCTGCGCCGTCTCGAAACCATCGTGGGGGATGGCTGATGACCACCACCGCCCATTCCCGGCCCCGGCCGGAGCAACGACCGGACCCGGACCGATGCGTCCGCGGCGGCAACAGTAAGGAAGGACAGGCAGGATGAGTATTTCCTACGCGATGCAAACCGGCGTGAGCGGGTTGCGGGCCAATTCCACGGCGGTGGGCCGGATCTCGGAGAACATCGCCAACGCCAACACCGACGGCTACCGGCGCAGCTTCGT
>NZ_JAPWGO010000209.1 GCF_027213785.1 Limimaricola sp. G21655-S1 | reverse complement strand
GATCAGCTGAAAATAAGCAGCCATGGTGAAATCCAGAAAATAGAATTGATCAGCGAAGACCGCCATAACGACACCTATGCCATCACGCTTCGCCTCGATATTTTTGCTCAAGCAGAAGAATGCCCTGCAAACCAATACACCAAATTTATTGCCGTGACACAAAGCCAACTCGCCAATCGCGAGCAAGCGCGTATGGGCCAAATTTTTGACGTAAACAAAGCCATTAGTGAACACTTATATGCCAGCTTAAGTAATACGCAAATGGCAGCTAAAC
>NZ_JAPWGO010000208.1 GCF_027213785.1 Limimaricola sp. G21655-S1 | reverse complement strand
GATCACCACATGCGCGCCTGCCAGTTTGTGATCCGCAGGTTCAGCCACCTTAAACTTCACCCAGATGGTGAAGCTTTCCTTGTCGTGATACTCGACCTCGGCTTCGGCCAGCGCGGTTTTCTCCACTGGCGACCACATCACGGGCTTGGAGCCCTGATAGAGCGTGCCGTTCATCAGGAACTTCATGAATTCCTCGGCGATCACCGCCTCGGCATGATAATCCATGGTGATATAGGGGTTTGGCCAGTTGCCGGTGATGCCCAGACGCTTGAAC
>NZ_JAPWGO010000207.1 GCF_027213785.1 Limimaricola sp. G21655-S1 | reverse complement strand
CGGGTGAACAGGATGCCTTATCCTGTTTCCAGCCACGCTGCGTTTGCAGCGCTCCAACTCGGGATGGAACCTATGCGCCTCTTCGACTCTCCCTCAGCTTCTCACCGCTCTACCGCTGAAACCGGCGCTCTGCGCCGTCGCTTGTCGGCCCTGCTGCGATCCGGGCTGACTGGTTTGCTGCTGGCCGGTTGTGGCCCTGACAAGCCCGCCAGCCAAGTACCGACCACAGAATCCGCAGCGCAGCAGGAGGCCGGGGTGCCAACTTCTGTAGTGC
>NZ_JAPWGO010000206.1 GCF_027213785.1 Limimaricola sp. G21655-S1 | reverse complement strand
AGTTTGTCGTTTTCCAGCTGGTACTGGCTGATGCGGTTGAGAATGCCCTTGAGCTTGGCGTTGCTCTTTTCGATTTCTTCCAAGGCGTTGTCGATCAGCCAGGAGACGGAGCGTAGCTTCACATCGTTACCGGCATCGTCCCGCCACAGCACCGTGCCCACCGGCAGCACGGCCTTTTCCTTCAGCGTGCTCCAGCGCGCGGGTTTGGGCACCCAGAACACGTTGGCTTCGCGATAGTAGTCGAGCTGTTCCAGTTCGTCCTGCAAGGCCTGTCT
>NZ_JAPWGO010000205.1 GCF_027213785.1 Limimaricola sp. G21655-S1 | reverse complement strand
GGTCAGGCGGGAGGCGAGCCAGGCCGCCGTAGCCCATCAGCGAGCGCCCAATGAGGTGAGCTTCAAGTTTGCCTGTCAGTTCATAGCAAACCAGATGGCGGTGATGGCGGGCGCGCTATCGCCAGCCCATACGCCACGGAGGTTGGCGGAGTTGCGGGGGAGCATAGGCGTCATGTTCATAGAAAAACGCCCCAGGCCATCGAGACCCAGGGCGGTGAAGATATCAAAGACCCGCTTTCCGGTAGATCGCAATGCGGCTCCGCTTAAGTGACCAG
>NZ_JAPWGO010000204.1 GCF_027213785.1 Limimaricola sp. G21655-S1 | reverse complement strand
AGATCGACAAGATCCTCGCCCGAGGCTCGGAGCGCGCACGTGAGATCACCGCACCGATCCTGCGCTAGCCCTACGACATCGTTGGCATGGTTGCCCCGGTCGAAATCTGACCTGCGCAACACTGCCGTCCAAACACGCGAAGGGCCGCCCAATGGGTGGCCCTTACGTTTATGTGATGCAACTTTCGTCCGACTTCTGCGTTCATGGGACACAGTCATGTGCTGACACAGGAAAGGACTCGCAATGAAACCGGGATTTTTCAAATCGGCCACCGC
>NZ_JAPWGO010000203.1 GCF_027213785.1 Limimaricola sp. G21655-S1 | reverse complement strand
CAGCAATGCCCAGCATGCCATCAATCTGGGGGTGACCAACGGGGTGAAACGGATCTCGGTGGTACGTGGTGGCCAGGTGGTCGCCAGCGGCGTGGTGCAGATGCCTCATGTGATGAAAGAGGGTGACCTCAAACCGCTGCGTGACTCGACGCCGTTCGTGGTGGATCTGCCCGCCGGAGAGTATGACATTCGGGTGAGCGATTTTTACAACATGAGCTATCTGAAGGCGAACGACACCTACAACGATGCAGGCGGTCAAAAGGGAGCGGTCAATC
>NZ_JAPWGO010000202.1 GCF_027213785.1 Limimaricola sp. G21655-S1 | reverse complement strand
CTGGCGCCGTCTTAAGAACGGACCTTCTGTAACTTTGGAGAGATTGGATGAAACTCAACAAACTGGCTGGTGTAATCGGATTCACCGCAGCAACCCTGTTTTCTGTCAGCGCCCTGGCTGCCGGTGTGGATAAAGACCTGCCGGATTACACACCGAACAGCGGCATATCCGGCAACCTCACCTCTGTCGGCTCGGACACCCTGGCCAACATGGTGACCCAGTGGGCCGAAGATAATAAGCGTATCTTCACCAATGTCAGCGTGCAGATCCAGGCCG
>NZ_JAPWGO010000201.1 GCF_027213785.1 Limimaricola sp. G21655-S1 | reverse complement strand
GACTATGACGACGAACGGGAGAGACGTGGCAAGGGGACTTCGGCTACACGCCTTCGCATTGATCGGATCGCAGAACAAATACCGGGTGTATTGGAAACCAATATTTTCGCGACGTCCTCAACCTCCATGTCGAACATGCCGAAGAGCAGCACAGAGGCCTTCGACTACCTGCTTACGACACTTAATCCGAAGGTGATCATCGCTCATGGAGTTCCAGCAGCAAAGCACCTCACAAACTGGAAGGCCGGAAGGCTATTGACGTGCCGCCATCTGTCG
>NZ_JAPWGO010000200.1 GCF_027213785.1 Limimaricola sp. G21655-S1 | reverse complement strand
GCCCAGGTCTTCCAGCCGGGCGATCATCATGTCCTGGCAACCTTCGTCGCGAGGCGTGATGGAGTCCTGGCGGATCAGTGCCCGGGTTAGCTCGAGTGTGCTGCTCATAGGCCGAACTCCGCTGTGTAGTCTGCATCCTTGAAGCCGACGCGCAGCGTGCCGGCGTTATCCAGCACCGGGCGCTTGATCAGCGACGGCTTGGCCTGCAGCAGTGCAATGGCGCTGTCAGGGTTGGCCGCCAGCGCTTTGTCGGCGTCATCCAGTGCACGCCAGGTG
>NZ_JAPWGO010000001.1:252006-482731 GCF_027213785.1 Limimaricola sp. G21655-S1 | reverse complement strand
CCGGCGCTGTGGCGACGCACCTTTTCGGCTTTCCGCATTTCGACCAACTGCCTGCGGCGACGAAGGAAATCAGAAAGGCGCGCCCGGTCCGGATGAGGCGGCGCGGTAACCTCAAGAGGCAAGAGGCGACCCATATCAGCCAGTATGCGCGCATCGACCCGGTCTGTTTTAGCCAACACGCCTGTCGCGCGGGCGAACTCCCGGGCTTGCCGCGGATTGACCCGTGCGAAGCGAAGGCCCCGGTCGCAGAGTGCCGTGATCAGAAAAGTATCGCAGCCACTGGTGGCCTCGAAGACGACCAGAGAGTTTGTAGGCAAGGACGCGGCCCAGCGAGCAATGCTGTCCGGATTGTTATTGACCCTCACGGCCACCTTGGTCGGCAGGGCATGCGTATCGATCCAGCCGCGGGCAAGGTCGCAGCCGATGACGGTCTGTGGCATGGTAAAAGCTCCTGTCCATGTCATGCGGGATCGGAGTCAGCCGTCCCAAGCAACTGTTCAGGTTAATCGCGACGCGGAAGGGACCCTTGCTCCCACACGGGCTCTCTACCCTGGGGGGGGACGGGCTCCCTTCCGCACCGCCACTTTACTCCATTCGCAACAGACAGGGGGGGGGGGCGCGGCGGCGGTCGCGCCCCCCTCTACGCTCCCGCATTGCCGCCGAACGGTCGCGGCGTGGTGACCGCGCGGCGTCGCGTCCGGGCTTGCCATCGGCGCCGCTTTCGCGCGACACCGGCCCCATGCCAGATTTTCTCAACGTCTCTGCCTCGCTCACCGGCCGCCGCTGGGTGGGGCCCGCCGCCGAGGCCGATCGCCTCGCCCAAGCCATGGCCCAAGGCTGCGATCTGCCGTTGCCGCTGTGCCATGCGCTGGTGGGGCGCGGCGTTTCGGCCGAGACCATGGCAGGCTTTCTCGCGCCCACGCTGCGCGATCTCCTGCCCGACCCGCTGAGCCTGCGCGACATGGGCGCGGCGGCGGAGCGGGTGATGCAGGCGGTGCAGCGCCGCGAGCGCATCGCGATCTTCGCCGATTACGACGTCGATGGCGGCTCGTCGGCGGCGCTGCTGCTGGTCTGGCTGCGCCGGATGGGGCTGCAGGCGACGCTCTACGTGCCCGACCGGATCGAGGAGGGCTATGGCCCCAACGCGCCGGCGATGGAGAAGCTGGCGCGCGACCACGACCTGATCATCTGCGTCGATTGCGGCACGCTGTCCCATGAGCCCATCGCCGCCGCCAAAGGCGCCGACGTGGTCGTGCTCGACCACCATTTGGGCGGAGAGACGCTTCCCGACGCTGTCGCGGTGGTGAACCCCAACCGGCAGGACGAGAGCGGCGATCTGGCGCATCTCTGCGCCGCCGCGGTGGTGTTCCTGCTGCTGGTCGAACTGAACCGGCGGCTGCGCGAGGCGAGCAAGCCCGGGCCGGACCTGATGGCGATGCTCGATCTGGTGGCGCTCGCCACCGTGGCCGACGTGGCACCGCTGATCGGCGTCAACCGGGCTCTCGTGCGCACCGGGCTGCAGGTCATGGCGCGCAGGCAACGCGCTGGGCTGGTGGCGCTGGCCGATGTGGCGGGTCTCGACGTGCCGCCCACCGCCTATCATCTGGGTTACCTGCTGGGGCCGCGCGTCAACGCGGGTGGGCGCATTGGCAAGTCCGATCTCGGCGCACGGCTTCTGGCGACCGACGATCCGCACGAGGCGGCGGCGCTGGCCGAGAAGCTCGACCATCTCAACCGCGAGCGCCGCGAGATCGAGGCACGGGTGCGCGACGCCGCGCTGGAGCAGGCCGAGGCGCGCGGCGTCGACGGCCCCCTCGCCTGGGCCGCCGGGGCGGGATGGCATCCGGGCGTGGTCGGCATCGCGGCGGCGCGGATGAAGGAGGCGACGAACCGCCCCGCGGTGGTGATCGGCATCGAGGACGGCATCGGCAAGGGCTCGGCCCGCTCGGTGCCGGGCATCGATCTGGGTGCCGCGATCCACCGCGTCGCGGCCGAGGGGCTTCTGATCCGTGGCGGCGGCCACAAGATGGCGGCCGGCCTCACCGTCGAGGAGGGGATGATCGACGCGGCGATGGCGCGCCTCTCCGAACTCCTGGAAAAGCAGGGTGCCGGTGCCGGGGGACCACGCGACCTGCGGCTCGATTCGGTGCTGATGCCCGGCGCGGCCTCGCTGGAACTGGTCGAACGGATCGAGGCGGCGGGCCCGTTCGGCGCCGCCGCCCCGGCGCCGCGCTTCGCCTTTCCGGACGTGATGCTGCACCACGTGCGCGAGGTCGGTCAGGGCCACCTGAAGATCTCCTTCGGCGACGGCATCGGCGGGCGGCTCGACGGCATCGCCTTCGGCGCGATGGACGGGCCGATGGGCGCCGCCTTCGCGCGCCATGGCGGCGCCCGGTTCCACCTCGCGGGCAAGCTTGATCTCAACATCTGGAAGGGCCGCCGCTCGGTGCAGCTCAGGCTCGACGACGCCGCGCCTGCGGGCTGAGAAACGGGAGGAATCTGCCCCCACGGCAATTTCGCGCCAGCGCGATTTTCCCCTTGCGACCCCGAGGCTGTTTCCCTAAACACCGCCTCACCGACGAGCGGCCCGTTCGTCTATCGGTTAGGACGCCAGGTTTTCAACCTGGAAAGAGGGGTTCGATTCCCCTACGGGCTGCCATCGGTTCACGGATCAAGGTCCCGTTCGGGAAACCGGTTCCGTCGTCAGAGTGGCCCGTTCGTCTATCGGTTAGGACGCCAGGTTTTCAACCTGGAAAGAGGGGTTCGATTCCCCTACGGGCTGCCACGACGCCTTGTTTCCCCGACATTCCCGCTTCCTGCCCTCGCGCCAATTCGCGAATGCGTGCCGCAAGTTCGGTTGTTCCCGACCGCCCGCGCCGCTAAGTCTCCCCCCGGTATACCACTAGGGAGGCGCCGCTCATGGCACAGCAGGACAAAGCGAAGATCGGCCTGATCGGCCTTGGCACCATGGGCAGCGCGCTGGCGCTCAATATCGCCGAGAAGGGCTTTCCCATCGCGGTGTGGAACCGTCGCAGCGATGCCACCCGCACCTTTCACGCCGAGGCGGGCGACCTAGCGGAGCGGGTGATCCCGACCGAGAGCTACGAGGAACTCGTCGCCGCGATCGAGAAGCCGCGCGCGATCATCCTGATGGTGCCCGCCGGCGCGCCGGTCGACGAGCAGATCGCGGCGCTCAGGCCGCTGCTCGATGCCGACGACATGATCATCGATGCGGGCAACGCCAACTTCCACGACACCAACCGCCGCGTGCGGGAGCTCGACGACGTGTCCTTCCTCGGCATCGGCGTTTCGGGCGGCGAGGCCGGGGCGCGGCACGGGCCCGCCATCATGGGCGGCGGCGAAAAGGAACTGTGGGATCGCGTATCGCCGATCCTCGAGGCGATCTCGGCCAAGTTCAAGGGCGAGCCCTGCGCCGCATGGATGGGCCGCGAGGGCGCGGGCCACTTCGTGAAGGCCGTGCATAACGGCATCGAATACGCCGACATGCAGATGATCGCCGAGGTCTATGGCGTAATGCGCGACGGTCTCGGCATGAAGGCGGATGCCATCGGCGACGCCTTCGCCCGCTTCAACGAGGGCGCGCTGCAATCCTACCTGATCGAGATTTCCTCGATCGTCACCAAGGCCGCCGACAAGCATACCGGCGAACCGATGATCGACCTGATCCTCGACAAGGCCGGCCAGAAGGGCACCGGCCGCTGGACCGCGATCGAGGCGCAGCATCTCGCCGCGCCGATCCCGGCGATCGAGGCCGCCGTGGTGGCGCGCAACCTGTCGAGCCGCGTCGCCGCGCGCCGCGAGGGCGAGGAGCTGTTCGGCGCCGCGCCGATGCAGATCCCCGAGAGCACGGTCTCCGACGAGATGCTCGAGCGGGCGCTGATCGCCGGCAAGGTGCTTTGCTACGCGCAGGGCTTCGACATGATCGCCGCCGCCTCCGAGCAGTTCGGCTGGGCCCTGCCCCTGCCCGAGATCGCCAAGGTCTGGCGCGAGGGCTGCATCATCCGCTCGGCGATGCTCGACGACATGGCCGCGGCGCTGGCCGAGGACGAGGATCGCAACCTGATGCTGGCGCCGGTCTTCGCGCGCTACCTGCGCGAGGGCCACGTGGCGCTGCGCGAGCTGGTGGCGCTGGGTGCGCGCTATGGCCACCCGATGCCGGCGCTGTCCTCCGGCCTGAGCTATTTCGACACGATGCGCACCGCGCGCGGCACCGCCAACATGATCCAGGCGCAGCGCGACTATTTCGGCGAGCATGGCTTCGAGCGCATCGACGGCATCGAGGACGAGCACGGACCCTGGCACGGCCACGGCGTCTGAGCCCTTGCCGGTCCTGCAATGCAAAAGAGGCCCCCGCGCAGCGCGCGGGGGCCTTGTTCGTTCCAAGCACCTAGGCCGGTCTCAGCTTTCGCGGGAGCTCGTGTAGACGTCCCATAGCACCAGCGCCACCGTCACGACGAGCACGCCGCCGAGATCGAGGCGCGGAATGTGCGAGATCAGGATCCACAGGAACCCGAGAAAGAAGACCAGCGCCACGATGGTCATGATGCGGTTCAGCATGGGTCGGTCTCCTCGGCCAGCAGCCCTTCGAGCCAGCGCGCGGTACGCAGCAGCCGCGCGTCGTCGCCGCGCCGCCCGACGAGCTGTGCGCCCATCGGCAGGCCGGTTTCTGATTGCAGGATCGGCACCGTGACGGCGGGGGTGCCGCACAGCGTCCAGAGCCCGTTGAAGATGGAATCGCCGGTGCTGGCATGTCCCTCGGGCGCGGGGCCGAGGGCCGCGGGGCACAGGATCGCGTCGCAGCGCTCGAAGATCTCCTCGAGCCCGGCATAGAGCACGTCGGACCAGTCGAGCGCGGCGATGTAGTCGCGCGCGGGGATCGACTTGCCCCGGTCCAGCGCCTCCCGCATTTCCTCCGAGAGCCGCTCCCGGCCGCGCTTTTCATAGCCGTAATAGGATTTGGCCATTTCGGCGAGGTTGATCCGCTCGCGGATCGTCGCGGCCTCCTCGAACGCGCCCGGCAGCGCGGTCTCGAAGCATTGCTCGCCCAGCGCCTCGACCAGTTCGCCGAATCCCGCGATCGTGTCGGCATCGGCCCGGTCCCAGCCCGGCGGCCGCAGGAAGGCCAGGGTCGGGCGCACCGGCGGTTCCGTCATGGCGGTGGAATGCAGCCGGGGCGGCGGCGCGAGACTGGTGGCCCGGTCGCCCGCGTCGTGACCGTAAAGCGCCTCGGCCAGAAGCGCCGCGTCCTCGACGTTGCGTGCGAAGACGCCGATCGTGTCGAGCGATGGCGACTGGCTCAGCACGCCTGTGCGGGGGATCGCGCCGAAGCTCGGCTTGAAACCCACCGTGCCGCAGAACGAGGCGGGCCGGATCACCGAGCCCCCCGTCTGCGTGCCGACCGCGAGCGGCACCATGCCGGCGGCCACCGCGGCGGCCGAGCCGGAGGAGGAGCCGCCCGGGGTGCGGGCGGCGTCGTGCGGGTTGCGGGTCTTGCCCGGATGCAGGAACGCCAGCTCCGCCGTCACCGTCTTGCCGATGATGACGGCACCGGCGGCGCGCAGCCGTTCGACCAGCGCCGCGTCGCGCTGGGGCACCCTGCCCTCGTCGAGCGGCGTGCCGTTCTGCGTCGGCACCTTCGCGGTATCGATCACGTCCTTGAGCGCCACCGGCAGCCCGTGCAGCGGGCCGGTGGGCCGCCCCGCCCGGCGCGCCGTGTCGAGCGCCTGCGCCTGTTGCATCGCGTAGCCGCCGTCGAGCCAGGCCCAGGCCTGGACCTCCGGTTCCAGCGCCGCGATGCGGTCGAGGCAGGCCTGCACCAGATCCGTGGCGTTCATCGCCCCGCTCGCCATCCGGTCGCGCAGTTCGCGCGCCGACAGGTCGAGCATCGCGACGTGACCCTTGGGCATCGGCTTCGCTTTCATCTCAGCGCCCATAGAACAGCTCCGGCAGTCCGAAGACCAGGTTCGGGAAGATGTAGACCAGCACCATCGAGACCACGACCATGGCGAGGAACGGCATGATCCCCTTGAAGATCTGCGTCAGCCGCACCTCCGGGGGCGCGATGCCCTTGAGGTAGTAGGCCGACATCGCCATCGGCGGGGTCAGGAACGAGGTCTGCAGGTTCAGCGCCACGAGGATGCCGAAGAACAGCGGATCGACTCCGAAGATCTCCAGAAGCGGCAGGAAGATCGGCACGAAGATGATGATGATCTCCGACCATTCCAGCGGCCAGCCCAGAAGAAAGATGATCAGCTGCGCCAGGATCAGGAACTGCACCGGGGTCAGGTCGAGGCCCGAGACGAACTCCGAGATCAGATGCTCGCCGCCCAGATAGGAGAAGACCGAGGAGAAGATGTAGGAGCCGACGAAGAGCCAGCACACCATCGCCGTGGTCCGCACCGTGAGATAGACGCTTTCGCGCAGCCGCTGGAAGGTCATGGCGCGGTAGATCACCGCCAGCACCATGCCGCCCAGCGCGCCGATCGCGGCGGCCTCCGTGGGGGTGGCGAGGCCGAACAGGATCGAACCCAGCACCGACAGGATCAGCACCGCCAGCGGAAAGAAGGAGGTGAAGAGCATCCACAGCAGCTTGCCCAGCGGCACGTCGGGCACCTCGTCCTTCGTCGGGCGCGGCGCGACCGAGGGCTGGAGGATCGAGCGGCCGACCACATAGGTGAGGTAGAGGCCGACGAGCACGAGACCCGGCAGCAGCGCGCCCGCATAGAGCCGGACGATCGAGACGCCCGAGGCCGCCGCATAGACGATCAGCATGATCGAGGGCGGGATCAGGATGCCCAGCGTGCCGCCGGCGCAGATGATGCCCGCGGCGAAGGAGGGCTCGTAGCGCGCCTTGAGCATGGCGGGCAGCGCCAGGAGGCCCATCAGCGTCACCACGGCGCCGACGATGCCGGTGGCGGTGGCGAAGAGCGCGCAGGTGATCAGCGCCGCGACGCCCATCGAACCGGGCACGTTCTTGGAGGCGATGTTGAGCGTGGTGAACAGCCGGTCGACGATGTTCGCGCGCTCGACGATGTAGCCCATGAACAGGAACAGGGGCACCGCGGTCAGCACCTCGTTCGACATCACCGTGTAGGTCTGGTTGATGAACAGGTCGAAGACGCGGTTGTTCAGAAACCCCTCGATCCAGGTCGAGGTGCTTTCCCACCAGCTGGCGATCTCGGGATCGAGCCGGTCGAAGTTGCGCCACATGCGGCCGGCATCGAAATAGGCGTAGTAGCCGAAGCCGATGCCGAGCGCCATCAGCGTGAAGGCGATGGGAAAGCCCAGGAAGACGAGGCAGATGAAGACGCCCAGCATCATCAGGGCGATTTGCGGTTCGGTCACGTGCGTGCGCTCCGTATCGGGTTAACGCGGAAGCCGCGCGTCATTTCATGTCCGGGTGATCGCTGGGGGCGGTCATCTGCTTCATCAGAAGCTGCTCGGTCTCCTCGACATCCTCCGCCGCGGCGAGCCAGACGCCGTCGCGCATCGCGAGGATGCAGCGGAAGACCTGTGCGACCCCCTGGATCGCGAGCAGGATGCCGGCGGCGACGATCACCGTCTTGAACTGGTAGATCGGCACGCCCGCCGGGCTGTTGACCGACACCTCGCCGTATTGCCAGGAGCGCGAGGCGTATTTCCAGCCCGCGAAGATCAGCGCGAAGACGCCAGGAAAGAAGAATATGATGTAGAGCAGGCCATCGACCGCGGCCTGCACCCTGACCGGCCAGAGCCGGTAGAGGAAGTCGCCGCGCACATGACCGCCGCGCGACAGCGTGTAGGCGCCGCCGATCATGAACAACGTGCCGTACATGATGAAGGAGAGGTCGAGCGCCCAGGGCGTGGGCGCACCCAGCACGTAGCGCACGAAGACCTCGTAGCTGACCCCGAAGGTCATCAGCACGATGAGCCAGCCGAAGACCTTGCCGAAGGCGGCGGAGAGGGCGTCGGCGAATTTGATGTATCCGAGCATTCGCGTCCCGTATGGTTGCGGGCCCGGCGACGCGGTCGCGCCGCCGGGCGGTCAGGCTTGGCTCAGAGCGCCAGCTTGCCGGGGTAGTAGTGCTCGTAGGCGAGCGTGTAGTCCGGCGAGTTCATCAGCGTGTAGTAGGTCACGCGTTCGACCCATTCGCGCTGGCTGTCGAGCACGCGCTTCATGAACTCGTCCTGCTCGAGCTCGGGGATCAGCGCGTCCCAGGCGTCGAGCTGGGCCGAGAGGATCGCCTGCGGCGTGCGGTGCACGGTGACGCCGCTCTCGGAGAGCTTCTGCAGGTCGCGCGAGTACTGGTCCAGCGCGGTCGCCGAGTTCGCGGTCGAGGCGGCTTCGACCGCGTGGCGCATGATCGCCTGCAGGTCGGGGTCGAGCCCTTCCATGAAGCTCTTGGAGAACAGGAACTCGAAGCTCTCGGAGGCCTGGTGGTAGGACGAGAGATAGTAGTTCTTGGCCACGTCCTGCGCGCCGAAGCGGCTGTCGGAGGTCGGGTTGTTGAACTCGAAGGCGTCGATCACGCCGCGCTCCATGGCGGGCACGATCTCGCCGCCCGGCAGCTGCGCCACCGACATGCCCATCGACTGCATCAGATCGGCCGCGAGTCCCACGGTGCGGTACTTCAGGCCCTTGATGTCGTCGACGCTGGCGACCTCGTTCTTGAACCAGCCGAAGGGCTGCGCCGGCATCGGGAAGCCGAGCATGCCCTCGACGTCGAGGCCCATCGTATCCATCAGCTCGGCGTAGAACTCCTTGCCGCCGCCGGCGTAGAACCAGCCCAGCATGGTATCGGCCGAACCGCCGAAGACGGGGCCGGTGCCGAACAGCGAGGCGGCCTTGTTCTTGCCGTACCAGTAGACCGGCACCGAGTGGGCCATGTCGATCAGCCCGTCGCTCACCGCGTCCATCACCTGGAACGCCGCGACCACGGCGCCTGCGGGCAGCACGTCGACCTTGAGCCTGCCGCCCGACATCGCCTCGACGCGGTCGGCATAGGCCTGCGCCATTTCCTGCCAGATGTCCGAGGCCGGCCAGGAGGTCTGCAGCTTCACGACGATCGGGCTCTGGGCGAGCACGGCCGGTGCGGCGAGACCGCCGGCCGCGGTGACGCCCGCGCCGAGCGCGCCCTTGCGCAGGAACGAACGCCGCGACACCTGCGCGGTCTTCTTCGGGGTAACTGTCATGAACTCCTCCCAGATATCCAATTGGGCCGGCGCTCCCCCGCGCGGCCACCCCGATCATTGAGGTTCGGCCACGTAAACGCAACTGGTAATTATTCTTGACCAGATCGGCGCCGCGTCTAGTTCGGCCCGTCCTCGTGCTCCGATTTGCATTGCGGCCCGCCCTCCACCTTGTTCGCGGGCGCGATGCCGATATATCTGGCGGGCTGGCAATCGCAGGAATTTCCCGATGACGCTCGACATCAGCACGGTCTTCGAATCGGCCGCGACGGCCTACATGCTGATCGATCGCGACCTGCGCTATGTCTGGGTGAACCGGGCCTATTGCGAGGTCACCGGGCGCAGCCCCGAACAGCTGCTGGGCCGCAGCGTACCCGAAGTGTTTCCCGCCCAAGGCGAAGCCGAGGCGATGCTGCACGCCTCCTTTGAACGGGTATTCCGCAATGGCCGGACCGATCACCTGCCGCTGATCCCCTACCCGATCGCCGATGCCGACGGCGAGGTCGAGCACCGTTACTGGAGCGCCACCCATACGCCGATCCCGGGCGGTGACGGCCGGGTGCAGTATCTGCTGCAGAACACCCATGACGTGACCGACCTGTACATGCGGGCGCATCGCGGAGAGCCCGACCAGGAGCAACTCGCGGAGCGCGGCAAGGAGGGCGAAATGCTGCTCCGGGCCGAGAGCGTGGCGCAGCAGAACCTCGAGCTCGGCATGGCGGCGCGGTTCTTCGAGACGGTGTTCGACCAGGCGCCGAGCTTCATCGCCATCGTCAGCGAGCCCGATCATATCTTCCGGCTGGCCAACCGCGCCTACATGCAGATCGTCGGCGTCGACCGGCATCTGATCGGACGGCCTGTCCGCGAGGCACTGCCGGAGGTGGTGGAGCAGGGCTTCATGGAGCTGCTCGATCAGGTCTGGCACAGCGGCGAACCGCTCACCATGCGTGACGTGCAGGCCTATCTCGAGGACGAGGAGGGCCGGCGCAAGGAAGTCTTCGTCGACTTCGTCTACCAGCCGCTCTTCGGCCCCAACGGCCGCACCATCGGTATCCTCATACAGGGCCACGACGTCACCGCCCAGCATCGCGCGGTGACCGAGCTGCGCAATGCCGAGGAGCGATTCCGCACCTTGGCGCAGAACATGCCGGCCCATGTCTGGACCGCCCGGCCGGACGGGATGCTCGACTGGGTCAGCGACCCGATCCATGCCTATGCCGGCACCAGCGACGGCCAGCTGCTGGGCGAGGATTGGGGCCGGATCGTGCATCCCGACGACCGCGCGCAGGTGGTTCCGATCTGGGAGAGTTCGATCGCGCGTGGCGAGACTTACGAGACCGAATTCCGCCTGCGGCGGGCGGATGGCAGCTGGCGCTGGTTCCTGGTGCGCGCGGTGCCGGTGCGCGACCCCGAAGGGCGGATCGCGCAATGGATCGGCACCAACACCGACATCGAGGACCGCAAGGCGACCGAGGCGACACTGGCCGAGCTGAACGCAACGCTCGAGGAACGGGTCGAGAACCGCAACCGGGCGCTCGAAGAGGTCAACGCGACGCTGCGCCAGAGCCAGAAGATGGAGGCGATCGGCAACCTCGCGGGCGGCGTCGCGCATGATTTCAACAACCTGCTGCAGGCGATCACCGGCAGCCTGCAGCTGGCCCAGCGCGAGCTCGGCCCCGATGCGCCGGCGGCGCGGCGGATCGGCCAGGCGATGGGCGCGGTCGAGCGCGGCGCCACGCTCGCGACCCAGCTGCTGGCCTTCGGCCGGCGCCAGCCGCTCGAGCCGCGCGCCGTCGACCTGGGGCGGATGCTGGACGAGCTGACCCCGATCCTGCGCTCGGCCGTGGGCGAGGGCGTGCGGATCGAAACCCGGTTGGCGCCGGGGCTGTGGAACACGCTGGTCGACGCCGCCAATCTCGAGAACGCGCTCCTGAACCTCGTCGTGAACGCGCGCGACGCGATGCAGGGCCAGGGCCGGCTCACGATCGAATTGAGCAACACCGAGATCGATGCCGGGACCGCACGGGCGATGACCGACGTGGTGCCGGGCGAATACGTGCGGCTCTCGGTCAGGGATGACGGCAGCGGCATGGAGCCCGAAGTGATCGAGAAGATCTTCGAGCCCTTCTTCACCACAAAGCCCGAGGGCAAGGGCACCGGGCTCGGCATGGCGATGGTCTATGGCTTCGTGAAGCAGTCTGGCGGCCATGTGACGATCGACAGCGCGCCGGGCCGCGGAACCACGGTACGGGTCTACCTGCCCCGTTCGCTCAGGACCGCGGCCCCGGCGCCGCAGCGCAGCGCCGGGCCGGTGCTCGGTGGTCGCGAGACGGTGCTGCTGGTCGAGGATGATTTCGACGTACGGCAGGTTGCGGCCGAGATGCTGGAGGATCTGGGCTACGCGGTGATCACGGCCGAGGATGCCGATGCAGGTCTCGGCGTGATCGAATCCGATCGCGGCTTCGACCTGCTGCTCACCGACGTGGTGATGCCGGGGCGGCTCACCAGCCGCGAGATGGCCGAGCGGGCGCAGGCGCTGCGGCCGGGGCTGCCGGTGCTGTTCGCCTCGGGCTATTCGCGCGATGCGATCGTGCATGACGGCCGTCTCGACGAAGGCATCCAGCTGCTGCCCAAACCCTATCGCCGCGAGACCCTGGCACGGCGGCTGCGCGAACTGCTCGACCGACCGGCCGGATCGGAGAGCGCCGCCCCAAGCAAGGCGCCGCAGACGCCCGCGCCTGCCCCGGCTGTCTCTGCGGCGCCGGCCCCGACCCTGCCTGCGCCGTCCGAGGGCATCGGCGGCCTGCGGGTCGTGGTCTGCGAGGATGACACCTTCATCCGGCTGGATCTGGTGGAGATGCTGATGGCCGCGGGCGCCGAGGTACGCGAGGCCGCGACGGGCGCGCAGGCGCTGGCGCTTCTGGAGGCGGCACCGGCGGACCGGCTCCTGATCGATGTGGGCCTGCCGGACCGCTCCGGCCTCGAGGTCGCGCGCGACGCGGTGGCGCGCCAACCGGATCTGTCGGTGATCTTCGCCACCGGCCGCGACACGGTGCCCGGCGCAGAGAACCTGCCGCAGGCGCGGGTGCTGACCAAGCCCTTCGGGCAGGAGGCGCTGTTGCGGGCGGTGGGTCTCGCCTGAACGCGCACGGGCCGCGCATTCCCGCGCGGCCCGTGCCTCTCCCCCGCTCCGGGCGGGGGTCTTTCGCCCCCGTCCCGCCCGTTTGCCTTAGTCGGTGATCGCGGCCTCGCGCTGGGCCGCGCCGCGCATCCGTGCCTTGACCACGCCGCCCACGAAGATCGGCAGCACGAAGCCGATGATCGCCACGGCCCAGAGCGCCAGCGTCAGCCAAGAGCCGAACAGCACCGAGTAGTCGCCATCGGCGATGGTCACGGCGCGGCGCATGTTCACTTCCATGGCATTGCCCAGAAGCGTGCCGAGGATCACCGGCACCAGCGGCACATCGAGCTTCCTGAGCACCCAGCCCGCGACGCCGAAGGCGATCATCACCATCAGGTCGAAGCTGGAGCCGGAGATGCCGTAGATTCCGACGAAGGAGACCATGGCGACGATCGGCATCAGGATGCGCGGCGGCACCATCAGCACCCGCACGAACAGCCCCACCATCGGGATGTTCATCGCCAGCAGCATGACGTTGCCGATGAACAGCGCCGCGATCAGGCCCCAGACCACGTCCGGGTTCTGGGTGAACAGCAGCGGTCCGGGGGTGATGTTGAGCGACAGCAGCACCGCCAGCAGCACCGCCGTGGTGCCCGAGCCGGGCACGCCCAGCGCCAGCATCGGCACCAGCGCGCCGCCCGCGGCGGCGTTGTTGCCCGCCTCGGGCGCCGCGACGCCGCGCGGATCGCCGGTGCCGAAGGTGCCCTCGCGGTCCACCAGCTTCTTTTCCATCGAGTAGGAGATGAACGAGCCCAGCGAGGCCCCGGCGCCGGGCAGCACGCCCGCGATGAAGCCCAGAACCGTGGTGCGCAGCATCGTCGGCGTGCAGGATTTCAGCACTTTCCAGGACGGGGTGATCCGGCCGATGTTCAGCTTCGGCGCCGTGCTGGCATCCTTGTCGGTGCCGCGATGCTCGAGGAAGATGAACACCTCCGACAGCGCGAACAGCCCGACGATGGCGACGAGAAAGTCGATGCCGTCATAGAGATGCACCTCGCCGAAGGTGAAGCGCGGCACGCCGGTCTGGGTGTCGACGCCGACCATGGCGAGACCGAGGCCCAGCGCCGCGGCGAAGGCCGATTTCGCCTGGTTGGTCGAGGACACGCCGCCCAGCGTCATGAACGCCAGCGCGAAGAGCGCGAAATACTCGGCCGGTCCGAACAGCAGCGCCACCTTGACGAGCTGCGGCGCCAGCATGACGAGGCCCCAGGTCGCGAAGAAGGCACCGACGAAGGAGGCGACGCCCGACAGCGCCAGCGCCTCGCCGGCCCGGCCGTTTCGGGCCATCGGGTAACCGTCGAGGCAGGTCATCATCGCCGGTTCGTCGCCGGGAATGTTGAGCAGGATCGACGAGATCCGCCCGCCATACATCGCGCCGTAATAGACCGAGGTGAGCAGGATCAGCGACGGCGTCGCGCCGAGGCCCAGCGTGAAGGCCAGCGGGATCAGGATCGCCACCCCGTTCGACGGACCGAGACCCGGCAGCGCCCCCATGATGGTGCCCAGAAAGCAGCCCATCAGCGCCAGGCCGAGGTTCTGCCAGGTGAGAGCGACGGCGAAGCCGTCGCCGAGTGATGCGAGCAGTTCCATGATCGCTCCTTCAGAAGCCCAGAGGCCCGCGGGCGAGGCTGAGCCCGAGGACGAGATGGAAGATGGCGTAGATGCCCAGGCTCGTGCCGACGCCGATCAGCACGCTCTGCAGCGGCGACGAGCCGAGCCGCCAGGTCAGGTAGGCGGCCGCGAAGGCGGTGGCGATGACGAAGCCCAGCTCGGGCAGCAGCTGCGCGTAGGCGATCATCACCAGCGCGGCGAGACCGATCTCGGCCAGCCGTCCCGCGCGGGGCCATTCGGGTTCCGGGTCCGGCTTGAACAGGAACCAGATCGAACTCAGCGCCATGACCGCGGCGATACCATAGGGAAAGGCGCGCGGGCCCACCGCATCCGACATGAAGCTGTCGGGGATGATGGTGGCGCGCCAGATATAGAGCAGCGCGAGCATCAGGCCGATGCCGCCGAAGATTCGATCGCTCATGCGATCCTCCCGGAATTGGGGGACGGGGCGCGCCTCGCGGCGGCGCCCCGTCCGGGCCCTCGAGGGGCCGGTTACTGGATGATGCCGATTTCCTTCGACAGCTCGGTGATCTCGCTCACCGAGTCCTGCACGAAGGCCTGGAACTCCTCGCCCTGCAGGTCGAGCGGCGCGAGGCCGTTGGCCTCCATGATCGCCTGCCATTCGTCGGAGGCGTAGAGCTGGTCGATCGAATTCGCCCAGTAGTCATAGGCCTCCTCGGACATGTCGCCCGGACCGTAGAAGCCGCGCCAGTTGGCGCCGACCGCGTCGATGCCCTGCTCCTTGGCGGTGGGGATGTCCGAATACTCGCCCTCGAGCCGCTCCGGCGCCAGCACCGCCAGCACGCGGATGTCGCCGGATTCGATGAAGCCGGTGGATTCGGACAGATCGCCGGTGAAGGCCTGGAGCGAGCCGCCCAGCAGCTGCGTGACCGCCTCGCCGCCGCCGTCGAAGGCGATGTACTTGACGCCCCGCACCTCCTCGATGCCGGCCTCCTGCGCGGCGATCAGCACCTTGAGGTGGTCCCAGCCGCCCACGGCCGAGCCGCCGCCGATCGAGATCGAGGTGGGGTCGGCCTTGATCATCTCCATCAGATGCGGCAGGTCCTGCACCTCGCTGTCGGCGGCGACGGCGATCACGCCGTAATCGGCACCGACGGAGCCGAGCCAGCGGACCTGGTCCATGGTGTTGCCGGGATAGGCGTTCTGCGCCAGACGGGTCGCGGTGGCCGAGGAGGCGGCGACGATCAGATCGTTGTCATCCTTGCGCTTGTTCACCACCTCGGCGAAGGCCACGCCGCCGCCACCGCCGGCGAGGTTGACGACCTGCATGGTCGAGGGGATCAGGCCGAGATCCTGCAGGGTCTTGCCGACCTGGCGGCAGGTGAAGTCCCAGCCGCCGCCCGGGTTGGCGGGTGCGATGCATTCGGGGTTCTGGGGCGTGAAGTCCTGCGCCATGAGCGCGGCGGGCGCGGTGCCCAGGAACGCGGCCGCGATCAGGCCGCGGCGGAACGTGATGGTCATGTCTGTCCTCCCTGTGGTCTCTGGCCGCCCGGAGCGCTCTCCGGCAGCCTCGTCCGCCCTTGTGCCGGGCCAAGCTGTCATCAAGCTGTCATGCCCCGGCTTCGGGCTTCTTTCCGCGCCGCGACGCCCCTATGCTGGGCAGCCGGAGGAGCGCATGCGGATACTGATCGTCGAAGACACGCCGGATGTCGCCGAGGCCGCGAGCGCGAGCCTCGGGCGGGCGGGCTTCGCCTGCGACATCGCTCCGACGCTGGCGGATGCGCGTGCCTGCATCGACATCACCGACTATGCCGCGATGGTCCTCGACCTGAACCTGCCGGACGGCTCGGGCCGCGATTTCCTGCGCGAGCGCCGCCGCACGGGCGATCTCACCCCGGTTTTGGTGCTCACCGCGCAGTTCTCGGTCGAGGACCGGGTCGGCGCGCTCGACGAGGGCGCGGATGACTATCTCGTGAAGCCCTTCGACCTGCGCGAGTTGGAGGCCCGGCTGCGGGCGCTGACCCGTCGCGAGGCCGGGCGCGCCGAGAACCGGATCGCGCTGGCCGGGCTCGATTTCGACGCGGGCGCGCAAAGCCTGCGGGTGAACGGGGCCGCGGTGACGGCGACGCGGCGCGAACTGGCGCTGTTGAACCTGCTGCTCGCCAACCGGGGCCGGATCATGCCCAAGGACCGGCTGTTCGATGGGCTGTTCGGCTTCGAGAACGCCGATGTCGGCACCAACACGATCGAACTCTACGTGGCGCGGCTGCGCAAGAAGCTCGCGGGATCCGGGGTCTCGATCGAGACCCATCGCGGCCTCGGCTACCGGCTCGACCTCGATGGCTAAGATGCGGAGCTGGTCGCTCAAGGCGCGAGTGGCGCTGGCGGTGGGCGCCGTCCTGGGGCTGGGCGGGATCGTGGTGCTGTCGGTGGCGCTGGCCTATGGGCGGCAGGCGGCGCGAGAGGCCTATGACCGGTTGCTTCTGGGCGCGGCCAGCGACATCGCCGCCTCGATCAGCATCCGCGACGGCGCGGCGCTGGTGGACATGCCGGCCTCGGCGTTCCAGATGCTGGCGCTCGCGCCGGAGGACCGGATTCGCTACCGCGTCACCGGCCCCGACGGCACCACGCTCACCGGAGCCGAGGACGCCCCCGCCCCGCCGCGTCAGGAAGGCACCGGGCCGGTGTTCTACGACGGCGCCTTGGGCGCCGAGCCCGGGCGCTACGTCGCAGTCACTCGGCGCTTTGCGGAGCGCAGCTTTTCGGGACCGGTGCGGGTGATCATCGGCCAGACGCTGCGGGCGCGGCAGGCGCTGGCGCGCGACATCGCCGGCGGCGCGCTGGCGGTTCTGGCGACGGCGGGGCTCGCCATCGGGCTCTTCGCCTGGCTCGCCACGCTCTCGGCGCTGCGCCCGCTGCAGCGGCTGGGTCAGGCGCTGGCCCGGCGCGATCCGGTCGATCTGACACCGATCACCCTGCCGATGCCGAGGGAGATCGCGCCGATGCTGGGCGCGCTGAACGGGTTCATGGGCCGTCTCGACCGGCAGGCCGCCGCCAGTCGCAACCTGATCGGCGACGCCGCGCACCAGCTGCGCACCCCGGTCGCGGCGATCCGCGCGCAGGCGCAGGACGCGCAGGAGGAGACCGACCCGGCGCGGCGCGACCGGCTCCTGGCGCGGATTCACGAGCGCAGCGTCGGGCTGTCGCGGCTGCTCGACCGGATGCTCGACCGGGCCATGATCATCCATCGCAGCGACACCGCGCCGCGCAGCGCCATCGATCTGCGCGACGTGGCGCTCGAGATCTACGAGGCGCTGGAGGACGCGCCCGGCGGCGCCGCGATCCGGCTCGACCTGCCGCCGGGCCCGGTCGTGGTGCGCGGCGATGCGCTGTCGCTGGTCGAGGCCGGCAAGAACCTTGCCGCCAACGCGCTGGCCCATGGCCGCGCGCCGATCCGGCTCGGCGTGGCGCGCGAGGAGGGCACCCCACTGCTGTTCGTCCGCGATGGCGGCCCCGGCCCCGCGCCCGCGATCCTCGAAGGTCTGGGGGCGCGCTTTGCCTCGCACGCACCGGGCGGTGCGGGGCTTGGCCTCGCCATCGCGCGCGAGGTGGCGCAGAGCCATGGCGGCGCGCTGCGGCTCGGCCCGCGCGAGGATGGCTTCGAGGCGGCGCTGTCGCTGCCGAGGGCGGTCGCGTGATCCGCGCCGCTCTCATCGCCTGCGCACTGATGACCGCGCCCGTGGCCGCGCAGGAGCTGGTCCGAGATTTCGGACCGGAGAGCGCGACCGAGACGCTGCGGCTACGTTCCACCACCGACATCGCGGTGCTGGGCCCGGTGATCGAGCGATTTCTCGAAAGCCGGCCCGGTCTGCGCGTCGCCTACGAGCAATGGGGCTCCAACGCGCTGTATGGGCTGCAGGCGTCGGATTGCGCCGCCGGGCGCGCCGGTGCCGATCTGGTGATCTCCTCGGCGGTGCACCAGATGGTGGATCTGGTTAACGAGGGCTGCGCCCGGCCGCATCGCTCGGCCATCACCGCCGCCCTCCCCGACCCGCTGGTCTGGCGCGACGAGTTGTGGGGCGTCACCCGCGAACCGGCGGTGATGGTCTACAACCGCGATCTCGTGCCGCCCGCGCAGGTGCCGCGCTCGCGCTTCGACCTGCTGGACCTGCTGCGGCCGACCGAAAGCCCGTTCCGCGGCCGCGTCGCCACCTACGACATCGAGCGCTCGGGGCTGGGCTACCTCTTTGCCTTCGCGGACTCGATGGAGGCCACCACCTTCGGCGGCCTGATGGAGAGCTTCGGCCGCTCGGGCGCCGTCGCCACCTGCTGCTCGGCCGAGATCATCGACGGCGTGGCCGAAGGGCGCTACCTCGTGGCCTACAACGTGCTGGGGTCCTATGCGCTGGTCCGCGCGCGCCGCGACCCGCGTCTCGGTGTGGTGGCGCCGCTGGACTACACGCTGGTGCTGTCGCGCGCCGCGATGATCCCGAGCACCGCCGGTCAGCCGCGCGCCGCGACGCAGCTCGTGGATTTCCTGCTCTCGCCCGGGGGGCGCGTGGCGCTGGAGCAGGCGCTTTTGATCGTGCGGCTCGAGGATGGCGACAGCACGGCGCTGGATCTTGGCGGGGCGGCCGAGACCCTGCAGCGCCCCATCGCGCTGGGCCCGGCATTGCTGATCGCGCTCGATGCGCACAAGCAGGCGCTGTTCCGGGCGCGCTGGCGCGACGCCTTTCCCGAAACGGGCGGCGCCGCGCCGTGAGGCTCACTGCAACGCGTCGGGGATCGTCGCGCTGATCTCGATGGCCGCGAAATAGGCGGCGAGATCCTCGATCTCCCCCTCCTCGAGTCCTTGGGCGATCAGCGTCATCTGCTCATGCGCCCGTTCGCCCTCGCGGTAGGCGCGCAGCTGTGCCGCGAGGTAATCCGCCGGCTGCCCGGCGAGGTTGGGCGCATCGGGTGCCATCGAAACGCCGTCGCGACCATGGCAGGCGGCGCAGGCGCCGACCGCGGATTTTCCCGCTTGCGGGTCGCCTTGCGACATGGCGGCGATCGGTATCAGCCCGGCCAAAACCGGGCCGGTCAGGTATCTCGTCATCATGCTCTCCGATAGGAGCCCCGCGGTTTCGGGCCGCGGGGCGAGAGGTTTCAGTTGCCCGTGCCGCTTCCGGCGTCGTGCTCCATGCCTTCCATGCCTTCCTGCATCTCCTCCATGTGCTCCTGCATGTCCTCCATCCCTTCCATGCCTTCCTGCATGCCCTCCATGTTCTCGTGCATCTCGCCTTCCATGGCCGCGTTGCCCATGGAGCCGCCGGACATGCCGGCCGAGCCGCCCTCGCCGCCGCTGTAGGAGATCCGGTAGATCGCCCCGGCGAAGTCATCGGAGACGAGAAGCGAGCCGTCCTTCATCACCGCCACATCGACGGGGCGGCCGAGATACTCGCCGTTCTCGGTCAGCCAGCCCTCGGCGAAGACCTCCGGCTCGCCGGCCGAGCCATCCTCGTTCACCGGCGTGAACATCACCCGCGCACCGACCGGCTCGGTCCGGTTCCAGGAGCCGTGCTGGGCCGAGAAGATGCCGCCGTGATACTTCGCGGGGAAGCTGTCGGCGGCGTAGAAGGCCATGCCGAGATCGGCGGCATGAGCGGTGTACTCGGCCTCGGGATTCACCACGTCGGAGGGAATTTCCTCGTCCATGTACTCGTTGGTGCGGGTCGTGCCGCCGCCATACCACGGGAAGCCGAAGTTCTGGCCCGCAGCGGTGATGCGGTTGATCTCGCCCGGCGGGATGTCGTCACCCATGCCGTCAACCTGATTGTCGGTGAACCACAGCTCGCCATTGGCCGGGTTGAAGTCCATGCCGACCGAGTTGCGGATGCCGCGTGCATAGACCTCGCGCCCCGAACCGTCGGTGTTCATGCGGATGATGCCGCCGATCCCCTGCTCGTTATAGAGATCCATCTTCTCCTTGGGCGGCACGTTGTAGGGCTGGCCCAGCGCGATGTAGAGCATGCCGTCGGGGCCGATGTCGCAGACCCGGGCGCCATGGTTGAAACTCTCCTCCTCGACCGGGATCAGCTCGCCCTGCGGCACCAGCTCGGCCACCGCCACGTCGGGCGATTCATAGAAGAACTCGGCCGCCGGGAACATCAGCACGCGGTTGTGCTCGGCCAGCACGAGAAAGCCGTCCGGCGTCATGCAGGGGCCATTGGGCACCGCGAGGTCGAGCGCCGGAGCGAATTCCTTGACCTCGTCGGCGACGCGGTCGCCGTCGCGGTCGGTCACCGCCCAGAACTTGTCCTTGCGGGTGCCGACGAAGACCACCGGCACCGAGTTGCCCAGCGCCATGTGTCGTGCGTCGGGAACGATGGCGAAGAGATCGATCTCGAAGCCCTCGGGCATCTCGATGTTCTCGAGGATGCTCTTCAGGCGTTCGGCCTTCTCGCCGGTCTGTTCGACCTGCGGGATGTCGAGCGAGGTGCCGGTGGTCCGGAACTCCCGCATTTTCTGCAAGCTGTCGTCGCCGCCCTGCGCGAGCGCCGATACCGGTAATGCCGCGCTCATCAGAAGCGCGGCCGTCATCTGGGAAATACGCATCGTGTCCTCCCTCACTTTACGCAAGGTAAAACTAACGCCGCCCAAAATTTGGTCAACAAATATTACCGCGCTTCCGGTCGTGCGAAACCGTTCAGGCGATCACCGCGATTCCCACGCCGAGCAGCACCGCGATGAAGGCGGTCTGGACCGCGACGAGGGCGATCGCCGGGCCGCCGACATCGAGGAGTTTCTTCAGCGAGGTCTTCATCCCCACTGCCGCGATCGCGGTCAGCAGCGCCCAGCGCGATACCGCGCTCGCCGCTTCGGAAAACCAGACCGGCAGCAGCCCGGCGGAGTTCAGCGCCGCCAGCGCCAGAAACCCCAGAACGAAGCCCGGCACCAGCGGCGGACGCTTGGCCCCCTCGGGCGCGCGGCGTCGCATGACCAGCGCGGCGCCGAGCACGATGGGCGCCAACATGGTGACGCGGATCAGCTTGACCAGCGTCGCGAGATCGCCGGTCTCCTCGGAGACCGAGTAACCCGCCCCCACCACCTGCGCCACGTCGTGGATCGTGCCGCCGAGGAACACCCCGGTCTGGCGCATGTCGAAGCCGAGCCGGTCGGCGAGAATCGGATAGGCGATCATGGCCAGCGTCGAGAGCATGGTCACAGAGACCACGGTGAAGATCAGGTCGCGCTCGCCCTCCTCGCGCCGCGGCAACACCGAGGAAATGGCCATCGCGGCCGAGGCGCCGCAGATCGCCACCGCGCCGCCCGAAAGAAAGGCAAAGAGCCGGTCGCGACCGAGCACCCAGGCCGCGAGGATCGAGGCGCCGATGGTGGCGAGCACGCCGCCGATGATCAGAGCCAGAAGCCCCAGCCCCAGTTCCTGCACCATGCCGGTGGAAATTCGTACGCCCAAGAGCGCCACGCCGATCCTGAGCAGCACGCGCGAGGAAAAGGCGATGCCGGGCGCGCTGCGCGGCTCTTCCGAGAGAAAGGCCAGCGCGATGCCCAGAAGGATCGCCATCAGCATCGCGGGCGCGCCGTAATGCTCCGACAGGAACTGCGCCGCCATCGCCACCAGAGCCGCGAGGGCCACGCCCGGGAACAGGCTCCGGGCGGTATCGGCGAGGCGGGTCATGGCGGCTCCTTCGGGCATGGCGGGCATGGCGGGGGTAATGCCGGGCTCTGCCCGGGCGCGGAGAGGACGGATTTCGGGAAGGATCGATGCCCCCGAACGGCTCCGGAGACACCGAGAAAGGCCCGGGGGCGGCAACCGCCCCCGGGCACGGTCCGGAGGGGCTTACTCCATGTCGGCGGCGCGGACCGCCTCGAGTTCGGTCTCGGCCTCGGCCACGGCGGCGGTCAGCGCGTCATAGATCTCCTGCCCGCCTTCGACATTGGCGGTGAACCACTCGTAGACCGGCTGCGCCGCCTCGGCGAAGGCGGCCTTCTCCTCGGGGGTCGGCACGTAGAGGTCGCCACCACCGGCGACGAAATCCTCATAGGCCTGGATCGACTTGCGCTTCGGGCTGGCGAAGGTCGCCTGCTGCAGCTGATAGAAGCCGTCGACCACGACGCGTTTCATGTCGTCGGGCAGCTCCTGGAAGGTCTGGTTCGACATCCACCACAGTGCGCCCATATAGGCGTGGCCGTCCAGCGTGACGTATTGCAGGCCCGCATCGGGGAACTTCATCGACATGATGTCGGTAATGCCGTTCTTGGTGCCCTCGACCACGCCGGTCTGCAGCGAGGTGAACAGTTCGGGCCACGGGATCGGCGTCGGCGAGGCGCCCAGCGCCCGCACCAGCTCCTGCGGCAGGTCGGCGACCACGGTGCGGATCTTCAGCCCCTCGATGTCGGCGGGCGCGGCGATCCGACGCTGGGTGTTGGCGAAGTTGCGCCAGCCACCGGTGTTGCCGATCGTCATCAGCCGGATGCTGTCGCCCGAATCCTCGAGCGCCATGTCGCGCATGGTGCGGGTGAAATCGCCGGACAGCACGGCCTCGGCGATACGGTCATCGGCCATCACGTAAGGCAGGTCGAGCACCTGCACGTAGGGGAACAGCCCCGAGGCGCCGCCGGAGGTCGAGATGTAGATGTCGATCGAGCCGTCGGCCACGCCCTGCAGGCATTCCGCGCCGTTCGAGCACAGCTGCGTGCCCATGAAGATCTCGACCGCGATGGCGCCGTTCGAGGCGGCTTCGACATGGCTCTTGAAGGCTTGCAGCCCGTCGTAATCCTCGTCGGCCTCGTTCGAGTTGGCGGTGGCGCGCAGCGTGTATTCCTGGGCCGTGGCGGGCAGCGCGGTGCCGGCCAGCAGCGCCGCGAGACCGGCGGCCTTGAAGGTGTTCGTGAGCATGGTGTCCTCCCTGTTGCTCGTCTTGTTGTTCAGTCTGCAAAGCCCGTCAGGCGCGGGATCGTCATGGAGATCTCGGGCACGAAGGTGATCATCATGATCACCAGGATCTCGACCGCGAGGAAGGGCAGGATCGCCTTGGAGATGGTCTCGACCTTCTCGCCCGAGACCGAGGCCGCGACGAAGAGCACGAGCCCCATCGGTGGCGTCGCGAGCCCGACCGTCAGATTCACGCACATGATGATCGCGAAATGCACCGAGTCGACGCCCAGAGATGTGAAGACCGGCCCGAGGATCGGACCCAGGATGATGATCGCCGGGCCCGCGTCGAGGAACATGCCCACCGCGAACAGCAGCAGGTTGATCAGGAACAGGAGCAGCAGCGGGTTCTCGGTTAGGGTCAGGATGAACTCGGCCAGAAGCTCGGGCGCATGGGAGAGCGACACCACCGTCTTGAACGACATCGCCGCGCCGACCAGCAGCAGCACCACGGCCGAGGTGATGCCCGCCTTCGACAGCACGTCCGACAGCTCCGAGAATTTGAGCGTGCGCAGGACGAAGAGGCCGATGATCAGCGCGTAGGCCACGGCCACGGCGGCGGCCTCGGTCGGCGTGAACACCCCCGACAGGATGCCGCCGAGTATGATGACCGGCGTCAGCAGCGGGAAGAAGGCCTTGAGCGAGGCCTGCCCGCGCTCGCCCCAGCTGTGACGGCGCGAGGCGACCGGGAAGTCGTAGCGATCGGCCATGATCTTCACGAGGACCATCAGCCCGACGCCGACCAGCATGCCCGGCACGATGCCCGCGAGGAACAGCGCCGCCACGCTCTCGCCCATGACATAGGCGTAGATGATCATGATGCCCGAGGGCGGGATGATCGGGCCGATCACCGAGGACGCGGCGGTGATCGCGGCGGCGAAGCGGCGGGTGTAGCCCTGCTTCTCCATCGCCGGGATCAGCATCGAGCCCAGCGCCGAGGTGTCGGCCACCGCCGAGCCCGACAGGCCCGCGAAGAGCATCGAGGACAGGATGTTCACATGCGCGAGCCCGCCGCGGAAATGGCCCATCATCGCCTGGGAGAACTCGACGAGGCGCAGCGTGATGCCGCCACGGTTCATCAGTTCGCCCGCCAGCATGAAGAACGGGATCGCCATCAGCGGAAAGCTGTCCATGCCGTTGTAGAGATTGCGGTACAGCAGCGTGAGATCGCGCTCCTGGCCGTTGAGCCAGAGCAGGATGCCCGGAGCGAACAAGAGGCCGAAGAAGACCGGCAGGCCGACCATCAGGAAGAACAGGAAGACCGGAAGGAACAGGACCAGCATTATTCGGCGCTCCCCAGAACGGGATTACGGACCATGGGCAGCCGGTCGGCGGCCCCGAAGAGCCCCATCAGGGCGCGCAGCATCAGCTCGAGATTGACGAGGATCAGCATCGCGAAGCCCACCACGAGCGACAGCATCATCCAGCTGCGCGGAATGCGGAACCAGCTGTCGAAGCCCCAGGATGTCGGCAGGTAGAGCGAGGCGGTGTCGAACCGTCCGCCCAAGCCGTTCACCTCGGCCCAGCCGATGGAGAGCCCCATCACCAGCACCAGCATGGCGATCGAGAGCAGGATCAGCGACAGCAGAGACGACAGACGCACCGGCAGCGCCATCAGCAGGCTGTCGATGGCGACGAAGCCGCCATGGCGCAGCGCGGTGGGGGCCATCAGCCCGGTCATCCACAGCATGCAGAAGCGCGCCGCCTCGTCGGGCCAGGGCAGCGCGTTGTTGAACACGTAGCGCATGACGACCTGCAACAGCGTCACCGCCACCATCACGGCGATGGCCACGACGCCGATCGCGCGGCCCGCGGTGCAGAGCGCCGCATTGAGCCGCCCCAGCGGCCCCAGCACGGCCAGAACTCCTCCCATTCCTCTCCCCTTCCCTCTCGGGTGGCCGCTCCTCCCCAGGATGCGGCGGTGTCTCAGTCCTGCGCGATCCGCGCGGTCTTGCCCGCGTAGAAGACGAGCGGGGTGCCGTCGCGCAGTTCGCAACGATCGACCCGGCCCACGACGATCACGTGGTCGCCGCCATCATGCGTGGCCTCGCGCGTGCAGTCGAAGCGGGCCAGCGCGCCGGGGATCACCGGCACGCCGTCGGCGTTCACCTCCAGATCGTGCTCGCCCAGCTTCCAGGCGTCCTTGGAGACGCCGAAACACAGATCGGCCTGCTCGGCGGCCAGCACGTGGATCACGTAATTCGTGGCATGGGCGAAATGCCCGAAGCGGCGCGACTTGCGATCCGGCGACCACAGCACCAGCGGCGGGTCGAGCGACAGGCTCGAAAAGCTGTTGGCGGTGATCGCCACGGGGCCGTCCTCACCGGCCACCGTGACGATGGTGACGCCGGTGGCAAAGCGGCCGAAAGCATCGCGCAGGAGCCGCGTGTTCTCCGCATCCGGCACGAAGCCGGTGATCTCGGCCGCCGCGCTCATGGCACTTCGGTGCCGAGGCCGGCCTCGTAGAGCGAGAACCAGGTCTCGCGGTCGATCTCGACCTTGCGCGCGTCGGAAATCTTCGCGATCCGCTCGACGTTGTTGGTGCCCAGCACCGGCAGGATGCCCGCCGGATGCGCGAGCAGGAAGGCCACCGCGACGGCGGCGCGGTCGACGCCCTGCGCCGCGGCGATGCGGTCGAGACGCTCGGCCACCGGCCCCTGCCCGGTCATCAGGTCACCGCCGCCCAGCGGCGACCATGCCATCAGCGGGATGTTCCGCCGCTGGTGATAGGCGAGATCGCCATTGGTGAAGGGCGCGAGTTCCTTCAGCGAGATCTCGATCTGGTTGGTGGCGAGCGGCGTGTCCATCGCCGATTCCAGCAGTTCCACGTCCCATGGCCGGAAGTTCGAGACGCCGACGGCGCGGACCTTGCCACTCGCCACCAGCGCGTCGAGCGCGGCGCCGGTTTCGCGGGGGTCCATCATCGGGTCGGGGCGGTGGATCAGCAGCAGGTCGAGATACTCGGTGCCCATGTCGCGCAGGCTCGTCTCGACCGCCTGTTCGATATAGGCGCGCGAGGTGTCGTAATGCTTGACCGTCTTGTCGGCGTGGCGGCCCATCGGCGCGACGATGCCGCATTTGCTGACGATCTCGATCCGGTCACGCAGCGAGGGGTCTTCCTTCAGCGCCGCGCCCAGCACCGCCTCGGCGCCATAGGCGCCGTAGATGTCGGCCTGATCCATCGTCGTGATGCCCTGCGCGAGGCAGGCGTCGATCTTGGCGCGGACATGGGCGGGGCTGGTGTCGGCGTCGTCGGCGATGCGCCACATGCCATAGACCAGGCGGCTCAGCGCCACGTCGCGCGAAATCTCGATACGGTCCATCAGCGTCGTTCTCCTGCGCCCAGCGGCGTCTTCGGTGTCTGGCTCGGCACCCGGCCATAGGCCTCCGGCAGCGAGCATGTCTTCATCATCGGCAGCACGCGGGCGCCGAAATGCTTGGCCTCGTCGATATGCGGATATCCCGACAGGATGAAGGCCCGCATGCCCATCTTCCGGTATTCCTCGAGCTTCGAATAGACTTGGTCGGTCGAGCCCACCAGCGCCGCGCCGCAGCCCGAGCGTGCCCGGCCGACGCCGGTCCAGAGGTTCGGCTCGATGAAGCCCTCCATATCCGCAAGCTCACGGTTGCGCGCCTGGTGCGACACGCCCAGCGAGGTGGCGTCGAGCGCCCGCTCGCGGATCGTGCGGCCCTGCTCGTCATCCAGTTCTGAGACGAGATGCTGCGCGTATTCGCGCGCCTCGGCCTCGGTGTCGCGGACGATGACGTGCACCCGCAGCCCGTAATCCAGCGTGCGGTCGTATTTCTCGGCCACCGAATGCACCGCGCGCATCCGCTCGGCGAGGTCTTCCTTCTTCTCGGGCCACATCAGGTAGACGTCGCAATGCTGGCCGCAAAGCTCCAGCGCGTCGGGGGAGTAGCCCCCGAAATAGAGAAGCGGACCGCCCTCCTGATAGGGCTTGGCCGGGTCGGTGGTCAGCCCCTCGAAGTCGTAGACCTCGCCCTTGTAGTTGATCTCGTCGCGGGTCCAGGCCTGCTTGAGGATCTCCACCACCTCGCGCGAACGCTGGTAGCGGAACTTGCTCTCGGCCTTTTCGCCCGGGAAATCCGAGGAGATGACGTTCAGCGTCAGGCGGCCCTCCAGCATGTGGTCGAGCGTGGCGACGGTGCGCGCCAGCATGATCGGCTGCATCTCGCCACAGCGGATCGCCGCCAGCAGGTTGATCTTCGAGGTGATCGGCGCGCAGCCCGCGACGAAGCTCAGCGTGTCCTGCCCGACCTGATAGGAGGACGGGCAGAGGATGTTGCGGAAGCCCTGAGATTCGGCGGTCTTCACGATCTCCGAGCAATGCGCCCAGGACGAGCGCAGGTCGCCCTCGGGCTTGCCCAGCAGGCGGTAATCATCCGAGCAGAGCGCTGCGAACCACGACACCTCGACCGCGTCGAGATCGGGCGAGGTGATGGGGACGACGGTCATGCGGGGGCTCCTCCAAGCGTGCGATTTCCACTTGCGTAACAGCCCGGCAAATGCAAATCAATGGTGCATCAATTTCGACCGCGAGATTTTCGCAAGATGCCCGAAGCCCCCGCCGCCCTGCCGATCCACCAGCAGATCAGCGAACTTCTCGTGCGCGAGATCGCCTCCGGGCGGCTGGTCGAGGGAGAGCGGCTGCCTCCAGAGCGCGACTTCGCGCAGCGTCTGGGCACCTCGGTGCGCACGCTGAGAAAGGCGCTGGCCGAGCTGTCGGAGAAAGGCATGCTGGAGCGGGTGCAGGGCTCGGGCAACTACGTGCGCCGCAACGCGCAGGCCGAAAGCGTCTACTCGATGTTCCGGCTGGAGCTGCCGGAGGGCGGCGGCCTGCCCCGCGCCGAAGTGCTCGATCTCGCGCGAATGGAGAAGCCCGCCGATTTGCCCGGCTTCGGCGCCGCGCCGGACGCCACGCGGATTCGCCGCCTGCGCCGTCTCAACGACACGATCATCGCGGTCGAGGAGATCTGGCTCGACGGCGCGGCCGGCGCGATCGACCCCGCGAAACTCGCGGATTCGCTCTACCTCTACTACAAGACCCATCTCGGCTTCTGGATCACCCGCGCCGAGGATCGGGTCACCATCGGGGAGGTGCCGCACTGGGCGCCGGCGGCCTTCACGCTGCGCCCCGGCACCGTCACCGGATACATCGAGCGGCTGAGTTGGGCGCAGGGCCCGGCGCCGGTCGAGTTCTCGCGCACATGGTTCGACACGGCGCGTGCCCATTACGTGCAACGCCTGATCTGAGGGAGGATCAATGACCACGCCCACCAATTACGGCATCATCGGCTGCGGCATGATGGGACAGGAGCACCTGCGCAACATCGCGCTGCTGCCCGGCACGCGCGTCGCGGCGATCTTCGAGCCCGACGCCGAGATGGCGATGCAGGCGCAGGCGCTCGCGCCCGAGGCGCGGCTGTGCGATTCGGTCGCCGATCTGATGGCGACCGAGGGGCTCGATTGCCTGCTGATCGCCAGCCCCAATTTCCGCCATCTCGAGCAGATGGAAGAGATCGCCCGCACCCGGCCGTTGCCGGTCCTCGTCGAAAAACCGCTCTTCACCGATCCGGCCGAGACGGCGCGGCTCGCGGCCTTCCGCGACAGCTACCCCGCCCCGGTCTGGGTGGCGATGGAGTACCGCTACATGCCGCCCATCGCGGCCTTCCTGAAGGAGGCGCAGGCGGCCACCGGGGGCATCAAGATGCTCACCATCCGCGAGCATCGCTTCCCGTTCCTGCACAAGGTCGGCGGCTGGAACCGGTTCAACCGTTTCACCGGCGGCACCTTCGTCGAGAAGTGCTGCCACTTCTTCGACCTGATGCGGCTCACGCTCGGCGACGAGCCGGTGCGGGTCATGGCCTCGGGCAGCCAGGCGGTGAATCACCAGGACGAGAATTACGAGGGCGTGGCGCCCGACGTGCTCGACAATGGCTATGTGATCGTCGATTTCGCGCGCGGCGGTCGTGCCCTGCTGGAATTGTGCATGTTCGCCGAGGGCGCGCGCTACCAGGAAGAGGTCACGGCGGTCGGGCCGCGGGCGCGGATCGACGCTCTGGTGCCGGGGCCGGGCCGGTTCTGGCCCGAGCATCTGGGCGAGCCGCCGGTGCCGCAGCTGATCGTCAGCCCGCGCGAGCCCAAGGGTCCCGAGATCCGCGAGATTCCGGTCGACCCGGCGCTGCTGGAGGCGGGCGACCACAATGGCTCGACCTTCTATCAGCATGCGCGCTTCCTCGAACTGGTGCGCGGCCAGCGCGCTCGCGCCGAAGTGACGCTCGAGGATGGCTGGGCCGCCGTGGCCATGGGCATCGCCGCGCAGATGTCGATCCGCGAGGGCCGCGCCGTCTCGATGGAGGAAACCGGGCTGATGCCGGCACGGCTGCGCGCCGCCTGACGGCCCGCTGGCCGACACGGCGCGAAGATTTTCGCGCCTCGAGGGGTCCGACCGCTTGTCGGACCCCCGCCCGCCATCCCATCTCTGCGCGAGGCCGGAACCACGGCCTCGGGATGGTGAGAAGGAATCCGACATGGGAATGTGGCTGTCGCTGGTCGCGGGCCTCGTGCTGCTGGTGCTCGGCGGCGAATTTCTGGTGCGCGGCGCGGTGCGCGTCGCCGAACGGCTGGGCGTGTCGCCGCTGGTGATCGGCCTGACGCTGGTGGGCTTCGGCACCTCGACGCCCGAGCTGGTCACCTCGGTGCAGGCCGCGCTCAAGGGCGTACCGGGCATCGCCTATGGCAACGTCGTCGGCTCGAACATCGCCAACATCCTGCTGATCATGGGCGGCGCCGCGCTGATCACCCCGATCGCCGTGGCCTCGGCCGCGCTCAAGCGCGACGGCGCGGTGATGGTGGCGGTCACGCTGAGCTTTGCCGCGCTGGGCCTGCTGATGCCCTTGGGCGTGGCGGTGGGCGCCGCCTTCGTCACCGCGCTCGCCCTCTACATCTACATGGCGTTTCGCCAAGAGAGCCGTGGTGCCGTGCGCGAGAAGGCCGATGCAACCCAGAGCGCCGACCCGGCGCTGGCGCCCGACGGCACCACCTCCCTGCCCGTCTCGCTCCTCACCGCACTGGGCGGCCTCGCGCTGGTGGTCTATGGCGGCTACCTTCTGGTCGAGGGCGCGACGACGCTGGCGCGCAGCTTCGGCATCTCCGAGACGGTGATCGGTCTCACGGTTGTCGCGATCGGCACCTCGCTGCCGGAACTGGTGACGTCGGTGATGGCGGCGATCCGCAAGCAGGCCGACATGGCCTTCGGCAACATCATCGGTTCGAACATCTACAACATCCTCGGCATCGCCGGCGTCACCGCGATGGTGTCTCCCGGCAACGTGCCGACCGAGATCCTGAGCTTCGACAACCTCGTGATGATCGCCGCCTCGCTCGCCGTCGTCGGCCTCGCCTGGACCGGGCTGCGGATCTCCCGCCGCGAGGGCGCCCTGCTGCTGGCCGGCTACGCGATCTATCTGTGGTCGCTCTGGCCCTGAGAACGGCACCGGCCAAAGGCGCGGCCGTCGCGCCTCGGGCGGACAGGGTCGACCGGTCAAACTCGGTGGATGGAGGTCGAAACCATCCGCCGCTCAGCTACCACGGCGACGCTCAGCGCAGCGCGTAGCCGTGGCGCAGCCGGAGCTTGAGCAGGCGTGTCGCGAGATCCTGCGCCTCTCGCACCGATCCAGAACCGGCGATACGCGAACGCCCGCGCCCGCCGATCCGGCCCCAGCGCACCACCAGCGCCGCCTGCGCGAATAGGTCCGGCTCGACGGTGATCTCGTAAAAGCGGTAGCAGTTGCGCCGCGCGTCGATCTTCTCGAGATGGATCTCCATGAGGCGGTGCCTCCGAGGCTTGCGATACATCTCATAAGAAGCGCCCGCGCGCCGCAAAACAAGGGGCGGAGGATCACCTTCGCGCAGGCCGGGATGGCCGGTGCCTTAACCCAGCGCTCCGCCTCAGGGGCGAGGCCCGCCATTTCCAGCGGGCCAAGCGCTTGGCCAGCGCGCGCTCCTCGACCTCAAGCGGCGGCATGACGGATACCGGGGCCATTCTCCCCGGAAGCACCCTACCGCGGTTTCGGCCGACCGCTTGATTGGCCCCGATGCGCCGAGGGGTCAGGAAGCCCGTCCCTCGGCTATCCAGCACGGACCGAATTTAGACCGCCGCCGTGCCGGGCTTGAGCACGACCTTGGTCCACTCGTTCTGGTTCTCCTTGAAGTTGGCATAGCCGCGCGGTGCCTCTTCGAGCGGCAGCCGGTGCGAGATCAGGAAGGTGGTGTCGATCTCGCCCTCCTGAATCCGGCGCAGCAGGTCCTTGGTGTAGCGCTGCACGTGGGTCTGGCCGGTCCTGAGCTGCAGCCCCTTCTCCATCAGCGCGCCCAGCGGAAACTTGTCGGCGAAACCGCCATAGACGCCGGGCATCGAGATGCGTCCGCCCTTGCGCACCGCCATGATCGCCATGCGCAAGGCATGCGGGGCGTCGGCGCCCATGCCCACCTTCTGCTTGATCGTGTCGAACACGTTGTCGGGCGCGAAGCCGTGGCTTTCCATGCCGACCGCGTCGATCACCGCGTCGGGACCGATGCCGCCGGTCATCTCCATCAGCGCCTCGAGCACATGGGTCTGGGTGTAGTCGATCACCTTGGCCCCCATCTGCCGCGCCAGCTCCAGCCGGTGCGGGTGGTGGTCGATGGCGATCACCTGATGCGCCCCCATGATCCGCGCGCTTTGCACCGCGAAGAGCCCGACCGGGCCGCAACCCCAGACGGCGACGGTGTCGCCATCGGTGATGTCGGCGTTCTCGGCGGCCATCCAGCCCGTGGGCAGGATGTCCGAGAGGAACAGCACCTCGTCGTCATCCATGCCCTCGGGGATGACGATCGGACCGACATCCGAAAACGGCACCCGGACATATTCCGCCTGCCCGCCCGGATAGCCGCCGGTCAGGTGCGAATAGCCGAACAGTCCCGACAGAGGATGGCCATAGAGCGGTTCGGTCAGGTCCTGCTTCTCGGCCGGGTTGGAATTGTCGCAAGCCGAGAACTGCTGCATCTTGCAGTGAAAGCACTGGCCGCAGGAGATGGTGAAGGGCACCACCACGCGCTGGCCCTTCTTCAGGGTCGAGCCCGGGCCGGTCTCGACCACGCGCCCCATGAATTCGTGGCCAAGGATGTCGCCCGACATGACACCGGGGATCACCCCGTCATAGAGATGCAGGTCCGAGCCGCAGATCGCGGTCGAGGTCACCTCGATGATCGCGTCGCGCGGGTTGACGATCTGGGGGTCGGGCACGGTATCGACGCGGACGTCGTGGCTGCCGTGATAGGTGAGTGCGCGCATGTCTCAGGCCCCCTCAGCCGTCGTTGCGGTTGCGATTGGTGGCGATCTCGCCGGTCTCCAGCAGCATCTTCAGCCGCTTCAGGTCGCGGCGCGCCTGCACGCCGGGCTCATCCTGGAACAGCTTGGCCACGATCCGGCCCAGCTCGCCCATCGGCGGGCGATAGGCGATCACCGTTTCGACGATGGTGCCGCGCATGCCGGGCGCATCGCGGAACATCACCTTGCCCTCCGTGTCGATCTCGCTGTCCTCGGTGGAGCGCCAGGCGATCTCCTGGCCGGGGCGGTCGCTGACGATGCGGGTGACGACCTCGACCGCGCGGCCCATCGGGCCGCTGATGGTCCAGCGCGTGACCTCGCCCGACGCGTGCACGCTTTCGATGTTCTCCATGAACTTCGACAGGTTCGAGAAGTCCCGCCAGAAATCGTAGATCTCCTGGCGGGGACGGTTGATGGTCACGCTGCGGCCGGTGACGGCGTAGTCGCCGAAGCGTCTTTGCCGGGCAGTGCGGCCGGGGGCGCTGTCGGCGGGACGGCGCGGTGCCTGTTGCCCGGCATATTGCCGGGCCGCGAGGCCGCCGAGCAGCAGCAATCCGAGGCCGACCGCCAGCGCCGCACCGCCGGGCTGCGCCGCATGGCGCGCGCGCCGGGCGCGCCGGTCGTCCTCAAAGGTCCTGTAGGTCATCGCAGCCTTCCTCCTGGACGGTGGGACCGCGCCGCCCGCCGTTCGGTCGCGCAGCGCGTGTGTTCGATGACTCGAACCACCGATCCATGGCGCGGTTCCGACGCGGTACAGGACCGCGCGAAGATCCGCCGCCCTAGTCGAGGCCGAACAGCACGCCGCCGAGGCTCAGCTCGCGATCGAACCGGCCCTGCCGCAGGAAGGCCAGCACCTGCGCCATCACCAGCGGATTGTTCATCATGAAGGTGTGGCTCACCGGCAGGGTGATGTGATCGGCCGCGCCTTCGAGCCGGGTCGAAGCGACCGAGACCTTGCCGTCATCCGGCCCCTCGATCAGCGCCGAGAAAACCGGGTTGAGCGAGGAATCCCCGGCGATGATGCCGACCTCGTAGGAGGGCAGCGGCTCGAGCCGGTTCGGCAGGCTCTGCGGATCGGTGCCGAGCTGCAACCCCGCCGGGCCGTTGATCCATTCGAACGGTTCGAACTCGCCGAACACGTCGACAAGCTCCGAGCCCTTGTTGGGCGGCGCCAGCATCACCACCCGGCCCATCTTCGCCGGGCGGTGATCGGTGAGCCAGAGCCGCACGAGGATGCCGCCCATCGAATGGGTCACGAAATGCACGGTGCGGTCGCCGCAGGCCGCCACGTCGTCGGGCACCGCCTCGACCAGATCCTCGATCCGCGCCTCGGTCGAGGGATAGCCGCGATTGACCACCTTGTAGCCGTTGGCCTCGACCACCTCGGCCATCGGCGCGAAGCTGAGATCGGTGCGCGCCAGACCGTGCAGGAACACGACGCAATCCGCCGTCTCCTCCGGCGCGGCGCGGGCGCAGGCGGAGAGCAGGGCGAGGCAGACGGACAGCATCAGGACGGGGCGTATCATGCACATCAGATAGGTGGCGCGACCGCCGCGCACAGGCCGGTCTTGCCTGCGCCCGCCGCCACGGCCATGGTCGCGCCATGACATCCCCCGTCCGCCTCGCCGTGCGCGCGATCCTGATGCGCGAGAACCGCCTGCTTCTGGTCAATGCCTACAGGGGCCGCGACGATCTGTGGTGCGCGCCGGGCGGCGGCGTCGAGCCGCACGCCTCGCTGCCCGACAACCTCGCGCGCGAACTGCGCGAGGAATGCGGGTTGGAGGTCGCGGTGGGCGCGCCCTGTCTCGTCAACGAGTTCCACCACCAGCGGCGCGGCTTCCATCAGGTCGATCTCTACTTCCGCTGCGCACTGGTCTCGGGCGATCCGCATGGCGACTGGGTCGATCCCGAGGGGGTGGTGAGCCATCGCCGCTGGGTCACGCGCGCCGAGATGGCCGGGCTCAGGGTCAAGCCCGACAGCCTCGCCGCCGTCGCCTGGGAGGACGGAGACGCGCCGGGCTACGACCCGCTCGAGCCGATCCTGCTCTAGAGCGCGAAGAACAGCAGCGTCATCACCAGACCGACGCCGGTAATGCCGATGCGCAGATGGTCCATGCGGATGAGCTTGGCGCCGCGCGCGCCCAGATAGCCGCCGATCGTCGTCGCCACCGCCATGATCAGCGCCGCGTCCCAGTCGATCAGCCCAGCCGCGGCATAGGCCGCCGCCGAGACCAGCGACAGCACCGCCGAGAGCAGCACCTTGAGCCCGTTCATGCCGTGCAGATTCACGAAGCCGATCAGCCCGAGCATCGCCAGGAGCAGGATGCCCAGTCCACCGTTGAAATAGCCGCCATAGATCGACACGGCGAGCACCGCCGCCCCCGACAGCACCGGGCCCGCCGGGCCGAAGCCGCGCGCCCGCACGAAGGCCAGAACCCGCGGCCCGGTGGCGAACAGCACGGTGGCGACGAGCAGCAGCCACGGCACCAGCCCCTCGAACACCGCGCCCGGCGTCACGAGGAGCAGCCCCGCCCCCAGAAGGCCGCCCAGTGCCCCCAGCCCCACGATCGCGCGCAACCCCAGCGTGCCCTCGGCGCTGACATCCGAGCGGTAGCCCCAGGCCGAGCTGGCATAGCCCGGCAGCGCGCCGATGGTGGCGGTGGCGTTGGCCATGATCGGCGGGACGCCAAGCCAGACCAGCGCCGGGAAGGTCAGGAAGGTGCCGCCACCGGCGACCGCGTTGAGCGCGCCGGCAAGCAGGCCCGAGATGGTGATCGTGACGAAGAACAGCATGGGGTCTCCCATCGGTCCGGACTGTCGGGCCGCGCAATCCATGCCGTGCGCATGCAGCAGGGGCAAGGGCAGTCGGTCAGGCGGCCGTGCGGCGGCAGGGGCTTCGCGCGGCTTCGGGGCCGCGCTAGGCTCGCCCCGCGACAGGAAGGACCCGGCAAGATGATGCAACCGACGCTCCCGCTCGACGGCGCCTGCCGGTGCGGCGCCACCCGCATCCGGATCACCGCGCTGCCGCTGATGACGGCGGCGTGCCACTGCACCGGCTGCCAGAAGATGACCGGAAGCGCCTATTCGCTTACCGCGATGGTCCCGGCCGAGGGCTTCGAGGTGATCCAAGGCGAACCGGTGATCGGCGGGATGCACGATCCGCAGCAGCGCCACCATTTCTGCCCGCGCTGCATGAGCTGGATGTTCACCCGCTTCGACGAGATGCCCTTCGTGAATGTCCGCCCCACCATGTTCGACGACGCCTCCTGGTTCGCGCCCTTCGTCGAAACCATGACGCGCGAGAAGCTGGCCTGGGCCGAGACCCCAGCGCGGCACCGCTTCGAGGGGTTTCCACCGGTGGAGCGCTACGAGGCGCTGATGGCGGAATTCGTGCAGGCGCAGGCCGGGCCCGGGGCCTGAAAGCGCAAAAGGGGGCTCCGAAGAGCCCCCTTTCCCGTAACGATCGGTGTGGATCGCGGCAGATTACATCATGCCGCCCATGCCACCCATGCCGCCCATGCCGCCCATGTCCGGGGCACCGCCCTCGTCCTTCTTGGGCTTGTCGGCGATCATGGCTTCGGTGGTGATCAGCAGACCGGCGACCGAGGCTGCGTCCTCGAGCGCGGTGCGGGTCACTTTGGCCGGGTCGATCACGCCGAACTTGAACATGTCGCCATATTCCTCGGTCTGCGCGTTGAAGCCGTAGGTCAGGTCGGTCGACTCGCGGACCTTGCCGGCCACCACGGCACCGTCGACGCCGGCGTTCTCGGCGATCTGGCGCAGCGGCGCTTCCAGCGCGCGACGCACGATGGCGATGCCCGCATCCTGGTCCGAGTTCTCGCCTGCGAGACCTTCGAGCGACTTGCCGGCCTGCACGAGGGCGACGCCGCCGCCGACGATCACGCCTTCCTGCACCGCGGCGCGGGTCGCGTTGAGCGCGTCATCGACGCGGTCCTTGCGCTCCTTCACCTCGACCTCGGTCATGCCGCCGACGCGGATGACGGCGACGCCACCGGCGAGCTTGGCAACCCGCTCCTGCAGCTTCTCGCGGTCGTAATCCGAGGTGGTGTCCTCGATCTGGGTGCGAATCTGGGCGACGCGCGCCTCGATCTCGGCCTTGTCGCCATGGCCGTCGACGATGGTGGTCTCGTCCTTGGTGATCGACACCTTCTTGGCGGTGCCGAGCATGTCCATGGTGACGTTCTCGAGCTTCATGCCGAGATCTTCCGAGATCACCTGGCCGCCGGTCAGGATCGCGATGTCCTGCAGCATGGCCTTGCGACGGTCACCGAAGCCCGGCGCCTTGACGGCGGCGATCTTCAGGCCGCCACGCAGCTTGTTGACGACGAGCGTGGCCAGGGCCTCGCCCTCGACGTCCTCGGCGATGATCAGCAGCGGCTTCTGCGACTGGATCACCTGCTCGAGGAGCGGCACCATCGGCTGCAGCGAGGAGAGCTTCTTCTCGTGCAGCAGGATCATGCAGTCTTCGAGCTCGGCGACCATCTTGTCGGGGTTGGTCGCGAAGTAGGGCGACAGGTAGCCGCGGTCGAACTGCATGCCCTCGACGACTTCGGTCTCGGTCTCGAGGCCCTTGTTCTCCTCGACGGTGATGACACCCTCGTTGCCGACCTTCTGCATCGCGTCGGCGATCTGGCGACCGATCGAGGCTTCGCCGTTGGCGGAGATGGTGCCGACCTGGGCGACTTCGTCGCTGTCGTTCACCGGACGCGCGGCGGCCTTGATCGCCTCGACGACCTTGGCGGTGGCGAGATCGATGCCGCGCTTGAGGTCCATCGGGTTCATGCCGGCGGCGACCGACTTCAGGCCTTCCTTGATGATGGCCTGGGCCAGCACGGTGGCGGTGGTGGTGCCGTCACCCGCTTCGTCGTTGGTGCGGGAAGCGACTTCCTTCACCATCTGCGCGCCCATGTTCTCGAACTTGTCCTCGAGTTCGATTTCCTTGGCGACGGTGACGCCGTCCTTGGTGATGCGGGGCGCACCGAAGGATTTCTCGATGACCACGTTGCGGCCCTTGGGGCCGAGGGTCACCTTGACCGCGTTGGCGAGCGTGTTGACGCCCTTGAGCATGCGGTTGCGGGCATCGGTGTCGAACTTGACGTCCTTGGAAGCCATGTGAGTGCTCCTTGATCTGAATTCAGTGGGAAAGGGTCAGCGTGGGTCTCAGGCGATGATGCCGAGAATGTCGCTTTCCTTCATGATCAGCAGCTCTTCGCCGTTGACGGTGACCTCGGTGCCGGACCACTTGCCGAACAGGACGCGATCGCCTTCCTTGACGGCCATCGCGATCAGCTCGCCATTGTCCTTGCGGGCGCCGTCGCCACAGGCGATCACTTCGCCCTCGGCCGGCTTTTCCTTGGCGTTGTCGGGGATGATCAGACCGCCCTTGGTCTTCTCTTCGCCCTCGACGCGACGCACCAGGACCCGGTCGTGAAGCGGTTTGAATGCCATCTCTGCAGCTCCTCAGCAGTATGTATGTTCCCATGCCCCCGGAAGAGGCATTAGCACTCCCTGTCGGTGAGTGCCAACGACGAGAGAGGTAAGCAGGGCTCACGGAGCTGTCAAGCGCCTCGCGACGCGGAAATGTCACGCCTCGGACGCGCGCACGAGAAACCTGAAAAAGGGGCTTCTCAGAACGGCGTCTTCGTGCATGATGCCGTCAGGACAACCCCGGATCGGGAGGGCGGCTTATGACTCGAGGATATCTCTCTCACGGCTGAACGCCGCGCCGCCGCCTGTCGCGGATGGCCGGCTCGCCCCCGCCTCCGCCCGTCGATTTTACCAGTTCCAGGGCTTAGTCCATGACCCCCCGTATTGACGTGGTCGATCGCTCGACCGCCGCCACCCGTCGCCCCGTGCGACGCGCATCGCGCCAGACCCTGCCGTATTGCGCCGTCCTTGGGCGGCCGCGATCCGGCATGCTTGCGCATGCGGGCAGCGGCGCGGCGATCCTCCACCACCCGCGCGCCTCCCCGCTTTAGGGCGAGACCCGCAAGCGACCCTTCATCCCGCCCCGGCGGCGCGACCCGCGCCACCGGCCGGGAGAGACGTGGCCGCACCACCCCGGACACGGCCGAGCCATGTCCGAAAACTCAACCCAAGGATGAAAAGGAACATCCCATGCATCCGCCCTTCTACATCATCGATCACCGTGCCCAGCCCGACAGCCCCGCCCCGTGGGAAGAGCGCCCCCGGGTCCGGCGCGGCGGGCCCGCCCGGCTCGACCTGGAGATGCCGCATACCGGCACCGGTCTGGCCCTGCTGCGTGCCGCAAAAGACGATCCCCCGGCGGCCCGCGCCACGGCGGGCGGCATCTGGCCGCGCCTGCGGGCGCTGGTGAGCCGCAGGCCGATGACGGAGCCCGTGCGGTGACACATGGGGGCGGCGCGGATCATCGCGCCGCCCCTCCCCCGATGCGCTACCCCTCTCGCCGGCGGACCTCCGGGCGGGTGACAAGCCTCGTGCCCCTGCCTATAAGGCGCGCGACCCGTTCACCCGTATCTCTCCGAAGGATTTCCCCATGACCACGCTCGTCTTCGGCCACAAGGCGCCCGACACCGATTCGACCGGCTCGCCGCTCATCTGGGCCTGGTACCTGTCGCAGCGCGGCCAGTCCGCCGAGGCCCGGCTCCTGGGCGAGCCCAACACCGAGGCGAAATTCGTGGCCGAGCGCTGGGGCTTCGAACTGCCGCAGATCATCGACGACGTCGAAGAGGGCCAGAAGGTCGTCATCGTCGACACCAACAACCCCGCCGAGCTGCCCGCCTCGATCAACAAGGCCGACATCACCGCGATCATCGACCACCACAAGCTGTTCGGCGGCCTCGAGACCAAGGGCCCGATCGACATCACCATCAAGCCGCTGGCCTGCACCGCCACCATCATGCACGACCTGATGGGTCACGTCGCCACCGAGATGCCCGAGGGCATCAAGGGGCTGATGCTGTCCTGCATCCTGTCGGACACGCTGGAATTCCGCTCGCCCACCACCACCCCGGCCGATCAGGCGCTGGCCGAGCGCCTCGCTGCCGACCTCGGCCTCGACGTTTCGGACTACGCGGCCGAGATGTTCGCCGCCAAATCCGACGTTTCGGCCTTCTCCGAGGCCGAGCTGCTGCGCATGGACAGCAAGGAGACCACCGTCGAGGGCAAGAAGCTGCGCGTCTCGGTGCTCGAGACGACCTCGCCCGATCAGGTGCTGTCGCGAAAGGCGGCGCTGCTCGAGGCGATGCCCAAGGTCGCGGCCGAGGACGGTGCCGACGAGGTGCTCCTCTTCGTGGTCGACATCCTCGCCGAGCAGGCGACGATGCTGATCCCCAACGACACGGTAAAGGCGATCGCCGAGAAGAGCTTCGACGCGACCATCGAAGGCGACAGCGTCGTGCTGCCCGGCGTGATGAGCCGCAAGAAGCAGATCATCCCCGTGTTGAAGGTCTGAGGCGCATGACCAGGATCATCGAGAGCTTCGCCGCGATCTCGGGCGATTACGACGCCGCCTTCGTCGACCTGTGGGGCTGCATGCATGACGGCGTGCGGGCTCACGAGGCCGCGGTCGCCGCGATGCGCGGCTTTCGCGCGGCCGGCGGCAAGGTGATCCTGGTCACCAACTCGCCGCGCCCGCGCGCCTCCGTCGAGGGCCAGATCGAGGGTCTCGGCGTGCCGCGCGACTGCTGGGATTCGATCGCCAGCTCCGGCGATTCGGCCCGCGCCGCTATGTATGAGGGCGTGGTCGGCGAAAAGGTCTGGTTCATCGGCGACGAACGCGACGAGGCCTTCTTCGAGCCGCTGAAGATCATCAAGGACCCGGTCCCGGTCACCCGCACCGATCTCGACAAGGCCGAAGGCATCGTCTGCTGCGGCCCCGAGGACGAGCACGCCGAGCCCGACGTCTACCGCCCTCAATTCGAGCAGGCGATCGCGCGCGGGCTGAAGCTGCTCTGCGCCAATCCCGACATCATCGTCGATCGCGGCGACGAGCGGGTCTGGTGCGCGGGCGCGCTGGCGCGGCTCTATACTGAGATGGGCGGCGAGAGCCTCTATTTCGGCAAGCCGCACGCGCCGATCTACGATCTGGCGCGGCGCCGGCTGGCCGAGATCGATCCCGATATCGCCGACGACCGCATCATCTGCATCGGAGACGGTCCGCAGACCGATGTGTCCGGTGCGGCGGGCGCCGGGCTCGACGCGCTGTTCATCACCGGCGGCCTCTCGGCCGAGGAGACCGGCACCGCGCCGGGCGGCCAGCCCGATGCCGACCGGCTCGAGGCGCATCTTCGCGAAGAGCGGCAGGCTCCGGCCTATGCGATGGGCTTCCTGCGCTGAGATGAGCGGCGGCGCGCGCCCCGCTTGCGTGCGCCCCGCCCCGCCGCTACGCAGGGCGCCATGCGCATCCTGAGCGACTTCACCGACATCCCCGCCACCGACCGGGGCGCCGCTGCCGCGATCGGCAATTTCGACGGCGTGCATCTCGGCCACCGGGCGGTCATCGACCTGGCCCGCACCGAAGCCGCGCGTCTCGGCGCGCCTTTGGGGGTGATGACCTTCGAGCCGCATCCGCGTGAGTATTTCGCCCCCGAGGCGCCGCCCTTCCGGCTGATGAACCGGACCGCACGGGCGCATCGGCTGGAGAAGATCGGCGTCGAGCGGCTGTTCGAGCTGCGTTTCGATGCCGCGCTCGCGGCGCTGACGCCGGACGCCTTCGCCCGCGACGTGATCGCGAAGGGTCTCGGTCTGCGCCATGTCGTGATCGGCGCCGATTTCCGCTTCGGCAAGGGGCGCGCCGGCGATGCCGCGATGCTGGAGGCACTGGGTCGTGAACACGGCTTCGGCGTCACCGTCTCGCCGCTGGTGGCGCTCGATGCGGGCGAGGTCAGTTCGACCGCGATCCGCCGCGCCCTGACCGAGGGCCGAGCGCGCGACGCCGCCGCCATGCTCGGGCACCTGCACCGGCTCGAGGGCGAGGTGATCCATGGCGAGAAGCGCGGCCGCGAGCTGGGCTTTCCGACCGCCAACATGACCATCGACGGGCTGCACCTGCCGCGCTTCGGCGTCTACGCGGTCAAGGTCGACGTGCTCACCGGGCCGCATGCCGGCAGCTATGATGGCGCCGCCTCGATCGGCGTGCGCCCGATGTTCGGCGAGAACCACCCGAATTGCGAAACCTTCCTGTTCGACTTCAAGGGCGATCTCTACGGCGCCGAGATCTCGGTGGCGCTGGTCGAGTATCTGCGCGGCGAGGAGAAGTTCGACGGTCTCGACGCGCTGATCGCCCAGATGGACGCGGACTGCGCCCGCGCCCGGAAGGTATTGGCCGATGCGTGACAGGTTCTGGGAACTGCCGCTCGAACAGCTGGACCGCAAGGAATGGGAGGCGCTCTGCGACGGCTGCGGCAAGTGCTGCCTCAACAAGATCGAGGACGAGGACACCGGAGAGGTGGCGCTGACCCGCGTCGCCTGCCGCCTGCTCGACGGTGCCACCTGCCTGTGCACGAAATACGCGACGCGGCACAAATACGTGCCCGAATGCATCGTGCTGACGCCCGAGAAGATCGCCGAGACGATGTATTGGCTACCCGCCACCTGCGCCTACAGGCTGCGCGCCGAGGGCCGGCCGCTCCATGACTGGCACCACCTGATCTCGGGCGACCGAGAAGCGGTTCACCGCGCCGGGGTTTCGATGGCGGGCCGTACCGTGCCGGAAACCCAGGTCGATGACGACGACTGGGAAGACCACATCATCGAGGAACCCGTCTGATGCAGTTCGCCTCCGACAATGCCGGACCGGCCCATCCCGCGATTCTCGAGGCGATCGCCAAGGCCAATGACGGCCACCAGCGCGCCTATGGCTCGGAAAGCGCGATGGACCGGGTTCGCGCCCGCATCCGCGAGATCTTCGAAGCGCCGCAGGCCGAGGTGCACCTCGTGGCGACCGGCACCGCGGCCAACGCGCTGATCCTCGGCTGCATGGCCAGGCCCTGGGACGCGGTCTTCTGCTCCGAACATGCGCATATCGAGCATGACGAGGGCAACGCCCCCGAATTCTATACCGGCGGCGCCAAGCTCAGCCTCGTGCCCGCCCCCGACGGACGCATCACGGTGGCAGAGCTCGACCGGGTGATCGGCCCGGTGGGCGCGCGCTCGTTCCACAACGCGCAGGCCGGCCCGATCTCGATCACGCAGGTGACCGAGACCGGCAGCGTCTATGCGCTCGACCAGATCCGCGCCATTGGCGATCTCGCCCGGGCGCGGGGCCAGCGGCTGCACATGGACGGCGCGCGATTCGCCAACGCCGTGGCGGCTCTGGACTGTTCTCCGGCGGACATGACCTGGAAGGCGGGGGTCGACGCGCTGAGCTTCGGCGGCACCAAGAATGGCTGCCTCGGCGTCGAGGCGGCGGTTTTCTTCGACCCGGCGCTCGCCGCGGATTTCGCGCTGCGCCGCAAGCGCGGCGGGCATTTGTTCTCCAAGCACCGGTTTCTCTCGGCGCAGATGGAGGCCTATCTCGCGGGGGACCTCTGGCACGATCTGGCGCGCCGGGCCAACGCCGCCTGCAACAAGCTGGTGGCGGGGCTGCGCGCCCATCCGGAGGCGGAGATCCTGCATCCGGCCGAGGCCAATCTCGTCTTCGTCGCCCTGCCCCGCGCCACGCTGCGGCGGCTGATCGAGGCCGGCGCCGATTTCTACGTGATGGATGGCGATCCGATGGCGGGCGACCCGGCCGAGCGACTCACCGCGCGCATGGTCTGCGACTGGTCTCTGGGCGAGGAGCGCGTCGCGCGATTCCTGTCGCTGCTCGGCTGAACGAGGGGCCGTCGAAGCCCCCCGCCCCCGTCAGAGCCTTCCCGACAGGTGCAGTTCGAGATCCGACAGCCGGTCCTGGCCCCAGAACCGTTCGTCGGTGTCGGTGATGTAGAAGGGCGAGCCGAAGACGCCGCGCCGCACCGCCTCTTCGAGGTTCTGCGCGTATTCATCCGCAGCGAGCATCAGGTTGCTCTCGGCCAGATCCGGATCGAAGCCCGCCTCCTCGAGCGCCTCGCGGATCACGTCCTCCTGCGCGATGTCCTTTTCCTCGGCCCAGCAGGAGCGCGTGATCGCATGCACCAGCCGCCCCATATCGCCGCCGCCGGCCCGCTGCGCGTTGATGATCGCATAGGACGAGGGCGCGGCGTTGGTCGGCCAGTTGGCGGGCCGCATCACCAGCGGCAGCCCCGCCTTCTTGGCCTGACGCCGCATCTCCTGCTTGCGGTATTCGAGCCGGCTCGGATGCCGGTCCTTCGGCAGCTGGCCGCCCGAGCGTGGAAACAGCGCCATCACGTCCATCGGCTTGTAGGAGATTTCGGCCCCGTGCTTGGCGGCGATTTCCTCGAGCCGGGTTCCCGCGATGTAGACGTAAGGCGACAGCGTCGCGAAAAAGTAGTCGATCCTAGGCATCGAGCCCCTCCCCGGGCGTTACCGCCCATCGGGCAGGTTTGCGCCATGCTAGGGCTGTGCTAGGCGGTGTCAATCTGTCCGCCGCCCCGCTGCGGGGCTGCCCAAGCCTGCCAAGGATGCCGCTTGATGCCCACCCTGAACGAGCCGAAGCTGATCGCCGGTAACGCCAACAAACCCCTCGCCCAGGCGGTCGCACGCCGCATGTCGATGCACCGGGGCATGAATGTCGGTCTCGTCGACGCAAGGATCGAGCGGTTCAACGACCAGGAGATCTTCGTCGAGGTCTACGAGAACGTCCGCGGCGAGGACATGTTCATCATCCAGCCGACCTCGAACCCGGCCAACGACAACCTGATGGAACTGCTGATCATGGCCGACGCGCTGCGGCGCTCCTCGGCGGCGCGGATCACCGCCGTGATTCCCTATTTCGGCTATGCCCGTCAGGACCGCCGCGCCAAGGCGCGCACGCCGATCTCGGCCAAGCTCGTCGCCAACCTGATCGCCGAGGCCGGGATCGAGCGGGTGCTGACCATGGACCTGCACGCGGCCCAGATCCAGGGCTTCTTCGACATCCCCGTCGACAACCTCTACGCCGCGCCGATCTTCGCGCTCGACGTCGCGCATCACTTCAAGGGCCGGCGCGACGAGGTCATGGTGGTTTCGCCCGATGTCGGCGGCGTCGCCCGCGCCCGCGAGCTGGCCAAGCGCATCGGCGCACCGCTGGCGATCGTCGACAAGCGCCGCGAAAAGGCCGGCGAAGTGGCCGAGATGACCGTGATCGGCGACGTCTCGGGCAAGGCCTGCATCATCGTCGACGACATCTGCGACACCGCCGGCACGCTGTGCAAGGCGGCCGAGACGCTGATGGAGGCCGGCGCCACCGAGGTGCACAGCTACATCACCCACGGCGTGCTGTCGGGCCCGGCGGTGAGTCGGATCGAGAAATCCGTGATGAAGTCGCTGGTGATCACCGACTCGATCGAGCCGACCGAGGCGGTGCGCAGCGCCCCGAACATCCGCATCGTGCCGACCGCGCCGATGTTCGCCCAGGCGATCCTCAACATCTGGAACGGCACCAGCGTCTCGTCGCTGTTCGAGCACGAGACCCTGACGCCGATCTACGAAGGCATGTACGCGGCGGACTGAGCGCCGCAGGGCGGGGCCCTCAGCCGAGGAGTCCCGTCAACAGCTGTGACAGCGCTGCGGTCAGCGGCTCCGGCTGCATCAGCCAGAGCAGCGCCTTGCCCGTCTCGCCCATCGCTTCGAAGCGCGACAGCAGTTCCTCAAGCGCGACGGCATCGAAGCGGGCAAGCAGGAAGCTCTTGGCGCCGAGAGCGGTCACCAAGGGCAGAAGCAACACGATCAGGAAGGCGAGGGCCGTGCCGGGGCGACGCCGCGGCATGGCGACGATGAGACCGTCATCGAGCACGTAATGCTCGACGCCTCTCGACAGGCGGCGATTGCGAAACTCGATCCGGTTGAGACGGGCTTCGAAGCTCGGCGAAACACGATACATGGCAAGCAGTCCTGGCGAGGTGCCCCCACCTCACCTTGTCAGGACTATTGCCAGATCATGGCAAGATTATGGCAGCGACGCCAATTTCCGGCGGGAATGCGGCGCGACGCCATCGCGGCGACATGGTTCGGCTCAGCCGTGCTTCATGTCGAGCGTGGTCCATTCGCCGTGGCTCGCGCGCCCGGCCCGGGCGAAGCCGTTCTCGACATAGACCGCCTCGACCGCATCGGCCTGCTCGTTGAGGATCCCGGACAGGATCACCCGGCCGCCGGAGGCCACCTTCTGCGCCATCTCGGGGGCAAGCGCCACCAGCGGCCCCTTGAGGATGTTGGCGAAGACCAGATCGAAAGGTGCCGCCGCCTCGAGCGCCTCGTGCTCGAACCCCGCCGCTTCCAAGCATTCCACCTGCCCCGCCATGCCGTTCGCCGCGAGGTTGGCCTCGGCCACCTCGACCGCCACCGCGTCGATATCCGAAGCCATCACCCGCGCCTCGGGCCAGACCCGCGCCGCCGCCATGGCGAGCACGGCGGTGCCGCAGCCGATATCGGCGACGCGCGCCGGCGTTGCGCCCTCGGCAGCCAGCGCGTCGAGCGCCTTGAGGCAGCCCAGCGTGGTGCCGTGATGCCCGGTGCCGAAAGCCATCGCCGCCTCGATCAAGAGCGGGATGGCGCCCTCGGGCACGCGGTCGGCGTCGTGGCTGCCATGGACGAAGAAGCGGCCCGCCTCGACCGGCGAGAGGTCGCGGCGCACCTTGGCGACCCAGTCCTGATCGGGCACTTCCGACACCAGGAACGGCTTCGCGCCGTGGCTCGCCGCCAGCAGGTCGAGCGCCACCCCGTCGGGGGCCTCCTCGAAATAGGCGGTGACCTCGAACAGGCCCGAGCCATCCTCGATTTCGAACACGCCGGTGCCGTAGGGCGTGGGCTCGAACTCTTCGAGCGCCTCCGAGAGTATCTCGCCGCGGCGCTGGTCGTCGAGCTGGGTGATCGCGGTGAAGACGGGCATCGGCTGTACTCCGGGCAAGGGGCTCGGGCGCGGCATAGGCGCAAGCCATGGCCCTGGTCAATCGCCCTGCCCGGGCCCCGCCCCGAACGCCCACCCCGCCCCGGCCCTGACCTAAGGTTGGCCCCGCCCCGCGCGACGTCTCCTCGACAGCGCCGCAATCCGGCTCTATCGCGACTAGGGAGCAGGGGAGCCCAAAAACCATGCAGCACCTTGAGGCGCTATTCGACCGCGCGCTCGACGCCGTGGTCGGGATGGATCACGAGGGCCGCGTCATCGCTTGGAACGGGTCGGCCGAGGCCATGTTCGGCCGCAGCCGCGCCGAGGCCATGGGCGCGATGATGGACGATCTCATCGTCCCGCAGCAATACCGCGCCGCCCATGCGAAGGGGCTCGCGCATTACCTTGCCACCGGCGAGGGGCCGGTGCTGGAGCAGCGGGTGCGGATCACCGCGCTCGATCGCGAGGGGACCGAGTTCCCGGTCGAGCTGTCGATCCTTCCGGTCGAGGAGGCGGATGCGCCGCCGGTGTTCTATGCCTTCATCCGCAGTCTCGCCGCCGAAGAGGCGCACCGCCACGAGCAGGAGGCCCGCGCCCAGGAGGCCGAGATCCTGCTGCGGGTCGCCCAGAAACTGCTGGAAGAGATCTCCTTCGAGGAGTTCACCCGGTACTGCCTGCAGGAGGTCTGCGAGATCGCCGGGCTCGAGGCCGGACATCTCTTCGTCGCGCGTGGGGCGGGCGCGGCCCGCCACCTCGCACCCTCGGGCATCTGGCATCTGCGTGACACGTGCTACGCCCCGATCTGCGAGGCCACCGAAGCCCAGCGCTTCACACCCGGCATCGGGTTGCCCGGCCGCGCCTGGGCCGAGGGCCGGCTGGTGGTGGAGTCGCATTTGCCGGATGATGCGAATTTCCTGCGCCGCGACGTGTTCGAGCAGGTCGGCCTCACGCGCGGCATCGCCCTGCCGATCCTGCATAGCGGCGAAATGCACGCCGTGCTCGAATTCTACGGCACCGCGCAATCCCGGCTCGATCCGGCCTTCCTGCGAATGCTGCAGACGGTGGGCAGCCATCTCGGCCTCGCGATCCGCCGCAAGGAAGGCGCCGAGCGCCGCGAGACGCTGCGCCGCGAGCTGATCCACCGGGTCGGCAACAGCCTGACCGTCCTCTCGGCGATCTATCGCAGCTGCGCCCGCCAGGCCGCCAGCATCGAGGAGCTGAGCGAGGCGTTTCTCGGCCGCGTCACCGCCGTGGGACAGGCCAATCGCATGGCGATCGAGGAGGCCGAAACCGGTGCGGATCTGGCGGCGCTGATCCGGGATTCAATCGGTCTTCTGCCCGAGAACGGCGCGCGTGACATCGAGGTGCCGGACCTGTTCGTGGACAGCGAAAGCGTGATGCCGCTGTCGCTGGTGTTCCACGAGCTGGCTACCAACGCGCTGAAATACGGCGGCTTCGGCGAAGGCAGCCGGCTCGCGATCCGGACCGTGATGTGCCCAGAGACCGAGGAGCTGGTGATCGACTGGCGGGAGAGCCGGGCCGCGTCGCTCGACGCGCTTCCCGAGAGCGACCGCTCCGGGTTCGGCAGCCAGCTGATCAGGCTGATGGTCGAGGGACGGCTGGGCGGGGGGTTCTCGCGAGAGGTCGGCGCCGAGGGCTGCCGGATCGTGCTGCGCCTGCCGCGCGCGCGGATTGAGCGGCAGGCGGGCTGAGGCGGGGGCGCGCCCCCGCCCGGCGGTTCAGACCCCGACGCCGATCGGGCAGGTCACGCCGGTGCCGCCGATCCCGCAATAGCCGTTCGGGTTCTTGTCGAGATATTGCTGGTGGTAGTCCTCGGCCATGTAGAAGGCCGGGGCATCGACGATCTCGGTGGTGATCGCGCCGTAGCCCGCCCCGGTCAGCCGCGGCGAGAACGCCTCGCGCGAGGCCTCGGCGGCGCGCTTCTGCTGCTCGTCGAAGGCGTAGATGCCCGAGCGGTACTGGGTGCCCCGGTCGTTGCCCTGCCGCATTCCCTGGGTCGGGTCGTGGTTCTCCCAGAACACGCGCAGCAGGTCCTCGTAGCTGGTCTGGGCGGGGTCGTAGATCACCCGCACCACCTCGTTGTGGCCGGTGCGTCCGGTGCAGACCTCCTCGTAGGTGGGGTTCGGCGTGTAGCCACCCGCATAGCCCACCATGGTCGAATGCACGCCCGGCAGTTTCCAGAAGATCCGCTCGACGCCCCAGAAACAGCCCATGCCGAACATCGCGACCTCCATCCCCTCGGGGGCCTCGGGGTCGAGCGGCGTGCCCAGCACGGAATGGGTGGTGGCGGTGGGGATCGGCTGCGGACGGCCCGGCAGCGCGTTCTTGGGGGTGACCATCTCGGTCTTGGTCGAACTCAGGCCGAACATCGCGTTCTCCTCGTCTGGTGGCTTGCCCGGCATATAGGCATGCTTCGCCCCGAGTTCTACTCGGCCGCCAGGGGAAGCGCGCGCCCCGCGAACACGGTCTCGTGGCCGGGCGCGGGATGGCGCGGGATCATCAGCGCCAGCGCGAAGGACAGCCCGGCCATCGCGGCGGCCAGCACGAAGACCGCGTCGGGCGCGACCAGCCACAGGTAGCCCAGGCTCGCGGGCAGGAACACGGCGGCGATGTGGTTGATGGTGAAGGCCACGGCGGCGGTGGGGGCGATGTCGCCCGGATCGGCGATCTTCTGGAAATAGGTTTTGAGGGCGAGCGCCAACGCGAAGAACACGTTGTCGATCACGTAGAGCGCGGCGGCGACCGCGACGCCCCAGCTGAACCAGTAGAGCCCGCCATAGGCGAGGAACACGAACGTCAGACCGGCATATTCGACCATCAGCCCGCGCTTTTCGCCCCAACGCGCGACGGCGCGGCCGATCAGCGGCGCGCCGAAGATGTTGGTCAGGAGCGTGATCAGGAACAGCGCCGTCACCTCGTGCACGTCGTAGCCGAACTTCTCGACCATCATGAAGCCCGCGAAGACGACGAAGATCTGCCGCCGCGCGCCCGACATGAACTGCAGCGCGTAGTAGAGCCAGTAGCGGCGGCGCAGTACGAAGCTCTTGCTTTGCGGATGCGGCTCGCGGAACGCCGGGAAGGCGATCCAGCAATACAGAGCCACGGCGGCGGTGAAGCCACCCGAGACCATGTAGACAAAGTCATAGGACAGCCCGAGGCTTTCCCATGTCAGCACGATCGCCAGATAGGCCACCAGCGTCGCCCCGGCCCCGGCGGAAACGATCCAGCCCAGCATCTGCGGCGCCCGCTCCTTGGGCAGCCATTGCAGCTGCAGCGACTGGTTCACCGTCTCGAAGTAGTGAAAGCCGATCGAGGACAGCATGGTGATCGTCAGGATGCCGCCCATCGAGGGGAACTGGGCGGTGAGCGCGGTGGCCACCCCGAGGAGCCCCAGCGAAACCAGCGCCAGGCTCTGCTCGCGCATGAAGAGCAGGATCGCGATGACCCCGATGGCGAAAAAGCCCGGAACCTCGCGCACCGTGTGCAGCCAGCCGATGTCGGAGCCGTCGAAGCCCGCCGCCTCGATGACGAAGTTGTTGAGCAGTGCCGACCATGTGGCGAAGGCCACCGGCATGGCCATCGCCATCAGGAACAGGAGCGTCACCGGCCTGCGCCACGGCGGCAGGGTCCGGGCCTCGGCAAGCGGCATCGGAATGCGTGTCATGCGCAAGCATTAGGGGCTGCCGCCCCGCTTGGCGAGACGTTCCGTCAACCGCGGGGCGAGAATCTGTAATCGACCTCGGAAAATCGCGCGGTCGGAAACCCGTAGGCGAAGCGCAGCCCCTCCGGGCCCGCCACCACGCCATGCTCGGCCTCGGGCGGGATGAAGACGGCGATTCCCGGCCCGATCGGATGCGCCGCATCGTCGATGGTCACGATGCCCGCCCCTTCGAGCCCGAGATAGAACTCCGCCGGGCCATGGCGGTGCGGCTCAAGCGTGCCCAGGGGGCCGAACTCGGCGAGGCCCAGCGTCATGCCGGAGGACGGCGTGCGGTCGGCCGAGACCAGCGTGCGCCAGCGCACCGTGCCGAAGGCCGGGTCGGTGCCGCCCTCGAGCGCCACGCTCGACGCCTCGACCGAAAAGCCGCGCGCCACCGGCGCGCCCTCCCATTCCGCGATCCCGGGCAGTTCCATGGCGCATCTCCCACCGGCTCCTGTGGCGAGGCTGCGCCGAATCGGGATCGGTGCGCCGGTCCATGCGCGACATGGCGGCGTCGCTTCCGATCGATCCGGAACGGCTGGGCCAAAAGCAGCCTAGCGGTCGTGCATCCCCCTGCCCGCGAGGATGCGCGGCGCGTGCTTGGCGATCCGGGCAAAGCGGGTCTCGGGTTTCTTCGCGCCCGCGACATGGATCGCGTAGCCACGCTGCCGCCCCGGCGTCAGCGCCTCGAATGCGGCCGAGAGGTCCGGATCGGCGGCGAGCGCCTCCTCGAACTCGGCGCATAGCTCGACATCGTCCTGCGCGAAGGCCACCCGCCGCCCGGCCCGGTCGATCTCGACCGCGCGGGCGATCAGCGCGCGCAGCGCCGGCTCATGCGCGCGGATCTCGTCGAGCCCGCGGAACACCACATAGCGCGCCGAGCGCGAATTGGGTCCCGGCGGCACCAGCAGCCCCTCCGGGTCCTCGACCAGCACGCCCTTGAAGAAGGACAGCACGCAGCGGTCGGCCAGCCCGGCGACCATGGCCGTGTTGCCGCCCGCGCAGCAGTAGCAGGGCTGGCGCCATTTCCAGACCTCCTCGATGCCCTCGGCTTCGAGGAGCAGCCCGCGCAGCGCCGACAGCTCGGCCCGCCAGCGCCCCTCGCGGGCAAAGAACTCCTCGATGCGCGGATCGCTCATGGCCCAAACCTCCCTGCCGGTCCTCCCGCCCGCAGCTTCGCGGGCCGCACCGCGCGGGGCAAGAGCCTAGAGAAAGCTCTGCGGATCGATGTCGATGGCGAGCCGCGCATTGGCGGGGACCCGCACCTGCGCCGCCCATTCCGCCAGCGCCGACTGCAACGGCGCGGTCTTCTCGGCCTTGACCAGAAGCCGGACCCGGTGGCGTCCCCGCACCCGGGCGATCGGCGCAGGCGCAGGCCCGAAGAGCTGCGCGCCGATCCGGCGCAGCGGCGCGTCGAGCCGCGCCAGCCGGTTGCCGAGATCGAAGGCCTGCTGCATGTCGGGCGACGAAATCACGATGCCCGCCATGCGGCCATAGGGCGGCACGCCCGCCGCCCGCCGCGCGGCGGCCTCGGCGGCCCAGAACCCCTCCTCGTCGCCCGAGAGAATCGCGCGGATCACCGGGTGCTCGGGCTGGAAGCTCTGCAAGAGCGCGGTGCCCCGCGCCTCGGCGCGCCCGGCCCGGCCCGCGACCTGCCGCATCAGCTGGAAGGTCCGCTCGGCGGCGCGCAGATCCGAGCCCTGCAGTCCGAGATCGCTGTCGATCACGCCGACCAGCGTCAGCTTGGGAAAATTGTGACCCTTGGCGACCAGCTGGGTGCCCACGACGATGTCCGCCGCGCCCTCGGCGATCTCGAGAATCCGCGCCTTGAGCGCCCGGGCCGAGCCGAACAAATCCGACGACAGCACCGTCACCCGCGCGTTGGGAAACAGCGCCTGCGCTTCCTCGGTGATCCGCTCCACCCCCGGCCCCACGGCGGCGAGCTTGCCCGCCACCTCGCAGTTCGGGCAGGTCTCGGGCATCGGCGCGGTCTCGCCGCATTGGTGGCACATCAGCCGCTTGAGAAACCGGTGCTCGACCATCCGCGCGTCGCAATGCTTGCAGCCGATCTGGTGGCCGCAGGCGCGGCACAGCGTCAGCGGCGCGTAGCCACGGCGGTTGAGGAACAGCAATGACTGCTCGCCGCGCTCCAGCCGCTGCATCACCGCGCCCTTGAGAGCGGGGGAGATCCAAGAGCCCGAGGGCACCTCTTCGGTGCGCATGTCGATGGCGCGCATCTCGGGCATCACGGCGGGGCCATAGCGGCTTTCGAGATCAAGCCGGGCATACTTGCCCTGCTGCACGTTGACCCAGCTCTCGAGCGAGGGCGTGGCCGAGGCCAGCACCACCTGCGCCTTTTCCAGAGAGGCGCGCAGCACCGCCATGTCGCGCGCGTTGTAGAGAACCCCGTCCTCCTGCTTGTAGGAGGTGTCATGCTCCTCGTCGACGACGATGAGGCCGAGATCGTGGAACGGCAGGAACAGCGCCGAGCGCGCCCCGACCACCAGCTGCGCGCCGTTCTCGGCCACCATCTTCCAGCAGCGCCGCCGCTCGGTCGTGGTGACGCCGGAATGCCACTCGGCGGGCTTCGCGCCGAACCGCGCCTCGACCCGGGTCAGGAACTCGGCCGTCAGCGCGATTTCCGGCAACAGCACCAGCGCCTGCCGCCCGGCCTTGAGGCAGGCGGCGACCGCCTCGAGATAGACCTCGGTCTTGCCCGAACCGGTCACCCCCTTGAGCAGCGTCGTGCCGTAGCGCCCGGCCGCGATCCCCTCGCACAGCCGTGCCGCCGCCAGCTCCTGATCGGTCGTGAGCGCCTTGCCCGCCATGTCCGGATCGAGCGGCGGATAGGGCACGTCGCGCGGCGCCTCCTCCTCGGCCACGGCACCCGAGGCCACCAGCCCCTTGACCACCGAAGAGCCGACGCCCGCAAGATCAGCCAGCTCGCCCAGCATGAAGCCAAGCCCGTCATACTCTTCGAGCAGATCGAGCACCCGGGCACGCGCCGGCGTCATCCGCGCGGGCTGGCCATGACCGCGACGGTAGATCTTGCGCATCCCCGGCGGGTCGGTGAGGCCCGGCGCGCGGGTGGCGAGCCGCAGCATCGCCGGCATCGGGGTGAGCGTGTAATCCGCGACCCGGCCCAGGAACTCGCGCATCGGCGCGCGCATCGGCGGCAGGTCGAGCACCCGGATCGCGGATTTGACCTTGGCGGGATCGTAATCCCCCGCGCCCTGCCCCCAGACCACGCCGGTGACCTTGCGCGGCCCGAACGGCACCTCGACATGGTCGCCCGCCGCGCAGCCGCCGCGGGGCGCGCGGTAATCGAGCACCCGGTCTAGCGGCTGCGTCGTCAGCACACCGATCAGCGCGCCTTCCTCGAAACGGGGGGATGTCATGGGCCGGTCGGAATCCTCGGGCGGGAAGGAGCCGTCAACATGCGCCGCGCGCCCGGCCGCTTCAAGGGAGCGGCATGTCGCGGGGTTTCGCGCGCGGCGCGTGCTTCCCATATGGGAAAGGCGCTGTTCCACCGCTGCGTCACTTGCTAGACCGGGGCCGAAGCCGCCCCGCGCGGGGGCGTGCGACACCAAGGGAGCGCGCGTGGGCGCGCACCATCTGACAGGGAGAGACCCCATGAAGTTCTTCGTCGATACCGCCGAGATCGACCAGATCCGCGAACTCAACGAGCTGGGCATGATCGACGGCGTCACCACCAACCCGTCGCTGATCATGAAGTCGGGCCGCGACATCAAGGAAGTGACCAAGGAGATCTGCTCGATCGTCGACGGCCCGGTCTCGGCCGAGACCGTGGCGCTCGACGCCGAGGGCATGATCGCCGAGGGCCGCGAGCTGGCCAAGATCGCCGACAACATCGCGATCAAGGTGCCGCTGACCTGGGACGGCCTCAAGGCCTGCAAGACGCTCACCGACGAAGGCCGGATGGTCAATGTCACGCTGTGCTTCTCGGCCAACCAGGCGCTACTGGCGGCCAAGGCCGGCGCAACCTTCATCTCGCCCTTCATCGGCCGGCTCGACGATCTCAACCTCGACGGCATGGAGCTGATCGCCGACATCCGGCAGATCTACGACAATTACGGCTTCGAGACGCAGATCCTCGCCGCCTCGATCCGCAACGCCAACCACATGTCCGAGGCCGCCAAGATCGGCGCCGACGTCGCCACCGCGCCGGCCGCCGTGATCAAGGCCATGGCCAACCACGTGCTGACCGACAAGGGCCTCGACGCCTTCCTCAAGGACTGGGCCTCTACCGGCCAGAAGATCGTGTGATCGCCTTGGCGGGGCGTTGTGCCTTCCGGGCCGCGCCCCGCCGCATTCTTGCCACACCGGGGCGCATCGCCCCGCAGCCACTGTTATGTTCGGGCCGTTGCGACAGCCCGGATGCGCCCAAATGACAGACGACACACCCCCCGATGACGGGCTGCGCGAGCGCATCCTCGCCGATCCGGCCCGCCTGCTCGACGATCCCGAGATCATGCGCGCCCTCGTCGCCGCCGACGCCGAGGCCAAGGGATCGAACGTGGTCGATCTGCGCGGCCTCGCCATGCAGCGCCTGCAGGCACGGCTCGACCGGCTCGAGGACACGCACCGCTCGGTGATCGCCGCGGCCTACGAAAATCTCGCCGGCACCAACCAGATCCACCGCGCCGTGCTGCGGATGATGGACGCGACCCGCTTCGAGACTTTCCTCCAGGATCTCTCGGGCGAGGTGGCCGACATGCTGCGGGTCGACGTGGTGCGCCTCGTTCTGGAGACCGCGAGTCCCGAGGACGACCCGGCCATCGCGCGGCTCTCGGACGTGCTGTCGGTGGCCGAGCCGGGCTTCGTCGCCGATTACGTCACCCAAGGCCGCAACGTGCCGCTGCGGCAGGTATCGCTGCGGCCGGTCGAGCCGATCGAGGCCGGGCCCTACGGCGCCCGCGCGCCCGAGATTCTCTCCGAGGCCTGCCTCAAGCTCGATTTCGGCCCCGGTCGCCTGCCTGGCATGCTGCTTCTGGGCGCCACCGACGCGAGCCGTTTCGCTCCGGCGCAGGCGACGGATCTGATGGGCTTCTTCGCCGGCGTGTTCGAGCGGCAGATGCGGCGCTGGCTGTCATGATCTCGCCCGTCCTCACCGATGCGATGGGCCGGTGGCTCGACCATGAGCGGGCCCTGAACGCCGCCGCGCAGAACACGCTCACCGCCTATCAGGGCGACGTGCTGGGCTTTCTCGCCTTCATGCAGACCCACCATGCCGAGGCGCAGGGCCTCGGGCCCATCGCCCGGGTCACGGTGTCGGACATGCGCGCCTGGATGGCGCATGAACGCGCGCGCGGTCTTTCGGCGCGCAGCCTCGCCCGCGCGCTCTCGGCGGTGAAGAGCTTCTATCGCTGGCTCTCCGCGCGCGAGGGGTTCGAGCCCACGGCCGTGCTCTCGACCCGGGCGCCGCGCATGAAGGCGCGGCTGCCGCGCCCGCTCGACGAGGACGCGGCGGCCCGCGTGCTCGAGGCGGTGGAGCTGCAATCGCGCGAGCCATGGGTCGCGGCGCGCGACACGGCGGTGGTGACGCTGCTGTGGGGATGCGGCCTGCGCATTTCCGAGGCGCTGTCGCTCACCGGTGCGCAGGTGCCGCTGCCCGAGACGCTGCGCATCACCGGCAAGGGCGGCAAGGAGCGGCTGGTGCCGGTGCTGCCGGTCGCGCGAAAGGCCGTCTCGGATTACGTGAAACTCTGCCCGCACCCGATGGACGCCGCCCTGCCGCTGTTTCGAGGCGTGCGCGGCGGCGCGTTGGGCCCGCGTCCGATCCAGAAGGCGATGGAGATGGCACGCGCCCAGCTCGGCCTGCCCTCCACCGCGACGCCGCATGCGATGCGCCACAGCTTCGCCACGCATCTGCTGAGCGCGGGCGGCGATCTGCGCGCGATTCAGGAACTTCTGGGCCACGCCTCGCTTTCGACGACTCAGACCTACACGGCGGTCGACGCGGCCCGGCTGATGGAGATCTATGATCGCGCCCATCCTCGCGCCTGAGCCGCGTTGCGCCCGCCGCCGCTTTCGGCCAAGAGGGACGGCATGACTGACGCACGCAAGGCCCTCGGGGTCCATCTCTTCACCGCCACAGGCGCGGTCTTCGCCATGCTCGCCATGCTGGAGGCGGTGCAGGACGATTGGAGCATGATGTTCCTGTGGCTCGTGGTGGCCTTCGCGGTGGACGGGGTCGACGGGCCGCTGGCGCGCAAATACGACGTGAAGCGCAACGCACCGATCTTCGACGGCGTGCTGCTCGACCTGATCATCGACTATCTCACCTATGTCTTCGTTCCGGCCTTCGCGCTGTTCGAATCCGATCTGCTGCCGGGCTGGACCGGCTGGCTGGCGATCATCGTCATCACTTTCGCCTCGGCGCTCTACTTCGCCGACAGCCGCATGAAGACCAAGGACAACTCGTTCCAGGGCTTCCCCGGCTGCTGGAACATGCTGATCCTCGTGCTCTTCGCCCTCTCGCCGAATTTCTGGATCATCTTGGCGCTGGTGGTGGTGCTCGCGGTGACGATGTTCCTACCGGTGAAGTTCATCCACCCGGTGCGCACCAAGCGCTGGCGCGCGGTGTCGCTGCCGATGGCGCTGGCCTGGACCTTCTTCGCGGGCTGGGCCGCCTGGGTCGATTTCGACCCCGCCAGCTGGGCGCATTGGGGCCTTGTCGTGACCTCGGTCTACCTGCTCGGCGCCGGCGCTGCGCAGCAGCTGGTGCATGGCAGGGACGGCTGAGCACCGGCCCGCCTAGAGCCGGGTCAGCACCACCCCGGTGACGATCAGCCCCGCCGAGATCGCCTTGCCCCGGTCCATGCGGTCGCCGAAGGCGGCCCAGCCGATCAGCACCGCGAAGAGGATCGAGGTTTCGCGCAGCGCGCTCACCAGCGCGATCGGCGCCAGCGTCATCGCCCAGACCGCGATCGCATAGGCCCCGTAAGAGGCCAGCGCCGCCAATGTCCCCTGCCCCCAGACCCGCGCCGATACGCGCAGGAGTCCACGGCCGCGCATCGCGAAGGCCAGGGGCGGGAACAGCAGCGCCTGCGCCACGAAGAGCCAGCCGACATAGGCCACCGGGTCGCCCGAGACCCGCGCCCCCAGCCCGTCGACCAGCGTGTAGCCTGCCGTACCTGCCGCCGCGCCCAGCGCGTAGGGGATGAGTCGCCGGCTCTCGCCCGAGCCCAGCGCGCCGCGCGCCATGCCGAGGATGCCAAGGCCCAGCACCAGCACGCCCGCCACCGACATTGGCTCGATCGCGTCGGACAGGAACAGCGCGCTCGCCACCAGCACCGCCATCGGCGCGGCACCCCGCGCGATCGGGTAGACCCGGCTCAGGTCGCCGTGCTCGTAGGCGAAGGCGAGAAACGTGTTGTAGGTGGCATGACAGACGGCGGAGGCGGCGATCCAGGGCCAGACCTCGGCGGCAGGCCAGGGCCGGGCCAGCGCCACGGCCAGCCCCATCAGCCCCTGCACCAGCGCCAGGATCACCATGCCCGCCACCTTCGAGGCCCCGAGCTTGATCATCGCGTTCCAGCCCGCATGCAGGAAGGCCGCGAGCATCACGGCGAGGAAGATCGGCAGGCTCATCGCGGGCCGAAACCGCGATTGCGTATTTGCGGAACAAAGTCACCAGAGGCGCGCCTGGCAACTTTGTTCTCCAAATACGCAAATCCGACGCCGCGGCTGGGGCGGCGCCGGATGATCGTCACGCCAGCGCCGCGTCGCAACGCGCGCAGACGCCGGGATGCGCATGCGTGCCGACATCGGGCAGGATCTTCCAGCAGCGCTGGCACTTCTCGCCCTCGGCCGCTTCGAACACGACGCCGACGCCTTCCACCTCGGGCAGGCGGAACGCCTCGGCGGGCGACGGGTCGCCGGTCAAATAGATCGCCGAGGTGATGCACAGATCCTCGAAGCTCACGCTCTTGAGCGCGGCCAGCGCCTCGGCGTCGCGCACATGCACCACCGGCGCCGCTTCGAGCGAGGCGCCGATCACCTTGTCGCGCCGCGCCACTTCGAGCGCCGCAGTCACCACCCGCCGCACCTTGCGGATCGCCGCCCATTTCTCGGCCAGCGCCTCGTCGCGCCACGCCTGCGGCGTCTGGGGGATGTCGGTGAGATGCACCGAGGCGTCGTCGCCCGGGTTCCGCTCCAGCCAGACCTCTTCCATCGTGAAGACGAGGATCGGGGCGAGCCAGGTCGTCAGGCGGTGGAACAGCAGGTCGAGCACGGTGCGCGCCGCGCGGCGCCGCGCGGTGTCGCCGTCGCAGTAGAGCGCGTCCTTGCGGATGTCGAAATAGAAGGCCGAGAGCTCCACCGTGGCGAAGGTGAAGACCGACTGGAACACGCCCTGGAAGTCGTAGGCGTCGTAGCCCTCGCGCACGGTCTGGTCGAGCTCGGCCAGACGGTGCAGCACCCAGCGCTCCAGCTCGGGCATCTCCGAGGGCTCAACCCGGTCGGCCTCGGTGAAGTCCGCCAGCGATCCCAGTAGGAAACGCATGGTGTTGCGCAGTCGGCGGTAGCCGTCGGCGGTGCCCTTGAGGATCTCCGGCCCGATCCGCAGGTCGGCGGTGTAGTCCGACTGCGCCACCCAGAGCCGGAGAATGTCGGCGCCGTACTGCTTGGTCACGTCGGCGGGGCTGACGGTGTTGCCCAAGCTCTTGGACATCTTCATGCCCTTCTCGTCGAGCGTGAAGCCATGCGTCAGCACGCCGCGATAGGGCGCGCGCCCCTTGGTGCCGCAGGATTGCAGCATCGAGGAATGGAACCAGCCGCGATGCTGGTCGGTGCCTTCGAGGTAGAGATCGGCCAGACCGTCCTCGGAGCCGTCCTCACGGTCGCGCAGCACGAAGGCATGGGTGGAGCCGGAATCGAACCAGACGTCGAGGATGTCGAAAACCTGCTCGTAATCATCGGGGTTCACGGCATCGCCCAGGAAGCGCGCCTTGGCGCCGTCGCGGTACCACGCATCCGCACCCTCGGCCTCGAAGGCCTCGAGAATCCGGGCGTTGACGCCCTCGTCGCGCAGCAGGAAGTCGGGATCGGTAGGGCGGGCCCCCTTCTTGACGAAGCAGGTCAGCGGCACGCCCCAGGCGCGCTGGCGCGACAGCACCCAATCGGGCCGCTGCTCGATCATCGAATGCAGCCGGTTGCGGCCGGTCTTCGGCGTCCAGGTCACCAACTCGTCGATCGAGGTCAGCGCCCGCTCGCGGATGGTCTTGCCGTACCGGTCCTGGCCGTCGCCGACCTCGCGGTCGATCGCGGCGAACCATTGCGGCGTGTTACGGAAGATCAGCGGCGCCTTGGAGCGCCAGCTATGCGGGTAGGAGTGCTTGATCTTGCCGCGCGCGAAGAGCTTGCCGCTCTCGGCCAGCTTCTCGATGACGGCGGCGTTGGCGTCGCCTTCCTTGCCGTTCGGCTTGAGGATGCGCTTGCCGCCGAAGAGCGGCAGGTCGGCGCGGAAGGAGCCGTCTTCCTCGACGTTGTAGGTGATGACCTCCGCGAGCATCCCCGCATCGCGGTAGAGTTCGAACTCGTCCATGCCGTGGCTGGGTGCGCAATGCACGAAACCGGTGCCGTCCTCGTCGGTGACGAAGGGCGCGGCGCGGAAGTCGCGCGGCTGGTCCCACTCTCCCTCGCCGCCCTCGATGCCGGCAAAGGGATGCGCGACCGACAGCCCGTCGAGCGCGGGTGCGTCGCCGATCCGCTCCCAGCCATCGACGCGGGCCTTGGCCAGGCAGCCCTCGGCCAGCTTGTCGGCGAGCAGCAGCCGGTCGCCCTTCTTCACCCAGTTGTCCTCCGGGGCGCCGGTGATCTCGTAGACGCCGTAGGAGATGTCGGGGTGGTAGACGACGCCCTTGTTCGAGGGAATGGTCCAGGGCGTGGTGGTCCAGATCACGACATCCGCGCCCTGAAGCAGCGGGTCGTCCGAGCCCAGCACCGGGAAGCGCACCCAGATCGTGAAGCTTTCCTTGTCGTGGTACTCGACCTCGGCCTCGGCCAGCGCGGTCTTCTCGATCGGCGACCACATCACCGGCTTGGAGCCCTGGTAGAGCACGCCGTTCATCAGGAACTTCTGGAACTCCTCGGCGATCACCCGCTCGGCGTGGAAGTCCATCGTCAGATAGGGCTTCTCCCACTTGCCGGTGACGCCGAGCCGCTTGAACTCGTCGCGCTGGATATCGACCCAGCCCTCGGCGAACTTCCGGCATTCCTGACGGAAGTCGATCACGTCGACCTTGTCCTTGTCCTGGCCCTTCTTGCGGTACTGCTCCTCGATCTTCCACTCGATCGGCAGGCCGTGGCAGTCCCAGCCGGGGATGTAGCGCGCATCGCGGCCCATCATCTGCTGCGAGCGCACCACCATGTCCTTGAGGATCTTGTTGAGCGCGTGGCCGATATGCAGGTTGCCGTTGGCGTAAGGCGGGCCGTCATGAAGGGTGAAGGGCTTGCGGCCCTTCGCCTTCTCGCGCAGCCGGTCATAGACCCCGATCTGCTCCCAGCGGGCGAGCCAGCCCGGCTCGCGGTTGGGCAGGCCCGCGCGCATCGGGAAATCGGTGCGCGGCAGGTTCAGGGTGTCCTTGTAGTCGGGGGTGTCGGTCTGGTTCTCGGGCGTATCGGCGCACATCGCTGTTCGGTCCTGTCGAAGTCCGGTCGTATCGGAATGTCTGGTGAAGGGCGGCGCGGCGTCAGCTCATGCGCCTTGTCCCGGCGGCCCTGATCCTCAGAGCGCCGGGCCGGTAATTCGCGTGATATGGGCGCGAAGGGCCGTCATGGCGCCGCTTATAGGCGCGGCCGCGCGGCGGGTAAAGCGCGCCCCGGTTTCCCATGCCCGGGCTTGGGTCTATGACAGGGATCGGAAGGAGCCCGCCATGCCGGAACCGCGCATCGAGATCACGCCGGAACAGATCGCGCGCGTCGTCGCGCGGTTCTACGAGCGCGTGCGCGCCCATCCCGGTCTCGGCCCGGTCTTCGCGCGCCACGTCACCGACTGGCCCGAGCACGAGGCGCGGATCGTGACCTTCTGGGAAAGCGCGATCCTCGGCCGTCCCGGCTATCGCGGCAGCCCGGTGACGGTGCATCGCGAGGCCCGCGACGTGCGGCCCGGCATGTTCGCGCCGTGGCTGGCGCTGTTCGACATGACGCTGCGCGAGGAGCTTCCACCCGAGACCGCCGCCGCGTGGTCGGCGCTGGCGCATCGCATCGGCCGGACGCTGCGCGCCGGTGTCACGGAGCGCGAGACACTTCCGGGCGGCATTCCGAAGCTGCTCTAGCTGGCACGCCCCGAAGATACGGGGAAACCCGCATCGGCAAACGGGGCGCGCTCCCTGCCCCACCGAAACCGGGATCGACGTGCTCGGCGCACTGCCCGCGCGCTCGATCATCGAAACGACGAGATGCAGCCATCAGCCAGGCTGCGCCCGGCCGGTCAGCCCTCGCGCGCCCCGAACAGCCCGGTCAGCGCCCTTCCCACGAGGCCCGAGACCGAGGGGCGCTTGGCCGCGCGGAACGGAAGCGGCCGGCAAACCTCGATCGCGGCGACGCCCACCCGCGCCGTCAGCGCGCCGTTCACCACCCCTTCGCCGAAGCGGCGCGAAACGCGGCTCAGCACGCCGCCGCCCGCCACCGAGCTGACGAGGTCGTCGCCCACCGCGACCGCGCCGGTCGCCACGAGATGGGTGAAGACCGACCGCGTCAGACGCCAGGCGCCCAGCGTGCCGGAGCGGCCGCCATAGATCTCGGCAACGCGCCGGATCATCCGCAGATTCGCGGTGAGCGCCGCGGTCACGTCGGCAAGCGCCAAGGGCACCACCGCCGTCACCGTCGCCACCTGCCGCGCCGCCGCTTCGACCTCGCGCAGCGCCATGGCGTCGAGCGGCGCCAGAAGCTCGGTTTCCGACAGCGCCAGCAACCCGTCGGCGTCGAAGACCTCTCCCTCGCGCGCCCGGATCCGCGCCAGCCCCGGCGCCAACTCGTCGCGACCGGCATAGAGCGACAGCATCTGCGCCGAGACCGATCGCGCGAGCGACAGGTCCTGCGCGCCCAGCGCCGCGCCGGCATCCCTCTGGATGTGGTCGAGCCGCGCCAGCCGCCGGAACGCCCAGAACTCCTTTGCCGCGATCGCCAGCAGCAGCGCCAGCACCAGCGCCAGAAGCAGGCTCGCGACCATCCCCAGCACCGGGCTCGCGGCCAGAAGCCCCGCCACCCAGTTCCAGGCCGCGACCGAGAGCATGAAGCCCAGAAGCGTGGCCAGCGCCGCGAAGAACCAGCGCGCGAGCGCCGAGCGCGGCCGCGCCGCGATCACCGCCGCGCGTTGCAGCGCCGCGCCCTGCGGCAGCCCCGGTTCGGGTACGGGGGGCGCGGTGGCGGGCGTCACCTCGGGCGCCGCCTCCTCTTCGAGATCGATCATCACCGGGCCGCGGCGTTTCTGGTCGCTCATGCCTGCCTCCTCACAGCCGGTCGCCCAAGAGGAACTCCGCCGCGCGGTCGAGCCGGATATGCGGCGGGCCCTCGCCGGGCTTCAGCACCATCCGCGCCGGCCCGAAATTCATCACCGAGTAGTCCCCGTCGAGCCAGCGCTCCGCCCCGGCGCGCGCGGGCGCCAGAAGCAGGGACGGGTCGTCCGGCAGCGCGCCCGCATGCAGGGCCGCCTGCCGCCCGGTTTCCAGAAGCTTGCCGCGCACCACGTCGATCATCTCGCCGCCATGGCTGATCCGGTCCTCGACCGTGGTCCTCAGCGCGGCGATCGCCATCGCCTGGGTCCTGGCCCCGGCGAAATCGGCGCGGTCGCGCGCGTCGCGCAACAGCGCCTCGGTGATCGCGGCGAGCTTGGCATGCTCGGAATGATGCAGGTGATCGGCCTTGGTCGCGGCGAACAGGATGCGGTCGATGCGCCGGCCCTGAAAAATGCGGCTCAGGAACGCGTTCCGGCCCGGGCGGAAGGCGCGCAGGATGTCGGCCATCGCGGCGCGCAGATCCTCGACCGCCTGCGGTCCGGCATGGATCGCGGACAGCACGTCGACCAGCACCACCTGCCTGTCGATCCGGGCGAAGTGATCGCGGAAGAACGGCTTCACCACCTCGCGCTTGTAGGCCTCGTATCGCCGCTCCATCTCGCGCTTCAGGCTGCCCTTGCCGCCCGGCGCGCCGGGTAGCGGCGCGAAGGTCAGCACCGGCGAACCTTCGAGATCGCCGGGCAGCAGGAACCGCCCCGGCGTGCAGTCCGAATAGCCCGCCTCGCGCGCGGCGTTGAGATATTCGGTGAAGGCCCGAGCCAGCGTCTTGGCGCGCGGCTCCTCGAACGGCGCCTCGGCCTCCGCTGCGGCCACCGCCGCGAGCAGCGCCGCCGCCTGCGGCATCGCCGCCGCCCGCCGCTCGGCCCGGCCCAGCGCCTCGCGCGCCCATTGCGCGTAGTCCTTTTCGAGAAGCCCGAGATCGAGCAGCCATTCGCCCGGGTAATCGACGATGTCGAGATGCACGGTTCGTGGTCCCTGCACCCCCGCCAGCAGCCCGCCCTGCTGGACCCGCAGGCTGAGCCGCAGCTCGCTCACCCGTCGCGTGCCCTCGGGCCAGCTGGGCTCGGGCCCCATGAGCTGCGCCATGTGCCCCTCATAGTCGAACCGCGCCACCGTGTCGTCGGGCTGCGGGCGCAGCACCGCGCCCTGGATGCGCGGTCCGGCGGCGAATTGCGGCATCCGGCCACGATCCATCAGGTTCGCGACCAGCGAGGTTATGAACACCGTCTTGCCGGCCCGCGACAGCCCGGTCACGCCGAGCCGGATCACCGGATCGGTGAATGGCGAGACCAGCCGGTCCGCCACCCCCTCGACGCCGCGCGTGAATCCTTGCGTGATCGCCCCGATGACCAATGTGCCGCTCCCTGCCCGCCATTCGCCGCGAAGATAGGCATGCCCACCCGGAATGCACAGGGGCGCACCCCGCACCACCCACGGATTTGCGTATTTGGAGAAAGATGAAAGGGACCTGCGCGCGCTTGCCAAGCGGTGGCACCGGGGCTACCCGCAGCGCCATGCCACGCTATGCACTCAAGGTCGAATATCACGGCGCGCCCTTTTCCGGCTGGCAGCGCCAGTCGGACCACCCCTCGGTGCAGGGTGCGATCGAGGCCGCGCTCGGAAAGCTGGAGCGGCGCCCGCACACCATCGCCGCCGCCGGGCGCACCGATGCCGGGGTGCATGGGCTGGGCCAGGTTGCGCATTGCGATCTCGAGAAGGACTGGGACCCGTTCCGCCTCTCGGAGGCGCTGAACTATCATCTCAAGCCCGATCCGGTGGCGATCACCGCCTGTGCCGTGGTGCCGGAGGATTTCCATGCGCGGTTCTCGGCCACGTGGCGGCAATACCTGTTTCGTCTCGTGACGCGCCGCGCGCCGCTGACACATGACAAGGGTCTCGCCTGGCAGGTGCCGCACCCGCTGGACGCGGAAGCCATGCAGGCGGGCGCGGACCGGCTCGTCGGGCGGCACGATTTCACCACCTTCCGCTCTTCGATCTGCCAGGCCAACTCGGCGCTACGCACGCTGGACCGGCTCGATATCGAGGCGATCGAGGGCCCCTCGGGCCCCGAGATCCGGTTTCACGTGAAAGCCCGCTCCTTCCTGCACAACCAGGTACGCAGCTTCGTCGGCACGCTGGAGCGGGTCGGCGCCGGCGCGTGGAGCCCGGATGACGTGACGGCAGCGCTCGAGGCGCGCGACCGCGCCGCCTGCGGCCCGGTCTGTCCGCCGCACGGGCTCTACCTCGCCGCCGTGGGATACGAGCCGGATCCCTTCGATCACAATTGATCATGGGCCCGGAACGGGCTGTTGCCTCCCGGTCTCGATAGGATAGCAATAGGGCCAAGGCCCGGCCCAGACCGCGCCACGAATAAAGAGCGGTTCGCCGGGAGGACATCGAAGTTGCGCCATATCGCCGTGTTGACCGGCCTGTCGGTTCTCGCCCTGTCGACATCCGCCGCGCTGGGCCAGGATGTCCGTTTCGAGATCGACGTCGCCGATGACGAACTCGAAAGCGTGCTGGAGAATTCCTCGCTGCTGGTGGCGCTCAAGGATGACGAGAACCCGACCCCGCAGGATTACGTCGCCGCCGCCCGGGCCGATTACCGGCGGCTGCTGACCGGGCTTTATTCCCAAGGTTATTTCGGCGGCACGATCTCGATTCTCGTCAATGGCGAGGAAGCGGCGGCCCTCGCGCCGCTCGACGCGCCGGCGCGGATCGACGACATCGCGATCCGGGTGAGCCAGGGGCCGCGCTTCACCTTCGGTCGTACCGAGATCGCGCCGCTGGCCCCCGACACCCAACTGCCCGAAAGCTTTGCCACCGGCGAGACCGCGCGCGCCGAATCGGTGCGGGCCGCCGCGCGCGCCGGGGTCGAGGCATGGGAGGCGGTGGGCTTCGCCAAGGCCGAGGTCGCGGATCAGGAGATCGTCGCCGACCACGCGACCGAGCGGCTCGACGCCGCCGTGCGCCTTGCCCCGGGACCGCGGCTGCGTTTCGGTGCGCTCACCGTGACCGGCAACGAGGATGTTCGCGAGGAGCGGATCCGCGCCATCGCCGACCTGCCGACGGGCCGCACCTACGATCCCGAGGATCTCGATTTCGCCGCGACCCGGCTGCGCCGCACCGGCGCCTTCGATTCGGTGGCCTTCATCGAGAGCGAGGAGATCGGCCCGGACAATACCCTGCCCTTCGAGCTGACCGTGACCGAAGCGCTGCCGCGACGGATCGGCTTCGGCGCCGAGATCTCCACCGTCGAGGGCTTGGGCCTTTCTGCCTTCTGGCTGCATCGCAACCTTCTGGGCGGGGCCGAGCGGCTGCGCATCGAGGGCGAGATCTCGGGCATCGAGGGCGAGGTGCCCGGCGTCACCGGTTCGGGCGGCGCCGATTACCGGCTTGGCGCCAGTTTCAACCGCCCTGCCACGTTCCGCGCCGATGTCGATCTCTTTGCCGAGGCCGAGCTCAAGCGCGAGGACGAGATCGACTACCTGCTCGACCAGTTCAGCGCCGAGATCGGCCTGTCGCGCTACGTCAACGAGACGCTGAGCTACTCCGGCGCCATCGGCATCCTGACCGCGCGCGAGGAAACCGATGCGCGGGTTCGCGACTATACGCTGCTGACCCTGCCGCTCGACGCGACGCTCGATCGGCGCGACGCCGCGCTCGATGCCCAGAACGGCTATTTCGTCGATGTCGAGGTCACCCCCTTTCTCGGCGTGACCGGCAGCGATGACGGGCTCCGGCTCTATGTCGACACGCGCGCCTATCGCAGCTTCGGCGAGACCGAGCGGCTGACGCTGGCCGCGCGCGGCCAGCTCGGCTCGGTGCTGCTCTCGAGCCTCGAGGACAGCCCCGCCGATTTCCTGTTCTACTCCGGCGGCGGCGGCACCGTGCGCGGCCATGACTACCAGTCGCTCGGCGTCACCTACACGCGTGATTTCGGCGACGGCCCGGTCGAGGTCAGCTCGGGGGGCAAGAGCTTTGCCGGCGCCCAGCTCGAGGCGCGGTTCGACGTGACCGAGAAGATCGGCGCTGTGGGATTCTACGACATCGGCTATGTCGAGGCCGATGCCCTGCCGGATGGCGAGGGCGACTTCCAGGCCGGTGCCGGGGCGGGGATTCGCTATGCCACGCCGATCGGGCCGGTACGGCTCGACCTCGCGACGCCGGTCACCGGCGACGACGCCTATGAGAGCGTCCATGTCTATATCGGAATAGGACAGTCGTTTTGAAACAGCTCTCCCGCGCCGCCGCCATCACCATCGCCACCGTCGCGCCGACCATGCTCCCCGCGCAGGAGGAGCAGGCCGAGCGCGATCGCGGCTTTCTCACCGGGCTGATCGAGGACAACCTCTCGGGCGCCGGTCGCGAAGTGATCATCACCGGCTTTCAGGGCGCGCTGAGCTCCGCCGCCTCGATCGAGGTGATGACCATCGCCGACGAGGAAGGCGTCTGGCTCAGGGCCGAGAACCTCGTGCTCGACTGGAATCGCTCGGCGCTGCTGCGCGGCAGGCTCGAGGTCGAGGAGCTTTCGGCCGAGTTGATCGAACTGACCCGGCCGCCGGTGGCCGGTGCCGAAGAAGCGCCCGCGGCCGAGGCCACGCCCTTCTCCCTGCCCGAACTGCCGGTCTCGATCCGGCTCGACGAGCTCTCGATCGACCGGCTGGTGCTGGGCGAGGCGTTTCTCGACGAGGAAGTCGCGCTCACCGTGCAGGGCTCGGCGCAGCTCGCGGGCGGCGAAGGCGAGGCGCAGCTCACCGCCGAGCGGCTGGGCGAGAAGACCGGCCGCTTCGAACTCTCGGGCAGCTATTCCAACGACAGCCGCCTCCTAGACCTGACGCTGGCGCTGGAAGAGGCCGAGAACGGCATCGCCGCGCGGGCGCTCGACCTGCCCGGCCGCCCCTCTGTGGCGCTCAGGGTCGAGGGCGCGGGGCCGATCGACGATTTCGACGCGGCGATCTCGCTGGCCACCGACGGGCAGCCACGGATCAGCGGCGATTTCGCGCTCGACCGGGGCGAAGCGCCCGAGGGTGGCACCGCGCCGCTGGCCTTTTCGCTCGACGTGGATGGCGACGTGACGCCGCTGATCGCGCCCGACTATGCCGAGTTCTTCGGCCCCGATGTCGGGCTCGCCGTCACCGGATCGCGCGGCGCCGACGGCGCGCTGGCGCTGTCGCGGCTTTCGATCGAGGCGCAGGCGCTCACGCTCGACGGCTCGGCCCGGATCGGCGCCGATGGCTGGCCCGAGAGCTTCGATCTCAACGGCAGCATCGGCGGCGAGGATGGCGGCCCGGTCGTCCTGCCCGTGGCCGGTGGCGAAACCCGGATCGGCGGCGCCGATCTGGCGCTGCAATTCGACGCCAGCATCGGCGATCAATGGGTGATCGACCTGACCGCCCGCGATTTCGCGCGTCCCGGGCTGACGATCCCGCAATTCACCGTGCAGGGCGGCGGCGTGATCGTGCGCGAAAGCGACGTCGCGCCGAGCCTGTTCACCGCCGATATCGACTACACCGCGCGCGGGCTGCAATTCGACGACGAGGACCTCGCGGAGGCGCTGGGTGAGCAGATCGCGGGCGAAATCGTGCTCGAACGCGACGGCGAAGGCCCGGTCACCATCGACCGCGTCACGCTGGACGGGCCGGGCATCGCGCTCGACGCCACCGGCACCGTCGCCGGTTCCGAAAACGGCTTCGAAACCAGCTCGACCGTGGAGCTTGCCGCCGATCGGCTGGAGCGGTTCTCGGGCCTCACCGGCCTCGATCTCGCAGGGGCCGCCGATCTCGACATCGACAGCACGATCCGCCCGCTCGACGGGATCTTCGACGTGACCCTGTCGGGGACCACGCAGGATCTGGCGCTCGGGATCGAACCGCTCGACCCCTATATCGGCGGCGCGGGCGAGATCGCGCTCCGGGCCGCGCGGGACGAGACCGGCACCCGGGTCGAGAATCTGGCGATCACCACGCCCGGGCTGACCGCCACCGCCGAGGCCGACATCACCTCCGGGGCCTCCGAGGCCCGCTTCGACATCTCGGTCGAGGATGCGGGCCTCGCGCTCGACGGGGTCGAGGGCCCCGCGACCCTCACCGGCACCGCCTCGCGCGATGCGGCCGGCGTGACCCGCGCCGACGTGGTGGCAGAGCTGCCCAATGGCCGTGCCGTGATCGACGCCACCCAAGCCCCAGAGGAGGAAGGCGGGCAGGTCACGCTCGACATGACCGCCGATCTGCGTGACATCGCGCCCTTCTCCTCGATCGCGGGCCGCGATCTCTCCGGTGCGGCGGTCTTCTCGGCCGAGGGCACGCTCGCGCCCGACGCCTCGACCTTCGACCTCGTGATCGACGCCGAGACCACCGATCTCGTCACCGGCGTCGCCCAGGCCGACCCGCTGCTGTGGGGACAGGCGACTCTGTCGGGTCGCGCCCTGCGCTCGGGCCCCGAGAGCTTCCGCGTCGAGAATCTCGACATGACCTCGCAGAGCCTCCGGGCCACGGGGCGCGCCGAGCTGGACGGCGGCACCGCGACCTTCGACATCGACGCGGCCGCATCCGATCTCGGCCCGGTGGGCGAGGCGGTCGCGATGCCGCTCTCGGGCGCGATCGACATCTCGGCGGCGGGCTCGATGCAGACCGATCTCTCCGAGGCCGACATCACGCTCGACGCCAGCGCCACCGATCTCGTCACCGGCATCGCGCAGGCCGACCCGCTGCTGCGAGGCCGGGTCGAGATCGCCGGCCATGCGGTCCGCAGCGGCGAGATGGCCTTCACGGTCGAGGATCTCGTGCTTTCGGCCCCCTGGGTTCGCGCCAGTGGCGACGCGGCCCTCGACGGGACCACCGCGACATTCGACATCGAGGCCGAGGCCTCTGACCTTTCGCCGCTTGGCGAAGCGCTCGACCGGCCGATCTCCGGCGCCGCGCGGCTCTATGCGGCCGGCACGGCCGAGACCGACGGCTCCGCCGCCGACCTCACGCTCGACGCCGTGACCACCGATCTCGTCACCGGCATCGCCCAGGCCGACCTGCTGCTGCGGGGCCGGGTCGCGCTTTCGGGCCAGGCCACCCGCACCGGGCCGGACAGCTTCTCGGTCGAGGATCTGAAGCTCGACGGCCCCGCCGTTGCCGCGACGGGCCGCGCCGAGGTGGTCGAGGGACTGGCCGAGTTCGACCTCGACCTCGACGCGCGCGACCTCTCTGCCGTGGGCGAGGCCGTGGACCGCCCGCTCGCGGGCGAGGCGCAGCTCAGCGCGCAGGGCTCCGCCGCGCTCGACGCCTCGACCTTCGACGTGACCCTCGATGGTCGCGCCACCAATCTCTCGACCGGCACGGCAGAGGCGGACGAGCTGTTCGGCGGCGAGCTGACGCTCTCGGGCCACGCGGTGCGTACCGGCCCCGAGGACCTGCTGGTCGAGAACCTGCGCGTCGCCTCCGAGGGCCTCAACGTCACGGGCTCTGCCACGATCGAGGACGGCGCGGGCGATTTCGACATCGACATCGACATCGACGACCTCGCGCCCATCGGCACGCTGGCGGGCCGCCCCCTCTCGGGCGCGGTCGATTTGAGGGCCAACGGCACCGCGAGCGCCGACCTGTCACGCTTCGACGTGACGCTCGACGGCACGACCTCGAACGTGACCACCGGCATCGGCCAGCTCGACCCGCTGCTCGCGGGCGAGACGGTGCTCGACGCGCAGGTGATCCGCTCCGGCCCGCAGGACTTCGCCCTGCCCCGCTTCACGCTTGTGAACCCGCAGATCCGCGCCATGGGCGAGGCCACCGTGACCGATGGGCTGCCCACCGGCGATGTCGATATCGAGCTGACCGAGATCGCGCCCTTCGCGCCGGGGCTGTCGGGTCCCGCCACCCTCTCGGCCAATGCTTCGGGCGACGCCGCGGGCGGCATCGATTTCGACGTGACCGGCCGCGCCCAAGGCACCGACATTGCCGCCACGGGCCGCGTCGCCCCGGAGGCGCAGGGCCGCCGGATCACCTTCAGCGCCGCGACCGAGATCGCGTCACTCGCGCCCTTCTCACAGCTCGCGGGACGCCCCCTGGGCGGCAGCGTCGATCTCGACGCCGCGGGCAGCGTGATGCCGGATCTCTCCGCCTTCGACGTCACCATCGACGGTCAGGCCGCCAATCTCGACATCGGCGTCGAGGCGGCCTCTCGCCTGCTCGACGGCACCGGTTCGATCGATGCCCGGCTGAGCCGCGACGCCCCGGGCGAGATCGCGGTGCAGGATCTCGACATCCGCTTCCCGGCCTTTTCGGTGCAGGCCGATGCCACCGGATCGGGCAGCAATCAGAGCGCCAGCTTCGAGGCGCGGCTGAACGATATCGGCCTGTTCACCCCCGATTTCTCGGGGCCCGTCACGGCCTCGGGCACCGCCGCGCGCAACGCGGCAGGCGATCTCGATCTGGACGTCTCGGCCACCGGGCCGGGCGGCACCTCGGCGGATGTCTCGGGGCGCTACCTCTCCAACGGCACACTCGATCTCGACGTGACCGGCGAGGCGCAGCTCGGCCTCGTCAACGATCTGATCGAGCCGCGCCGTCTCGACGGCACCGCCCGCTTCGATCTCTCGGTCGAGGGGCCCCCTGCCCTTTCATCGGTGACCGGCACCATCTCCACCGCCGGTGCCGAGCTCGCGGTGCCGACCGTCGGCCTCACGGTGCAGGACATCGACACCACCATCCGCCTCTCGGGCGATCGGGCGGAGCTGTCGCTCGCCGCGGCGCTGGAAAAGGGCGGCCGAATCGGCGTCTCCGGTCCCGTGGCGCTGACCGGCGGCTTCGACGCCGATCTGGTCATCACGCTCGACGATCTGGAGCTGCGCGACCCCGAGCTCTACCAGACCACTGCCGACGGGCGGTTGAGCGTCACCGGCCCCTTGGCCGGCGGGGCGCTGATCTCCGGGCTGGTCGCCTTGGGCCAGACCGAGATCCAGGTGCCGTCTTCCGGCATCGGCGCTCTGGGCGACCTGCCGGAGGTGCGTCACGTCAACGCGCCGCAGGAGGTGCAGCGCACGCTGGCGCGGGCCGGGCTGAGCATCGCCGGGGTCGACATCGGCGAAAGCGCGGCCGAGGCCGATGGACCCTCCGGCCCGGGCTACGGGCTCGACGTGACCATCAGCGCGCCGTCGCGCATCTTCATCCGCGGCCGTGGCCTCGACGCCGAGCTGGGTGGCGAGCTGGAGATCAGCGGCACCACCAACCAGGTGATCCCCGTGGGCGAGTTCGAACTGATCCGCGGCCGGCTCGACATCCTGCAGCAGCGCTTCGAGCTCGACGAGGGCGGTGCCTATCTGCAAGGCGATTTCAGCCCCTTCATCCGGCTGGTGGCCACCACCCAGGCCGCGACCGGCACGCAGGTGCGGATCATCATCGAAGGCCCGGCGAGCGAGCCCGAGGTGCGGTTCGAATCGACGCCGGACCTGCCGCAGGACGAGGTGCTGGCCCAGCTCATCTTCGGGCGCGACATCACCTCGCTCTCGCCGCTGCAGGCGGTGCAGCTCGCGGCGGCGGTGGGTACGCTGGCGGGCACCGGCGGCGGCGGGCTGATCGATGATTTCCGGGCCGATACCGGCCTCGACGATCTCGACATCACAACCGACGACGAGGGCAACGCCGCCGTACGCGCCGGCAAGTACCTCTCTGAGAACGTCTATACCGACGTCACCGTCGGCACCGACCAGACCTCGATCAACCTCAACCTCGACGTGACCGACGACATCACGGCGCAGGGCCGCGTCAGCAGCGATGGAGAGACCTCGCTCGGGATCTTCTTCGAGCGCGACTACTGAGGCGGATTCCCGCCGCGCGTGCGCGGCGGGGCTCACGCCCGGAGCGGCGCCTGCCTATATGATCGGCAGATACCGAGAAGGATTCGCCCGTGCCCTTCGACCCGCTTCGTGCCGCCATCCGCTTCGGCACCGGCCTGTCGCCGGTGCAGCCGCCCCCCGAAAGCGTCGCGGCGATGCTGCGACCGCTGAGCGGGCGTGACGAGATCGCCCGAGAGTTTCCGATCCCCCCCTTCGGCGAGGCGCGACCGACCCTGGTCGAATGGTACGAGGCCGGCCGTGCCAAGCGCGCGGCCCGCGGTAGCGCGCAGGAGAAGGCCGCGCGTGATGCGCAGAACAAGCTGAGCGCCGCGGCGCGCGCGCTTGGCTGGCGCAATTTCGCGACCAGTCTTGCCCGCGGCGTCGCGGCGCCGGAAGGCGGGCTGCACGAGCGTCTGGTGCGGTTTTGGGCCGATCACTTCACCACACGGGCACCAGTGCAGGCCTGGCGTCACCTGATCACCCCCTATGTCGAGGAGGCGATCCGGCCGCGCGTCGCCGCCCCCTTCGAGGAGCTGTTGATCGCCGTCGTCACCCATCCGGCGATGCTCGCCTACCTGGATCAGGCGCGATCGACCGGGCCGAACAGCCGCGCCGGGCGCCGCGGCGGCGGGCTGAACGAGAATCTCGCGCGCGAGCTTCTGGAACTGCACACGGTGGGTGTGGACGGTCCCTATGACCAGACCGACGTGCGCGAGCTGGCCGAGCTGCTCACCGGGCTGAGCTGGAGCCCCGCGCGCGGCCTGGAATACCGTCCGGACCGGGCCGAGCCGGGCGCCGAGACCGTGCTTGGCATGACCTTTTCCGACCGCGCCAGCTTCGACACGATCCGCGAGGCGCTCAGGATGCTGGCGCGTCACCCCGCCACCGCCCGTCACATGGCGCGCAAGATCGCGGTGCATTTCGTGGCTGATGATCCCGACGAGGCGCTTGTGGCCACGCTCGAAACGGTCTGGCGCGACAGTCGTGGCGACCTTCTCGCGGTCACCGCGACGCTTCTGGAACACCCCGCCGCCTGGTCGCCGGAGCCGCGCAAGATCAAGCAGCCTTACGGTTTCGTGCAGAGCGCGCTGCGGGCGCTCGGCGTGGCCCCGCAGGCCATCGCGGGGCTTGGCACGCCCGATCTCAGGCGGCAGCTGTACCAGCCCTTGATGCGGATGGGGCAGCCTTGGGAACGGCCACCCGGCCCCGATGGCTGGCCCGAGGCCGCCGAGGCCTGGATCACCCCGCATGGCATGGCCGCGCGGATCGACTGGGCGATGAACACGCCATCGGTGCTGCTCGACGACCTGCCCGACCCGCGCGCCTTCGTGCGGGTCGCCGTGGGTACCGACGCGCCGGAGGCGCTGGTCTTCGCGGCCCGGGCCGCCGAAAGCCGCGCCGAGGCGATCGGGGTGGTGCTGTCCAGCCCCGCCTTCCAGAGGAGATGACGGCATGACCGGGATCGACAGACGCTCCGTGCTGGGCGGCGGCCTCGCGCTGGGATGCTCCGCCGCGGCGAGCCCGCTGCTGACGCCGATGGCCTTCGCCAGCGCGCCGTGGGAGAACCGGCTCGTCGTGATCGTGCTGCGCGGGGCGATGGACGGGCTCGACGTGGTGCGCCCCGTGGGCGATCCCGCCCTCGCGGCGCTGCGCCCGACGCTGGCGGTCCAAGCCGATCCCGGCGCCATCGATGCGGGGTTCTACGCACTGCATCCGGCGCTCGACCGGCTGGCCCCGATGTGGAAACGCGGCGAGTTCGGCGCCGTCCATGCCGTCTCGACACCCTATCGCGACAAGCGCAGCCATTTCGACGGGCAGGACCTGCTCGAAGCCGGGACGCCGGGACAGGCGGGGGCCGATGGCTGGCTCAACCGGATGCTGCAGACCATTCCGGGCCTTTCCGCCGAAACCGCCTATGCGATCGGCCGCGAGGAGATGCTGATCCTGTCGGGCCGCGCCGCGACGACCCGCTGGTCGCCCGAGGCGCGGCTGGAGCTGACCCCGCAGGGGCGCCGGCTGCTGGAACTTGTGACCCATGACGATCCGCTGTTCCGCGACGCCGTGGCCGAGGCGATGGACATCGTAGACAGCCTCGCCGCCGAAGAGACCGGTCAGGCCGCTGAGATGGGTGACAACGGCGACGAGGCGCTGCGCGGCGACCATGTGCGGCTGGCCGAGTTCGCGGCCTCGCGGCTTCGGGGCGACAGCCGGATCGCCAGCTTCTCGCTCACCGGGTGGGACACCCATGAACGGCAGTCGGTCGGGCTAAGCCGGGCGCTGGGGCGGCTCGCCGACACGCTGTTGACGCTGGAGGCGGGGCTGGGCCCCGCATGGGAAAAGACCGCGGTGCTCTGCGTGACCGAGTTCGGCCGCACCGCGCGCGAGAACGGCACGAAGGGCACCGATCACGGCACCGGCGGCGCGATGCTCTATGCCGGCGGCGCGCTGCGCGGCGGGCGGGTGCTGGGCGACTGGCCCGGCCTGTCCGAGGCCGCGCTCTACGACCGGCGCGACCTGATGCCCACGCGCGATCTGCGCGCCCATGCGGGCTGGGTGATGCGCGGCCTGTTCGGCCTCGACCGATCGGTGATCGAGGGATCGGTGTTCCCGGGGCTCGAACTCGGCGCCGATCCCGGACTGTTCGCCTGAGCGGCGGCACGGCTCAAAGCGCCGCCGGCGCCGCGAGCCGATCCTCGACCAGCGCCGCCAGCCGGTCGAAGGCGGGGCCCGCCGCGCCCCCATGCCGCGCGACGGACAGCGCCTCGGCCGCCGCGCAGAGCTTCGCATCGCCGGCGGCCTTCGCCACCCCGGCGAGGAACTGCGCCAGATAGGCCATGACCCGCTCGTCCGCGCGACCGTGCCGCATCAGCTGGGCCGCCAGCGCCAGATCGTCGCGGAACGCCACCGGATCGGGACGGATCTCCTCGCCGACCGGAAGGCACCCAAGCCCCCCGGGGCGGCGATCGGGCGGCACATGCGCGAGCAGCGCCTGCTGGAACTCCCCCAGTCGGCCGATCGGTTTGGCGAGAAAGCCGTCCGCCCCGGCCGCGCGCGCCGGCGCTTCGCCATCCGGATCGCCGGAGGTGGCCAGCAGCATGTCGATCCGCGGGGTGGCCTGCGCCAGTTCGAGGATCAATTCGACCCCCGAGCCGTCCGGCAGGCCGAGATCGACGATCACCGCGTCGGGGCGGTAGCCCCGCAGGTGGCGGCGGGCATTGTGCAGGCTGTCGGCGCGGCGGATCCGGGCACCGGAGCGCAGGCACAAAAGGCGCATCGCCTCGCAGGCGAAGCGGCTGTCCTCGACCAGCAGCACGGTCAGCCCGAGCAGCGGCCTGTCCGCGGTGGGCGCGCGCGCGCCGGGAAAGGGGATGTTGACCGGCATGCTGGGCTCCCTTTGGGGTCGGGCCCGAAGGGCCCTTGCTTCGGGCAGTCTCGCCGGACAGGGTGAATCCCGTCTTAAGCCGCGACGATCCGCGCGGTTGCGCCACCGGGTCCGAGCCGCCATATCGCCCCCATGTCAGCAGGAGCTTTCCGATGATCGGTCGCCTCAACCATGTCGCCATCGCCGTGCCCGACCTCGCCGCCGCGCGCGACCGCTATGCCCGGTCGCTTGGTGCGCAGGTCAGCGCCCCGCAGGCGCTGCCGGAGCATGGCGTCCGCGTAGTCTTCGTGGAACTGCCCAACAGCAAGATCGAGCTGATGGAGCCGCTGGGCGAGGCCTCGCCCATCACGGGGTTTCTCGAAAAGAGCCCCTCGGGCGGCATGCACCATGTCTGCTACGAGGTGGAGGACATTTACGCGGCCCGCGACCGGCTCGTGGCCGAAGGCGCGCGAGTGCTGGGCGACGGCAATCCCAAGACCGGTGCCCATGGCAAGCCGGTGCTGTTCCTGCACCCCAAGGATTTCGACGGCTGCCTGATCGAGATCGAACAGGTCTGACCGAGAGGCGGGGCCCACGGCCCGCATGACCCGAGATGAAATACAACAGGGGGGCTGCCCCCGTGGAGATGCCATGACCATCACCGCCGCCTTCGTGCTCTTCGCCGTGACATGGTTCATGGTGTTCTTCATCGTGCTGCCGCTGCGGCTCGTCACCCAGGGCGATGCGGGCGAGACGGTGCCCGGCACCCATGCCTCGGCCCCGGCCAATTTCCGGCTGGGCCGCAAGGCAAAGATCACCACGCTCTGGGCGGTGCCGATCTGGGCCGCGCTCTCGGCCTTCATCCTGTGGGGCGGCGTCACGGTGCGCGACATCGACGTGTTCGGCCGCATGGCCCCGGCCAACGGCCCGCTGGTCAGCGAGTAGCGGGCCGCCGCCGCGCCAGCCGGTGATAGAGATGCGTGAAGGTGGCCGCGCCCAGCACCGGCACCAGCAGGTTCACCACCGGCACCGTCAGCGGCACCGCCATCAGACAGCCCGCGCCCCAGATCCGCAGCGGATGGCGTCGGCGCATGGCATGCGCCCCCGCCCGGCCCTCGCGCCGCATCGCCGCGACCTGGAAATACTCGCGCCCCAGCAGCCAGCCATTGACCCCGTAGAACAGGAATGGCGCGGCGGGCGGAAAGGCGAGGCTCACCGCGAACGCCGCGACGTTCACGAGCACCAGCACCGCGAGGAAGGCAAAGGTGTCGCGGATCTGGTCCGCCAGCGGGATCGTGCGGGCGGGCGGCAGGCCGGGATAGTGCCGGGCCTCGACCGCACCGGCCACTTCTTCGAGGAAGAAGCCGCTCATCATCGAGGCCACGGGTAGCATCAGGAACACCGAAAGGCCGAGCATCAGCAACAGCGAGCCCCAGCCCAGCGCGTCGTCGATCCACGCCACCTCGCCGATCAGAGGCAGCGTCACGCTGTCGGGCGCGAACAGCCCGACCAGCGCCAGAAGCCCGGCATAGAGCGCGACTAGAAGCCCCGCCGACAGGCCGATGCCGAGCCAGAGCACCCGGCGGAAGCGCGGGTCGAACATCTGCGCCAAGGCGCGCATGAAATCCGTCAGGATCATGCCGAGCGCCACTCCGTCAGCGCCATCACGTCGGGGCGCGGCCGCTCCGGCACCGCCACGGTCTCGGTGCCGATATGGATCAGACCCGCGACGCTCTCGCCCTCTTCCAGCCCCAGCCCCTCGCGGCAGAATTCCGGGTCATGGCTGGGCCAGCCGGTGAGCCAGTTCGCCCCCCAGCCCGCCGCCAGCGCCGCGTTCAGGAGCGACAGGCAGACGCAGGCGGCCGATTGGACCTGTTCGATCCGGGGCACCTTGTGGCTTTCCTTCGGGGCGGAGATCACCGCGACCGCGAGATCGGCGTCGCGAAACTGCGCCACCGCCTTGTCGCGCTTGCCCTCATCGATGCCCAGCGCCTCGGCGCGGGCGGGCACGCGCGCCGCCAGCCCTGCCAGCGCCGGCTTTTCCAGCACGACGAGCCGCCATGGTTCGAGCTTGCCGTGATCCGGAACCCGCAGCGCGGCGGTGAGCAACGGCAGCAGCTCCTCGCGCGAGGGCACGGGCGCGGTCAGCGTCTTGGCGGGGCGGGAGCGGCGCGTCAGCAGGAAATCGAGCGCCTGCGGGTTGGGATCGGGCATGTCGTCTCCGGAAGGCTTGGTCGCGCCCTTCCTGACGCAGATCGCCGCCGGAGAAAAGGTGCCGCCCGGGATGCCAAGCGAAGCCGCGACCCGCTCAGGCGGGACTGCGTGCCCCGGTCAGATCGCCAGCGGCAGGATCATCGCCGCCGTGGCGATCGAGAGGCCGAGCGGATAGCGGCCCGTGGCGCGCAGGCTGACCCATGCGGATTCCGGCCCGCCCGCGACGCGGCGCGCCCCGGTCAGCAGCAGCACTCCGGCCAGCATCGTGGCGGAGAGAAGCACCGCGAAGCTGGGCAACGCCTCGGGCGGGATCAGGGGGACCAGCACCGCCAGCATCTTTACGTCGCCGCCGCCCATGGTGCCGATGGCAAAGAGCCCGAGCCCCGCGACGAAGACCGCGCCCCCGGCGATCAGCCGCATCCCGAGATCCGGCATCAGCCCGAGGATCGCGCAGCAGATCCCGAGCAGCGCCACTGCACCTACCAGCATGTTGGGGATCCGCATGTGTCGCAGGTCGGTCCAGATCATCGCGGCCATCAGCGGCGCGGCAAGTATCAGCGGCAGGTCCTGCATCGGCTCGTCTCCGGCTCGGTCCGCGCCCGATGCGCGGCTCCGAAAGCCACCCTGCCCGGCCGGAGAGGGGATTCGTGGGCCAAAGCGGGGCGCGTTCGTGGCAACGCGCCCCGCCGGTCTCGCCTCAGCCTTCGATCTCGGCGGAGCGGGCCCAGAGGTTGATCTGCTCCTCGTCGGCATATTCGTCGATCTTCGCCAGCTCGTCGGCGGTGAAGTCGAGATTGCCGACTGCGCCGGCGCAGTCGATCACCTGGCTCGGCTTAGAGGCGCCGATCAACGCCGTGGTGATACCGCCCTCGCGCAGCACCCATGCGATCGCCATCTGCGCCAGCGTCTGGCCACGCGCCTCGGCGATCTCGTTGAGCTTGCGGATGTTGCCGATCGCCTTCTCGGTGAGCATCGACGGGAACAGCGACTTGTCCTGCGCGGCGCGGCTGTCCTCGGGGATGCCGCCGAGATACTTCTTGGTCAGCATGCCCTGCGCCAGCGGCGTGAAGGCGATCGAGCCGATGCCGAGTTCCTTGAGCGTGTCCTTGAGCCCGTCATGCTCGACCCAGCGATTGAGCATGTTGTAGCTCGGCTGGTGGATCACGCAGGGCGTGCCGAGATCCTTCAGGATCGCCGCCGCTTCGCGGGTGCGCTCGGAGTTGTAGCTCGAGATCCCGATATAGAGCGCGCGGCCCGACCGCACGATGTGATCGAGCGCGCCCATGGTCTCTTCGAGCGGCGTCTCCGGATCGAAGCGGTGCGAATAGAAGATGTCGACGTAATCGAGCCCCATCCGCTTGAGCGACTGGTCGCAGGACGCGATCAGGTACTTGCGGCTGCCCCACTCGCCATAGGGGCCGTCCCACATGTGGTAACCGGCTTTCGACGAAATGATCATCTCGTCGCGATAACCGGCGAAATCGGTCTTCAGGATCTCTCCGAAGGCGCTCTCGGCGGCGCCCGGCTCGGGGCCGTAATTGTTGGCGAGGTCGAAATGCGTGATGCCGTTGTCGAAGGCCGTGCGGCAGATCTCGCGCTTGGTCTGGTGCGGAGTGTCGTCGCCGAAATTGTGCCACAGCCCGAGGCTGACGGCGGGCAGCTTCAGGCCGGACCGGCCGCAGCGGCGATAGACCATCCGCTCGTAGCGGTCGGGGCTCGGGGTATAGCTCATCTCGTGGATCTCCTCTTGGCCGGGGCCCTGTCCGGGTCCGGGCGTCGCGGCGGACCCTAGGCCGGGGGTCCGAGCGCTGTCAAACCGGGCTCAGGCCGGGCGCGCCGCGCGCTTCTCCTCCTTGTCCTGCCGGTCGGCCTCGCGGTCCTCGGCCTTGACCGCCGGGTCGCCCGACAGGAAGGAGCCGAAGGCCTTGAGCGAGGGCACGTGGTCGCAGACCGCCTTGACCACCACGAGGAACGGCACCGCCAGAACCGCCCCGGGCACGCCCCATAGCCAGATCCAGAAGGCCACGGTGACGAAGACCGAAACGATGTTGAGCTCCAACCTGCGGCCCACCAGCATCGGCGTGACGAAGTTGCCCTCGATGGTGGTCAGCGCGAAGTAGGACAGCGGCGCCAGCAGCGCGTAGGGGACGCTGTCGAACGACACCAGCGCGAAGGCCCCCACCGCGGCGGTACCGATGATCGCGCCGATGAAGGGCATGAAGTTCAGGAGGAAGGCCAGCGTGCCCCAGACATGCGGCATCGGCAGGCCGATGATCCAGAGCGCGATGCCGATGGCGAGGCCCAGCCCCGCGTTGATCATGGTGATCGCGCCGAGATAGCGCGAGATCTGCTTTTCCACGTCGCGCACGATGGTCAGCGCGCGCTTCTTGTCGTGCAGCTTGGGCGAGGCCTCGACGATGCGACGATGGTAGAAGTCGCCCGAGGCCAGAAGGAACAGCGTGAGGATCATCGCCGCCACCAGCGAGGAGGTGATCGAGGCGACGGAGCCCACGGCGGCCGGGATCGGCCCGGACTGGTCGACCACCACCTCGACCTTCTCGCCCTCGCCCGTGGCGCCGGCGGCGTCGGTCATCTCGGTGACCTGCTCGCCGACCTCTTGGATCGAGGCGAGCCGGTCCATCAGCCCGGCGAGCTTGCGCTGCACCTCCGAACCGATCTGCGGCGCCCGCGCCGCCATGTCGCCGATCGGGCCCGAGAGGAAATAGCCCGCGACGGCGAACCCGAGCCCGATCGCCAGCATCACCAGAACCGCGCTGAAGCCCGGCGCGATGCCGATCCGCTGCATGCCCCGCACCACCGGCCGAAGCGTCAGCGTCAGCAGGATCGCCAGCACGATCGGCAAAAGCACGTCGCGGGCGAAATAGGTCGCGGTGAACAGGGCCAGAAGGAAGGAGCCGAGCATCAGCCGCCGGATGATCCGCAGTTCCCTGAGCCGTCGCTCGGCGAGGTCGATATGCGGATCGACGGGGTCCGCCTCCGCGGTGTCCCCGGCCTTCGACCTCTGCTCCGCCATCTTTCCCACCTCCGGCCGCACGATGCCGCCCAACGTGACCGAAGGGCGCCGGTTCCGCGCGGGCCCGATTGCTACGCCGGGCGCGCGGGCGTATGAGGGGGGCCGATCGCAGACAGGAGTTCCCCGATGGCCAGCTACCAGTACGTCTATCACATGGACGGCGTCTCCAAGACCTATCCCGGCGGCAAGAAGACCTTCGAGAACATCCGGCTGAACTTCCTGCCCGGCGTGAAGATCGGCGTGGTCGGCGTCAACGGCGCGGGTAAGTCCACCCTGCTCAAGATCATGGCCGGGATCGACAAAGATTTTCAGGGCGAAGCCTGGGCCGCCGAGGGTGCCAAGGTCGGCTACCTTCCGCAGGAGCCGCAGCTCGACGAGACCAAGAACGTTCGTGAGAACGTGATGGAGGGCGTCGCCGCCAAGAAGGCCGTGCTCGACCGTTACAACGAACTCGCCATGAACTACTCGGACGAGACCGCCGAGGAGATGGCCAAGCTCCAAGACGACATCGACGCGCAGAACCTGTGGGATCTCGACGCGCAGATCGACGTCGCCATGGAGGCGCTGCGCTGCCCGCCGGACGACGCCGATGTCAGCACCCTCTCGGGCGGCGAGAAGCGCCGCGTGGCGCTGTGCAAGCTGCTGCTCGAAGCGCCCGACATGCTGCTCCTCGACGAACCGACTAACCACCTCGACGCCGAGACCATCGCCTGGCTGCAGAACCACCTGATCGAGTACAAGGGCACGATCCTCGTCGTCACCCACGACCGCTACTTCCTCGACGACATCACCGGCTGGATCCTCGAACTCGATCGCGGCCGGGGCATCCCCTACGAGGGCAACTACTCCTCCTGGCTGGAGCAGAAGGCCAAGCGGCTCGAGCAGGAGGCGCGCGAGGACAAGTCCAAGCAGAACACGCTGCAGCGCGAGCTGGAATGGATGCGGCAGGGCCAGAAGGCGCGCCAGGCCAAGTCCAAGGCCCGGATCGCGGCCTATGAGGAACTGGCGAGCCAGTCCGAGCGCGAGCGTGTCGGCAAGGCGCAGATCGTCATTCCCAACGGCCCGCGTCTCGGCGGCAAGGTGATCGAGGTCGAGGGGCTGAAGAAGGCGATGGGCGACAAGCTCCTGATCGAGGATCTCGACTTCTCGCTGCCGCCGGGCGGCATCGTCGGCGTGATCGGCCCGAACGGCGCCGGCAAATCGACCCTGTTCAAGATGCTCACCGGCCAGGAGCAGCCTGACGAGGGCAAGATCGAGTTCGGCGACACGGTGAAGCTGTCCTACGTGGATCAGAGCCGCGACGATCTGAGGCCCGACGAGACGGTCTGGGAGGCGATCTCCGGCGGCGCCGAGGTGATCGAGCTGGGCGATGCCTCGATGAACTCCCGCGCCTATTGCGGTGCCTTCAACTTCAAGGGCGGCGACCAGCAGAAGAAGGTGAGCCTGCTCTCGGGTGGCGAGCGCAACCGAGTCCACATGGCACGGCTGCTGAAGGATGGCGGCAACGTGCTGCTGCTCGACGAGCCGACCAACGACCTCGACGTGGAGACGCTGCGCGCGCTCGAAGACGCGCTGGTGGATTTCGCGGGCTGCGCCGTGGTCATCTCGCATGACCGCTTCTTCCTCGACCGGATCTGCACCCATATCCTCGCCTTCGAAGGCGAGGCGCATGTCGAGTGGTTCCAGGGCAACTTCGAGGATTACGAGGAGGACAAGAAGCGCCGCCTCGGGGCCGACGCCCTCGAGCCGAAGCGGGTGAAGTTCAAGAAGTTCACCCGCTGAGGCGATGCGGCGGGCCACGACCGCCGCGATCTTCGGAATTTCGAAAGGGCGGGGTCTGACCCCGCCCTTTTTCGTTCGTGCCGGAAATGATTCTCCAGCAATACGCCGTTTGGATTAGGCGCTTTCCCTGGATCGGGAGTGCGCATCGCCGGTCCGCGCTCCGCTCCGACCGATAGGCGGGTTTTGGCCATCCCATAAAGAAAACCGGATCAATCGGTTGGATCGCAAACGCCTTAGGCAGTCGTCGCAGGCAATGGAGCCAACGTGACGGTTTGAAGACAGTTTCTTCCCCGAGTGTTATCTTGATCTCAATTCACCGATTGGTGAAGATTTCCACATGCCTTCTCGGGGCATTTCCGACAGCAGCAGGGCTTCGCCCCGAACCAGACACACTCTCGCCGGATTCGCCTGAAAAGGTCGGGTCATATCGCAGGAGACGTTTTAATGGGCACGATCTTTATTCTCGCCGGAAGCCTCTTGGGTTTCGTCATCGCGATCCTCTCGGTGGGCTTTGGTCAGGTTTCCCTTCTTGCCGGGCTGGCGATCTGGATCATGTCCGGCCCGTTCTCGGCGCTCCTCTATCTCGGGCTGGTCCTGCCTGCCGGTCGCGCCCTGCACCGCAGCGCCCCCGGACGCCACCTCGCCTGAGCCTTCCGCGGCCGAAGCCGTTCCGCTTCGGCGCCTTGGAGCGGGGACAGGCCCTGCAGGGGCTATGGCGGCTGTTCCCGTCCTAACCGATCTCCCAGAGATCCTCGTCGGGGCATGACCCGAAGGCGATCCACGCGACCCGGACGCGCGCGATCCGGCTGTCCGCCCAGGTGCCCACCCGCAGCACGAAACCCGTCCGGTCGATATCCTCTGCCGTGACATCGATGCGGGCCCCGGCCGCGTTCGAGATATCCAGCATCGAGAACCCCACCTGCACCACCGGTGGCGTGGCGAAAGGCGTCCCGAAGGCGACGGCGCGGCGGATCTCGCGCGGTCCCTCCCCTGTCCACATCGGCCCGTCATTCTCGAAATCCGAAAAGGGGATCAGCTCCCCTTGGTCGATCGCGATCGTACCCTTGATGAAATGCGTCATGGCAGGCCCCGGCAGAATGTGAAAAGGCCCCGCCGAAGCGGGGCCCTATGGCGGAACGGTGGTTCCGATCAGAAGTTCGGCTGCTTCGGGTCGAGCCCGATATGCGTGCCGACGGCGACCATGTCGGCGAGAAGCTTCGCCGTGTCGTCCACCGGGCCGGGCTCGTTCTCGAACCTCGCCCGCGCGTCGCGATGCGCCGCGGCGAACTCCTCGACCATGCCTTCATAGACCTCCTGCGTGACCTCGCCGCGCGGCAGAGCGCGTTCGGCCAGCACGGAGACGCCATCGAAGCCGATCTCGGCGAAGCCGCCCGAGACCACGTAGTCGTCGGTCCCGCCCTGATGCACGACCTGCAGCAGGCCGGGACGCAGGGTGGTGATGGTGGGCGTGTGGCCCGCCATCGCCGTCAGGTCACCATCGGTGCCCGGAATGCGCACCTCGGTCGCCTGAACGGAAGCGAGCTTCCGTTCGGGGCTGACCAGGTCGAATTGCAGCGTGTCGGCCATGAAGCCCTCCTATCAGGCCGCCGCGGCGGCCATTTTCTCGGCCTTGGCCTTCACCTCGTCGATGCCGCCGACCATGTAGAAGGCCGATTCCGGCAGGTGGTCGTACTCGCCCGCGACGACCGCCTTGAACGAGGCGATGGTCTCCTCGAGCGGCACCTGAACGCCGTCGGAGCCGGTGAACACCTTCGCCACGTCGAAGGGCTGCGACAGGAAGCGCTGGATCTTGCGGGCGCGGGCCACGGTCAGCTTGTCCTCTTCCGACAGCTCGTCCATGCCGAGGATGGCGATGATGTCCTGGAGCGACTTGTAGCGCTGCAGGATGCCCTGCACGTCGCGCGCCACCTGGTAGTGCTCCTCGCCGACGACGGCGGGGTCCATCAGGCGCGAGGTCGAGTCGAGCGGGTCCACGGCCGGGTAGATGCCGAGCTCCGAGATCGCGCGGTTGAGAACCGTGGTCGCGTCGAGGTGCGCGAACGAGGTCGCCGGCGCCGGGTCGGTCAGGTCGTCGGCGGGCACGTAGATTGCCTGCACGGAGGTGATCGAGCCGTTCTTGGTCGAGGTGATCCGCTCCTGCAGCGCGCCCATGTCGGTCGCCAGCGTCGGCTGGTAGCCCACGGCCGAGGGGATGCGGCCCAGAAGCGCCGACACCTCGGAGCCCGCCTGGGTGAAGCGGAAGATGTTGTCGACGAAGAACAGCACGTCGGTGCCGGACTGGTCGCGGAACTGCTCGGCCAGCGTCAGGCCGGTCAGCGCGACGCGGGCACGGGCACCCGGCGGCTCGTTCATCTGGCCGTAGACCAGCGCCACCTGCGATTCACCCAGAGCGTCCGGCTTGATGACGTTGGATTCGATCATCTCGTGGTAGAGGTCGTTGCCCTCGCGGGTCCGCTCGCCCACGCCGGCGAACACGGAGTAGCCCGAGTGCACCTTCGCGATGTTGTTGATCAGCTCCATGATGAGCACGGTCTTGCCCACCCCGGCGCCGCCGAACAGGCCGATCTTGCCGCCCTTGGCGTAGGGGGCGAGCAGGTCGATCACCTTGATGCCGGTGACGAGGATCTCCGAGGAGGTCGACTGCTCGGCGAAGCTCGGCGCGTCGGCGTGGATCGGACGGGTCTCGGTCGCCTCGACCGGGCCCTTCTCGTCGATCGGCTCGCCGATGACGTTGAGGATGCGCCCCAGCGTCGCGTTGCCCACGGGCACCGAGATCGGCTTGCCGGTGTCGGTGACGGCCGCGCCGCGGACGAGGCCTTCGGTGGCGTCCATCGCGATGGTGCGGACCGTGTTCTCGCCGAGGTGCTGGGCCACTTCGAGAACCAGCTTCTTGCCGTTGTTTTCGGTGGTCAGGGCGTTGAGGATCTCCGGCAGGTGATCCCCGAACTGCACGTCCACGACGGCGCCGATGACCTGGGTCACTTTGCCTTGTGCTGCTGCCATGTGTTGTACTCCGGTTCTCTTTAGAGCGCCTCAGCGCCCGAAATGATTTCGATCAGCTCGTTGGTGATGACCGCCTGACGCGAGCGGTTGTACTCGATCGTCAGCTTGTCGATCATCTCGCCCGCGTTGCGGGTCGCGTTGTCCATCGCGCTCATCCGGGCGCCCTGTTCGGAGGCCGCGTTCTCGAGCAGCGCCGCGAAGATCTGCGTCGCCACGCCGCGCGGCAGCAGATCCGCGAGGATCTCCTCCTCGCCGGGCTCGTAATCGTAAAGCGCCGTGTCGGCCTCTTCCCCACCCTCGAAATGGGCCGGGATGATCTGCTGCTCGGTCGGGATCTGGGTGATCACGTTCTGGAACCGCGCATAGTAGATCGTCGCCACGTCGAACTCGTCCGCGTCGAAGCGGCCGAGCACGTCGCGGGCGATGTCCTGCGCGTTGGCATAGCCCACGCGCTTGACGTCGGTGAGGTCGACATGGCCGACGAAGTGCTGGCCATAGTCGCGGCGCAGCATCTCGCGGCCCTTCTTGCCGACGGTGAGGATCTTCACCGTCTTGCCCTGCGCCAGCAGCTCGCTGGCCCGGATCCGCGCCTTGCGCACGATCGAGCCGTTGAAGCCGCCGCAGAGCCCGCGCTCGGCGGTCATGACGACGAGCAGATGCACGTCCTCCTTGCCGGTGCCAGCAAGCAGGCGCGGCGCGCCGTCGGAGCCGCCCACGGAGGAGGCGAGCCCCGCCATCACGGCGTTGAACCGCTCGGCATAGGGGCGCGCCGCTTCGGCGGCGTCCTGGGCGCGACGGAGCTTCGCCGCCGCGACCATCTGCATCGCCTTGGTGATCTTGCGGGTCGATTTGACCGACGCGATCCGGTTCTTGAGGTCCTTCAGACTAGGCATCGGCCAGCCTCCCTAGTTCCGTGGCTGGTTTCAGGCGAAGTCCTTGGCGAAGGCGTCGAGCGCCTTGCGGATGCGGGCTTCCGCATCGCCCTTGATCTTCGGGTCCTCGTTGGTGATCCAGTCCAGCAGCTCCCGCTCGTTGCTACGCAGGTGCTTGAGCAGGCCCTGCTCGAAGCGGCCGACATCCTTGACCGCGATCTTGTCGAGGTAGCCCTGGGTGCCGGCGAAGATCACGCAGACGATCTCGGCGTTGGTCAGCGGCGAGTATTGCGGCTGCTTCATCAGCTCGGTCAGACGGGCGCCACGGTTCAGCAGCTGCTGGGTCGAGGCGTCGAGGTCGGAGCCGAACTGCGCGAAGGCGGCCATCTCGCGGTACTGCGCGAGCTCGAGCTTCACCGGGCCGGCGACCGACTTCATCGCGTTGGTCTGGGCCGAGGAGCCCACGCGCGACACCGAGAGGCCGGTGTTCACCGCCGGGCGGATGCCCTGGTAGAACAGTTCGGTCTCGAGGAAGATCTGGCCGTCGGTGATCGAGATCACGTTGGTCGGGATGAAGGCCGAGACGTCGCCGCCCTGGGTCTCGATGATCGGCAGCGCGGTCAGCGAACCGGCGCCGTGCTCTTCGTTGAGCTTGGCCGAACGCTCCAGCAGGCGCGAGTGGAGGTAGAACACGTCGCCCGGGTAGGCTTCGCGGCCCGGCGGGCGACGCAGCAGCAGCGACATCTGGCGATAAGACACGGCCTGCTTCGACAGGTCATCATAGATGATCAGCGCGTGCTTGCCGTTGTCGCGGAAATACTCGGCCATGGCGGTCGCGGCGTAGGGCGCTAGGAACTGCATCGGAGCCGGGTCGGAGGCGGTGGCGGCGACGACGATCGAGTACTCGATCGCACCGGTTTCCTCGAGCTTCTTCACCAGCTGCGCCACGGTCGAGCGCTTCTGGCCCACCGCGACGTAGATGCAGTAGAGCTTCTTGCTCTCGTCGGAGCCGGCAGCCTCGTTGTAGGTCTTCTGGTTCAGAACCGTGTCGAGCGCCACGGCGGTCTTGCCGGTCTGGCGGTCGCCGATGATCAGCTCGCGCTGGCCACGGCCGATCGGGATCATCGCGTCGACCGATTTCAGGCCGGTCGCCATCGGCTCGTGCACCGATTTGCGCGGGATGATGCCCGGCGCCTTGACGTCGGCGACGCGGCGCTCGGTCGAGTCGATCGGGCCCTTGCCGTCGAGCGGGTTGCCGAGGCCGTCCACGACGCGGCCCAGCAGGCCCATGCCGGCGGGAACGTCCACGATCGAGTTGGTGCGCTTGACGACGTCGCCTTCGCGGATGTCGCGGTCCGAGCCGAAGATCACGCAGCCGACATTGTCGCTCTCGAGGTTGAGCGCCATGCCCTGGATGCCGCCCGGGAACTCGACCATCTCGCCGGCCTGGACGTTGTCGAGGCCGTGGACGCGGGCGATGCCGTCACCGACGGAGAGCACGCGACCGACCTCGGCGACCTCGGCCTCCTGGCCGAAATTCTTGATCTGGTCCTTCAGGATCGCGGAGATTTCCGCAGCTTGGATCGCCATTATCCGACCTCTTTCATGGTGTTCTGGAGTGCCTGGAGCTTCGAGCGGATCGAGGTGTCGATCATCTTCGAGCCCAGCTTGACGACGAGACCGCCGATGAGGCTTTCATCCACGGTCTGATTGATCTTCACCTCGCGGCCCGCGCTCTCCTTGAGCGCGGCGGCCAGCGCGGTCTTCTGCTTATCGGACAGCGCCTTGGCGGTGGTGACGTCGGCGGTCACCTCGCCGCGCGCCTCCGCGAGCTTCTCGTCGAGCGCGCGCAGCATCTGCGGCAGCACGAAGAGCCGGCGCTTGGAGGCCATCAGCCCCAGCACGTTGGTGGTGGTCTGGGTCAGCCCCATCTTCGCGGCGATCGCGGCGATGGCCCGGCCCTGGTCGTCGCGCGAATAGATCGGCGAGGAGATCAGGTCGCGGAACTCCGCGCTTTCGGACAGCGCGGCCCGCAGCGCGTCGACATCCGACGTCAGGGCGGTGAGGTCGTCGCCCTCCCGCGCCAGGTCGAACACGGCCGTGGCATAGCGTTGCGCGATGCCGGTTGAGATCGATGCTGGTTCGGACACGTCCACCCTTCCGCAGTCTTGGGCCCGGCGATCCCGCGCCGAAAAAAATGGCGACGGTCGGGCAGCTTGCATGGCCCCCGCGCGGGCGAAGGCCGTCAAAATCAGGGGCGATGTAGCAGAGCGCCCGGGGTGTCGCAACCGCCTTGAAGCCCCCTCGGACGCCGCCGTGCCCCATGGTCACAGGAGGTCCGGGGGTGCGACCATTTGCCCGTCCGGCGAATGCCCCCCGGTCGGTCCGGTTGTCGGGCTAGTTGCGACGCGACGGCTCGGGCACCGGGGCGCCGATCCCTTCGAGCACCCGCAGCGGCCGCTTGACCGCCGAGGTCAGCCCCGGCCGCGTCGGCGCCGCGACCTGCTTGGAGGCCTCGACCATCAGCACGCCGCCGGTGTTGAACACCGGCATGTAGCGCCCCGCCTTTTCGAGGAGGGCCGCCGAGCGGCGCCAGCCGCGGCGCAGGCTCGGCGGCCGGTAGAGCGCCGAGATCGCCTTCTCGGTCTCGAAGCGGTGCGCCTTGAGCTGCGCCTCGAGCTGACCCAGCGAATAGGGCCGGCCATAGCCGAAGGGGGTGGCGTCGGAGCGCGACCAGAGCCCGGCGCGGTTCGGCACGATGAACACCGCCCTGCCCCCCGGCCCGAGGGTGCGCCAGCATTCCTCCAGCAGCGCGCTGGCATGCTCGGAGGTCTCGAGCCCGTGCATCAGCACCAGCCGATCCACCTGTCCGGTGCGCAGCGGCCAGAGCGTCTCCTCGCACAGCACCGAGACGTTGGGCTGGCCCGCCGGCCACGGCATCACGCCCTGCGGCCCCGGCATCAGCCCGATCACCCGCCGCGCATCCGGCAGGTAGGGGCGCAGCAGGGGCACCGCGAAGCCGTAGCCCACCACGGTCTGGCCCTGCACGTGGGAGGCGGGCCACCACTCGACAAGCTGGTCGCGGATCACCTTCTGCGCCGCGCGGCCAAGCGCGCTGCGATAGTAGAAGTTGCGCAGGTCGAGAACGTCCAGATGCATTGCGGGCCGGCGGTCCTTGGTCCAGAATTTGCGAGCCGGTGGCGGAGGCCGGTCTAGGTCCGGGACCACCATAGCAAGCAAATCACGGGTGCCGCCATGCCTCTCGAACTTCTCACCGTTCCGTGCCTCTCCGACAACTATGCCTTCCTGCTGCACGATGCCGGGACCGGCCGCACCGCGCTGGTCGACGCACCGGAGGCCGCGCCGATCCGACGCGCGCTCGACGCGCATGGCTGGAAGCTCTCGGACATCCTGCTCACGCATCACCATGACGATCACGTGGCCGGGGTGGCCGAGCTGCGCGACGGCGCGCGGGTGATCGGGGCCCGGGCCGATGCGCACCGCCTGCCGCCGCTCGATCTCGAGGTCGCGCCGGGCGATCCGCTCGAGGTGCTGGGCGTGAAGGTCGAGGTGATCGACGTGCCGGGCCACACGCTGGGCCACGTCGCCTTCCACTTCCCGCAGGACCACATGGCCTTCACCGCCGACAGCCTGATGGCGCTGGGCTGCGGCCGGCTGTTCGAGGGCACGGCCGATCAGATGTGGGATTCCCTGCGCAAGCTGCGCGACCTGCCGGGACAGACGCTGATCTGCTCGGGCCATGAATACACCGAGACCAACGCACGCTTCGCCCTGACGATCGAGCCCGACAACCAGGCCCTGCGCGACCGCGCCGCGGCGATCGCCCGCGCCCGCGCCGAGGGCCGCCCCACCGTGCCCTCGCATCTTTCCGAGGAACGCGCGACCAACCCGTTCCTGCGCGCCGATATGCCCGAGCTGCAGCGCGCCGCCGGGCTTGAAGGCCACAGCGCAGCGCAGGTGTTTGCGGAGATCAGAAGCAGAAAGGACCGCTTCTGAATCCTTCCGAGGCGGTTGTGCAACGGAACGCGGGCCTTTGGCATGCAAAGAACACAGCTGCGTTACGTCGTACGGTCAGGACGGGGGTTTTTGCGAGTTTTAACTTGAAGCGCGGCCGATAAACCCGATCTTTAACTACAGAGGCCACGGTCAGGGCGGGGCTATCTCCGCCCGGACCCCCGATCAGAGGAGCACATCACCGTGCCGTCTTTTTCGACCACTCTCGAGCAGTCCATCCACGCGGCGCTGGCTCTGGCCAATGCCCGCCGCCATGAACTCGCGACCCTCGAGCACCTCCTGCTGGCCCTGATCGAGGAACCCGACGCCGCCCGTGTGATGCGGGCCTGCGCCGTCGATCTGGACGAGCTGCGCAAGTCGCTCGAGGATTTCATCGAGGATGATCTGTCCACCCTCGTCACCGATGTCGACGGCTCCGAGGCCGTGCCGACCGCCGCGTTCCAGCGCGTGATCCAGCGTGCCGCGATCCATGTCCAGTCCTCGGGCCGCACCGAGGTCACCGGTGCCAACGTGCTCGTCGCGATCTTCGCCGAGCGCGAGAGCAACGCCGCATACTTCCTGCAGGAGCAGGACATGACCCGCTACGACGCGGTCAACTTCATCGCGCATGGCCAGGCAAAGGACCCCGCCTTCGGCGAGAGCCGGCCGGTGACCGGCGCCGCCGAGAAGGACGAGGAGACCGCCTCTTCCTCGACCGGCGCCGCGGGCGAGGAGAAGGATTCGGCGCTCGCCAAGTACTGCGTCGATCTCAACGCCAAGTCGCGCAAGGGCGATGTCGATCCGCTGATCGGTCGCGAACACGAGGTCGAGCGCTGCATCCAGGTGCTCTGCCGCCGCCGCAAGAACAACCCGCTGCTGGTGGGCGATCCGGGCGTCGGCAAGACCGCCATCGCCGAGGGTCTCGCCTGGAAGATCGTCGAGGGCGCGGTGCCCGAGGTGCTCAGCCACGCCACGATCTACTCGCTCGACATGGGCGCGCTGCTCGCCGGCACCCGCTACCGCGGCGATTTCGAGGAGCGGCTGAAGGCGGTGATGACCGAGATGGAGAACCACCCCGACGCGGTGCTGTTCATCGACGAGATCCACACCGTGATCGGCGCCGGCGCCACCTCTGGCGGCGCGATGGACGCCTCCAACCTGCTCAAGCCCGCGCTGCAGGGCGGCAAGCTGCGCTGCATGGGCTCGACCACCTACAAGGAGTTCCGCCAGCACTTCGAGAAGGACCGCGCGCTGTCGCGCCGGTTCCAGAAGATCGACGTGAACGAGCCCTCGGTCGAGGATGCGGTGAAGATCCTCAAGGGGCTGAAGCCCTATTTCGAGGATCACCACCAGATCAAGTACACCGCCGAGGCGATCAAGACCGCGGTGGAGCTGTCGGCGCGCTACATCAACGACCGCAAGCTGCCCGACAAGGCGATCGACGTGATCGACGAGGCCGGCGCGGCGCAGCATCTCGTGACCGAGAGCAAGCGGCGCAAGACCATCGGTGCCAAGGAGATCGAGGCGGTGATCGCGAAGATCGCCCGCATTCCGCCCAAGAACGTCTCCAAGGACGACGCCGAGGTGCTCAAGGATCTGGAGCCGACGCTCAAGCGGGTGGTGTTCGGTCAGGACGACGCGATCACCGCGCTCAGCTCGGCGATCAAGCTGGCCCGGGCCGGTCTGCGCGAGCCCGAGAAGCCGATCGGCAACTACCTCTTCGCCGGTCCCACCGGCGTCGGCAAGACCGAGGTGGCCAAGCAGCTCGCCTCGACGTTGGGCGTTGAGATGCTGCGCTTCGACATGTCCGAGTACATGGAGAAGCACGCGGTGAGCCGTCTGATCGGCGCGCCTCCAGGCTATGTCGGCTTCGACCAGGGCGGCCTGCTGACCGACGGTGTCGACCAGCACCCGCATTGCGTGCTGCTGCTCGACGAGATCGAGAAGGCGCATCCGGACGTGTTCAACATCCTGTTGCAGGTGATGGACCACGGCAAGCTGACCGACCACAACGGCCGGGCGGTGGATTTCCGGAACGTGATCCTGATCATGACCTCGAACGCCGGCGCGGCCGAACAGGCCAAGGAAGCGATCGGCTTCGGGCGGGCGCGGCGCGAGGGCGAGGACACGGCCGCGATCGAGCGGACCTTCACACCCGAGTTCCGCAACCGTCTCGACGCGGTCATCTCCTTCGCGCCGCTGGCGCCGGAGACGATCCTGTCGGTGGTCGAGAAGTTCGTGCTGCAGCTCGAGGCGCAGCTGATGGACCGCAACGTCCATATCGAGCTGACCCGCGAGGCCGGCGAATGGCTGGCCGAGAAGGGCTACGACTCCAAGATGGGTGCCCGCCCGCTGGGCCGGGTGATCCAGGAGCACATCAAGAAGCCGCTCGCCGAAGAGTTGCTGTTCGGCCAGCTGACCAAGGGCGGCATCGTCCGGGTCGGCGTCAAGGACGACAAGATTGAACTGCTGTTCGAGCAGCCCGGCACCAAGCGGCTCTCCGGCAACCGCCCGCCGCTGCTCACCGCCGACTGAGCCGGCCCATGACATGACACCACGCCGCGCGGCCCCTCGGGGCCGCGCGTTGCGTATTCGCCCTCCCCCACTCCGCTCTGGATTCGCCGCGCGACCTGCCGCACTCTCGGGCCGGTTGCAGCCCGCCGCCGCAGGAGTGTTCCATGTTCCGTCTCGTTTTTGTCCCGGCCATCTCTTTCCTATTGGCCATTCCGCCTCTCGTCGTCGCGGCGCAGGAGGAGGACTTCCGCCTTGCCCTGCCGATCGACTGCACCCCCGGCGAAGACTGCGTGGTGCAGAACTACGTCGATTCCGATCCGGGGCCGGGCGTGGCGGATTTCAGCTGCGGCCCGTTGAGCTATGACGGCCACAAGGGCACGGATTTCCGCCTCGCCACCATCGCCCGGCAGGGCGAGGGCGTCGACGTACTGGCCGCGGCACCCGGCGTGGTGCAGGGAACCCGCAACAACATGCCCGACATCCTGCAGGGCTGGGACGGCGCACCCGATCTCGGCGGGCGCGACTGCGGCAACGGTCTCGTCATCGATCACGGCGATGGCTGGGAGACGCAATATTGCCACATGGCACGAGGGTCTGTCGCGGTCTCTCCGGGAGACCGGGTCGAGACGGGCGACCGGCTGGGGCTGGTGGGCCTGTCGGGCCAGAGCCAGTTTCCACATCTGCACATCTCGGTCCGCCGCAACGGCGAGGTGGTCGATCCCTTCGACCCCGAGGGCCGCGCCGAATGCGGTGCCGCGCCGACGCAGACCCTCTGGGCCGAACCGCTGGGCTACGTGCCGGGTGGGCTGCTCGATGCCGGCACGGCGCCGGGCGTTCCGGAATGGGAGGCGGTACAGTCGGGCACCGCGAACGGTGAGATCGGTTCCGACACGCCGCTGGTGCTCTGGGGTTTCGTCTTCGGCGCGCGCGAGGGCGACCGGCTGCGGCTTGCGATCGAGGGACCGCAGGGCGAGGTGATCGACGAGGAGATGCCGCTCGACCGGACCCAAGCGCAACTGTTCCGGGCCGCCGGACTGCGCGCACCCGAGGGCGGCTGGCCCGATGGCCGCTATGAGGGCCGGGTCACCCTGCTGCGCGGCGACCGGGTTCTGGGCGAGCAGGTGGTGCCGATCGAGATCGGCAGCTGAGCCTCAGCGTTCGGTCAGCTTCAGCTCGATCCGCCGGTTGCGGGCCCGGGCCTCGGGCGTGTCGCGCGGATCGAGCGGCTGGTATTCGCCGAAGCCGTTGGCGGCGAGGCGTTGCGGCGGAATGCCCTCCTCCTCGCTCATATAGCGCACGACCGACAGCGCGCGGGCCTGGCTCAGCTCCCAGTTGTCGGCGTAGCGGCCGCCCCTGATCGGGATGTCGTCGGTATGACCGTCGACGCGGATCACCCAGTCGATACCTTCGGGAATCTCGGCGGCGATCCGGCGCAGCAGGGCCGCGACCTTGGCGATCTCCTGTTCGCCCTCGTCCGACAGGGTCGCCTCGCCCCGCCCGAACAGCACCTCGGAGGAGAAGACGAAGCGGTCGCCTTCGATCCGCACGCCTTCCTCGCCCTCGAGCATGCCGCGCAGCTCGCCGAAGAAATCCGAGCGGTAGCGTTCGAGGTCCTCGGCCTCGGCGGCGAGGCGCGCCGCCTCCTCCTCGAGCCGCTGGCGCTCTTCCTCCTCCAACTCTCGGCGGCGGCGCTCCTCGGCGGCGGCGCGGGCCAGCGCGGTGTTGAGCTGTCGGCCCAGATCCTCGATCTCGGCCTCGGCCACGGCGCTGGTCGTCTCGGCCTGCCCCAGCAGCGACCGCAGCTCGGCCACGTCGTCGCGCAGCGCCGCGACCTGCGCATTCAGCGCCGCCATGCGCCGCTGCGCCTCGGCGGTGGCGCTTTCCTCGTCGGCCAGCGCCGCGCGGGCCGTGGCCAGAAGGGCGGCGCGACGCTCCGCCTCGCTGGCCTCGGCCTCGGCCCGTTCCTGCGTGGTCTCCAGATCGGCCAGCGCGCGCGCGAGCCGGGATTCGAGCTCGGCCCGCTCCTGCTCGGTTTCGCTGCGGTCCTGCGACAGGGTCTCGGCCCGGGCCTCGGCGGCTTCTCGTGCCGCCAGCGCCTCGGCCAGACGGTCGGCCAGATCGGCGCGGCCGCGTTCGGCCTCGGCCCCTGCCGCGCGCGCCGCCTCGGCCTCGGCCCGCGCGGCGTCGCGGTCGAGGACCGCCGCCGCCAGCCGCGCCGAGAGTTCGGCCTCGGTGGTCTCGCCCGCCTCGAGCGCCGCCGCAAGCTCGGCGCGCACCGCTTCGAGATCGGCCTCTCCGGCCTCTCGCGCGGCCAGCGCCGCGGCGAGGCGGCTCGACAGATCCTCGCTCTCGGTCTGCGCCTGCGCCAGCGCCGCGCGGGCCGCCTCCAGATCGGCCTCGGTTTCCTCGGCGATATCCAGCGCGGCAGCCAGGCGCGCGTCGAGCCCCTCGCCCTCGCGCAGCGCCCGGGTCAGGGCGTTCTGGCTTTCCTGCCGCGCCAGCACCGCCTCGGCCAGGGCCCGGTCGAGATCGTCGCGCGCGGCCTCGGCGGCGGCGAGAAGCGTCAACGTCTCTTCGGCCTCGCGCCGCTTCTCCTCCAGCGCCAGCGTCATCACCGACAGCTCGGCATCCGCGTCCTGCAGCCGCGCCCGCAGCCGTTCGGCGGCGGCGGCGTCGGCAAGGCGCTCGGCCTCCAGTTCCGAGATCCGCTCCGCATCCGCGGCCCGTTCGTTCTCGAGCCCGGCGATGGTTTCCGCGTCCTGCGCCGCCTCCGTCTCCAGATCGGCGACGAGCGCCTCGAGCGCCTCGCGCCGGGCCGCGGACAGCCGTGCCGCCTCGGCCTGCGCGTCGATCTCCTCGCGCGCGGTGGCAAGCGCCGTCTCGGCCTCGCCCGACCGGTCGCGCTCGGCCGCGAGATCCTGCTCCAGCCCGGCGATGCGGTCGCGCGCCTCGGCCCGTTCGGTGGTCAGGCGCGCGATCCGGTCGGATTGCGCCTCGGCCCGGGCGCGCGCCTGCGCCAGCTGCTCGCCGAGGCTGCCGATCTCGCTTTCGAGTTCGGCGCCACGGCTCCGTTCCAGTCCCAGCGCGCTGCTCAGCCGTTCGACCTCGGCGCCCAGCGTGTCGAGCTCGCTCGCCTGCCCGGTGATCGTGTCGCGCAGTACGAACTGCACCACCGTGAAGATCGTCAGCACGAACATCAGCACCAGCAGCAGGCCGGTCATCGCATCGACGAAGCCGGGCCAGATCGAGGCCTGGAAGCGGTTGGCGTGGCGGCGCTTGAGCCCCATGGATCAGTGGTCCGGGTGGCCGCGCGTGGCGCGGAGCCCGCCCGGATGCCCGGTCTCGCGCAGCACCCGGCTCAGCCCGGCGAGATCGGTGCGCAGCTCGGCCAGCATCTCCTGCCGCCCCGCCGCGATCTCTTCGAGGATGCGCAGCAGCTGCACGTCCATGTTGCGCAGCCGCATCCGGGTTTCGCTGTCATTGCCGCCCTCGGCGGCGCGCTCGAGCGCCGCATGGACCCGCTCCTGCCCCTCGGCGACCCGCTCCAGCGCCGCGCGCTCGGCGGCGGGGTCCATCCGCTCGGCGATCCGGGCCAGCGTCTCGGTCAGCGCCGCGATCCGCGCCTCGCTCTCGCGCCGCGCTTCGCCCGCGGCACCGACGGCGTGGCTCAGCCCCTCCATCCGCTCGCCCAGATGCTCGACCATCTGCGCCAGCAGGCCGCCATCGCCGTTCGAGGCCGGCTGCTGCTCCTCGCCCGAGGCGTAGCCGAGCCGGGTGATGGTCGAGAGCCATTCCTCGAGCTCGCGGTAGAAGCGGTTCTGCCCATGGGTGGCGAACAGCTCCAGCAGCCCGACCACCAGCGAACCGGCAAGACCCAGAAGCGACGATGAGAAGGCCGTACCCATGCCGCCGAGCTGCGCCTCGAGCCCCTGTTGCAGCCGCTCGAAGATCGCGGTGCCGCTTTCGCCCTCGGACGGATCGAGCGAGCGGATCGTGTCGACCAGCGCCGGCACGGTGGTGGCGAGCCCGTAGAAGGTGCCGAGCAGGCCGAGAAAGATCAGCGTGTTCGAGAGGTAGCGGGTGATCTCGCGTTCCTCGTCGATGCGCTGTCCGACCGATTCGAGGATCGAGCGGGCGCTGTCGGGCGAGATGTGCATCCGCGCCCCGCGCGACCGCAGCAGCGTCGCCAGAGGCAACAGCAACCCCGGCGCCGGGCCGGTGGTCTTGGGGGTGCGCACGAAGGATTCGATCCAGCCCACCGAGCGGATCAGCGCGATCACCTGCCAGAAGCAGGTCAGCACGCCGAGCACGAAGAAGGCACTGATGGCGCTGTTGAGCCAGGGGTTGGTCAGGAAGATGCCGCGCAGCACCTCGCGCCCCAGCACCAGCCCGGCCGCGACCAGCCCCAACGCCACCAGCATCGACAGGATCTGCCGGACCGGCTGCGAGAAATGCGGTTTCGCCTGTGGCTGCCTCATGCGGGCCTTATCCTCTAGATTGCGCTTTTCAAACCATAGGGATCGCAAGGCGGGGACGCCAATGGCCTTTCGTGGCGCCGGCCGGGATGTGGCGGCGGTGCCTCTCACCCCCCGCTGCGCAGCGTCTTGACCCGCTCGACCAGCCAGTCGAGATCGGGATCGTGCACGCCCATCTCGGTCAGATGCGCGGCGGTGTTGAACAGGTATTCGTCATTGGGGCCGCGCCCGCCCACCGCACCGGCGATGCGCCGCGCCTGGGTTTCGAGATCGAGCGCCACGTATTGCGCGTGGCCCGGATCGATCACGTAGGTCAGCGCATCGACCACCCGCCCGTCGGTGAGCGCCAGCGGCTGATGTGTCTCGAGATAGGCCGAGGAGACCAGCTCGCGCTCGCGCAGCATCGCGATCACCATCTCGCGCTCGGCCTCGGGCGCGCGCAGCGCCAGCCCGGTGCAGACCGCCCCCGGCGCGCGGTCGAGCGCCAGCACCAGCCCCGGCATCTCCGTGGTGCCGCGATGGTGGATCGACGACATGCAGAAGCTGCGGTGCCAGCCGTCGAGCCGCGCCACCACCACCTCCTCGGGGGTGAAGCCCGGATTCCACAGAAGCGATCCGTAGCCGAATACCCAAAGCGCGGTCTGGTCGGTCATGCTGGCCCTCCTAGCTGCCCCCCTGTAAATACCCGATCCTGAGCGGGCGAAAGGGCCTCGATACATGCGACTTCTTCTCATTCTGGTGGCGCTTCTGGCGCTGGCCTTCGGCGGCTGGTGGGTCTGGGGCAGCCGCGCCGTCGATGCAAGGCTGGCCGAGCTGACCGAAGAGCTGCGGGCGGCGGGCTGGCAGGTGGACTACACCACCGACGGCACGGCGGGCTTTCCCTACCGCTTCGATCTGGACCTGCGCGACATCTCACTGGTCTCGCCCAACGGCATCTTCGGCTGGCAGAGCCCGCGGCTGCGGGTGGTGGCGCAGAGCTACGAGCCGAACCGGCTGATCGTCGCGGCCGACGAAACGCACCGCGTCTCGGTGCCGGGCCAGGATCTCGACATCGAGGTTACCGGCCCGCGCGCCTCGGGCGCGGTGGAGATCGGCGAGACGCTGCCGGTGACCGAGCTCACCGTGGAGGCGGCCGATCTCGCGGTGGCCTCCTCGCTGGGCTGGGAGACCCAGGTGGGTACGCTGCTCGCCGCGCTGCGCGGCAACGGTGCCGCGAATGGCTACGACGCCTATGCCGAGGCGACGCGGATCGCGGTGCCGGAGGCGTGGCGCGCGGCCTGGGATCCCACGGGCGCGCTTCCCGCCGAGATCGCGGCGCTGCGCCTCGATGCGGATCTGGGCCTCGATGCACCGCTGGCGCTTGCGGGAGAGGCGGCGGCGATCGAGCAGATCGATCTCGGCGAGCTGGCGCTCGACTGGGGCCCGGTGCAGGCGCGCGGCAGCGGCACGCTCGATGTCGACCCCGCCGGTGTCCCCGAGGGCGAGGTGGTGCTCGAGATCGACGGCTGGGAAGTGCTTCTGGACCTCGCCGCCCGGGCCGGGGTGCCGATCGCCGAATCCTCACTGCTGCGCGGTGCGCTGGGCTCGATGGCGCAGGACGGCGTGCTGCGCGCGCCGATCAGCTTCGCCGACGGCGCGATGCGGCTCGGCTTCATCCCGTTGGGGCCCGCGCCGCTGCTGCGCTAGCGGCAGTAGGGGCTGCGATTCGAGGCGGTGTCGAAGTGGAAATGGTCCCGGTGCGCCGCGTTGGCGTCGGGGCCGAGCACCGTCCCGAAGGGGCCGCAGGCGGCCTTGTGCAACTCGCGCAGCGCCCCGCCCGCACCGCGGCTGCTCCAACCCGAGGTCAGGCTGATCTCGCGCCCGTCGCGCAGCCCGAACGCGGTGATGTCGATGGCGCGGCCGAAGGCATGCTCGGAAAGCTGCGCCCCCTCCTCGTTGTTGCGCGAGCGGCAGACATAGCTGCCGGCGGTGCGCAGCATCGCGAGACCGCCACCGGTGGCCGAGAGCATCGGCTTGGCCGCCTGACCGACCCAGGCGCCCAGCGCCCGCGCGGTGTCGCAATCGACCACCGCCGCCGGGGCGATCCGCACGCCATGGACGGCGGTGATCTTCACCGGAGCCTCGATGCCGCAGGCCCCGGCCCCGTTCACCGGAGCGACGGGCGCGCCCTCGAGCCCGGGCATGCCGCAAAGCGCGCCGGCGCTCCCGACGGGCGGCGCGGCACGGGTCACGGGAGCCGAGACCACCTGCGCTTCGGACAGCGAGGCCGAGAGCGAGGCGCGCGCGCCGGGTCGCTGCTCGGGCCGGGCGGCCGTGGCCACGGCTTCGGGCGAGGCGCTGGCGACGGCGGCGTCAGGCGCTGGCACGGCCGCCGGGGGCGCCGTCGTGGCGAGCCGCGCGCGCGGCCGCGACACGGTGCTGGGCTGTCCCGGCGTGGCGGCGGGCGGCGCCGTGGCGACGGGCGTATCAAGCACAGGTGCGTCCGGCGCGGACGTGGCCGCGCGGCCCAAGGGACGTGCGGCGGTCTCCGGCGCCAGCGGCTGTGCCGCGAGCGCGAGCGGGGCGAGCGCGAGGCAGGCCGCCAGCCATGTGGTCCGGCTCATCTCCGGGGCTCCGTCTTGTCGCCGCGCGCCGCGCCCCGGCCGAAATCCGGGGCGGCCGTGTCCTGCCCCGCCTCGATGATGCCGCGGCGGATCGCGCGGGTGCGGGTGAAGTAGTCGTGCAGATGATCGCCGTCGCCGGTGCGGATCGCGCGTTGCAGCGCGAACAGCTCCTCGGTGAAGCGGCCGAGGATCTCCAGCGTCGCCTCCTTGTTGGTCAGGAACACGTCGCGCCACATGGTCGGGTCGGAGGCCGCGATGCGGGTGAAGTCGCGGAAACCGGCGGCGGAATACTTGATCACCTCGCTGTCGGTCACCCGGCGCAGGTCGTCGGCGACGCCCACCATGGTGTAGGCGATCAAATGCGGGGTGTGGCTGGTCACCGCCAGCACGAGGTCGTGGTGGTCGGCATCCATCACGTCGACATGCGCGCCCATCCCCTCCCACAGCGCCGAGAGCCGCGCCACGGCGTCCGGGTCGATGTCGCCATTCGCCGGCACGATCAGGCACCAGCGATTGTCGAAAAGCTCGGCAAAGCCCGAACGCGGGCCCGAATGCTCGGTCCCGGCGAGCGGATGGGCCGGGATGAAATGCACGCCCTCGGGGATATGCGGGGCGACCGCCTCGATCACCGCCTTCTTGACCGAGCCGACATCCGAAACGACGGTCCCGGGCCTGAGCACCGGCGCGATCTCTTCGGCAACCGCGCCCATCGCGCCCACCGGCACGCAGAGCACCACGAGATCGGCACCCTCCGCTGCCTCGGCCGCCGTTTCGCAGACCCGGTCGACGAGACCGATCTCGCGCGCGATCTCGCGCGTTTCGGCCGATCGCGCATGGCCGGTGATTTCGCCCGCGAGACCGGCGCGCCGCATCGCATGCGCCATCGACGAGGCGATCAGGCCGAGGCCGATCAGCGCGACGCGCTCGAACACCGGCACGCTCATGCCGCGCCCTTGAAACGGGCGATGGCGTCGATCACCCGGGCGCAGCCGGCCTCGTCGCCCACGGTGATGCGCAACGCCTCGGGAAAGCCGTAGCCGCCGACGCGCCGCACCAGGATGCCCTCGGCCCGCAGCGCCGCGTCGCAGCCCGCCGCCTCTGCCTCGTCCGCGAACCGCGCCAGAACGTAGTTGGCGTGGCTCTCGTCGCAGGCGATGCCGAGATCGAGGAGCTTGTCGCGCAGCCAGACGCGCAGCCGCGCGTTCTCGCTTCGGCAATGCTCGGTGAAGCCGGTATCGCGGATCGCCGCCTCGGCGGCGGCGAGCTGGCTGTTCGACAGGTTGAAGGGCTGCCGCACCCGGTTCAGCACGTCGATGATCTCGCGCGGGCCATAGCCCCAGCCGATCCTGAGCCCGCCGAGGCCGTGGATCTTCGAGAAGGTGCGGGTCATCACCACGTTGTGGCGGCTCTCCACCAGCTTCGCGCCGCCATCATAGCCTTCGGCGAATTCCACATAGGCGCCGTCGAGCACGAGGATGACGTGATCGGGGATCGCGTCGGCGAGGCGCGCGACCGTCTCGACCGGGATCATCGTGCCGGTCGGGTTGCCGGGGTTGGTGAGGTAGATCAACCGGGTACGCTCGGTGCAGGCGGCGAGGATCGCGTCGGTATCGACCACCCGGTCACGCTCGCGCACCTCGACCGGCGTCGCGCCGGCGGCCCGGGCGAGGATCGGGTACATGGCGAAGCCGTGCTCGGTGTGGATCACCTCGTCGCCGGGGCCGGCATAGCACTGCGCCAGGAACTGCAGCACCTCGTCCGACCCGGCGCCGCAGATGATGCGCTCCGCGTCGAGCCCGTGGATCTCGGCGATCGCGGCGCGCAGCGCCGCGTGATCGGTCGGGGGATAGAGATGCAGCGTCGCGGCCGAGCCCTCCAGCGCCGCCACGGCGTGGCGGCTGGGACCATAGGGGTTCTCGTTGGACGACAGCTTGAGCGGGCTGGAATGCCCCTCGAGCTTGCTCTGCCCGCCCACATAGAGGGCGATGTCCATGATGCCGGGCTGCGGGGTGATGCTCATCTCTGCGCTCCTTCGAACCGGGCCTCCATAGCCGGGGCGGCGGATGGTTTCCAGCGTCATGCAAGCCGCCTCCCCTCGCCACCCGGCGGTATGCCGCTATGTGACAAGCCATGGAACAGCCCCTGCACCTCGCCGCCGGGATCGCGATCCTCACGCTGGTCTCGATCGATTTCCTCCTTGCCACCATCGGCGCGGCGCCGCGGGTGATCCTGTCGGAGCGCCTGGCCCGGGGGATCTTCGCGCTGCTGCGCCGGATCACCCGCCACCGCCCGGCCCGGGTGCTGGCGCGGATGAGCGGCGTGATCGTCATGGTTCTCGTCGCGGGATTCTGGGTCGTCGGTACGGCGCTTGGCTGGACCCATATCTTTCTTTCGGCACCGCGCCACGCGGTGGTGCTGACGCAATCGGCCGAAGAGGCCGGGTTCTGGGACGCCGCCGCCCATGCCGGGCACCTGCTCTCGACACTGGGCGGCGCGATCACCCGGCCCGGCGACACCTTCTGGAACGCGGTGCAGGTGCTTGCCGGGGTCAACGGCATGGTGGTGCTGACGCTGGCGGTGAGCTTCATCCTGTCGACGGTGCAGACGGTGCAGCTGGGCCGGGCCTTCGCGGCGCTGCTGCACAGCCAGCCCGAGGGCGCCGAGGTCGCACCGCTCTTCGGGCGGCTGGCCGATATCGTGGCGGGGCTGAACTCGGCCCCCTTCGCGCTCTATTACAGCCATGGCTGGGCCGAGCGGCGCCTGCCGGAAGCGCTGGTGCGGATGGCGCGGGGCGCGGCGGCGCAGGGCCCGGAGGTCGAGAACCGGTTCTACGAGTTGATCGCGGACCTGCCGCATCTGGATCTTCCCGAGGACAACGCCGCGCGGTTCGAGGCGCTGCGGGTCTGGGCCGGGCGGCAGCGGCTGGGACCGCTGGAGAGCTGAGCGACGGCGCCCCTGCATTGGAAAAGGGCCGCGCGGTCTCCCGCGCGGCCCCCTGTCCCTCGATCCGTTGTCCGGATCAGTTCTTGGCGTAGAATTCGACGACGAGGTTGGGCTCCATCACCACCGGGTAGGGCACGTCGCCCAGCGCCGGCACGCGCACGAAGGTCGCGGTCATCTTGGAGTGGTCCACCTCGAGGTAGTCCGGGGTATCGCGCTCGGGCAGCTGAACGGCTTCCAGCACCACGGCGAGCTGCTTGGACTTGTCACGGACGGCGATGACGTCGCCTTCCTTGACGCGGTAGGAGGGGATGTTCACGCGCTTGCCGTTCACGGTCACGTGGCCGTGGTTCACGAACTGGCGGGCGGCGAAGACGGTCGGCACGAACTTGGCGCGGTACACGACGGCGTCGAGACGGCGCTCGAGCAGGCCGATCAGGTTCTCGCCGGTGTCGCCCTTGACGCGCTCGGCCTCACCGAAGATGCGGCGGAACTGCTTCTCGGTCAGGTCGCCATAGTAGCCCTTGAGCTTCTGCTTGGCGCGCAGCTGGATGCCGAAATCCGACAGCTTCTGCTTGCGGCGCTGGCCGTGCTGGCCGGGGCCGTATTCGCGGCGGTTCACCGGGGACTTCGGACGGCCCCAGATGTTCTCGCCCATGCGGCGGTCGATCTTGTACTTGGCAGAGGTGCGTTTGGTCACTCTCTGATCTCCTTCTGTCGGCCCGGATGGGCCATGTCTCGAAGGGCGTTGTCCTCTGGGACGGCTTGCGCCGCCTCCCGACAGGGATCCCCTCGCGGGGTCCGCCAACACCAATGAAAGACCCGGGACACGAGGACCCGGGACGGGCGGCTTATACAGTCGGAACGCGGGGAGTCAACCGCCCCGCCCTAGTAGCCGAATTCGAGTTTCAGCGAGCCCAGCACCTGGTCTTCATGCTGCCCCTCGAACTCCTCGGACAGCCAGCTCAACCCGTAGAAGAGCCGCACCTCCGGCCCCGGCTGCCAATGCAGCCCGATCCGGGCGCGGCGGCGGTCGAGTGGCTCACGGCCGGGCAGAAACACGCTGTCGCCGACCCGCGCGGCATCCGCCCCCGCGACCAGCGCGAGGCCGGCCGTCTCGGCCTCGATGCCGCGATAGGGCTGGCCGGTGACCGGGTCGCGCAGCCACAGGTCGCCATGGCCGATGCCGCCCCAGATCGCGTCGATCCCGGCGCGCAGCATCTCCTCGGCGCCCGCCTCGGCGGCGAGGAAGGGGCGCAGGCTCAGCCGCGCCGCGGGCCGCAGCGGCAGCACCGCCTCGCTGCGCGCCTGCAGGTGCAGCGCATCCTCCATCTGCCGGTCGGTGCCGCGCGGCGGATCGAAGCCGAGGATCTCATGCGCCCGTTCCTGGAAACCGGAGAGGCCGGTCGATGGGCCGATGGCGAGGATCTCGCCGCCGAAGGCCGCTTCGACGGGGCCGATGGACTGGTGCAGAAAGCCGCCGAGAGCGATCACGCCGGCATAGGGTCGGTCGTCGCGACCGGCGCGGGTTCGCGCGGGCGCGAGGATCTCGGTGCGAAACCGCAGCTCGACCAGCGCGTCCGGCATGGCGGGCGGCGCGCCGTCCCAGCCTGCCCCCGATACATGGCTCAGCGCGAAAGCGCCCGAGCGCCAGCGGTCGTGGCCGTCGCCGATATGATCGTTGGAAAAGATCCGCCCCCAACCGAGGGTCTCGGCGGAAACGGGCGCGGCGATGAGGGCGAACAGGGCGAGGATCAGGGGGCGCATGGGGTCTCCGGGGGCTCGCTCCAGTCCTACCCCCCGGCCCCGCCGCGCCGCCAGTCCACGCCCGGCTTGCGATCAGCCTGCGGCGCCGGGCGTGTCCTGCGGGTCATGCTCGCCCAGGCGCGGCGCGCGGCGGTCGAGCGAGAGCGGGCTTTCGGAAAACCGGATCGGGCTGCGCAGGCCGGGCACACCCTCGGGGTCGATCCGCAGGCCGCGTGCGATCACCTGCGGATCGTCGAAGACCTGATCCACCCGGTTGATCGGTCCTGCCGGCACCGTCGCCGCCTCGAGCGCGGCCAGCACCGCGTCGCGGCCCCAGGATGCGAAGGCCGCGCCCATCGCCTCGGTCAGGGCCGCCCGGTTGGCCACCCGCGCGCCATTGGTGGCGAAGCGCGGATCATCGGCCAGACCGTCGAGGCCCAGCACCCCGCAGGCGCGGGCGAACTGCCCGTCATTGCCGACCGCGAGGATCAGGTCGCCATCCTCGGCCGAGAACACCTGGTAGGGCGCGATGTTGGGATGGGCGTTGCCGAGGCGGCGCGGCGGCTTGCCGGTGGCGAAGAAGTTCATCGCCTGGTTGGCCAGCACGCCGGTGGCGCAATCCATCAAAGCCATGTCGATATGCTGGCCCCTGCCCGTCTTCTCGCGCGCCGCCAGCGCCGCCTGAATCGCGATGACCGAGTAGAGCCCGGTGAAGATGTCGGTGAAGGCGACGCCGATCTTCTGCGGCTCGCCATCCGGGGCGCCGGTCAGGTCCATGATCCCCGACATGCCCTGGATCAGGAAGTCGTAGCCCGCGCGATTCGCATAGGGGCCGTCCTGTCCGAAGCCGGTGATCGAGCAATAGACCAGCGCCGGGTTCTCGGCCTTGAGGCTGTCATAGTCGAGCCCGTACCGCGCCAGCCCGCCGACCTTGAAGTTCTCGATCACCACGTCGGCGCCCGCGATCAGCGCGCGGGTGAGCGCCAGCCCTTCGGGCGTGCGGAAATCGGCGGTGACGCTTTTCTTGCCGCGGTTGCAGGCGTGGAAATAGGCGGCCGAGCGGTCGCCCTCGGTCTCGATCCAGGGCGGGCCCCAGCGGCGGGTGTCGTCGCCCTCGGGCGCCTCGACCTTGATCACCTCGGCGCCCAGATCGGCCAGCACCTGCCCGGCCCATGGCCCGGCGAGGATGCGCGCCAGCTCCACCACCTTCAGCCCCGCCAGCGGCGGTGTCCCCTCGCTCATCGCGCCCTCCCCGCGCCGTGTCCGGGCGGACGCTAGCCGCCCCGCCGCCGGGCTTCAACGGCGGCGGGAAAGGTTTCACGTGGATCGTCTCAGCGCGCGGGCTGGTCGACGATGCGGTAGGGGTAGCGGCTCGCCGGGCGCGACACCTCTTCCAGCCTGGCCATCTCGTCGTCGGAAAGACGCAACTCCGCCGCGCCGAGATTGTCCTCGAGCTGCTCAGGCGTCCGCGCGCCGAGGATCACCGAAGCAAGGGTGGGACGCACCATGAGCCACGCCAGAGCCACCTGGCTCATGCTGGCGCCATGCGCCCGCGCGACCTTCTCGACCTCGGCCAGCGTGGCCCAGTTGCGCTCCGTCGCGCGGCGGTCCCAGCTTTCCTCGTAGCCGTCCGGCGTCTCGGCGATGCGCCCGCCGCCTTCGGGCCGGTCGCCGGCCTTGTATTTCCCGCTCAGGAAGCCCCCGCCCAGCGGCCCCCAGGGCACCAGCCCGATACCCTCGCTGTCGAACAGGGCCGGAAACTCGTCCTCGATGTCGCGCTCGACGAGGCTGTATTGATACTGCGCCGCGATCAGCGGCGTGAAGCCCCGATGCTGCGCGATACCCTGCGCCTTCATCACCTGCCACGCGGCGAAGTTCGACACGCCGAGGTAACGGACCTTGCCCGCTGCCACGAGGTCGTCGAAGGCGCGCAGCGTCTCGTCGAGCGGCGTGTAGGGATCGAAGCCGTGCATGTAGAGCAGGTCGATCCGGTCGGTGCCCATGCGCGACAGCGACGCCTCGACCGCGTTCATCACGTGATGCCGCGAGAGTCCCACCTGGTTGGGCCCCTGCCCCATCGGCCAGCGCAGCTTAGTCGCGAGTACCAGCTCCTCGCGGCGGCCCCGCACGGCCTCGCCCACGATCTCCTCCGCGCGCCCGCCGGCATAGACATTGGCCAGGTCGATATGGTTGCCGCCCGCGTCGAGATAGCGGTCAATCATCCGGCCCGCGGTGGGCGCGTCGGTGCCGCGCCCGCCCTCCTCGCCGAAGATCATCGTGCCCAGCGCCAGTTCCGACACCAGAAGGCCGGTCCGGCCCAACCTGCGATACTGCATGCGGTCTCTCCCTCTTCGCCCTGCGCGCGGCTTGCGCGGACCGTTTCGCGCAAAGGGGTAAGCGCCCCCCGCCGCGAGGTCCAGCGGCTTTCCGAAGCGGTTCGGAAAGGGGTTGCGCGCCCGCCCTGCCGCGGCGAGGCTGGGCGCGCATCGCGACAGGAGAGCCGGATGACCGAGGACCGTCACTGGTGGCAGAGCGCCACCGCCTACCAGATCTATCCGCGCAGCTTCTGCGACAGCGACGGCGACGGCATCGGCGACATTCCCGGCATCATCTCGCGGCTCGACCACCTCGCCGATCTCGGGATCGGCTTCGTCTGGCTCTCGCCGGTCTATCGCAGCCCGATGGCCGATAACGGCTACGACATCTCGGATTACCGCGACATCGCGCCGGAATTCGGCACGCTGGCCGATATGGACCGGCTCATCGCCGAGGCGAAATCGCGCGGCATCGGCATCGTCATGGATCTCGTGGTGAACCATTCCTCGGACGAGCATCACTGGTTCCAGGAGGCGCGCCGGAGCCGCGACAATCCCTACCGCGACTACTATGTCTGGCGCGATCCGGCCCCGAATGGCGGCGCGCCCAACGATCTGCAGTCGCATTTCGGCGGCCCGGCCTGGAGCTATGACGAGCGCACGGGGCAGTATTACCTGCACCTGTTCGACCGCAAGCAGCCCGATCTGAACTGGCAGAACCCCGAGCTGCGCCGCGCGATCCACGAGATGATGAACTGGTGGCTGGACCGGGGTGTCGCGGGCTTCCGCATGGATGTGATCGACCTGATCGGCAAGGACCCCGATGCCGGCATCACCGCCGACGGACCGGACCTGCACCCGTTCCTGCGCGAGATGCACGACGCCACGCTCAAGGGCCGCGACGTCGTCACCGTGGGCGAAGCCTGGAGCGCCACCACCGAGGGCGCGCTGCTCTATTCGGGCCGCGAGGCGGGCGAATTGTCGATGGTGTTCCAGTTCGCGCATATCGTGCAGGGCTGGGACGAGGTGCATGGCAAGTGGAAGCCCATGCCCTTCGACCTCGTGGGGCTCAAGCGGGTGCTGGCCGAGTGGCAGATCGCGCTCGCCGAGGATGGCTGGAACTCGCTGTTCTGGAGCAATCACGACCTGCCGAGGGCGGTGTCGAAATACGGCGATGACGGACGCTTTCGCGTGGTCTCGGCCAAGATGCTCGCCACGGTGCTGCACATGATGAAGGGCACGCCCTACATCTATCAGGGCGAAGAGATCGGCATGACCAACATCGCCTTCACCGACATCTCCCAGTTCCGCGACATCGAGACGCTGAACTTCCACGAGATCCAGACCGCCGCCGGGGTGACGCCGGGCGATTTCCTCGCCGGAGCCAATTCGAACGGCCGCGACAACGCGCGCACGCCGATGCAGTGGACCGCCGGGCCGCAGGCGGGCTTCACCAGCGGCGAGCCGTGGATCGAGGTGAACCCGAACCACCGCGAGATCAACGTGACCGCCGACCGGGCGAGGCCCGACGGCATCTTCGCGCATTACCGCGAACTGGCCCGGCTGCGCCGCGAGCTGGCGGTGATGCGCGAGGGCGACTTCACCCCCTATCTGCAGGACCATCCCAAGGTCATGGCCTATGTCCGGCAGCACAAGGGCACGCGGATCTCGGTGCTGGCCAATTTCACCGGCGAGGTGGTGACGGTGGACGTGCCCCGGGGCCTCGCCATTTCAGGACGCGCGATCAGCGCCAACTATCCCGACCGCGACGCGCTGGACGGCACGGCCGAACTGCGCCCCTTCGAGGCGGTGGCGATCCTCGAAGAATGAGAGGCAGGCGCGGGCGATCGGCCCGCGCGCCGCTTCAGGCGGGCTCGACCGCGCGCCGGTAGAGATGCCAGGTGGCATGGCCGAGGATCGGCAGCACGAAGACCAGCCCGACCATCAGCGTCGCCATGCCGGCGCCGAGCCCGACCACGACGATCGCGCCCCACAGCGCCACGGTGCGCGGGTTCTCGGCCGCCAGACGGGCCGAGGCCTTCACCGCGCGGCGCACCCCGACATGCCGGTCGAGCAGCAGCGGGAAGGAGATCACCCCGATCACCAGCACCGTCGCGGCAAGCACGAAGCCGATGCCGGTGCCGACCACGATCATCGCCCAGCCGGCCCCGGTGGTCAGCGTGTCGCTGATGAAGGCCATCGCGGAAACCGGCGGCTCGGGTCCCAGCGTCAACGCGTAGACGCTCCAGGCCAGCAGCATCCAGGCGGCGAAGATCGCCACGAACAGCACGCCGAGCGTCAGGATCGCGATCGCCGAGGGCGATTCGATCACCTTGAAGGCGGCGCCCCAGGTCGGATGCCCACCCGCCTCGCGCCTGCGGCTCATCTCGTAGAGCCCGACCGCGGCCACCGGCCCCAGAAGCGCGAAGCCGGTGATCAGCGGCACCAGCAGCGGCAAGAGGTTCTCGTTCATCGCGAAGCGGATCAGCACCAGCCCCGCCAGCGGGTAGACCACGCAGAGGAAGATCACGTCCGATCGGAACGCCTTGAAATCCTCGTATCCCGCGCGCAGCGCCGCCTTGAGATCCTCGGTCTCGATGCGGCGCAGCTTGATCGGCGCGGTGTCGCGCCCGATGGTTTCGCGCGCGCCCTCGCCGAGATGGTGCGTGCCCGCGTTCAGAACATGCCCCGCCCAACTCAGCGGGTTGCCGATGGTCTTGTCGACATGGCCGTCGGTCTTCGCCATGATGCCGTCCTCCCTGATCGCCAAGGGACGGCCCCGCCGGGACCGGATGCGCCGCGGCGGGGTCATCCGGATGGGGCGATCCTAGCACGGTTTCGCGGCGATGGCTCTCAACGGCACGTGTCCGAAAGTTACAGAGCGTCGCGCAGTCGTGAGTCGTCGTGACCCCGCAACTTCCCTGCGGGGGCGTAGGCTTACCCCACGTGACATTCAGGGAGGGTACGATGGCGATGAAGTTTATCACCGGGGCGGCGCTGGGGCTGGGACTGGCCGGCGTGGCGCTGGCGCAGGACGCGCCGATGTTCGGCGGCGAGGAGGACCAGGCCTATGCGCAGCAGGTCTGGCAGGCGATGACGGATCAGCACCTCGCGGGGGATGGCGCGATCATGTCGTTTCCCTATCCGGGCACCGATCCGCACGGGATGATGCTGGAGACCTTCTACACCACCGCCACGATCGACGGCCATGAGGGGGCGCTGGTGGTCAAGCGCAACTACGGCCCCGAGGGCGTCTCGGTCGACGAGGTCCTCGGCGCTCCGGCCGAGCATCTGGGCGCGCTGACGATCATGTTCCAGCGCGAGGCGGGCTATGACGACGAGACCGGCAACTGGTTCTACGCCAAGTACCTGCCCGACGGCACGCTCGACCAGAGCCCGGACGGCATGGCGCTGGCCGGTCTGGTCGGCAAGAACGCCGAAGCCGGCTGCATCGCCTGCCACCAGAACGCGGGCGGCGACGACTACCTGTTCACCACCGATGCCGAGATGGGCATGATGATGGAGTGAACCGGCGCCGCGCCTTGCACCCGAACGGCGCGCGGCGCGGCTCTCAGAGCGTGAAGAAGCCCGGACCGGCGATGCGGCGCAGGGTTTCGCCCAACTCGTGGCCCAGCGCCGCGCCGTCGGCGATCGCCGCCTCGCCCGATTCCAGCAGCACTTCGGAGCCGTCGGGGCGCAGGATCTCGCCCCGGAACCGCAACCGGCCATCGGCGATCTCCGCGAGGCCCGCGATCGGCGTCTGGCAGGAGCCGTCGAGCGCGGCGAGGAAGGCGCGTTCGCAGGCGAGCCGCCGTGCCGTCTCCTCGTGATGGATCGGCTCGAGGAGCGCCGCGACGCGGGTGTCGGCGCCGCGCCGCTCGATGCCGATCGCGCCCTGCGCGATGGCCGGCAGCATCTCGTCCTCGGAGATGGCCCGCGCCGGCACCTCGCCCGACATGCCGAGCCGGTTCAGCCCCGCCATGGCGAGAAAGGTCACCTCTGCCACCTTGTCCTCCAGCTTTTGCAGCCGGGTCTGCACGTTGCCGCGGAACTCCACGACCCGCAGATCGGGCCGCCGCGCGAGGATCTGCGACTTGCGGCGCAGGCTCGAGGTGCCGACCACCGTGCCCTCGGGCAGGTCGGGAATCGCGGCATGGGCAAGGCTGACGAAGGCGTCGCGCGGGTCCTCGCGCTCCAGATAGCCGTCGAGCACCAGCCCCGCCGGCTGCTCGACCGGCATGTCCTTCATCGAATGCACGGCGATGTCGATGCCGCCCGCGGAGAGGCTTTCCTCGATCTCCTTGGTGAACAGCCCCTTGCCGCCGATCTGGCTCAGCGGCCGGTCGATCACCCGGTCGCCCGTGGTGCGGATGATCACCACCTCGAAGGCCTCGAAGGGCAGGTCCCAGGCATGGGCCAGCAATTCGCGCGTCTCGTTGGCCTGCGCCAGCGCCAGCGGCGAGCCGCGGGTGCCGATGCGCAGCGGTTGGGCGGGGGTGGGAAGATCGCGGGTCATGCCCATGTCTCTACGCGCGCCCGCACCGCGCGGCAACCGCGACCGCCTGCCGCGCCCGGCGCCGTGCCGCTTGACTTTGGGCCGTGTCGGCGGGACGAGGTGGCATGAGCATTGCCCACACCCCCCCGTCGAAGCTGCTGCTGCGCGCCCTTGCGGGCGAGACCCTGCCCGTGCCGCCGATCTGGATGATGCGGCAGGCCGGGCGCTATCTGCCCGAATACCGCGCCACCCGCGCCAAGGCGGGCGACTTCTTGTCCTTGTGCTACAACCCCGAGCTTGCCGCCGAGGTGACGCTGCAGCCGATCCGTCGCTACGGCTTCGACGCGGCGATCCTGTTTGCCGACATCCTGCTGGTGCCGCAGGCGCTGGGCCTCGATCTGTGGTTCGTCACCGGCGAGGGGCCGCGGCTGTCGCCGATCACCGAAGCGGGCGGCGTCGCGGCGCTGAAACCGGCGGACGCGATCCACGACCACCTCGCCCCGGTCTACGAGACGGTGAAGATCCTTGCGCGCGAACTGCCCTCCGAGACGGCGCTGATCGGTTTTGCCGGGGCGCCCTGGACCGTGGCCACCTACATGATCGCCGGGCGCGGCACGCCGGATCAGGGCCCGGCGCATGCGCTCAAGGACGAGAACCGGGCCGAGTTCGAGGCGCTGATCGACCGGATCACCGAGGCGACGATCGAGTATCTCTCGGCGCAGGTCGCGGCCGGGGCCGAGGTGGTGAAGATCTTCGACAGCTGGGCCGGATCGCTCAAGGGCGACGATCTCGACCGCTACTCGATCGCGCCGATGGCGCGGATCACCGCCGCGCTCAAGGCGCGCCACCCCGGCCTGCCGGTGATCGCCTTCCCGCGCGGTGCCGGCGAACGTTTTACCGACGCCGCCCGCGCCATCGGCGCCGATTGCATCGCGCTCGATGACGGGGTGAGCCCGGAATGGGCGGCCGAGCACGTGCAGCCGATCGCCTGCGTGCAAGGCAACCTCGCCAGCCGTCACATGGTCAGCGGCGGGCAGGAGCTGATCGACGAGACGCGGCGCATCCGCGACGCGTTCTCGAAGGGGCCGCACGTGTTCAACCTCGGCCATGGCATCACCCCCGACGCCGATCCCGAGAACGTGGCGCTGATGATCGAGACGCTGCGCGAGACGCGCTAGCGCGCGCTCATCCCATGCCGGTCGGGCGCTGGGTCGAGCCCCAGCGCCGCCGGTCATGCAACCAGCTCTGCAAGGCCCAGCTGGCCCAGGCCACGACATAGACCGCGCCCATCGCCAGCACCACGAGCCCCGGCATCGGCCCGATCGCGGCACGGTCCACGAACATCTCGAAATTCTCGACCGGGGTCGGGTGCACGATCAGCTTGCCGATATAGGCGGCGGTCTGGATCAGCAGGATCCACAAGTAGTTGCGCCGGATTCGCCGCCCGACCGAGACCCGGAACGAGACGTGGTAGCGCGGGACCCAGTAATCCTCGGCCAGCTCCTTCTGCCAGCCCTCGCCCAGCCGCAAATTTCCGTCCTGCAGCATCGGCGCGTAGAAATGCGTCTCGAGCCAGCGGCAGCGCGCGCGCCAGACGTTGAAGTAGCGATAGCGCCGCGCCTCGAGCATCAGGAAGAATAGGATCAGGATGCCGACCAGCACCAGCGGCAGCGGCGACGCCTCCCGCGAGGCGAAGGCGATCGACAGCGCGATGCCGAGCGTGACCACCGCCCAGTTGGTGGTGGTGTCGAGCCGGGTGCGCCAGATCGTCGAGCGATAGACCTCGCCGCGCCACAGATGCGCCAGCGCGCCCATCTCGGCGGAGCTGAATTCGCGCCGCCCCTCCGTCACCGGCTTCTCGACAGGCGTCATCGGCTCCTCCCGCTGCTTGCCGGATCATAAGACACCGGCGGCGGGCGCGGGTCAAAGCCCTTGGAAGATCAGAGGAAGTTCAGGTCCATTTCGCGAGCGGCGGCAGGCTCATCAGCACCGCGTCCGGGTCGTGGCCGGTGGCCAGGCCGAACTTGGTGCCGCGGTCGTAGACGAGATTGTATTCCGCGTAGAGACCGCGATGCAGAAGCTGCGTCTCCTTCTCGGCCTCGCCCCATGGCATGCCGCGCCGCTTTTCGGCCAGAGGCAGCCAGGCCGGCAGGAAGGCGCGGCCGATATCCCGGGTCAGGGCGAAATCGGCGCGCCAGTCGCCGGTGCAGCGGTCATCCATGAAGACGCCGCCGACGCCGCGCGCGCGCTTGCGATGCGGGATGTAGAAATACTCGTCGGCCCAAGATTTGAGCGCGGGATAGAGGTCGCTCCCGTGCGGATCGAGATGACGCTTCAGCGTGTCGTGGAAATGCGCGGTATCCTCGGCGTATTCGATGCAGGGGTTGAGATCGGCGCCACCCCCGAACCACCAGGCCCCCGGGGTCCAGAACATGCGCGTGTTCATGTGGACGGCGGGCGCATGCGGGTTCTGCATGTGCGCGACGAGGCTGATGCCCGAGGCCCAGAACCGCGCGTCCTTCTCGATGCCCGGCACGCCGCGCGCCGCCATCGAGGCCTGCGCCGCCTGCCCCAGCGTGCCATGCACGGTCGAGATGTTGACGCCGACCTTCTCGAACACCCGGCCGCCGCGCATCACGCTCATCAGCCCGCCGCCCGCATCCTCGCCGTCATCGCCGCTGCGCTTGGTGGGCGTCACCTCGAACCGGCCCGGCGCGCGCTCGGAGAGCGGGCCATCGGTCTGTGCCTGCTCGAGCGCCTCGAAGGCGGCGACGATCTCGTCGCGAAGCTCGCGAAACCAGCCGGCGGCCTCGGTTTTTTCGCTCATCATGCTGTCCGAGGTCATGCGCGCCCCCTGCTATTGAATATCGGCCCGGTCTAGCATCCTCTCCAGCGGCCCGCCATGCGACCCGCTGGCCCTGACCGATTCGACCGGAGTTCACCGATGCGTCCCGCCCTGCTGCTCGTCCTGCCCCTCGCCCTCGCCGCCTGCGCCACCCCGCGCGAAAGCTGCCTCTCATCGGTCAGCCGCGAGGGCCGGGTGATCGACGCGCTGATCGCCGAGACCCGCGGCAACGTCGCGCGCGGCTATGGCATCGAGGAGCGCGAGGAACTGCGCACCCGCCGCCAGCTCTGCGACTTCCGCCGTGCGGACGGCACGATCGGCCGCCGGTTCTGCGACCGCGTCGTGACCGACGAGGTACGGGTGCCGGTGACGCTCGATATCGAAGCCGAGAAGGTGAAGCTCGACCAGCTTCTGGCGCGGCGCGAGGCGCTGACCCGGGCCGAGGCGTCGGCGCGGGCGCAATGCGTGGCGCGCTACCCGGAGTGACCGCCGGGGCGGCGCCTAATGCGCCGCCACGTGGCTCGGATCGATCAGGCTGCGGCCGCCATCGACGGTGATCACCTGCCCCGTGACGAAGGCCGAGGCGTCGGAGGCGAGATACTGCACCGCATCCGACACCTCGCTGGCGCTGGCGATGCGTCCGAGCGGCGTGCATTGCAGGATCGCCTCGCGGATCTCCTCGTGGTCCGAGAGCGAATGCTTGAGCGAGGCGCTCATCACCGAGCCGAAGGCCACCGCGTTGACGCGGATCCGCTTCGAGGCCAGCGCCACCGCCATCGAGCGGGTCATCTGGTCGAGCGCGGCGCAACTCACCGAGTAGCCCAGCAGCTGCGGGTGCGTCAGCCGCGCCGCGATCGAGCTGAGATTGATGATCGAACCCAGCGGCGCGTCGCTCTCGGGATCGGCCTGCTTGATCATCCGCTTGGCCGCCGCCTGGCTCAGCCGGAGCGCCGACATCAGGTTCTGATCGAGCAGCCGTTCGACCGAATCATCCTCGGCATCGAACGGATCGGTGACCCGCACCTGCCGGGCCGCGTTGACGACGATGTCGATCCGGTCGAAGGCGTCGATGGTGAAGGACAGCAGGTTGGTGATGGTCAGCCGCTCGCGCAGGTCGCCCGCGAAATGCCGCACCGGCCCGTCGGCCTCGCGCAGCACCGAGGTCTCGCGTTCGAGCGCGGCCTCGTCGCGGTCGACGAAGACCACGTTGGCCCCCGCCTCGACCATGGCGCGGGCGATGGCGAGGCCGACGCCATGCGCGGCCCCGGTCACGATCGCGGTCTTGCCGGCGATGGAAAAGCTCATGACGGTCTCCGGTGAAAGGAAGGTGTCAGCGGGGTTTCTTGTCGGTGGGCTTGGTCGGGCGGATCGCGTGGAACAGCTTGAAGGCGCCGTCGCCGCCGATCTCCTCGACGCTGCGGAAGCTCTCGCGCAGGCTCGCCTCGTAGGGCAGGTGCCGGTTCGCGACCATCCACAACTGCCCCGACGGGGCCAGCATCCGCGCCGCCGCCACGATGAAGGCACGGCCCAGTGCCGGATCGGCGGCGCGCCCGGTGTGGAAGGGCGGGTTCGACACGATGCCGTCATAGAGATGATCGGGCCTGAAGCGGGTCGCATCGGCCCAGTGGAAGGCCGCGCGCGGATCGGTGACGTTGCGCCGGGCGCAGTCGAGCGCCAGCTGCTCGGCCTCGATCAGGTCGAGGCTCTTCACCCCGTCGCGCTCGAGGACGTGGCGCGAGAGATAGCCCCAGCCCGCGCCGAGATCCGCCATGCGGGCGGGAAGCTTCTGCGGCAGCGCCTGCGCCAGAAGCTGCGAGCCGCGATCGGGCCCGTCGGCCGAGAAGGCGCCCCATTGGGTGACGAAGCCGCTCTCGACCTCCGCCGGCGCGGGCGCCGCCCAATCCGTGACGTCGACATTGCTCGAATCGAACCAGAACAGCCGGCCATGGGCGCGGGTGATGCAGGGCAGGTCGCCGACGCGGGTACGCATCTCGCGCCACAGGCTGTCGACGCCATCGGTCTTCTGGCCATCGACGATCACCATCGGCGCCAGCCGCGCCGCCTGCGCGATCATCGCGCGGGCCAGCGGCTTGGCCCGCGGCACGAAGACCACGGCGGCGGCGGCGGGCGCGGGCTCGGCCACGGTCCAGCCCTGCGCCTCCCAGGCGTCGATGTCGGGACGGAAGCCATGCGCGATGCGGGTGCGGTCCTTGGGCAGCGCCGAGAGATCGGTGCCGGCGGCGGGGCGCAGCGCGACGATCTCGCCCTCGGGCAGAACGAGGGCGCCGCTCTCGATCGCGGTGGTCAGGCGGGGATCGGCCATGGGCACTCCGGGGACAGGGGGAAGGACTGGGGCATCGGGGCCCCTATTCCCTTTCCATCGTGCATTGCAACGGGTGCTGGTGGCGCTGCGCGAAATCCATCACCTGCGCCACCTTGGTTTCCGCGATCTCGTAGGAGAACACGCCGACCACGGCGAGCCCCTTCTTGTGCACGGTGAGCATGATCTCGAAGGCCTGCGCATGGCTCAGCCCGAAGAACCGCTCGAGCACATGCACGACGAATTCCATCGGCGTGTAGTCGTCGTTGAGAATCAGCACCTTGTAGAGGGGCGGCCGCTTGGTCTTGGGGCGTGTCTCGACCTTCACGCCGGTGAGGCCGTCATCCTCTCCGTCGTCGCGTCCCGCCATCACGATCCTCGCGTCCTGCATCCTCATCCGCTCTCCGGCCATCTCGGCATGGGTCCCGCGTCTCGTTGCCATTCTCGCTCTGGCTCCGTTATATAAGCGCCCCGGCCGTGGTGAAAAGCCCGGCCTCGCCTCGGAGTGTACCGCAAATGCCGGATCGCTGGACCATCGCCTTCGACGCCGATGACACGCTTTGGCACAACGAGCGCTTCTTCCGCTCCACCCAGTCGCGTTTCGTCGAGTTGCTGCGCGATCACGCCGGCGAGGATCACCTGCGCGAGCGGCTGCTTGCGGCGGAAAGGCGCAATCTCGGGCGCTACGGCTTCGGAGTGAAGGGATTCGTGCTCTCGATGATCGAGACCGCGATCGAGGTCAGCGCGGCGCGCGTGCCCGCCAGCGCCATCGGCGAGATCATGGAGATGGGGCGCGAGATGCTGGCGCATCCGATCGAATTGCTGCCCGGCGTCGAGCCGGCGGTGCAGGCGCTTGCCGGCGAGGCGCGGCTGATGCTGGTCACCAAGGGCGACCTGCTCGACCAGGAGCGCAAGCTGGCGCAGTCGGGCCTGGGCGAGATGTTCGAGGCGGTGGAGATCGTCTCGGACAAGACCGCGCCGGTCTATGCCGCGATCTTCGCGCGGCACGGCGTCATCCCGGACCGGGCGGTGATGGTGGGAAATTCGCTCAAATCCGACGTGATCCCGGTGCTCGAGGCCGGGGGCTGGGGCGTGCATGTGCCGTTCGAGACCACCTGGGAGCTGGAGCAGGCCGAGGCGCCGCTGGCGCATCCGCGATTCCGCCAGCTCGACAGCCTCGCGGGATTGCCCGCCATGGTTGCGCAGATCGGTCTCTGAGAAGGTCACCGTCGCGCTTGCCTGCGACTTTCGCGCCACGCTTCGTTACCGCCCCCGCCCGTTATGCGCCTGTCTTCAAAGGCCGTCTTCCGCATAGGGCGAGTCGGGCCCCGCTTAGGGTGTTGCCTCAACTTAGCAAGCAAACCAATTGGAAATTAGTCTCTTTTTGTGACGCAACGTTTGTGTTACCTTTTGAGACAATGATGAGGTGCCCACTCCATAAACCGGCACCCACGAGGCAAAACAAAGGGCAATCCACGTGAGCAGTCGTCTGTTGCGGACGGCCCGGACCGGGCTGTTTCTAGTCACCACACTCATGGCGGGTATCACCATCGCCACCGGCGCAGTCGCTGCGCCCTACGCGGCGATGGTCGTGGACGCCAAGACCGGGGCCGTCATCCACGAGGAAAACGCGGATACACGTCTGCATCCCGCCTCCTTGACCAAGATGATGACCCTCTACATCGCATTCCAGGCGATCCAGCGGGGCGAGATCGGCCTCGATTCCGAGATCACCATCCCGGCCCAGGCCGCGGCGCAGCCGCCCTCGAAGCTCGGCCTGCGCACCGGCCAGAAGATCAAGTTCCGCTACCTGTTGCGCGCCGCCGCGGTGAAGTCGGCCAACGACGCCGCCACCGCGATCGGCTTCGCCATCTCCGGCAGCGAAGAGGCCTTTGCCAAGCGCATGAACGCCACCGCCCAGGCGATGGGCATGCGCAACACGACCTTCGTGAACCAGCACGGTCTGACCGCCAATGGCCACCTGTCGACGGCGCGCGACATGACCGTGCTCGGCCGGCACATGATCTACGACTTTCCGCAATATTATAACCTGTTCTCGCGCCGCACCGCCGATGCCGGCATGAAGCAGGTCAACAACACCAACCGCCGCTTCCTCGACGCCTACAAGGGCGCGGACGGCATCAAGACCGGCTTCACCAACGCCGCGGGCTACAATCTCGTGGCCTCGGCGCAGCGCGGCGACCGCCGGATCATCGCCACCGTCTTCGGCGGCACCTCGACCGCGAACCGCAACGCGCAGGTGATGAAGCTGCTCGACAAGGGCTTTGCGAGCCAGCCCGGTGCCCCCTCCACCCCGGCACCCAGCCTTGTCGCCGCCGCCCCGGCGCTCGGCGCCACCAGCGGCGCGCACACGATCCGGGTCAGCGGCGTGGTCAAGCGCAGCCTGCGCCCGCAGCAGCGTCCCGGCAGCGCCGCCGCCCCGGTGCAGGTCGCGACCGCAACCGGCATCGAGGATGCGCTCGCCGCCGCGCTTCTGGTCTCCTCGGCGCCCGCCGCGGCCGCTCAGCCCGAGGCCGAACCGGCGCGCGTCGCCGTCGCGGCGGCCCCTGCCCCCAGCCCGTCTCCGGCGGCCCCGGTCACCGATCTGAGCGACATGGCTCCCGAGACTGCCGAACTCTTTGCCGAGGCCGGCATTGCACCCGAGACCAGCCCCGAACCGCGCCCGACCGAGATGATCATGACCGCCGCCGCGATCGCGCCGGTCGACGCGTCGCGGATGCAGGCGGTGCCCGAGGTGGTGACCCGCGTCTCGACCTCCGGCGGCCGCCTCTGGGGCATCAATGTCGGCCGCTACAACAGCCGCGGCACCGCCGAGCGGGTGCTGATCCAGACCGCGCTGAACGAACCCGGCGCGCTCGATGGCGCGCTGCGCCGGGTGACCCAGCGGTCGGGCGGCTTCGACGCCAACTTCATGGGTCTCACCAACGAGGCCGCCGATCTGGCCTGCCGCCGCCTGCAGGCACGCGGCGCGATGTGTTTCATGATCGGGCCGTCCTGAGTCCCTCCCCTCAGGCGTCCCTGATCGGCGCCGCGTTCCTCACGGGACGCGGCGCCGTCTTGCATTCAAGGGCTGGGCAACGTGAGCAGTAGGGCGGGATCGGGCGCTCCTCGCGCCAATTCGCTGCCGCTCTCGTTCCGGTACCGAGCCCCAGGCGTCTCGTCTGTTGCTATCGAGGCGTGCTGGTTCTCGGGACCGGCTTCATGCGTCGCGTTCGTTCAGGAGGCGAGCACCACTTTTCAGCCGCCCCACCTACCCATGGGCCGCACCAATGAAGCTACGCCGCCGGTATATGGCCGCCTTTACCGGTAGCCCAAGCCGCAGCGCCGGAGGGCGCTGAGCTGCCAAGGTTGCCACAGCTGGCCTTGGGCACTCGGTTTCCGGTGATTGCGACTCCCGGCCGGACCGGAGCCGCTCAGAACGCCGCCGCCATCAGCTCGCGCGTGTAGTCGCTGCCCGGCGCATCAAAGATCTCCTCGGCCGCCCCCGCCTCGACCACGTCGCCGTTGCGCATCACCATCACCTTGTGGCTGAGCGCCCGCACCACCTTCAGGTCGTGGCTGATGAAGATGTAGGCCAGCCCGTATTTGCGCTGCAGCTCGCGCAGCAGCTCGACGATCTGCACCTGCACCGTCATGTCGAGCGCGCTGGTCGGTTCGTCGAGCACGATCAGCCGTGGCCGCAGGATCAGTGCGCGGGCGATGGCGATGCGCTGGCGCTGGCCGCCGGAGAACTCGTGCGGGTAGCGGTCCATCGAGGCGGGGTCGAGCCCGACCTCGGTCATGATCTCCCCCACCATCTCGCGCCGGTCGCGGCCCTTTTCGACCCCGTGCACGCCCAGGCCCTCGGAAATGATCTGCGAGACGGTCATGCGCGGCGAAAGCGAGCCGAACGGATCCTGGAACACGATCTGGATCTCCGAGCGCAGCGGTCGCATCCGCCGCTGCGACAGGCCCTGGATCTCCTGCCCGTCGAACAGGATGCGCCCCTCCGAATCGATCAGCCGCACCATGGCGAGCGCCAGCGTCGTCTTGCCCGAGCCGCTCTCGCCCACCACGCCGACGGTCTCGCCCGCGCGCACCGAGAGCGTGGCGTCGTTGACCGCCTTCACGTGGCCCACGGTCCGCTTCAGCAGGCCGCGCTGGATCGGGAACCAGATCTTCAGCTTCTCGGTCCGGGCCACCACCGGCGCATCGGCGGGCACCGGATCCGGCAGGCCGGAGGATTCGGCCTCGAGCAGCATCCGCGTGTAGGGATGCTTCGGGCTGGCGAAGATTTCGGCCGTCGGCCCCTGCTCGACGATCTCGCCGTCCTTCATCACGCAGACCCTGTCGGCGATGCGGCGCACGATGCCGAGATCATGGGTGATGAACAGCATCGACATGGCGCCGTCGCGCTTCAGCTCGGCCAGAAGCTCGAGGATCTGCGCCTGGATCGTCACGTCGAGCGCGGTGGTGGGCTCGTCGGCGATCAGCAGGTCGGGGTTGTTGGCGAGCGCCATGGCGATCATCACCCGCTGCCGCTGCCCGCCCGAAAGCTGGTGCGGATAGGCGCCCAGACGGGTTTCGGGGTCGCGGATGCCGACCCGGTTCAGCAGCTCGATGATGCGGTCGCGTACCGCACCGCCGCGTAGCCCCTGATGCAACTCGATCGATTCCGAGAGCTGCCGCTCCAGCGTGTGCAGCGGGTTGAGCGAGGTCATCGGCTCCTGGAAGATGAAGGAGATGTCGTTGCCGCGCACCCGGCGCAGTTCGGCCTCCGGTGCGCCGACCATCTCGCGGCCCTCGTAGTTCACGGAGCCCGAGACCTGCGCCGTCTCGCCCAAGAGCTGGACGGTCGAAAGCGCGGTGACCGACTTGCCCGATCCGCTCTCGCCGACCAGCGCAACGGTCTCGCCGCGCCGCACATGGAAGGAGACGCCGCGCACCGCGGGGATCAGCGCCCCGTCCTGCCGGAAGTTCACGCGCAGGTCCCGGACGTCGAGGATCGTGTCACTCATGCGAAGGTCTTCCTCGGGTCGAAGGCATCGCGCACGCCCTCGAAGATGAACACCAAGAGCGACAGCATGATCGCGAAGGTGAAGAAGGCGGTGAAGCCGAGCCATGGCGCCTGCAGGTTCTGCTTGGCCTGAAGCGTCAGCTCACCGAGCGAGGGCGCCGAGGACGGCAGGCCGAAGCCGAGGAAATCGAGCGCGGCCAGCGTGCCGATGGCGCCGGTGACGAGGAAGGGCAGCATCGTGACCGTGGCCACCATGGCGTTGGGCAGCATGTGGCGGAACATGATCTTGCTATCTGAGACGCCCAGCGCCCGGGCGGCGCGGATGTACTCGAAATTGCGGGCGCGCAGGAACTCGGCCCGGACCACACCGACCAGCGCGGGCCAGCCAAACAGCACGGTGAGGAATACCAAGAGCCAGAAACTTCGTCCCAGTATCGCGAAGACGATGATGATCACGTAGAGCGAGGGCGTACCGGTCCAGATCTCGATGATCCGCTGGAAGATCAGGTCGGTCCAGCCGCCGAAATAGCCCTGCACCGCCCCGGCGACGATGCCGATCAGCGACGAGGCCAGCGTCACGATGATCGCGAAGACCACCGAAAGCCGGAAGCCGTAGATGACGCGGGCCACCACGTCGCGCTTGGTGTCGTCGGTGCCGAGCCAGTTGGTCTCGCTGGGCGGCGCGGGGGCGACGCCCGGCACGTCGACGATGGTGTCGTAGGAATAGGGAATCGGCGGCCAGACCATCCAGCCCTTCGCATAATCGGCCGGGTCGCTCTCCTCGAGCGGCAGCGCCTCGTCGGCCTCCACCGCGGCCATGATCGCCGTCGGCTCGTAGAAGCAGTCGGTCAGCCCGCCGGTGACGATGAGACATTGCACCTCGGGGTCCGAATAGGCCGCCTCGGTCGGGAAATCGCCGCCGAAATCCTGCTCGGAATAAAAGCTCAGGATCGGGCTCCTGAGTTCGCCGCGATAGCTCACCAGGAGCGGCTTGTCGTTGGCCAGAAGCTCGGCGAAGAGGCTCAGCCCGAACAGCACCGAAAAGATGATCAGCGACCACAGCGCCCGGCGATTGCGCTTGAAATTGCGCCAGCGGCGCGCGTTGAGCGGCGACAGCGCCATTCAGCCTCTCCGTTCGAAGTCGATGCGCGGATCGATCAGCACATATGTGAGGTCGGTGATGATGCCGACGATCAGCCCCAAAAGCGAAAACGCAAACAGCGTGCCGAACACCACCGGGTAGTCGCGCGCCACCGCCGCCTCGAAGCCGAGGCGTCCGAGCCCGTCGAGCGAAAACAGCGTCTCGATGATCAGCGAGCCGCCGAAGAACACGCCGATGAACAGCGCCGGGAAGCCCGAGATCACGATCAGCATGGCGTTGCGGAACACGTGGCCGTAGAGAACCTTGCGCTCGCTGAGGCCCTTGGCCCGTGCCGTCATCACGTACTGCTTCTTGATCTCGTCGAGGAAGGAATTCTTGGTCAGCAGCGTCAGGGTCGCGAAGGCCGAGATGGTCGAGGCGAGCACGGGCAGCGCGATGTGCCAGAAATAGTCGAGCACCTTGCCGATCAGCGACAGGCTCTCCCAGTTGTCCGAGGTCAGCCCCCTGAGCGGGAAGATCCGCCAGTAGGAGCCGCCGGCGAAGAGCACGATCAGCAGGATCGCGAACAGAAAACCCGGGATCGCGTAGCCGACGATGATCGCGCCGGAGGTCCAGGTGTCGAAGGAGGAGCCGTCGCGCACCGCCTTGCGGATACCCAGCGGGATCGAGATCACATAGGCCAGCAGCGTCGACCACAGGCCCAGAGTGATCGAGACCGGCATCTTCTCCAGCACCAGGTCGATCACCGAGATCGAGCGGAAATAGCTCTCCCCGAAATCGAAGCGCATGTAGTTCCACATCATGGTGAGGAAGCGCTCGAGCGGCGGCTTGTCGAATCCGAACTCGCGTTCCAGCTCGGCGATGAATTCGGGCGGCAGGCCGCGGGCGCCGATATAGTCGCTGTCGCCACCGCCCTGGCTCACCTCGGCGCCGCCGCCGGCGATGCTCTCGAACACGTCGCCGCCGCCCTCCATCTGGGCGATGATCTGCTCGATCGGCCCGCCGGGCACGAACTGCACCAGCGTGAAGTTGATGATCATGATTCCGAGCAGCGTCGGAATCACGAGCAGCAGTCGTCTGAGGATATAGGCGCCCATGCGGTCGGAGGATCTCCCTTAACGCAGCGCGCCCGCGGCGCGCAGTTCTTCTGCGGCCTCGGCGTCGTACCACCAGAAGTCCAGCTCGCCCAGCGCGAAGGGCGGCATCGGGTCGGGATGCCGGTACTGGTCGAAATAGGCGATGGTGTGCACGTCCTTGTACCATTGCGGCACCCAGAACATCTCGGCGCGCAGCACCCGGTCGAGCGCATGGGTCGCGGTGGTCAGCTCCTCGAGCGATTGCGCCGCGATCACCTCGGCCACCAGCCGGTCCACCGCCGGGCTGCGCAGCCGCATCAGGTTGCGCGAGCTGTCCTCGGCGGTCTTCGAGGCGTACCACTGCTCCAGCCCGACGCCGGGCTCGAAGCCCATCGAGAAGGTGTGGTTGACGAGATCGAAATCACCCGAGCGGGTACGCTCGACATATTGCGAGGTGTCGACCCGCTCCAGCACGCCGCGCACGCCGAGCCGCGCGAGATTCTCGATGATCGGGTTCACCACCCGGTCGAATTGCGGGCTGTATTGCAGGAACACCAGTTCCAGCACTTCGCCGTCCTTCTGGCGCAGGCCGTTATCGCCGATGGTCCAGCCCGCCTCCTCGAGGAGCTGCCCCGCGCGGCGATAGGTGCGGCGGTCGGGGGTGTTGGCGGCGGCGTCGAGCACCGGGGCGCGGCGCGCCTCCTCGGTGAGGATGGTCTCGGGCAGGAGCCCCTCCTCGACCAGCGGCTCCAGAAGCGCGCGCTCGGCCTCCGACGGCGTGCCCGTGGCTTCGAGTTCGGAGTTCTCCCAGAACGATTCGACCCGCTCGTAGAGGCCGTAGAACAGGGATTCGTTCGACCATTCGAAATTGAACATCATCCCGATCGCCTCGCGCACCCGCGGGTCCTGCCATTTCGGGTCGTCGAGGTTGAAGATGAAGGCCTGCGCGCCGGCGATGGTGCCGTCGGGGACCTCCTCCGTCACGACCCAGCCCTTCTGGATCGCCGGAAAGTCATAGCCCGTGGCCCAATCCTTGGACGAGTTCTCGACCCGGAAGGTGTATTCGCCCGACTTGAAGCCCTCGAAGGCGGCGGCGCTGTCGGCGAAATACTCGACCCGGATGGTGTCGAAGTTGTTGCGGCCCACATTGAGCGGGTGATCGGCGCCCCAGAAGTTCTCGTTCCGGCCGTAGATGATGCGCCGGTTGATGTCGAAGTCCTTGAGCTCGTAGGGGCCGGTGCCGAGGAACGGCTCGCGCTGGCTTTCGTCGATCCGCGCGCCGGTCTCTTCGAACCAGGCCTTGGAGAAGGCGAGCGTGGAGCCGGCGAATCCGATGACGTCGCGGCGAGGCGCCTCGTCGGTGAAGGTGAACTTGATGCGGTAGGGATCGAGCACCTCGACGCTCTCGAGGAAGTTCTGCACCACCGCGCGATACTCGGCGATGCCCTGTTCGAGGAACAGCTGGTTGGTGAACTTCAGATCCTCGGCGGTCATCGGCGTGCCGTCGGCAAAGGTCACGTCGTCGCGCAGGTTGAAGATCACCCAGTCGCGGCTCGCGGGGTATTCCAGCGTCGTGCAGAGATAGCAGTAGAGCCCGTAGGCATCATCGGCCACCGAGGTCATGATCCGCTCATGCGGCAGGGTGTTCAGCGCCGCGGCCACGCCCTGCCGCGAATACTGGTTGAAGCTGTCGAAGCTGCCCTGCGCCCACTGGCTGATCTCGCCGCCCTTCGGCGCGTCGGGGTTGACGTAGTCGAGATGCGCGATGTCGGGGCCGTATTTCAGCTCTCCGAAATTGGTGTAGCCATGGCTCTCGATGACGGTCTCGCCGCCGGCCGCCTCGACCGTGTCGGGCGACGTGGCCTGCGCCCCCTGCTGCGCCCCCTCCTGTGCCAAGGCCGGCGCGACCGCGAGCATGGCGGCGAGCACGAGCGCCGAGCCGGCAATCCACGAGGGCGTCTCGCTCAGCGGGCGAAGAGCGGCGCGGCTGGCGCGGGCGGGATGACGGGTCGCTTGCATCTTGCACTCCTCGCGAGGGGATGGCCTGCGGGCGAGGCTAGCGGCGCAAGCGCCTGACGTTCAAGGCGAGAATGCGTGAGCGGCACGTGTCCGCCACGTCGCGCGGCGAATTCGGCCATGCGAAAAGGGCCGCCCCTCCCGGGACGGCCCTGCAATCCTCGGCTGCGCGCGGGATCAGCTGCCGATCGTCGCCAGATAGGCGATCAGATTGGCGCGATCCTCGGCGTCCTTGAGGCCGTTATAGGTCATCTTGGTGCCAGGCGCGTAGTCGCGCGGGTTGGCGAGGAAGCCGTCGAGGTTCTCGGGCGACCAGACATCGGCCACCGCCTTGAGCGCGCCCGAGTAGTCATAGCCCGGATAGGCGCCGACCTCGCGGCCGACCACGGCGTGCAGCGACGGGCCGGTGCCGTTCACGCCGTCCTCCAGCGCGTGGCAGGAGCGGCAGTTGCGCCAGACGCCTTCGCCGGCGGCGGCATCGGCCGAGGCGTAGATCTCTTCGAAGGGCACGGCCTCTTCTTCGGCGGCGCCGCCATCCCCGCTCTCCTCGACCGGGATCGAATAGGCCTGCTCGACCTCGCCATGACCACCGCCATGGCCGCCACCATAGATGATGTCGGCGGCCCAGCCACCAAGGAGGAAGACCAGCAGCGTGCCGCAGAGGCCGCCAACGACCTTGGTCAGGGTCATCGTGTCGAACATGTCGCGTTCCATTCCGTTCGGCGTTTCGCGGGTATGTATCCGCTTCCCGCGCGCGGTTGCAAGGTGTAGTCCCGCGACGAATTGCCCTTATGGGGACGCCTGTTGAGGGGAGGATCCACCATGGCCGGTCGCATCGCATTCCAGGGAGAACTCGGGGCCTACGGGCATCAGGCCTGCGCCGAGGCGCGTCCGCACATGGAGCCCCTGCCCTGCACCACCTTCGAGGACGCGATCGAGGCGGTGCGCAAGGGCACCGCCGATCTGGGCATGATCGCGGTCGAGAACTCGACCTATGGCCGGGTCGCCGACGTGCACCACCTGCTGCCCGAAAGCGGGCTGCACATCGTCGACGAGGCCTTCGTGCGGGTGCATATCAACCTGCTCGGGGTGAAAGGCGCGCGGCTGGCCCAGGTCGAGACCGCGACCAGCCACACCGTGCTTCTGGGCCAGTGCCGGGGCTTCCTGCGCGAGCATTCGATCACGCCGCATACCGGTGCCGACACCGCCGGGTCCGCCCGCGCCATCGCCGAGTTGAACGACCCGCGCCACGCCGCGCTGGCCTCGGAGATCGCGGCCGAGATCTACGGTCTCGACGTGCTGGCGCGCCACATCGAGGATCACGAGCGCAACACCACCCGCTTTCTCGTGATGGCGCGCGAGCCCGACCTGAAGCGGCGCGGCAAGGCGGGGATGATGACCAGCTTCGTGTTCCGGGTGCGCAACATCCCGGCCGCGCTCTACAAGGCGATGGGCGGCTTCGCGACCAACGGCGTCAACATGACCAAGCTCGAGAGCTACATGGTCGGCGGCCAGTTCACCGCGACCCAGTTCTATGCCGAGATCGAGGGCCACCCCGACGACCGCAACGTCCAGCTCGCCTTCGACGAGCTGGATTACTTCACCGACAGCATCAAGCTGATGGGCGTGTTCCCGGCGGCGCCGCGCCGGCACGAACCGGCACCGCGCGGCTGAGCCTTCAGCCGGCGCGCCGGGCCCAGCGCGCCTCGATCTCGCGCGCATAGCCCTCGAGCCGCCCCGCGAGCCGGGTCTCGAGCGATCCGCGCGCCAGCTTCAGCGATTGCAGCACCAGCCGCCCGGGCATCGAGCGCGGCGCCAGCGTCACCGACAGGCCGAGCCGGCTGTGGTCGAGCTCTTCCTCCGGCAGGGTCTCGACCCGCACCAGGATCTCGACGCCCGAGCTTTCGCCGCGCACTGTGTAATCCTCGGGCGCGGCATAGCCCACGATCTCGGCCGCGATCTCGCGCTCGCGCCCCATCACCGGCACCGATGCGCTCCAGCCGCGGCCCAGCGCCTCGGGGCCACCCCGGCTCTCGACCTCGATGCCGCGCCGGAGCGCCTGCCGTTCGAAGGCGGTGAAGTCGCTGGCTTGCGCGAAGACGAAATCGCGCGGGGCCGCGACCCGCTGTTGCGACGAGAGTTCCATGCCTGTGCCTCGCTTGGTCTCACGGGACGCCAGATCGCCCCTGTTGGCCCATTTCTCGCGTCAATCCATCCGGCCCGCAAGCCAGTTCCACATCAAATGCCGTGCGATCGCGCCCCTGAGCGGCGCGCGGATCTCGGCATCCTCCTGCGCGAAGATCCGCGCCAGCCGTTGCCGCGACACCCAGTGGGCGGCGGCGATCTCGGCGGGATCGGGGCGCAGCGCGGGACGCTCCGCCCCCTCGACACGGGCGTGAAACCCCAGCATTAGCGACGCCGGAAAGGGCCAGGGCTGGCTGGCGACGTAGCCGACATGCCCCACCGACACGCCAACCTCCTCGGCCACCTCGCGGCGCACCGCCGCCTCGGCGGTCTCGCCCGGCTCGACGAAGCCCGCCAGCACCGAATACATCCGTTCGGGCCAGCCGGGCGCCCGGCCCAGAAGCACCGCATCGCCATGCGTCACCAGCATGATCACCACCGGGTCGGTGCGCGGGAAATGCGGCGTGTCGCAGGCGGGGCAGTCGCGGCGCCAGCCCGCCTGCGACACCCGGCTGCGGGCTCCGCAGGCCGCGCAGAACCGGTGCGAGGCATGCCAGTTCAGCACCGCCCGACCCATTGCCGCCAGCTCGGCATCGCGCGCGTCGAGCGTCGCCATGCGACCCCGCAGCTCGGCGAAGACGGCCCCCTCGATCGCCGGATGCGCGACCTCCTCCTTTGGGGCCACCGTTTCGGGCGCGCCCGGCCAGTCCGGCAGGCGTCGCGCCCAGATCCCCTCCCCCGCCGCGTCGCGGCCGAGCAGCACCGTTTCCGCCGCCGCGTCTGCCCCGTCATCGGCCCCACCATCGGCCAGTGCCTCGTGATCGAAAGGCAGCCCCGCCAGCCGGTCCGCCGCGAGCAGCACACGGCCGCGCCACAGCGGCAGCACTCGCGACCCGGGGCGCGCCGCCAACGCGGCGCACCCGTCCGAATCGATGCGCAGCGCCGCGGCGCGATCGAGCCCGCCACCGCCGAAGGTGATCCTGTCCAAAAGCCCCATTCGGCGTGCTCCTTCGTGAAATGATGCGGCAGCATCGCGCAGAATGCGCGACGCCGCCGCCATGTAAAGCCGGGCGGGGGCGGAACCAGCCCCCAGAAATGCAACCGTCGCGACATGACCGAGGCCCGGCCGAGCGCCGCTCGCGACGAACCGGCCTGCATGGCGCGGCAGGGAAGAGCCACCGGATCGCATGGCGCGCGACCCGCTCCGCCCGCCCCCTCTCGCGGGCCCATCGACTCCGCGCTCCCGCTTGGCTATGGCGGCCCCGCCAGGACAAGGATGCCCCGATGCCCCGCAGCTATGACGCCGTGATCTTCGACCTCGACGGCACGCTGGTCGACACCGAAACCCTGTGCAACGCCGAGGCGCTGCCCGCTCTGGCCGCGCAGGGCATCGAGATCGGTCCCGACTTCTTCGAAAGCCTCGCGGGGGTACATGACGACCGCCGGGTGGAGCTGATCCGCGAACATACCAGCAAGCCGCTCGACGCGGCGCGCTTCTATGCCGACTGGGACGCGCGGGTCGAGGCGCGCCTCGCGCCGGGGCTGTCACTCAAGACCGGTGCCGAGGCGCTGATCGCGGCGATCGCCGGGCTCGGCCTGCCGATGGCGATCGCCACCTCGTCGCGCCGCGCGCCGGGACTGGCCAAGATCCGCGCCGCCGGGCTCGACGCCCATGTCGAGACCATCGTGACGGTGGAGGACATCGAGAACGCCAAGCCCGCGCCCGACGCCTATCTCGAGGCGGCGCGCCGCCTTGGCGCCGACCCCGCCCGCTGCCTCGTCTTCGAAGACAGCGAAACCGGCGCGCAAGCCGGCCATGCCGCGGGCATGACCGTGGTGCAGGTGCCCGACCTGAACGCCAGCGAGGGCCGCCACGCCACGCATCTGGCCCGTGACCTGATCGAGGGCGCGCGGGCCGCCGGGCTGTTGCCGCTGCCGGCCTGAGACGCGGCCCGGCGGCCTTGCGTCCCGCGCCGCCCTTCCCTATATCGGCCTCGAGAGGTTGGCGCGGGCAAGCGCCTCGCCAACCCGGTCAGGTCCGGAAGGAAGCAGCCGCAACGAGCCCCGCTTGGGTCGTGTTCCAGCCTCTCACCCATTCGATCCCCCACCCGAATGACGGAGGACATCATGGAGATTGTGATCGCCCTCCGGGCCGGGGCCGCCTGAGCCGCCCCTCGCCCGACGCGAAGCTGCCCGCTCCGGCGGGCCCGTGTTCTTTCGTGACGGGACCAATCCATTGACAGACCTCACGCTTTCCGACCTCGGCTGGTCGGACCATTTCGCGCGCCAGCTCGAAGAGGGCGACGCCCCCGCGCGCATCGCCGAGATCCATCGCACGATCCTCGTGGCGCTCACCCCGGAGGGCCCGGTGAAGATCGGCGCGCCCTCCGGTGCCGGCTCCTTCGCCGTCGGCGACTGGGTCGGCATGCGCGACGGGCAGGCGCGGATGCGGCTCGCGCCGCGCAGCCAGATCGCCCGCAAGGCCGCCGGTCACACCGTCTCGCGCCAGCTTGTCGCCGCCAATGTCGACAGCCTCGGCATCGTCACCAGCTGCAATGACGACTTCAACCCGGCGCGGCTGGAACGCTACGTGGCGCTGGCCATGGCCGGCGACTGCCTGCCGCTGGTGATCCTCACCAAATCCGACATGGTGGAGGACCCCGAGCCCTATCTCGCGCAGGCCCGCGCGATCTCGCCGCTGGTCGTGGCGCTGGCGCTCAACGCGCGCGATCTGGACGACGCGGCGCGGCTGGAGCCTTGGTGCGGGCCGGGCCAGACGCTGGCCCTCGTCGGCTCCTCGGGCGTCGGCAAGACGACGCTGCAGAACGCGCTCACCGGCGGGGCCGAGGCCACGGCGGGCATTCGCGAGGACGACGCCAAGGGGCGTCACACCACCACCTACCGGGCGCTCCGGCGTTGTCGCGCCGGCGGCTGGCTGATCGACACGCCCGGCATGCGCGAGCTGCAGCTCACCGATACCGCCGAGGGAATCGAGGAGCTGTTCGACGACGTGACCGCGCTGGTGAGCGGGTGCCGGTTCAGCGACTGCGCGCATGAAACCGAGCCGGGCTGCGCGGTCCGCGCCGCGCTCGATGCGGGCGATCTCGACCCCGACCGTCTCGCGCGCTGGCGCAAGCTGGAGGCCGAGGACCGGCACAACAGCGAAACCCTCGCCGAGGGCCGCGCGCGGGGCAGGTCCTTCACCAAGAGGATCAAGACGATCCAGCGTGGGGCGCGCCGCCGCAAGGGCGGTTGACGCCTCCGCTCCTGCCGGGCCTGATGGCCCGGTCAGGGAGGACGCATGGACGAGACCGAAGGCGATCGCGAAACCGACCCCAAGACCGAATGGGCCGAACGCCGCACCGACTGGGCCGAGGACCGGACGCTTCTGGCCAATGAGCGGACCTTCGCGGGCTGGATGCGCACCGGCATGGCGGCGCTGGCCGTGGCGATCGGCCTCAAGGCGGTGTTCGGCGAGTTCGACCCGACCTGGATGGCCAAGGCCGTGGCCACGATCTTCATCCTCGGCGCGCTGCTGATCTTCGCCGCCTCGGCGCATGAGGCGCGCAAGGCGCAGGCGCGCATCTCCAGCCACGACGCCGAGGCGCAGAGCGTCCGGCGCATGCTGATCCTCGCGCTGCTGCTGTCCTTCGGCGGATTGGCCACGGGCGCGATCCTGTGGCTGTTGTGAGATCCCGCGAGGTGGACCTCGGCGGCGCCAAGCCCTAGTTTGGCCCGGTCCCCTCGACCGGAGTCCCACGCATGTCCGACGCCCCCGCCTATCAGGTCCTCGCCCGGAAATACCGGCCCGAGACCTTCGCCGACCTGGTGGGGCAGGACGCGATGGTGCGCACGCTCGAGAACGCCTTCGCCGCCAACCGCATCGCGCAGGCCTTCATCATGACCGGCATCCGGGGCACCGGTAAAACCACGACCGCGCGGATCATCGCCAAGGGCATGAACTGCATTGGCCCCGATGGCGATGGCGGCCCGACGACCGAGCCCTGCGGGCAGTGCGAGCATTGCGTGGCGATCATGGAGGGCCGCCATGTCGACGTGATGGAGATGGACGCGGCCTCGAACACCGGTGTCGCCAACATCCGCGAGATCATCGACAGCGTGCACTACCGGGCGGCCTCGGCGCGCTACAAGGTCTACATCATCGACGAGGTCCACATGCTGTCGACGGGGGCGTTCAACGCGCTCCTCAAGACGCTGGAGGAGCCGCCGGCTCATGTGAAGTTCATCTTCGCCACCACCGAGATCCGCAAGGTGCCGGTGACGGTGCTGTCGCGCTGCCAGCGCTTCGACCTGCGCCGGATCGAGCCCGAGGTGATGATCGGGATGCTGCGCCGCATCGCCGATGCCGAGGGCGCGCAGATCGCCGATGACGCGCTGGCGCTGATCACCCGCGCCGCCGAAGGCTCGGCGCGCGACGCGACCTCGCTTCTGGATCAGGCGATCAGCCATGGCGCGGGCGAAACCACTGCGGAGCAGATCCGTGCCATGCTCGGCCTCGCCGATCGCGGCCGGGTGCTCGACCTGTTCGACATGATCCTCAAGGGCGAGGCGGCGGCGGCGCTGACCGAGCTTTCGGCGCAATACGCCGAGGGCGCCGACCCGATGGCGGTGCTGCGCGATCTGGCCGAGATCGCGCACTGGGTCTCGGTCATCAAGATCACGCCCGAGGCCGCCGACGACCCCACCGTCGGCCCGGATGAGCGGGCGCGCGGCGCGCAGATGGCCGAGGCGCTGCCGATGCGGGTGCTGACCCGGCTGTGGCAGATGCTGCTAAAGGCGCTCGAAGAGGTGGCGCACGCCCCCAACGCGATGATGGCGGCCGAGATGGCGGTGATCCGCCTGACCCACGTGGCCGATCTGCCAAGCCCCGAGGAACTCGTGCGCAAGCTGCAGGATGCGCCCGTCCCGCCGCCGCCCCCCGGTGGCGGCAATGGCGGCGGCGCGCGACCCGCGCAGGGCGGCCAGGTCCAGGCGCGCGGCACCCCCGCGCCCACCCATGCCGGCCCGTCGGGACCCTCGGCGCGCGGCGCGGCGCAGCCCGCGCTGGCGATCGCCACGGAAAACGCGCTGGCGCGCTATGCCCGCTTCGAGGACGTGGTCGAGCTCATCCGTACGCATCGCGACGTGCAGATGCTGATCGAGGTCGAGACCACGCTGAGGCTGGTGCGCTACAGCCCCGGCCGGATCGAGTTCGAACCGACCCCGGACGCGCGCGCCGACATGGCGCAGCGGCTGGGCCAGAAGCTGCAGGCCTGGACCGGCGCGCGCTGGGCGATCAGCGTCGCCAACGAGGGCGGCCAGCCCACCATCGCCGAGACCCGCGACGCGGCGGCGCTGGCGCTCCGACAGGAGGCCGAGGCGCATCCGCTGGTGCGCGCCGTCTTCGCGGCCTTCCCCAAGGCGAGGATCACCGAGATCCGTACCGAGGCCGAGCGCAGCCAGCACGCCGCCGAGGAGGCGCTCGCCGAGGTCGAGGACGAGTGGGACCCGTTCGAGGAAGAGTGACGGCTTTCGCGGTGCCGCCCTTGTGACGGGGCGGCCTCGACCGTATCTCTGGGCGAACGCATTCGAGGAGATCAGCGATGTTCAAGGGGCTCGGCGGCCTGGGCGACATGTCCAAGATGATGAAGGCCGCGCAGGAGATGCAGGGCAAGATGGCCAAGATCCAGGAGGATCTGGAGACCATCACCGTGACCGGCGAAAGCGGCGCGGGGCTGGTGAAGGCGACGGCGACCGCCAAGGGCGAGCTCACCGGGCTCGACATCGACCCGTCGATCTTCGTGGCCTCCGAGAAGGAGGTGGTCGAGGACCTGATCCTCGCCGCGATCAAGGACGCGCAGTCGCGCGCCACCGAGCGGGCGCAGCAGGAGATGAAGAAGATTCAGGAAGAGCTCGGCCTGCCCGCGGGCATGAACCTGCCGTTCTGAGGCCCGCCCTGCTCCGTCACCCTGCAAATATCCTGCACCGCCCTGCCGCCCCGCGATGGGCCATGGCATGAGCGAGGATCGCGAGGCCATCGACCGGCTGATCGAGCTGATGTCGCGCCTGCCGGGGCTCGGGCCCCGCTCGGCGCGGCGCGCGGTGCTGCATCTCGTCAAGAAGCGCGGCACGCTGCTCGCGCCCTTGGCCGAGGCGATGACCGAGGTCGGCGCCACCGCGCGCGAATGCCTCAATTGCGGCAATGTCGGCACCGGCGACATCTGCGGCATCTGCGCCGACGAGCGCCGGGCGACGGGGCAGATCTGCGTGGTCGAGGACGTGGCCGATCTCTGGGCCATGGAACGCTCGGGCGTGTTCAAGGGCCGCTACCACGTGCTCGGCGGCACGCTCTCGGCGCTCGACGCCGTCGGCCCCGAGGAGCTGCGCATTCCGCGTCTCATGGACCGGGTGCGCGCCGAGGCGGTGTCCGAGGTGATCCTCGCGCTCGGCGCCACGATCGACGGCCAGACCACGGCGCATTACATCGCCGACCAGCTACCGGACGTTTCGGTGACCTCGCTGGCGCAGGGCGTGCCGGTGGGCGGCGAGCTGGATTATCTCGATGACGGCACGATCAGCGCGGCATTGAGGGCACGGCGCAGCCTGTAACCGAACCGCGCCCCCTTGCGGCGCAACGGCGCCGCAACATATTTCCTGTAGCGAGCGAGGACGACCTCCGCCCCGTCCGGGGCCTGAAAGATCGGGACGACCCGACGGACACGGCAAGAGCGGAGATCTCATGCGCACCAAATCCGACCGCATCCGGCAGGCCGTCAGCTTCGAGCTTCTCGGGCTGGCGCTGGTCACGCCGTTCGGATCGTGGCTCTACGGTTTTCCGCTGTTCGACATCGGCGCGATCAGCGTGATCTCGTCGCTGGTGGCGACCTGCTGGAACTACGCGTTCAACTTCGCCTTCGACCACGCGCTGAAGCACTGGCGTGGCACCACCACCAAGACGATGCCGCTCCGGGCGCTGCATGCCACCGCCTTCGAGCTGGGGCTGCTGCTGATCCTGCTGCCGATCTTCTCGTGGTGGCTGGGGCTGGGCTACGTGGAATCCTTCGTGGTGCAGCTCAGCTTCGCGCTGTTCTACCTCGTCTACACCTTCGTCTTCACCTGGTGCTACGACAGGGTCTTTCCCGATCCCGACGGCCGGGTGGCAGCCTGAGCCGCCCGCGCCGGGCGCCCGCGAGGGGCCCGGCGCAGCCAAGAACTTACTTGTCCTCGTCTTCGTCCTCGTCGCCGCCCTTGGGCAGGTTGAAGAAGCTGTCGGCATCCGAGACGTCGCGCTCGTCCTGCGGCTCCTCGGCCTCCTCCTCTTCGGCGTCGTTGCTCTCCGACAGGGTGAAGCTTTCCAGCCCCGAGATCGAGGAGGGCATCTTGGGCTCGGGCGACATGCCGAGGCTCTGCTCGGTCGAGACCAGCTTGCGGCGCTCGTCGTCGCTCATCGCCGATCCGTCGCGAAGGCGCTTGGCATTGGCCTGCTGCACGGCGGCATCGAGCTCGGACTGGCGGCACAGCCCCAGCGCCACCGGGTCGATCGGGTCGATGTTGCCGATGTTCCAGTGGGTGCGCTCGCGGATCGCCTGGATCGTCGGCTTGGTGGTGCCGACCAGCTTGGAGATCTGACCATCCGACAGCTCGGGGTGGAACTTGACCAGCCACAGGATCGAGGCGGGCCGGTCCTGACGCTTGGACAGCGGCGTGTAGCGCGGGCCCCGGCGCTTCTCCTCGCCGACGGCGGAGGCGTTGAACTTGAGCTTCAGCTTGTGCAGCGGGTTCTTCTCCGCCTTCTCGATCTCGTCCTGCGTCAGCTGGTTGTTGGCGACCGGGTCGAAGCCCTTCACGCCCGCGGCCACGTCGCCGTCGGCGATGCCCTGCACCTCGAGCTCGTGCAGCCCGCAGAAATCGCCGATCTGCTTGAAGCTGATCGTCGTGTTGTCCACCAGCCAGACGGCGGTGGCCTTGGCCATGAGCGGTTTGTCAGCCATGTGAACACCCTTTCGAAAAACACGTCTTCCCCCGGCCCCGGCCTGGGGCGGACCGCCATGGCGATCCTTGGTTTCCATTTTCGGGGAACTCATCGCGCTATATAGGGATCACACCGGCTGGAGGAAAGACATAAATGACCTTTGCGGCAAGAGCCTTCGCGGCGCTGGCGCTTCTCGCCTCGCCCCTGCGGGCCGAGACGGCGGGCGAATTCGACTACTACGTGCTGGCGCTGAGCTGGTCGCCCGGCTGGTGCGCCCGCGAGGGAGAGGCGCGCGGCTCCGAGCAATGCGAGGCGAGCCGCGACCATGGCTGGGTGTTGCACGGGCTCTGGCCGCAATACGAGACCGGATGGCCCGATTACTGCGCCACGCCCCAGGCGCCACCCTCGCGCGCCCGTACCGGTGCGATGGCCGACATCATGGGCAGCGGCGGCTCGGCCTGGCACCAGTGGAAGAAGCACGGCACCTGCTCGGGAATGTCGCCGGACGCCTATTTCGAGACCGCCCGCGCGGCCTATGAGCGCGTGGCGCGCCCCAAGGAATTCCGGCGGCTGGAGCGCGAGATCACCCTGCCGGCCAGCCTAGTCGAGGAGGCATTCCTGCGCGACAACCCGGAACTCACCGCCGACGGGCTCACCGTGACCTGCCGCGACGGGATGGTGCAGGAGGTGCGGATCTGCCTGACCCGCGATCTCGAACCGCGCGATTGCGGCGCCGACGTGATCCGCGATTGCGCGCTGTCCGATGCGCTGATGCTGCCGATCCGCTAGGGCGCGCCCAGCATGTCGAAGAAGGCCACGGTGGCCGCGACCATTTCGTCGAGCCGCTCCGGCCCCTCGAAGGCGTCGAAGGCGTGGTCCATTTCCCTAAGCCACAGCTCCTCGCGCCCCTCATGCGCGGAGAGCAACATCTCGGCCTGTGCCGGGTCGACGGTCGCGTCCTCGGTGCCCTGCGCCACGAAGAGCGGCCCGTCATAGCCCGCGATCTCGGCCACCGGGTCGGCGGCGATGACGCCTTCGAAGAAGGGCTGGCCCAGCGTGATCTCCGCGCCCCAGGGCAGGGTCAGCTCGGTCGGCCTCTCCGACAGCACGCCCTCGGCCAGCGTCTCGGGGCCGAACAGCGTGGCGAAGGTGATCTGCGGATCGGCCACCGCGGCCCAGAGCGCCACCGCCTCGACCGGCGCGCCGCGCCCGGCGAGCGAGGCCGCGACCAGCCCGCCCTGGCTCCAGCCGATCAGGTAGAGCGGGCCACCGGCGCGGTCCTCGCTCCCGAGCCAGTCGAGCGCCGCCCGCGCATCGGCGATCTGGCTTTCGAAGGTGGTATCGGCGAAATCGAAGCCTTCGACGCTTTCGCCGGAGCCGCGGAAATCGATGCGCAGGCTGGCATAGCCCGCCTCGGCCAGAAGCCGGGCCGTGCGGCGGAACACGCCCTCCTCCACCCCCGCGATGTCGAGCTCGTCGCGGTCGCCGGTAAAGCCGTGCAGCATCAGCACCGTGGGCGCGGGGCCGTCGGGCGGGAGCGCCAGAGTGCCGTAGACCGGCGTGCCCTCGACCTCGAAGGAGACCCGGTCCGAGAGCCCGGCGCGCCCGTCCGAGAGCGGCAGAGGGCGCGGCCAAGGCGCGGTGATCATCAGCGTGGAAAGATCGATCCCGGGCGCGGCGGCCGCGTCCGGCTCGGCGCTCCCGAGCGGCTCGGACACCTGCGTTTCGGTCGTGTCGGCCTCGGACCTCTCCGCCTCCTGGGCAAGGAGCGGGGCGGCGAGAAGCGCCGCGCCGATGAGAGCGAGAAACGGCTTGGTCATGGCGGGTCTCCGGGGGCGCGTCAGCCGCCCGATAGGGCGGCCATGGCGCCCGGCTGTCAAGCGTTCCGCGGGGGCCTCCCCTCCCCCGCGGAACGGGTGCGCAGGCCTCAGCCGATGGCGGCGGCGCGCACGTCCTCGTCGATATGCGGCACGTATTGCGCGAAGTTGTCGGCGAACATCTGCGCCAGCTTCGCGGCCTGCGCGTCATAGGCGGCAGGGTCGGCCCAGGTGCCGCGCGGATCGAGCAGCGCGTCGTCGACGCCCTCGACCGAGACCGGCACGTCGAAGCCGAAATTCACGTCCTTGCGGAACGCCCCCTCGGCCAGCGTGCCATCGAGCGCCGCGGCGAGCAGCGCCCGCGTCGCGGCGATCGGCATGCGGCGGCCGGTGCCGTAGGCGCCGCCGGTCCAGCCGGTGTTGACGAGCCAGCAGGTGGCGCCGTGATTGCCGATCTTCTGCTGCAGCAGCTTGCCGTATTCCTCGGGACGGCGCGGCATGAAGGGCGCACCGAAGCAGGTCGAGAAGGTGGGCTCGGGCTCGGTCACGCCGCGCTCGGTGCCGGCCACCTTCGAGGTGAAGCCCGACAGGAAGTGGTACATCGCCTGAGCCGGGGTCAGCCGCGCGATCGGCGGCAGCACGCCGAAGGCGTCGCAGGTCAGCATCACGATGTTCTTCGGATGCCCGCCCAGCGCGCTCTCCGAGGCATTGGAGATGTAGTGCAGCGGATAGGCGCAGCGCATGTTCGCGGTAAGCGAGCTGTCCTCGAAATCGAGCTCCAGCGTGTCCTCGTCATACACCATGTTCTCGATCACGGTGCCGAACTTGCGGGTGGTGGCGTAGATCTCGGGCTCGGCCTCGGCCGAGAGCGAGATCGTCTTGGCGTAGCAGCCGCCCTCGAAGTTGAAGACGCCGCGATCCGACCAGCCATGCTCGTCATCGCCGATCAGCACGCGCGACGGATCGGCCGAAAGCGTGGTCTTGCCGGTGCCCGACAGGCCGAAGAAGACGGCGGTGTCGACCGGGTTGCCCGGCGCGTGGTTGGCCGAGCAGTGCATCGGCATCACGCCCTTCTCGGGCAGCAGGTAGTTCAGCAGCGTGAACACCGCCTTCTTGTTCTCGCCCGCATATTCGGTGCCGCCGATCAGGATCATCTTCTGGTCGAGATCGATCGCGATCACGGTGCCGGACCGGCAGCCATGACGCTCGGGGTCGGCGCGGAAGCTCGGCGCGTTGATCACCGTGTATTCCGGCACGAAGCCGTCCAGCTCGGCGCGCTCGGGGCGGCGCAGCAGATGGCGGATGAACAGCCCGTGCCAGGCCAGCTCGGTCACCATGCGCACGTCGATGCGATGCGCCGGGTCGGCCCCGGCATAGAGGTCCTGCACATGCATCGAGCGGCCCGCCAGATGCGCCAGCATGTCGGCCTTGAGCGTCGCGAAGGCGGTCGGCTCCATCGCGGCGTTGTTCTCCCACCAGATCGTGTCTTCGGTGGTGGCCGAGCGGACCACGAACTTGTCCTTGGGGCTGCGACCGGTGTGCTGGCCGGTGGTCACCAGAAGCGTGCCGCCCTGGCCCAGCTTGCCCTCGCCCGCACGGATCGCCGCCTGAATCAGCTGCGGCTCGGTGAGGTTGTAATAGACCTCGCCCAGTCCGGAGACCCCCTGCGCCTCGAGCGTCATTTCGGGGTTCACGCGTCCATGCTGCATCTGACCGGCTCCTTTGATCGGGGTCGCCTTCCGACCCGGTGCAAAGGGCTTAACACGATGATTTCCAAGGCGACCATCCAGTTAGCGCAACCAGTCGGACTGTTAGCGCAACCGTCCGGCCGCCGCGCCTGCCGCAGCGGCAGGGGCGCTTTGGAGAGGTCGAAAAGGTGAGGCATTTTAGCCATTGGTTATTCCATTTCGGCACAAATGAGGCGTCTTCAGGGCCACGATTCGCTCTCCGCCCTTGATCTGGGAGGGTCAAACCGGGATGACAAAGCAAGGTCCAAGAAGAGAATCCGAGCAGGAAAGGGATTTCGATGTCGAGAATCGCGCTGGTGGATGACGATCGAAACATTCTGACCTCGGTGTCGATGACGCTCGAAGCCGAGGGCTTCGAGGTCGAGACCTACAATGACGGCCAGATGGCGCTCGATGCCTTCAACAAGAAGCTGCCCGACATGGCCGTGCTCGATATCAAGATGCCGCGCATGGACGGCATGGATCTGCTGCAGCGTCTGCGCCAGAAGACCCAGATGCCGGTGATCTTCCTCACCTCCAAGGATGACGAGATCGACGAGGTGCTCGGCCTGCGCATGGGTGCCGACGACTACGTCAAGAAACCCTTCAGCCAGCGCCTGCTGGTGGAGCGCATCCGGGCGCTGCTGCGCCGCCAGGACGCGATCTCGGGCGAGACCGTCGAGGTCACCGAGGAGAACAAGGTGATGGAGCGCGGCCAGCTCACCATGGACCCGCTGCGCCACGCCGTGACCTGGAAGGGCAAGGACGTGTCGCTCACCGTGACCGAGTTCCTGCTGCTGCAGGCGCTCGCGCAGCGCCCGGGCTTCGTCAAGAGCCGCGACCAGCTGATGGACGTGGCCTATGACGATCAGGTCTATGTCGACGACCGCACCATCGACAGCCACATCAAGCGGCTGCGCAAGAAGATGCGCAACGCCGATCCCGACTTCTCGGCGATCGAAACCCTCTATGGCATCGGCTATCGCTACAACGAGGAATAAGAGAGGTCGTCCCGGAGCATGAGCGCATCATGACCGCCGCCCCCAAGATCGACGTGCGGGACCTGAACTCGGTCCGGCGCGCCGCCCGCGGCGGGTCCGAAACGCGCGAGCGGGTGCTGCTGGGCGAGGATTGGGTCACGCCCGAGAACGGGGCCGAGCGGCCGCGCCGCCGCCGCAGGCTGGTGCAGCTCAACCGCTCGCCGCTGGCGCGCAAGATCATCACCTTCAACCTGATCGCGCTGCTGCTGCTGGTCGCGGGGATGCTCTATCTGGCGCCGTCGCGCGACAACCTCGCCTTCCAGCGCGCCTCGTCGCTGGTGAGCCAGGCCGAGCTGATCGCCGATCTGTTCGAGGTGCAGCTGCCCGCCGGCGCGCCGGTCAACCTGATCACCGGCGACGGCATCGATGTCGAGGCGAGCCTCGCGGCGCTCGATCTGCGCGACGGCATCGAGCTGCGGGTCTTCGACGCCTCGGGGCAGCTCGCCGGCGAGACCGCGGCGCAGGGCCGCGAGGCGGTGAGCGGGCTCGACCTCGGAACCGGCGGCACGGTGCTGACCGATCTGCTCAATTCAGGATGGGAGGCGCTGGCCGGGCTGCTGTCGCCCGCGAGCGCCCCGCCCCCCGCCTTCGGCACCGCCGACGCGGCGAAGGCGCTGGTGTCGCCGGCGCTGGCTGGCGGCACCGCGGTGCAGACCCGGACTGACGCGCAGGGCCGCACCATCTTTGCGGTGGCGACGCCGATCGAGCAGGGTCGTCGCGCCGTCGGCGTGGTCGCCGTCACCTCGGCGGCCGGCGAGATCGACGCGCTGGTGCGGCGCGAGCGCGAGCAGGTGCTGCAGATGTTCGTCATCGGCATGCTGGTCTCGATCGGCCTCAGCCTCGTGCTCGCCTCGACCATCGCCAACCCGCTCTCCGAGCTGGCCGCCGCCGCCGAGACCGGGCGCGACCGCAACGCCCGCAAATTCGCCCCCACCAAGGTGCGGATCCCTGACCTCACCGCCCGGCCCGACGAGATCGGCCGCCTCTCGGCGGCGCTCAGGGGCATGGTGGCCGCGCTCTACGACCGGATCGAGGGCAACGAGCAGTTCGCCGCCGACGTGGCGCACGAGATCAAGAATCCGCTGGCCTCGCTGCGCTCGGCCGTGGGAAGCCTGCGCGTGGTCAAGCGCGAGGATCACCGTGAAAAGCTTCTCGACGTCATCGAGCACGACGTGCGCCGGCTCGACCGGCTGGTCTCGGACATCTCCAACGCCTCGCGGCTCGACGCCGAGCTGGTGAAGGAGGAGGAGGAGAGCTTCGACCTGCTGAAGATGCTGTCGAACCTCAACGATTTCCTCGGCCGCGAAGCAGCGCTGAAGGGAATCGATTTCATCGCCGATCTGCCGTCGCGACCGATCCACATCCAGGGCCTCGAAGGGCGTTTGGCGCAGGTCTTCGTCAACCTGATCACCAATGCCATCTCGTTTTGCGAGGATGGCGACGCGATCCGCATCTGGGCCCGCCAGCGCGAGAACCGGGTGCTCGTCGTGGTCGAGGATACCGGCCCCGGCATCCCCGAAGAGGCGCTGACCAAGATCTTCCAGCGCTTCTACTCGGAGCGGCCCGAGCAGCAGTTCGGCAACAATTCCGGCCTCGGCCTCGCCATCTCCAAGCAGATCGTCGAGGCGCATGGCGGCGTGATCTGGGCCGAGAACATCCGGCCGACCGAGGCCGATCCGACCTCGGAGCCGCTGGGCGCCCGCTTCGTCGTGGGCCTTCCGATCTGACCGGGGCGGCGCCTCTTTCCCTCCATGCGAGCTGCGTCGCATGGCAGGGGCGTGGGGTGCTGATCACCGGCCCGTCGGGCAGCGGCAAGTCCGCGCTCGCTCTTGAGTTGATGGCCTATGGCTGCGATCTCGTGGCCGACGACCGCACGCTGGTCTATGTCGGCGCCGATGGCGGGCTGCGCGCCACCTGCCCCGCCGCGATCGCCGGGCTGATCGAGGCGCGCGGCGTCGGGCTGCTCGAGGCGCGGCCCGCCGGTCCCGCAGCGCCGTGCCTCGCGGTGGCGCTCGACCGCCCCGAGACCGAACGTCTCCCCCCGAAACGTTGCGTCACCTATCTGGGCTGTTCCCTCCCTTTGCTTCACAACATTGGGACAGGCCATTTCGCGCCGGCGATCCTGCAGTATCTCAAGGCAGGACGGAGAGAGCCATGATACCCGACCCTGCCCTAGCCCTTGCCCCGGCCGGTTCCCGGTCCCCCGCGCCCGATGAGGGGCGCCAGAACCTCGTGCTGGTCACCGGCCCGTCCGGCGCCGGACGCACCACCGCGATCAACGTGCTCGAGGATCTCGGCTTCGAGGTGATCGACAATCTGCCATTGTCGCTGCTGCCCCGGCTGCTCGAGGGGCCGCCGCTGTCGCATCCGCTCGCGCTCGGGCTCGACGTGCGCAACCGCGATTTCACGACCGATGCGCTGATCGACGCGATCGACCGGCTGGCGCAGCGCCCGGAGTTGGCGCTCCAGGTGCTCTATCTCGACTGCGACGAGGACGTACTGGTGCAGCGCTATTCCGAGACGCGGCGCCGCCACCCCCTCGCACCCGCCGAATGCCCGTCGGCCGGTATTGCCCGCGAACGCGAATTGCTGGTGCCGGTGCGGGCCCGGGCCGACGTGCTGCTCGACAGTTCCGGTCTTTCGCCGCACGATCTGCGGGTCGAGATCGAGCGCTGGTTCGCGCCGCCGGAGGGGCGGACGCTGGCGGTGACGCTGCACAGCTTTTCCTACAAGCGCGGCCTGCCGCGCGGGCTCGACCTCGTGATCGACTGCCGGTTCCTGCGCAACCCGCATTGGGAGCCGGAACTGCGGCCGCTGGACGGGCGCGATGCCGCCGTCGATGCGCATGTCGCGGGCGATCCCCGCTTTGACGACTTCTTCACCTCGATGTGCGATTTTCTGATACCGTTGCTTCCCGCCTATCACGCCGAGGGCAAGACGCATCTGTCGATCGGCTTCGGCTGCACGGGCGGGCAACACCGGTCGGTCGCCGTGACCGAACGGTTGGCCAAGGCCCTTGCGAAGGAGGGATGGCAGGTGTCTAAACGTCACAGGGAGCTGGAACGCCGCGCCGGGACGGGGAGCCCGACGACCGTACGGGGACAAGTCGCGTGATCGGAATCGTCATCGTGGCCCATGGTGGGCTCGCACGCGAATATCTCGCCGCCGTGGAACACGTCGTGGGCCATCAGACCGGCGTCATCGCCATCACCATCCTGCCCGACGACGACCGCGCCGCCAAGCAGGAGGAGATCTGCGTCGCCGCCGACAGTGTCGATACCGGCGACGGGGTGGTGATCGTGACCGACATGTTCGGCGGCTCGCCCTCGAACCTGTCGCTCAGGGCCTGCTCGGTCTCGGATCGGCGCATCCTCTACGGCGCCAACCTCCCCATGCTCATCAAGCTCGCCAAGTCGCGCGGCAAGACCGTCCCCGAGGCGGTGCGCGCGGCGCTCACGGCGGGGCGCAAATACATCGACAGCCTGATCGTCGATGCAGGACTGCAGACGGAGACACGTACCGGAACATGACGACCTCGAGACGCCTGCAGATCATCAACGTAAAGGGCTTGCACGCCCGCGCCTCCGCCAAACTCGCCGAAACCGTCGAATCCTTCGACGCCGAGGCGACGGTCAGCCGGGACGGTCTCTCGACCACCGGCGACAGCATCATGGGGCTTCTCATGCTTGCCGCCTCGCGCGGCACCTGGATCGACGTCGAAACCTCGGGCGCCGAGGCCGAGCGTCTCGCCGACGCGATCGAGGCGCTGGTCGCGGATTGCTTCGGCGAAGGGGGCTGAAGCCCCCCTCGCCTTCCGTATCGAAGACCGGCCTTGCCCGCTTCAGCGGGTCGGGACCGGCGTCTCGCCGCGATAATCGTAGAAGCCGCGCTTGGTCTTGCGGCCGAGCCAGCCCGCCTCGACGTATTTCGTCAGCAGCGGACAGGGCCGGTACTTGGTGTCCGCGAGCCCGTCATGCAGCACGTTCATGATCGCGAGGCAGGTGTCGAGCCCGATGAAATCGGCCAGCTCCAGCGGCCCCATCGGATGATTCGCCCCGAGCTTGAGCGAGGTGTCGATCGAGGATACCGAGCCCACCCCCTCATAGAGCGTGTAGACCGCCTCGTTGATCATCGGCATCAGGATGCGGTTGACGATGAAGGCCGGGAAATCCTCGGAGGTCGCCGCCGTCTTGCCGAGCCGCTCGACCACATCGAGGCAGGCGCGGAACGTCTCGTCATCCGTGGCGATGCCGCGGATCAGCTCGACCAGCTGCATCACCGGCACCGGGTTCATGAAGTGGAAGCCCATGAATTTCTCGGGCCGGTCGGTGCGCGAGGCGAGCCGGGTGATCGAGATCGACGAGGTGTTCGAGGTCAGGATCGTGTGCGGCGCCAGATGCGGCACCAATTCCTCGAAGATCGCGGTCTTCACCGCCTCGCGCTCGGTCGCGGCCTCGATGATCAGGTCGCAGGGTCCGAGGTCGGTCAGGGTCTGCGTGGTCGAGATCCGACCCAGCGCCTCGGACTTCTCGGCCTCGCTCAGCGTCCCCTTGGAAATCTGCCGGTCGAGGTTGCGCCCGATCAGCGCCACCGCCTGTTGCAGCGCCTCGGCGCTGATATCGGTCAGCACCACATCGTAACCCGCCCGCGCAAAGACATGGGCGATGCCGTTGCCCATCTGCCCCGCGCCCACGACGCCCACCTTCTCGATCGCCATCTGCCAGTTCCTTCTCCCGATTCGGCCGCACCATAGGTCCGCAGCTGCCCCGCTCACAAGCGCCGGAGGGCGCTTAGCGGTCTGGCAAGCCTTTCCTGCTCTGATCCTCGGCGGGAAAATGGGTTGGGGTGCACCATGAGGCACGAAACGATCGGCTTGGCCGGCCCGCGGATCATACGCGGCCGCTACGGGAATTCGCGGCTTGAGGTAAGAGCGCCGCTGCGACGGCTCGACCGGGCCTATATCGCCTGCGCGGGCGGCACCGAGACCTTCGGTCCGGGTCTGGCGCTGCCCTTTCCGGCCCTGCTGGAGCAGGAGCTGGGCCTTCCTTGCATCAATCTCGGGACGATGAACGCCGGGCCCGGGGCGCTGTTCGGCGACGCGGCCCTGCTGGCGCTGTGCAACGGCGCCGATCGGGTGGTGCTGCAGCTCACCGGGGCGCAGGGGCTGGGCAATCGCTTCTACACCGTGCACCCGCGCCGCAACGACCGCTTCCTGCGGGCCTCGGCCAAGCTGCGCGCGCTCTACCCGGAGATCGACTTCACCGATTTCTGCTTCGTGCGCCACATGCTCGAAACCCTGCACCACCATGATCCGGGGCGGTTCGACGCGGTACGCGACGAGCTGCGCGCCGCCTGGAGCATGCGGATGCGCGGCCTGTTCGATCGCATCGAGGTGCCGGTGACGCTCGTGGCACTGCCGCGGCGGCTGGGCCATGGGCGCCTCGGCCCCGACCCGCTCTTCGTGACCCCGGCGATGATCGAGGCGCTGTGCCCGCTGGCGCAGGGCGTCGTGGTGGTGCCCTGCGACGAGGCGACCGAGATGGCGCAGCACCGGCGGGTCGCTCTGGATCTGGCGCGCAGCCTCACGGCCGAGGCCGGTTGAGGGGCGCGCCCCGGGACCGCCGCGCCGGGGCCCGGCACTTGCGGCAGCGCGCCGGCTCTGCGATCATCTTGCCCAAGGGGCTCGCGGACGCCTCGTGAGGCTCAGGCCACCGTTTCGCATCCTCGTCACGTTGGACCGGCAGGTTCGGCCTGCCGCAAGGCCGCCCCCCGGCCGGGAAAGGATGCCAGATGCCCTCACCCACCGAAATCACCGTGTCACAGCTCATGCGGCTCGTCGGCACGCCCGACGCGCCCGTGCTGATCGACCTGCGCACCGATGAGGATTTCGCCGCCGATCCGCGGCTGATCCCGGGCGCGTTCCGGCACCGCTTTGCAGAGGTCGCGACTCTGGTGCCGGCGCTGCGCCGGCGTCGCGCCGTCGTCTACTGCCAGAAGGGGCGCAAGATCTCGCAAGGCGCGGCCGCGCTGCTGCGCGTCGAAGGCGTGGCCTGCGAAGTGCTCGAAGGCGGGCAGTTCGCCTGGCGCGACGCGGAGGCCCCGATGGTCGCGGCCGCCGCCATGCCCGCCCCCGACGCCGAGGGGCGCAGCCTCTGGGTCACGCGGCATCGGCCCAAGATCGACCGCATCGCCTGCCCTTGGCTGGTGCGGCGCTTCGTCGATCCGCGCGCCCGCTTCCTGTTCGTGCCGCCGGAGGATGTGGCGCTGGTGGCGGAGAGGTTCGGCGCCGTCCCCTTCGACATCGAAGGGGCGGGGCTGACCCATGCGGGGGAGCGTTGTTCCTTCGACGCCGTCCTCGATGCCTTCGGGCTGCAAAGCGCGCCGCTGGAGCGGGTCGCGACCATCATTCGGGGCGCCGACACGAACCGGCACGACCTCGCGCCCGAGGCGGCGGGCCTGCTGGCGCTATCGCTCGGCCTGTCGCGCATGTATCGCGACGACTTGGCACAATTGGAGGCCGGGATGACGCTCTACGACGCCCTGTACCGCTGGGCACGGGACGCGACGGAGGAGGGTCATGACTGGCCCGCCGCCGCCGTGCGGCCGTCATGACGAGCGGGCTGTCGCCCGCTTCCGGGGCCCCGGCCTCGGGCGCGGCCCCCACCCTCGCCGAGGCGGCGCGTGTCTGGTGGCGTATCGGCATCCTCTCCTTCGGCGGACCGGCGGCGCAGATCGCGCTGATGCACCGGATGGTCGTCGACGAACGGCGCTGGCTCACCGAGAGGCAATATCTCGACGCGCTGTCGTTTTGCATGCTGCTGCCCGGCCCCGAGGCGATGCAGCTCGCCACCTATGCGGGCTGGCGCATGCACGGGGTGCGCGGCGGGCTGATCGCCGGCGGGCTCTTCGTGCTGCCCGGCGCGGTGGTGATCGCCTGCCTCGCGGCGCTCTATGTCCGGTTCGGCGCGCTGCCCGTCACCGCGGCGCTGTTCATGGGCGTCAAGGCGGCGGTGCTGGTGATCGTGATCGAGGCGCTGCTGCGCGTCGCCCGCCGCGCCCTGATCGGCACCGAGGCTCTCGTCATCGCGGCGCTGGCCTTCGTCGCGCTCTTCGTCTTCGCGGTGCCCTACCCGCTCGTGATCGCCGCGGCGGCAATCTGGGGCGCGCTGCGCCTGCGGGACGGCGAGACACGGCCCCGCCCGGCCGCCGCATCGCCCGGCGGCGGACCCGCCCGGCCTGTGCGCGCCACGATCCGAACCGCGGCCACATGGCTTGCGCTATGGGCCGCGCCATTGCTCGCGGTGGCCGCGATCGCCCCGCCGGTCTTCGGCGAGATGGCCCGGTTCTTCTCCGTGCTGGCCACGGTCACCTTCGGGGGCGCTTATGCGGTGCTGGCCTACATGACCCAGGAAGCGGTCGCCACGCAGGGCTGGCTTACCACCGGCGAGATGCTCGACGCGCTGGGGCTGGCCGAAACCACGCCCGGCCCGTTGATCCTCGTGACCGAATTCGTGGGCTTTCTCGCCGGGCACCGGGCCGCGCCCGCAGGTGGCGGGGCGCTGCTTTGGGGCTTGGGCGGCGCGCTGGTCACGCTCTGGGCGACATTCGCGCCCTGCTTCCTGTGGATCTTCGCCGGCGCGCCATGGATCGACGCGATTTCGGCCCGGCCGGTGCTGCGCGCGGCGCTGACGGGGGTGACGGCGGCGGTGGTCGGGGTGATCGCCAACCTGTCGGTCTGGTTCGGCCTGCACGTCCTGTTCGAACGCATCGGGACGATGCGTGCCGGGGCTGTCGAGCTGGCGCTGCCCGACTGGGCCAGCCTCGACTGGCGCAGCGCCCTGATCGTGCTGGTGGCGGCGCTGCTCCTGCTGCGCTGGCACCGGGGCGTGCCGCTGACGCTGGCGGTCTGCTCGGCCTGCGGCATCGTACTCTCGACCCTCGGGGGATAGCCGGCGGCGGGGTGCGCCGCTTTACCCCGGGGCCGCCCCCGCCCTATAAGGCGCGCGCAGCATCCGGAGCCCCTGACATGACCTTCCGCGCCCGCCACCTGCTCGGGATCGAGCCCCTGCACCCCACCGAGATCACCGAGCTTCTCGACACCGCCCAGCATTATGCCGAGCTGAACCGGCAGGGCCGCGCCCCGCGCGACGTGCTGGCGGGGCTGACCCAGATCAACATGTTCTTCGAGAACTCGACCCGCACCCAGGCCAGCTTCGAGATCGCGGGCAAGCGGCTCGGGGCCGACGTGATGAACATGGCGATGCAGGCCAGCTCGGTGAAGAAGGGCGAGACGCTGATCGACACCGCGCTGACGCTGAACGCGATGCGCCCCGACCTGCTGGTGGTGCGGCACCCGAACTCCGGCGCGGTCGATCTGCTGGCGCAGAAGGTCAACTGCTCGGTGCTCAACGCCGGCGACGGGCGGCACGAACACCCGACGCAGGCGCTTCTCGACGCGCTGACGATCCGCCGCGCCAAGGGGCGGCTGCACCGCCTGTCGATCGCGATCTGCGGCGACATCGCCCATAGCCGCGTCGCGCGCTCGAACATCATGCTCCTGGGCAAGATGGAGAACCGCATCCGGCTCATCGCGCCCCCCACCCTGATGCCCTCGGGCGTGGCCGAGTTCGGCGTCGAGGTGTTCGATGACATGGAAGAAGGGCTTCGGGACGTCGACGTGGTGATGATGCTCAGGCTCCAGAAGGAGCGCATGGATGGCGGCTTCATCCCGTCGGAGCGCGAATATTTCCACCGCTACGGGCTCGATGCCGCGAAGCTGGCGCATGCCAAGCCCGACGCCATCGTGATGCATCCCGGGCCGATGAACCGGGGCGTCGAGATCGACGGCACCATCGCCGACGACATCAATCGCAGCGTGATCCAGGAACAGGTCGAGATGGGCGTCGCGGTGCGCATGGCGGCGATGGATCTGCTGGCGCGCAACGCGCGCGCGGCGCGGCAAGAGACCGGAGTGATGGCATGAGCATCCTTTTCACCAATGCCCGGCTGATCGATCCCGAGCGCGGCGAGACACGCGGCGCGCTGCTGGTCGAGGGAGGCCGCATCGAGGCGGTGATCAAGAGCGGCGATCTTCCGCAGGCGGCCGAGGTGATCGACTGCCGCGGCCATTGCCTCGCCCCGGGCATCGTCGATCTCGGGGTCAAGGTCTCCGAGCCGGGCGAGCGTCACAAGGAGAGCTTCGCCTCGGCCGGCCGCGCCGCGGCGGCGGGCGGCGTCACCACCATCGTCACCCGCCCCGACACCCTGCCCGCGATCGACACGCCCGAGACGCTGGAATTCGTGGTCCGTCGCGCCCGCGAGGACAGCCCGGTGCGGGTGCTGCCGATGGCCGCCCTCACCAAGGGCCGCGAGGGCCGCGAGATGACCGAGATCGGGTTTTTGCGCGACGCGGGCGCGGTGGCCTTCACCGATTGCGACCGGGTCGTCACCGACACCAAGGTGTTCTCGCGCGCCCTGACCTATGCGCGTTCGCTGGATGCGCTGGTGATGGCGCATGTGCAGGAGCCGGGCCTCTCGAACGGCGCCGTCGTGACCTCCGGCAAGTTCGCCTCGCTGCGTGGCCTGCCGGGCGTGTCGCCCATGGCCGAGCGCATGGCGCTCGACCGCGACATCGCGCTCCTGGAGATGACGCGGGCGCGCTACCACGCCGACCAGATCACCACGGCCCGCGCCCTGCCGGCGCTGGAGCGGGCGAAGAACAACGGCCTCGACATCACGGCGGGCGTCTCGGTGCATCACCTGACGCTTAACGAGCTCGACGTCGCCGACTACCGCAGCTTCTTCAAGCTCAAGCCGCCGTTGCGGGCCGAGGAGGACCGCATGGCGGTGGGCGAGGCGCTGGCCTCCGGCCTCATCGACATATTGTGCTCGATGCACACGCCGCAGGACGAGGAAAGCAAGCGCCTTCCCTTCGAGGAGGCGGCCTCCGGCGCCGTGGGGCTGGAAACGCTGCTGCCCGCCTCGATGCGGCTGGTGCATGGCGGGGTGATCGACCTGCCGGGCCTGTTCCGGGCGCTGTCGCTCAACCCGTCGAAGCGGCTGGGGCTGGAAACGGGTCGACTGTCCAAGGGCGCGCCCGCCGATCTCGTCTGGTTCGACCCGGACGCGCCCTTCGTGCTCGATCGGGCCACACTCCGCTCGAAATCGCGCAACACCCCCTTTGATGGCGCCCGTCTCGAGGGCAGGGTCCTCGGGACCTGGGTTGCAGGTCGGAGCGTGACGGAGACCCGCTGATGCCGCTGATGGATACCACGACCGCCCTGCTGCTCCTCTGGGCGGTGATCGGCTACCTCTTGGGCTCCATCCCCTTCGGTCTCATCATCACCCGCGCCATGGGCCTGGGCGACGTGCGGGCCATCGGCTCGGGCAATATCGGCGCCACCAACGTGCTGCGCACCGGCTCGAAAGCCGCCGCCATCGCGACGCTGCTGCTCGACGCGGGCAAGGCGATCGCCGCCGTGATCCTCGCACGGATCTTCGCCGCCGAGGACGCCGCGCAGATCGCCGGAGCCGCGGCCTTCGCCGGGCATTGCTACCCGGTCTGGCTGCGGTTTCGCGGCGGCAAGGGGGTGGCGACGATCCTCGGCCTGCTGATCGCCCTGAGCTGGCCGGTGGGCCTCGCGGCCTGCGCCACCTGGTTGCTCGTGGCCTTCGCCTTTCGCTACTCCTCGCTCGCGGCGCTGCTCGCGGCGGGCTTCGCGCCGCTTTACTCGCTGCTTCTGGGCGAAGGGCGGATCGTGCTGCTGAGCCTCGTTCTGGCGATGATACTCTATGCCCGCCACGCCGCCAACATCGCGCGGCTTCGCGCCGGCACCGAGCCGCGGATCGGCGCGAAATAGCCTGTTTCCCACGCGGGAATTGCATCTCCCCCACCGAGCGGTGATGGTCGCTGCGGCACGCCGATGGCGTCGCCCAAGAATGATGCCTGCGGATCGAGCAAATGATGACGGACGACGCCCAGCAAACGGATGCGGAGACCCCTGACGGAACCAAGGCGCTGTCCACGGCGCTGCTGCTGGCGCTGTTTCTCGGCCCGTTCGGGGCGCATCGTTTCTACATGGGCTACAAGGGCTCGGCCGCGATGATGCTGATGCTCGCCGTCACCATCGTCGGCCTGTCGGTCACCGCGATCTGGCTGCTGATCGACCTGCCGCGACTCCCGGCCATGATCCGTCGCCACAACGACGCGATCGCGCAGCGCCGCGCCCTCGACCGGCGCAGCGCCACCCACGGCTTTCCGCTCCTGAACTGAGGCCGCCCCCTTGGGCGCGGCCCACCGGCCTCAATAGGAATGCGCCGCGTAGATCCGGCTCAGATCGCCGCCCCATTCGCCATGATACTCCGCCAGAAGCTCGTCGGCGGGGGTGCGCCCGGTCTCCACGCTTTCCCTCAGCGCGTTGAGGAAATGCGTCTCGTCCGGCACGAGGCCACCGGCGCCCGGGCGCCCGCGGGCCTTGAGACCGGCCTCGGCGATCTCCACCGCCCGCCGCGCCAGGTCGTGCATCGAGAGCCCGCCGACCTGCGCCTGCAATCCCTGTTCGGCCGCCGCGACGCGCAGCGCCTCGCGGGTTTCGGCGTCCCAGCCCTTCACCAGATCCCACGCCGCGTCGAGCGCGCCCTCGTCGTAGGTCAGCCCGACCCAGAAGGCGGGCAGCGCGCAGAGCCGGCGCCACGGGCCGCCATCGGCGCCGCGCATCTCGATGAACTTCTTGACCCTCGCCTCGGGGAACACCGTGGTCAGGTGGTCGGCCCAGTCCGACAGGGTCGGCTTCTCGCCCGGCAGGGCCGGCAGTTCGCCGCGCAGGAAATCGCGGAACGACTGGCCCAGCGCATCGATGTACTTGCCGTCGCGGTAGACGAAATACATCGGCACATCGAGCACCCATTCGACGTAGCGCTCGAAGCCCATGCCCTCCTCGAAGGCGAAGGGCAGCATGCCGGTCCGTGAATCGTCGAGCCCACGCCAGATCCGCGAACGCCACGACTTCATGCCGTTGGGCTTGCCCTCGAAGAAGGGCGAGTTGGCGAAGAGCGCGGTGGCCACCGGCTGCAGCGCCAGCGCGACGCGCAGCTTCTTGACCATGTCGGCCTCGGAGGAGAAGTCGAGATTCACCTGTACCGTGCAGGTGCGGTACATCATCTGCTTTCCGTGGGTGCCGACGCGGTCCATGTAATCGGTCATCAGCCGGTAGCGGCCCTTCGGCATCATCGGCATCTCGGCCTCGGACCATTCCGGCGCGGCGCCGAGCCCGATGAAGCCGACGCCGATCTCGTCGGCCACGCTCTTCACCTCGGCGAGGTGGCTGTTCACCTCGTCGCAGGTCTGGTGGATCGTCTCGAGCGGCGCGCCGGACAGCTCGAACTGCCCGCCCGGCTCGAGGCTGATATTGGCGCCGTCGCGCTCCAGCCCGATCAGCTTGCCCTGCTCTTCCACTGGGCTCCAGCCGAAGCGGTCGCGCAGCCCCTCGAGCATGGCGCGGATCGAGCGCGGCCCGTCATAGGGCAGCGGCTTGAGGCTGTCGCGGCAATAGCCGAATTTCTCGTGCTCGGTACCGATGCGCCAGTCGCTCTCGGGCTTGCAGCCCTTGGCCAGATACTCGGCGAGCTGGGAATGATGCTCGATCGGCCCGCCGCCGGATTGAGGGATGGACATGGCGCTGGCTCCTATCTCGCGAGGCGGGGCTACAGGTGTCGCGCATGGGGCCATAAGTCAATGGAGCCGACACCCGGTTTCGCGCGGGCCGGCCATGCGCGGCCGCACAGAAGATCAGACCACGGTCAGCCGCGCCGGCCGAGTCCAGATCGTGACCACGTCGCGCGTCTCGTCGTTCAACATCTCGATCATCCGGCCGCGCTTGAGCCCCGGCAGTGCCGCGAAGGCGTCGAACAGCGCCTCCGCCCCCTCGGCGGTGACCGGGATCGCGAGAACCTCGGTGCCGGTTTCCAAAAGCCAATGCGCCGGCTTCGCGCGCCGGTCGAGCCTGAGCCGCCGGACCTCGTCGAGATCGACCATGCCGCCGGTCAGCGGCCCCATATAGGCGACCCGGCCCTCGTCGATCTTCAGGAGCCCCGGCCCCCGCCCCTCCTGCCGGAAGCGCCAGCGCTGCACGCCGCCGATCACCAGCCCGGCACCCAGCGCGGCCAGCCCCCAGCCCAGCCATTGCAGGATGCCGAAGCTCGCGAGCGCCCACCAGAGCCCGAGCCCGGCGAGGACCAGCCCGACGATCACCTCGCGCCCGCGCCACAGCGCCGCGCGCGCTTCCGGGCGCAGCAGGTCAGCCATCGCCCTGCCCGACTTTGTTCTTCAAATACGCAAACCCGGCCACGACCGGGCGCACCGGGTCCGGGCGGCTCACCGCCAGTCCCCGAGCGTGGTCTGCCAGAGCGTCAGGGCCGCGACCGCCGCGGTGTCGGCGCGCAGGATGCGCGGCCCGAGGCTGACGGGATGCGCCCCCTCCAGCCCGCGCAGCCGTGCCCGCTCCTTGTCCGAGAACCCGCCCTCGGGTCCGATCAGAACCGCCCATGGCCCCGGGGCGTCGGGCAACCGCCCGCTTTCCCCCACCAGCGTCTCGTCGCAGAACATCAGCCTGCGCGCCCCGGGCCAGCCGTCGAGCAGACGCGCCAGCTTCACCGGCTCGGCCACCTGCGGCACGTAGGTGCCGCCGCATTGTTCGGCCGCTTCGACGGCATGGGCCTGCAGCCGGTCGACTCGCACCCGCTCGGAATTGGTGAACTCGGTCAGCACCGGCAGGATTCGCGCCGCCCCCATCTCGGCCGCCTTCTCGACGATGAAGTCGGTGCGCGCCTTCTTGATCGGCGCAAAGCACAGCCAGAGATCGGGCGGCGGCATGAACGGCTTGGTCTTCGCGCCGATCTCCAGCGTGCCGCCGCGCTTGCCGGCCTGCGCGATGGTGGCGTCGAACTCGCCCGAGTGCCCGTCGAAGACGGAAATGACGCTGCCCGCGGGCAGGCGCATCACCCCTGAGAGGTAATGCGCCTGCGCCGCCTCCAGCGGAACGGTTTGCCCTTCGGCCAGAGGGTGATCTACAAACAGCCGGACCTTGGATGCCATGGGGCGGACCATATGAAAGCGGCGGATCGGATGCCAGAGGCCGAAGAGGGCAGCGTCGCGGATGCGCCGCGCGGCAATTGGGTGGATCGCCTCGCGCCGCGCCGCACCCGCCCCTATCTGCGGCTGAGCCGCGCCGACCGGCCGATCGGCACCTGGCTGCTGCTGCTGCCCTGCTGGTGGGGGCTGCTGCTGGCGGCGCTCGCGACGGACGGCTTCGGGCTCGTGGGCGCGTGGATCGCCATCGGCTGCGCGCTGGGCGCCTTCCTGATGCGCGGCGCGGGCTGCACCTGGAACGACGTGACCGACCGGCATATCGACGGCTCGGTCGCGCGCACCCGCTCTCGCCCGATCCCGTCGGGACAGGTGCGGGTGGTGCAGGCGCTGATCTGGATGGCGACGCAGACGCTGGTGTCGCTGGTGATCCTGCTCACCTTCGACTGGGCCGCGATCTGGCTCGGCGTCGCCTCGCTGGTGCCGGTGGCGATCTATCCCTTTGCCAAGCGCTTCACCTGGTGGCCGCAGGTGTTCCTGGGCCTCGCCTTCAACTGGGGCGCGCTGCTGGCCTGGGCGGCGCTCACCGGGTCGCTGTCATGGGCGCCGGTGGCGCTCTACCTATCGGGCATCGCCTGGACGCTGTTCTACGACACGATCTACGCGCATCAGGATGCCGAGGACGACGCTCTGATCGGCGTGAAATCGACCGCCCGCCTGTTCGGCGACCGCTCCCGGATCTGGCTGCGCGGCTTTCTGATGGCCACGGTGCTGCTGATGGGGCTCGCGGTGCTGCTGGCCGCGCGGGACCGGTCGGTGCTGTCGCTGGTGGTGGCGCTGGGCGGGCCTTGGGCGATGGGCTGGCACATGGTCTGGCAGCTGTCGCGCTTCGATCCTGCCGACAATGCCGGGCTGCTGCGGCTGTTCCGTTCGAACCGCGATGCCGGGCTCCTGCCCGTGCTGTTTTCCGCCGCCGCGCTGGCGCTGTGATTGATCTGGCATCCCCTGCGCTCTAGAAGGCGCGGGCCGCCACAGACCCGGACCCCAGATGCGCCTCCCTCCGATCGCCGCCGTCATTTCCGCCTTCGCCCTCGCCGGCGGAGTCTCGGTCATCGCCGCGCGCACCGCCGTCGCCGTGGTCGAGGATGTCTCGGCCAGCGAGGTCCGCGCCGCGCTCGCCGCGCAAGGTTACGACTGGGCCAGCGTGCAGGCCGACGGGCTGCAGGTGGTGATCGAAGGCGCCGCCCCGACCGAGGCGATCCGGTTCCGGGCGATGTCGGCGGCGGGCGGCGTGGTCGATGCGAGCCGGGTGATCGACAACATGCGGGTGGTCGAGGCCGAGACGCCGCCGCCGCCCGATTTCGCGGTCGAGATCCTGCGCAACGACAGCGGCGTGTCGCTGATCGGCCTGATCCCGGCCGGTACCGACCGCGCGGCGCTGATCGCCGAGATGGAGCGCGCCGCCGACGGGCTGCCGGTGACCGACCTGCTCGACGTCGCGGACCACCCGGTGCCCGAGCACTGGGCCTCGGCGCTGCGCTATGCGGGCCGGGCGCTGCAGACGCTGCCGCATTCCAAGCTCTCGGTGCGGCCCGGCCGGGTCCGGGTCGAGGCGATTTCGGAAAGCCCCGAGGCGCAGCGCAAGCTGGAGAGCGAGCTGGCGCGGCTCAAGCCCGACACCGTGCGCCTGGCGCTGCGGATCTCGGCGCCCCGCCCGGTGATCACCCCCTTCACCGCCCGTTTCGTGATCGACGAGGACGGCGCCCGCTTCGACGCCTGCTCGGCCGACACCGCCGAAGCACAGGCCGCCATCATCGCCGCCGCCGAGGCGGCCGGCGCCAAGGGCGAGATCGACTGCATCCTCGGGCTGGGCGTGCCCTCGGATGAATGGGGCGAGGCGGTCTCGCGCGCCATCGCCGCGCTGGCCGAGATCGGCGGCGGCAGCGTCACCTTCTCGGATGCCGACGTCTCGCTGGTCGCGGCGCAGGGCACCGATGCCGCCGCTTTCGACCGCGCGGCGGCGCAGCTCGAGACCGAGCTGCCCGATTTCTTCGCGCTCGAGGCGGTGCTGCCGGAGGCGCCCGAGGCGCGTCCCGAAGGCGCCCCCGAATTCAACGCCATCCTCGCCGAGGACGGGGCGCTGCGCCTGAGTGGCCGATTGCCCGACCAGCTGGCCAGCACCACGGTCGAGAACTTCGCCCGGGCCCGCTTTGGCGGCGACGGCCTCGCCGTGGCGACGCGGGTGACCGATGGGCTGCCGGGCGACTGGTCGGTGCGGGTACTGACCGGTCTCGACGCGCTGTCGCTTCTCTCCGAGGGCCGCCTCGCCGTCGGCCCGGACAATGTCGCGGTCAGCGGTCTGACCGGCCGCAAGAGCGCCGCCGCCGACATCGCCGGGCTGATGGCTGAGAAGCTCGGCCAGGGCGCCAAGTACGACATCGACGTGAGCTATCGCGAAGAGCTCGACCCGATCGCCGGCCTGCCCTCGCCCGAGGAATGCCTGCGCCAGATCGCCTTCGTGACCGCCGATACCAAGATCACCTTCGACGCGGGATCGGCCTCGATCACCGCCGAGGCGCGCCCGGTGATCGACGACATCGCCGAGATCGTGCGCCGCTGCCCGGAGCTCGAGATCGAGGTGGCGGGCTATACCGACAGCCAGGGCCGCGACGAGATGAACCTCGAGCTGAGCCAGGAGCGCGCCGACGCGGTGGTCGAGGCGCTGCGCCGCGCCCGGGTGCCGGTGGCGGGTTTCACCGCGGTGGGCTATGGCGAAGCGGACCCGATCGCCGACAACGACACCTCGGCGGGCCGCGAGGCCAACCGCCGTATCGAGTTCCGCCTTTCGGGCGCGCAGGCCGCGACCGAAGACGAGACTGAAAACAAGACCGAGACCGAAGCCGCGGCGGAGGCGGATGGCGAGGCCGATACCGAAGCCGAGGCCGAAACGGACGAGGATACGGCCGCAGCGCCGCAGCCGATGGAAAAGCCCGGAACCGGGCCGAGGGCACGACCCTCAGACGAGGAAGACGAGTAGGGACAGGGACGTGAACAGAACCGAGTTCATCATCGCCACGGCGGTCATCCTCTTCGCCGCCTTCGCGCTAGGCTGGTTCGCCAGCTGGCTGGTGAACCGCTTCACCCGCGTCACCCGCGCCGATATCGGCGAGCTGGACCGGATGGCGCAGGCGCTGCACGAGGCCGAGGAGACGCGCGACCAGGCGATCTCCTATGTGGAGGAACGCGAGGCCGAGCTGACCGGCCAGCTCAAGCAGTCCGAGGCCGAGCTGCGTGCCGCCATGGAAGCGCTGCGCGAGGCGCGCCACGAGGCCGAGGACCTGCGCGGCTGGATCGAACGTCACAACGTCGGCTGAGGCACCCGGAAGGCCGAACCGGCGCATCGGCATCGGGCCGGTCGCCATGCGTATTTGAAGAAAGATGAACAGGGGCGGCACACCGTTCATCGGGCCCATTCGCCCCCTGCCATCCCGGCGCGATCCGGCATAGCCTGCGCCCCATGGAATCGGCACTGGATTACTGGAGCGCACGGGCGCTTCTCGACTGGCAGATCGAGATGGGGGCGGACGAGGCGATGCTCGACGCGCCGCTCGACCGCTATACGCTCACCGATAGCCGCCCGGCCGTGACCCCTGCTTCCGGCGCGGTTGCCGCCCCCGGGCCGGTTCGCATCGAGGAGCCGGATCCGGTGGCACTGGCCCATGCCGCCGCCGAGGCCGCGCCCGATCTCGAGGCGCTCGCCGCCGCGATGGAGGGGTTCGAACCCTGCGACCTGCGGCGCGGCGCGCGCAGCTTCGTCTTCGCGGGCGGCCGGGCCGGTGCCCGCGTGATGTTGCTTCTCGATCCGCCGCATCGCGAGGAGGACCGTGCCGGCACGCCGGTGGCCGGCCCCGCCGCCGTGCTGCTGGAGCGGATGCTCTCCGCCATCGGCCTCTCCGCCGAGGCGCCCGACGCGGAGCGCGCGGTCTACATGGCGCCGGTGCTGCCTTGGCGGATCCCGGGTGACCGCGCCCCCGATCCCAAGGATCTCGCGATGATGCGGCCCTTCCTCGACCGGCATGTCGCGCTGGCCGATCCGGATGTCGTCGTGATCATGGGCTCGGTCGCCTGCGCCGCGCTGATCAAGGGTGGCGGGCTGCACCGCCTGCGCGGCCGCTGGACCGAACTTTCGGGCCGGCCGGCCCTGCCGATCTTCTCGCCCGCGCATCTGATCGCCAACCCGGTGGCCAAGCGCGAGGCCTGGGCCGACCTTCTGGCCTTGAAGGCACGTCTCGACGGAGGCACGGCATGATCGATCCCATCGTGCTGCTGGCATTTCTTCCGGCGGCGCTCGCGCTCAACCTGACGCCGGGGGCCGACATGATGTTCTGTTTGGGTCAGGGCCTGCGCGGCGGGCCGCGCGCGGCGCTGGCCGCTGATGCCGGCATCGGGCTGGCGGTGATGGGTCACGTGACGCTGGCGGGGCTCGGGCTCGGCGCCGCCGTGGCGGCGATGCCATGGCTTTTCGACGCGATCCGCTGGATCGGTGTCGGCTATCTTCTCTGGCTCGCCGCGACTGCCCTGCGGGGCGATGGCGCGGCGACAGAGATCCCGGCCGTGCGCCCGGCGCGCGCCTTTCGACAGGGTCTCGCGGTCAATCTCACCAACCCCAAGGTGATCCTCTTCGTGCTGGCCTTCCTGCCGCAATTCACCGACCCCGCCCGCCCGGTGCTGCCGCAATTCCTTGCGCTCGGCGCGGTGCTGTCGCTGGGCGGGCTGGTGGTCAACGGCGCGGTCGGCGTCCTCGCCGGCGGCATCGGCCGCCGCCTCGCCGGGTCGGCGGGGTTCAATCGCTGGCTGGGCCGCGTCTCGGCCTCGATCTTCGCGGCGCTTGCGCTGCGCCTCGCCCTCCTGCCAAAGGCCTGATCATGGATCGAGATTTCCTGCCTGTCCGCATCGCCATCCTGACGGTGAGCGACACGCGAGATGCCTCCGACGACCGCTCCGGTGACACGCTGGTCGAACGACTCGGCGCGGCGGGGCACGTGCTGGCGGCGCGCGAGATACTGCGCGACGACCGTGCCGCCATCGCCGAGACACTGCGAAAATGGTGTGCCGATCCGGAAATCGACGTGGTGATCTCCACCGGTGGCACCGGGTTGACCGGGCGCGACGTGACGGTCGAGGCGCATCGCGACGTCTACGAAAAGGAGATCGACGCCTTCGGCACGGTCTTCACCATCGTCTCGATGAACAAGATCGGCACCTCGGCCGTCCAGAGCCGGGCCACCGGCGGCGTCGCCATGGGCACCTATCTGTTCGCCCTGCCCGGTTCGCCCTCGGCCTGCCGGGACGCTTGGGACGAGATCCTCGAGCGTCAGCTCGACTACCGCCACCGCCCCTGCAATTTCGTGGAGATCCTGCCGCGGCTCGACGAACATCTGCGGCGCAAGTGATCCGGACCTAGGTCGGGGCGCAGCCCCTGAACTCCACCGCCTCGCCCTCGCCGATCATCGTCAGCACCAGCGCCGAGCGATCGAGCGCCACCGGGGCGCCGGAGACATGGGAGATTCGAGTGCTGGCGACGACGGCACCGCCGTCGCGGCGCATCTCGACCGGCGCCGCCCAGAGTGCGTCGTCGCCGGTCTCCACCACCACGGCCCGGGCTCCGGGCATCGCCGGAAGCGTCGCGGTGAGCGACAGCCCCTCGCCGGTCGGCGCGACGCTGCAGCGCGCCGGTCCGACCCCGGCCTCGGCCGGCGTGTGCGCCCGGTCGGCCAAGGCCAGCGCGAGGGTCGGATCGCGCTGCCCCGTCCGCGGCAGATCGGCCGCGAAATCGAGCGAAACCGGCACGCAGACCTCCTGGCAGACCCCGATCTCAAGGCGTCCTTCAATGCGCATCGGCGCGCCCGCCCGCGCGGGCGCGATTTCCACCGGCAGGACCACTTGGTCGGAATAGCCGTAGGTCTCGTAGCCGCCGATCTCGAACACCTCCGGCACCGGCCATCGGAACGCGGCGCCGGCGATGTTCTCCGAGCCGTTCCAGTCGATCCGGGGCGGGATGCCCGCCTCGCCCGGGGCGCGCCAATAGGTCTTCCATCCCGGCGCGAGGCTGATCCGAAAGCCGGCCAACTGCGTGCCCTCGCCCGTCCGCCAGCCCGGCAGAAGATCCAGCCGGACGATGTCGTCGACCGGCCCGGCGGATGCCGCCACGGGAATGGACAGGGCGATCAGGACGGCAAGCGGGGACAGGGGCATTCGGCTGTTCATGACAGCAGTGATGCCGCGCCCGCGGATCGAAGGAAAGTCACGTCGACGCGAGAGCGACGTGTGCCCCCTCTTGATCGCGTGGCCCATGCACCACATTCTGAAGGCATGAAAGCCCTGAACCCCGATCTGAGCGGCAAGCTCCTCATCGCGATGCCCGGCATGGGCGACCCGCGCTTCGATCACGCGGTGATCTTCATCTGCGCCCATTCGGACGAAGGGGCGATGGGCCTGATCGTCAACAAGCCTGCCACCGAGGTGCGGTTCAGCGATCTGCTTGAGCAGCTGGAGATCACGCCCGATCCCGGCCTGCGCGACATCCGCGTGCATCTGGGCGGCCCGGTCGAGGAAAGCCGCGGCTTCGTGCTGCACACGACGGATTACGCCTCCGACCAGGGCACGCTGCAGGTCGACGAGGGCACGGCGATGACCGCGACGCTCGACGTGCTCGAGGAGATCGCCCATGGGCGCGGCCCGAAATCATCGCTTTTGGCGCTGGGCTATGCCGGCTGGGGACCCGGCCAGCTCGAGAGCGAGCTGGCGCAGAATGGTTGGCTGATCGGCGAAGCGCAGCACGCCGTGGTGTTCGGTCGCGCCAACGAGCATAAATGGGCCGCCGCGCTCAAGGGGCTCGGTATCGATCCGTTGAGTCTGTCACCGACCTCCGGCACCGCCTGACCCGAGAACGACGCGCCGGGCCCCCGCCCGGCCGCCATGCGTATTTTCGGAACAAAGTGGCCATGTGGCGCAGTCCTTGGCTACTTTGTTCTTCAAATACGCAAATCCCGACGGTTCAGCCCTCCTGCCCTTCGGCAATCAGCGCCTCGACGATGGCGCGCGCGCTGTCCGAGGACCAGTCCGCCTCGCCCTGAAGGCGCCCGATCTCGCGGCCTTCGGCATCAAGGATCAGCGTCACCGGCAGGCCGAGCACGCCGAAATCGCGCGCCAGAGCCTGTCTGGGATCCTTGTGGCGCGGCAGGGTCTCGGCGCCGATCTCAGTGAGAAACCGCTCCATGCTGGCCGGATCGTTCCGGCCAGTGGCGATGGTGACGACCTCGAAATCCTCGCCGCCATACTCGTCCTGCAGCGCCGCGAGTTGCGGCATCTCGACCCGGCAGGGCGCGCACCAGGTGGCCCAGAAATTCACCAGCACCGGCTTGCCCTCGTATTCGGCCAGGGTGATCTCGCCGCCATCCTCGCTTTCGAAGGCGACGTCGGAGCCGCGCTGTGGCTCGGCATGCACCGCGAGCTTGCGCATATCGCCTTCGCGCAGCGCCTCGATGTCGGCGGGGCCGGCGTTTGCAAGGCTCGTTGCCGCCATGTAAAGACCGATGAGAACGACGCTGCGCATGTGACTTCCTTCGAGGACCCAAAGATGACCGAGAGCTCCAACGCGATGTGGGGCGGCCGTTTCGCCGCCGGGCCGGACGCGATCATGGAGGCGATCAACGCCTCGATCGGCTACGACCGGCGTCTCGCGCCGCAGGATATCGAAGGCTCCCGGGCCCATGCCGCGATGCTGGCGGCGCAGGGCATCATCGATGCTAAGGATGCGGAAGAGATCAGGAAAGGCCTTCTCACGGTCTTGTCAGAGATCGAAGGCGGCAGCTTCGAATTCTCGACCGCGCTCGAGGACATCCACATGAACGTCGAGGCGCGGCTCAAGCAGCTGATCGGCGAGCCCGCCGGCCGGCTGCACACCGCCCGCTCGCGCAATGACCAGGTCGCGACCGACCTGCGTCTGTGGGTCCGCGACCAGTGCGATGCCGCGCAGGACGCGCTCACCGCGCTGATCGAGGCGCTGCTTGGGCAGGCCGAGGCCGGGGCCGACTGGGTGATGCCGGGCTTCACCCACCTGCAGACCGCGCAGCCGGTGACATGGGGTCATCACATGATGGCCTATGTGGAGATGTTCGGCCGCGACCGCACCCGTTTCGCCAATGCCCGCGCGCTGATGAACGAAAGCCCGCTCGGCGCCGCGGCGCTGGCCGGCACCTCCTTCCCGATCGACCGCGAGGCGACGGCGCAGGCGCTCGGCTTCGACCGGCCCATGGCCAACAGCCTCGACGCGGTGTCGGACCGCGATTTCGCGCTGGAGTTCCTGTCGGCGGCGACGATCTGCGCGATGCATCTGTCGCGGCTCTCCGAAGAGCTTGTGATCTGGTCCTCGGCGCAGTTCCGCTTCGTTGCCATGTCGGACCGCTGGTCGACCGGCTCCTCGATCATGCCGCAAAAGCGCAACCCCGACGCCGCCGAGCTGATCCGCGCCAAGATCGGCCGGATCATGGGCGCCAACGTCGCGCTGATGACGGTGATGAAGGGGCTGCCGCTGGCCTATGGCAAGGACATGCAGGAGGACAAGGAGCAGGTCTTCGACGCCGCCGACAACCTGTTGCTGTCGCTGGCGGCGATGACCGGCATGGTGGCCGACATGACCGCCCAGCCCGACAATCTGCGCGCCGCCGCGGCTTCTGGCTTTTCCACCGCGACCGATCTCGCCGACTGGCTGGTGCGCGAGCTGGGCCTGCCCTTCCGCGACGCGCATTACGTCACCGGGTCGCTGGTGGCGCGGGCCGAGGAGAAGGGCTGCGACCTGCCGGAGCTGACGATCGAGGACATGAAGGCCGTGCACGAGGGCATCACCGAAGATGTGTTCGGCGTGCTGACGGTCGAGAACTCGGTGGCGTCGCGCACCGCCTATGGCGGCACCGCGCCCGCCAATGTTCGCGCCCAGATCGCGCGCTGGCGGGACGCGCTCAGGTGAAGCTCACGCTGCTGGCGCTTATGTTGCTGGCCGGTTGCGGCGCGGGCGGCGTGCCCGAGGCGCCCGGCGCGGTGCTGAGCTATGGCGAGACCGGGATAGACCGCCGCCTCGGGGGCGCGCCGTGAGATGGGTCTGGCTGGCGCTCGCGGTCTGGGGCGCGCTGCATCCGACGCGCTGGTTCATCGCATGGTTCGCGCAGAACGGCTATTCCTGGTCCGGGCTGTTCGCGGCCTGGCGCGCCAACCCGGCGACGACCGGGCTGATGTGGGACGCCACCATCGCCGCCGTGGCGCTAACGCTCTGGATTCTCTCCGAGGTGCGGGTGCGCCGCAACTGGGAGGCGCTGGCGGCGATCCCCGCCACCTTCCTGATCGGCATCGGCTGCGGATTGCCGCTGTTCTTGTTCCTGCGGACCCGACCGCTCGGCTGAGGATGCGGCATCGCGGGGCTTGGGATCGCGCCGCGATCTGCTAAGAGGCGGCGCGGAGCAGCAAGCGGAGCGAGACCTTGGACCATTTCCTCTATCGTGACGGCCGGCTGATGGCCGAGGACGTCGCCATCTCGGAGATCGTGGCTGAGGTCGGAACCCCGGTCTACGTCTACTCCTCCGCCACGCTGCTGCGGCATCTGCAGCTGTTCGAGGAGGCGTTGGACGGGCTGCCGCATCTGGTCTGCTTCGCGGTCAAGTCGCTGGGCAACGTCGCGGTGCTCAAGCTTCTGGGCGAGGCCGGGGCCGGCATGGATATCGTCTCCGGCGGCGAATACGCTCGTGCCCGCGCCGCCGGCGTGCCGGGCGAGCGCATCGTCTTCTCCGGCGTCGGCAAGACCCGGGAGGAAATGCGCATGGCGCTCGAGGGCGGCATCCGCCAGTTCAACGTCGAGAGCGAGCCCGAGCTTCAGGCGCTCTCCGAGGTGGCGTCATCGCTGGGCAAGACCGCGCCCATCACCATCCGCGTCAATCCCGACGTCGACGCCAAGACCCACGCCAAGATCGCCACCGGCAAGTCCGAGAACAAGTTCGGCATCCCGATCGCCCGCGCCCGCGAAGTCTATGCCATGGCCGCCCGGCTGCCGGGCATCGAGGTGATCGGCATCGACGTGCATATCGGCTCCCAGCTCACCGAGCTCGCCCCCTTCGAGGCGGCCTTCACCAAGGTCGCCGAGCTGACCGAGATGCTGCGCGCCGACGGCCATGACATCCGCCGCCTCGATCTCGGCGGCGGCTTGGGCATTCCCTACGAGCGGATCAACGAGGCGCCGCCCCTGCCCTTCGACTACGGCGCGCTGATCCGGCGCACGGTCGGTCATCTGGGCTGCGAGATCGAGATCGAACCGGGGCGGCTGGTCGCCGGCAATGCCGGGTTGCTGATCAGCCGTGTGATCTACGCCAAGTCCGGCGAGGGCCGCGATTTCCTGATCCTCGACGCGGCGATGAACGATCTGGTCCGCCCCTCGATGTATGACGCGCATCACGACATCGTCCCGGTGATCGAGCCCGAGGCCGGGGCCGAGACTCGGCCCTGGGACGTGGTGGGCCCCGTCTGCGAGACCGGCGACACCTTTGCGCGGGGCCGCGAGCTGCCCCCCGTGGGCGAGGGCGATCTCGTCGCGTTCCGCTCCGCCGGGGCTTACGGCGCGGCGATGGCGAGCGAGTACAACGCCCGGCCGCTGGTGCCGGAGGTGCTGGTCAGGGACGATCAATTCGCGGTTATCCGCCGTCGGCCGAGCTATGAGGAAATGATCGCGCGCGATAGCATCCCCGAATGGCTATGATGGAGACGACCCGACCGCGCCCCAGCCCGCTGCACGGAGCACCGGCACCCTGACCGAGACACGCGATCCCCTGTCGCATCTGAAACGCCCCGTCGCGCTGACCCGCGCCGGGATGGTCGCCGAACGCCTGCTACGCGCCTTCTGGCCGCTCTGGACGGTGCTGGCGCTGGCGCTGGCGCCGCTGATCGCCGGCTGGCAGGACCGGCTGCCGGTCGAGGCGTTCTGGGGCTGGAGCGTGCTGGCGATCCTCGGCGCGATCGCCGGGCTCGGCTGGGGGCTGTGGCGGTTTCGCTGGCCCTCCCGCGAGGCGGCGCTCGACCGGCTCGACCGCAGCCTGCCGGGCCGCCCGGTCTCGGCGCTCAGGGACGCGCAGGCGACCGGGCGCGGCGATGCGGGTTCCGAGGCGCTCTGGACCGCGCATCTGGCGCGGATGCGGGCGCGCAGCGAGAACGCGCCCCCGGCCCGGCCGAACCTCAACCTCGCGGCGCGCGATCCCTTCGGCCTGCGCTACATCGCGCTGCTGTTCCTGCTGACGGCGCTGATGTTCGGCTCGGTCTGGCGGCTCGGCAGCGTCGCCGGCCTGACCCCGGGGGGTGGCGAGGCGCTGGCGCAGGGCCCGGTCTGGGAAGGCTGGGTCGAACCGCCGGCCCATACCGGCCAGCCGGTGCTCTATCTGCCCGACCAGCCGCCCGGGCCGCTGAGCGTCCCGACCGGCAGCACCGTCACCTTGCGGCTATACGGCAAGATCGGCGCGCTGACCCTCTCCGAGACCGTATCCGGCCGCACCGGCGAGCTGCCCGCCGCCTCCGAGCCGAGCCAGTCCTTCGAGGTCACCCGCGACGGAACGATCGAGATCGACGGGCCGGGCGGCGTGGCGTGGCAGGTCGAGGCGATCCCCGACGCGCGGCCGCAGGTCTCGGTCGCGGGACCGGTCGAGACCGCCGGGCTGGGGCAGATGACCCTGCCCTTCCGGGCCAGCGACGACCACGGCGTGGTCTCGGGCAGCGCTACCATCGCGCTCGATGCCGAGGCGGTCGAGCGGCGCCACGGTCTGGATGTCGAACCCGATCCGCGACCGGCGCTGACCGTCGATCTGCCGATGCCCTTCACCGGTGACCGGGCCGAGATCGAGGAGATCCTCGCGGGCGACTTCTCCGAGCATCCCTTCGCCAACATGCCGGTGCGGATCACGCTGCAGGTGACCGATGCCGCCGGGCAGACCGGCGCCTCGGGACCCTACCCCACCACCCTGCCGGGCCGCCGCTTCTTCCAGCCGGTGGCGCGCGCCGTGGCCGAGCAGCGGCGCGATCTGCTTTGGTCGCGCGACAATGCCGGCCGCGTGGTCGATCTGCTGCGCGCCGTGTCGCACCGCCCCGGCGAAGTGTTTCCGAACCAGACCACATATCTGCGACTGCGCGTGGCGCTGCGCCGGCTCGATACGCTGCGCCGCGCGCCGGACGGGCTGTCCGAGGATGCGCAGGCCGAGATCGCTCAGGCGCTCTGGGACCTCGCCGTGCAGCTCGAGGACGGCACGCTTGCCGATGCCCGCGAACGGTTGCGCCGGGCGCAGGAGCGGCTGGCACAGGCGATGCGCGACGGCGCCAGCCCCGACGAGATCGCCGAGCTGATGGATGAGCTGCGGGCTGCCACCGACGAGTATCTGCGCATGCTCGCCGAGAACGCCCAGCCCGCCGAGGACGGCATCGACGAGCCGCAGACCGGACAGGGCGAGAGCATGCAGGTCACCCAGGACGAGCTGCAGGCGCTGATGGACCGGATTCAGGAGCTGATGGAAGAGGGCCGGATGGCCGAGGCCGCCGAGCTGATGGAGCAGCTCAACCGGATGATGGAGAACCTGCAGGTGGCGCAGGGCGAAGGCGGCAGCGGCCCGCGCACCCCGGGTCAGCAATCGATGCAGGACCTGCAAGAGTCGCTGCGCGACCAGCAGGATCTGTCGGACGAGGCGTTCCGCGACCTGCAGGACCGCTTCAACGGTCGCGAGCCGGGACAGGGGCAGCCCGGTCAGGGCCAACCGGGTCAGGGCCAGCCGGGTCAGCCGGGCCAGCCCGGCGATGGCCAGCAACCGGGAGCCGGACAGCAGCCGGGCGAAGGCAGCCTCGCCGATCGGCAGCGCGCCCTGCGTGACGAGCTGGCGCGGCAGCGCGGCGCCCTGCCGCGGCTGGAGGGCGAGGCGGCCCGGCGCGCGGGCGAGGCGCTCGACCGCGCCGGTCGCGCCATGGACGAGGCCGAGGATGCGCTGCGCCGCGACGATCTGGCGGGTGCCATCGACCGGCAAGCCGAGGCGACCGAGGCGCTGCGCGGCGCCGCGCGCGATCTCGGCGAGGCGCTGGCGCGCGGCGAGGAAGGCGAGCCCGGCACGCCCGGCGCCGGCGAAACCCGCGGCGCCGGGGCCGGCCAGCGTGATCCGCTGGGTCGCGATACCGCCGAGCGGGGTGGTGCGGGCAGCGACGATTCGATGCTCGACGGCACCGATCCGGCGCGGCGGGCCGAGGAGCTTCTGGGCGAGATCCGCCGCCGCGCCGCCGAGCGCGAACGCCCGCAGGCCGAGCGCGACTATCTCGAGCGGCTGCTCGACCTGTTCTGATCCCGGTGGGCCTCAGCCCAGCGCGTCGATCAGCCCGCGCAGCCAGTTGTCGAGCCCGATCCGCATCGCGTCGACCGCCCCGGCATAGGCGTCGAGCGCCGACGCCAGGGGCGGCAGCGCCATGCCGATGCGTTCGGCATGGGAATAGACCAGCGCCAGCGCCGCTGCGAGAAGCAGCGCCACCCCGAAGCCCAACCTGAAGCCCCGGCCGCGCTGCACGTCCTCGGCCTCGACCGGCCGGGCCGGACCGCCGCGCATGGAGGTGCTGCGCAGGCTGGAATTGATCTCCTCGATATCCGGCAGCAGGTCGCGCCGCGTCACCGCCCCGGTCGAAGCCGCCGCCAGCGTCGCCCGCTGCCGCGCCGCCGCATGCGGATCCTCCCACTCGTCCTGAGCGTCCGACTCCTCCGGCCGATGCCGGGCATCGTCGGGATCATCGCCGATCGACGCCTCGGTTTCCGCCGCGAACGGGTCGTCTTGCGAGGTCGAGGCCGCCTCCGCGAAGGGATCACCCTCCGACGCCTCGTCCCGCGCATCGAGCGGTCTGTCGGAGTTGTCTTCCGTGACCTCCGCCAGAACCCGCGCAAAGGGGTCGTCCTCCTCCGTCGCGTCGAAAGCCTCACGCTCGGTCACGGCCGGCCTCAGGGCATCCTGCCCTTCGGACCGCGTGCCATCGACCGTGTCATTGTCATATGGAGCACTCTCGAAAGGATCATCCTCCGGCTCCTCGTCTCGCGGCGCGACGGCACGTCCTTTGCCATTCCTTGCGGCCTCCGCCATGGCCCGGCCGAAAGGGTCGTCCTCTTCCGTTTCGTCCAAATCGTCGGACCCGGTCACGGCCGGTCTCGACGGGGCTGGCCAGTCCAGCTGCGTCGTCTCGACCGGTTCCTCGTCGACATGGGCGCTGTCGACGCGGTCGTCGTCCGGCTGTTCATCTGCCGCGAGAGCGGCGAGCCGCTGCGTGCCGCGGTCCTCGGCCGGATGGTCGAAGGGCGGGGCGTCGGCATCCAGATCATCGACCTCCTCCGCCGGAAGGCCGGGCTCGGTGAACTCCTCCGGCTCGTCATGGAGGAACGGATCCTGTTCGATCTCGGTGTCGTCATCGTCCGGGTCGTCCACAGCGGCGAAAGGCGCCGCCTCGTTCTCCGGCTCGTGATCGGTCGAGGCGGGGTGGCTTTCCAATTTGCCCTCGTCGAAGGCCGTATCGGACATGTCATCGTCCAACGCCGAGGCGAAGGGGTCCTCGTCTTCGGGATCAGGCTCCCGGGGCGCAGCGCCGCCCATTTCCATGTCCGGCCCGCCGAAGGCGTCCTCATCCTCACCCGGGCGAGCGTCTTCCGGCACATCGGTCGTGTCGGGTTGGGCCGCCTCCATCGGCGGTTCATCCGGCGCCGAGACCTCTCCGGGCTCGTCAAGCGCCGCCTCTTCGCCGGCGCCCGTCACTTGCGCTTCCGCCTCGCCGGACGGCCCGGCCGGTTCGGCGGCTTCGGCTTCAGGGGCGGGTGCGTTCGGCGTGGCCGACTGGGCCGCGGCAAAACCCGCCCAGTCGAAATCGCCGTCATCTTCCTCCTCGTCCCAGATCTCGCGGCTCTCGAGGCGGCGGCCGGCCCCCGCGCCCCTGTTCAGCCCGCCATCATCCGGGGTGAAGTCGATCTCGGTGTCGTCGTCGTCCTCTTCGAAGGGGCTGGCGCCGGGCTGCGAGGGCTGCGCGGTCGCGGGTGGCACTCCTGCCGTGCCGTCGCGCCGGCGCGCGGCGGCCTCGCGCTCGGCCTCGGCCCGCAGGATCTCGGCGATCTCCGGCGTGATCGTGCTACGCGGCGCGGACGGCGACACCGTCCCCTGCGGTTCGGTCGCGGGTTCCGGCATGGCAAGCCAGGTCACGCCGCAGTTCGAGCACTGCACGTCGCGCCCCTCGGGCGGGACCGCATCTCGGGCCACCTCGTATTGCGCCCCGCAATTCGGGCAGGTCAGTCGCATCCGTCTCATCCCCTCGCGCCCGGGCAGGGCCACTGCCGGTTCAACCTAGCGGCCCGGCGCCGCGCCGCCAAGAACACGCGATCCGGCCGCCGCCGCATGATGCAGCGCTGCAATTGCAACCCCGGCCCCGCTCGGGCAAAAGGGGCGCAAACGGGGGACGGCAGGTGATCGAGCTTCGGGACGTGGCCTATAGTTACGGCGGCGGAGAGCTGTTCTCCGGCCTGTCGCTGGCGCTTGCGCCGGGGTCTTTCCACTTTCTCACCGGCCCCTCCGGCGCCGGCAAGACGACGCTGCTGAAGCTGTGCTACGGCGATCTCGTGCCCACATCGGGCGAAGTCGCGCTCTGGGGCGAGCCCACGACCGGCATGGCCCGCGACGGGCTCGCGCTCAACCGCCGCCGCATCGGCGTGGTGCATCAGGACTGCCAGTTCCTCGACCACCTGCCGCTTGGCGACAACGTGGCGCTGCCGCTGACCGTCGCCGGGCGCCACCACGAGGCCGCGGCCTACCTGCCCGACCTCTTGGCCTGGGTCGGGCTGACGCGCCATGTGGACCGCCGCCCGCCCGAGCTGTCTGGCGGCGAGCGGCAGCGGGCGGCGCTGGCCCGCGCCGTCATCATGTCGCCCGAGGTGATCATCGCCGACGAGCCCACCGGCAACATCGACTGGGAGATGTCGCAACGGCTGCTGGCGCTGCTGGTGGAGCTGAACCGCATGGGCAAGGCGGTGCTGATCGCCACCCACGACCTGAACCTGATCCGCAGCGCCAAGGCGCAGGTCGCGGTGCGCACGCTCAGGCTCAAGGACCGGCAACTCCTCGCGGCGGGGGCCGATCTGTGAAGCGCGCGATCTGGACCGCGCTGTCGCTGCTCGCCGGAGACGCCCAGGCCGATCGCAGCGTGCCGCCCACCGGCTTCACCGCGCGGCTGACGCTGTTCACCGCCGCCGCGATGGCGCTTCTCGCCGTCTTCGCGCTGTCGCTGTCGCTGGCGGCGGGGCGGCTCGCCGCGCGCTGGTCCGACGAGCTGGCGCAGACCTCGACGCTGCGCATCTCGGCCCCGGCCGAGCAGATGGCGGCGCAGACCGCCGCCGCGCTGGAGGTGCTGCGCACCACGCCGGGCATCGCCTCGGCCCGCGCCCTGACCGAGGAAGAGGAACAGGCCTTGCTGACCCCGTGGTTCGGACCCGACCTGCCGCTCGACGCCCTGCCGATCCCCCGGCTGATCGAAATCGAGGCCGAGGGGCGCGGCTACGACGCCACCGGCCTGCGGGCGCGGCTGCAGGCCGAGGTGCCCGGCGCGGTGCTCGACGATCATACCCGCTGGCGCGAGCCGCTGGTCGCCGCCGCCGGCAAGCTGCGGGGCCTGGGCGCGCTGGCGATCGTGCTGATCGGTGCCTCGACCGCCGCGATGATCACGCTCGCGGCGCAATCGGCGCTCTCGGCCAACGCGCAGGTGATCCGGGTGCTGCGGCTGGTCGGTGCGCGCGATGCCTATATCGCCCGCGCCTTCGTGCGCCGCTTCACGCTGCGGGCGCTGTCGGGCGCGGCGGCGGGCACCGTCATCGGCGCGATTCTGGTGGCGCTGCTGCCAGGCGGGGCCGAGGACGGGAGCAGCGTGCTCACTGGCATCGGCTTTTCCGGTGCCGACTGGCTCTGGCTGCCGCTGATCCCGCCGCTGGCCGCCGCCGTGGCCTTTGCCGCGACGCGCGGCGCGGCGCGGCGCATGCTGGAGCGGCAGTCATGAACGGGCTGGCCTATGCCTGGCGCTGGCTCAGGAGCCTGCTGTTCAGCGTGCTGATCTACGCCGCGATGCTGCCGATCGGGCTGGCCTATCTGCCATGGGCCATCGCCAGCCGCGACGGTGCCGTCGCCGCCGCCCATCGCTGGTGCCGCTTCGTGACCTGGCTGGCGCGGGTGCTTCTTGGGCTGCGCACGCAAGTGCGCGGCACGCCCCCCACCAGCGAGGTGATGATCGCGGCTAAGCACCAGAGCTTTCTCGACATCATCCTGATCTACGGCGCGGTGCCGCGCGGCAAGTTCATCATGAAGAAGGAACTGGTCTACGCCCCGATCCTCGGCCAGATCGCGCTTCGGATCGGCTGCGTGCCGGTCGATCGCGGCCGGCGCGGCGCAGCCGTGAAGCAGATGACGGCGGATGTGCGCGCGGGCCGCGCCGATCCGGGCCAGCTGATCATCTATCCGCAGGGCACCCGCGTCGCCCCGGGCGTCGCCGCCCCCTACAAGATGGGCACCGCCGCGCTCTACCGCGAACTGGACCAGCCCTGCGTACCGGTGGCCTGCAATGTCGGCGTGTTCTGGCCCAAGCGCGGCGTGATGCGCCGCCCCGGCACCGCCATCGTCGAGTTCCTGCCCGAGATCCCGGCGGGCCTGCCCTCGGCCGAGTTCATGTCGCGGCTCGAGGCCGAGATCGAAACCCGGTCCGATGCGTTGATGGCCGAGGCCGGGTTTCCCATCGTCGTGAAGGAGCGCTGATGCGCATCGTCGAATCCATCGAGGCGCTCGAAGCCCTGTATGACCGCCGGCCTTCGGGCGCGGCGCTCGACAAGGTGACCGACCGGCTGATGCCCGCGCAAGCGCGCTGGATCGCCGCGTCGCGGTTCTGCGTGCTCAGCACCGTGGGTCCCGAGGGCACCGATGCCAGCCCGCGCGGCGATGACGGCCCGGTGGTGCAGATCGCCGATGAACGGACGCTGCTGCTGCCCGACTGGCGCGGCAACAACCGCATGGATTCGTTGCGCAACATCGTCCACGACGGGCGGGTGAGCCTGATGTTCCTCGTCCCCGGCGCCACCGGCGTGATGCGCGTCAACGGCCGCGCCGTGGTCAGCGACGACCCCGATATGACCGGGCGCTTCGCCCATGAGGGCAAGCATCCGCGCTCGGTGATCGTGGTGACGGTGGCCGAGATCTATCCGCAATGCGCCCGCGCGGTGATGCGCTCGGGGCTGTGGACACCCGGCGACGAGAGCACGGAGCTGCCCAGCGTCGGCGAGATGGTGGCCGAGGCCATGGCGGGCTTCGACGGCGACGCCTATGACCGGGAATGGCCGGAGCGGGCGAAGACCAGCATGTGGTGACGCCCGGCGATCTCGCCGGGCCTCCCCTATATTCAGGTAAGTTTGGCCGGGGGCGGCGCGCTCAGGCGGCCAGCCCCTTGGAGCCGAGGTCGAGATATTTCTTGCGGCGGTCGGCGCGGATCGCCTTGCCGTCCATGCCCTTGAGTTCGTCGAGCATCTTGCCGATCTCGCGGCCCACCGCGTCGATCGCCGCGCTCGCGTCACGATGCGCGCCGCCCAGCGGCTCGGCGACGATGCGGTCGCAGACGCCCAGCTCCTTGAGCTCCTGCGCGGTGAGGCGCAGCGCCTCGGCGGCCTCGCGCATCTTCTCGGCATCTTTCCACAGGATCGAGGCACAGCCTTCGGGAGAGATCACCGAGTAGATCGAATGCTCCAGCATCGCCACGCGGTTCGCCGTGGCGAACGCCACCGCGCCGCCCGAGCCACCCTCGCCGATGATGACGGAAACCAGCGGCACCTCGATCTGCAGGCATTTCTCGGTCGAGCGCGCGATCGCCTCGGACTGGCCGCGCTCCTCCGCGCCCTTGCCGGGATAGGCGCCGGGCGTGTCGACCAGCGTCACCACCGGCAGGCCGAAGCGATGCGCGAGATCCATCAGCCGGATCGCCTTGCGATAGCCCTCGGGCCGGGCCATGCCGAAATTGCGCTCGATGCGCGACTTGGTATCGTTGCCCTTCTCGTGGCCGATCACCACCACGGCACGGCCGTTGAGCCGCGCCAGCCCGCCCATCACCGAATGGTCGTCGGCGAAGTTGCGGTCGCCGGCGAGCGGCGTGTACTCGGTGAAGAGCCGATCGATGTAGTCCTTGCAATGCGGCCGCTCGGGATGGCGCGCCACCTGGCATTTGCGCCAGGGCGTCAGGTTGCCATAGAGCTGGGCCAACATGTCGTGGCTCTTGCGGTCGAGCGCCGCGGCCTCCTTCTCGACATCCATCTCGGGGCTGCGCCGGGCCAGCGCACGCAGCTCCTCGGCCTGGCCCTCGATCTCGGCAAGCGGCTTCTCGAATTCGAGGTAGATGGTCATGCAAAGGCCCCTGCGGTTGCTCGTGAGGCCGTATATGACGCGTCGGGCGGGGCCATGCAACTCGCCGCCGCTTGACGCCGCGCCCGGCCGTGCCACCCTTCGGGTGCCGCAGGAGGAAACGACCGCCATGAGCGACGACATCATCGCCACCGCAGCCGAGGCGCTCGAGGCCGAGGCGCTGCCCCGGCTGCGCGAGGTCCACACGGACGCGACCGAGGATTGCGGCGCCGCCACCGTGTTGCCGCCGGCGCTGCGCAAGCCGGCGGAGAGCAAGAGCCCGGCGCGCTGGGCCTATGAACGGCTGATCCACTACATCAAGCGCTTCGAGGACGGGCTGGAGCCCGGCGAAGAGGTCGCCATGGCGATGACGGGCGGTCATTCGGGGGTGCTTCGGATCGGTGGGCTGGGCTATTTCGATCCCGACATCGTGACCTTCTACGGCACCGATCCCTCGGGCGCCAAGACGCAGCTGATCCAGCACGTCACCCAATTGTCGGTGATCCTGCGCGCCCTGCCCCGGCCCCGCCCCGAGACGCCGCCCGAACGGATCGGCTTCCGGCTGGCGCGCGAACTCGAGGAGGACGAGGCCGACAAAGCCGACGCGGCCGACGAGGAAGGCGCGCCACAGGGACCCGATGCCGCGGCCGAGACATCGTGACAAGCGACGGGATTCGGGCTAACCCCCGCCCGGATACGCCAGATGCGAGGAGCCCGAGATGGCCGATGACCAGCAGCACCACCACGTCCAGGGCACCATGGACATCACCGATCAGGAACGCACCTTCGCGGGGTTCATGACGCTGGTGACCCGTGGCACCATCGCGATCATCGTCGCCCTGATCCTGCTCGCCCTGGTCAACGCCTGATCCATGCAGCGGCGCGTCTTTCTGATGGCCGCGCCGCTGGCGCTGGCCGGTTGCGGCAATGGTGAAGCGGTCTGGGCCCCCGACGCGGCGGTCGAGCGGGCGCGCTACCGCCATGCCGGGCCGCCGGCCCTGACCCTCTACACCGTCAACAATCTCGGCACCGGAAACGGTGCGCATTCGGCGCTGCTGATCAATGCGTCCGAGCGGGTGCTGTTCGACCCGGCCGGAAGCTTCGGCCATGCGTCGATCCCCGAGCGCAACGACGTGCTGTTCGGGATGACACCTTCGGTCGTGGCCAGCTATGTCTCCTACCACTCGCGCGAATCCTACGTGACGGTGGAGCAGTATATCGAGGTGCCGCCCGAAACCGCCGAGCGCGCCTACCGGCTGGCCCTCGTCGCGGGTCCGGTGCCGCAGGCCTATTGCACCCGCGCCATCTCGAAGATCCTTGGCGAGCTGCCCGGCTTCGAGGGTCTCGGCACCACGTGGTTTCCCGACAAGCTCTCGGCGCGTTTTGGCACCCTGCCCGGCGTGGTCACCACCGAACACAACGAGAATGACAGCGACAGCCTGCGCGACGCGCGGCGCGCCATCGCCAGGCAACTGGAAAGCTGAACGCCCCCACGCGGCGCTGGCTCGAAGGCGCGGCGCCCGTTATCTATCGAGATCACGATGATACAGCGCGGGAGCGGGGCGATGCAGCAGCCGATCGAGGCGCCGCCGGGGGTGATCCTCGCCGGTGGTTTGTCGCGGCGAATGGGCGGCGGCGACAAGGGGCTGGTGCCGTTTGCCGGTCGGCCCCTGCTCGGGCATGTCATCGACCGTCTGGCACCGCAGGTTCCCGCCCTCGCGCTCAACGCCAATGGCGATCCCGCGCGCTTCGCCGAGTTCGGCCTCGACGTGATCCCCGACACCCTGCCCGACCATCCCGGCCCGCTGGCCGGCGTTCTGGCGGCGATCGGCTGGGCCGGGGCGCGCGGCGCGCCTTGGGTGCTGACCGTGCCGGGCGACACGCCATGGCTGCCCGGCGATCTCGTGCCCCGTCTGATCATGGCCGCCGAGGACGCGGATGGCTTGGCGCTGGCCGAATCCGGCGGACGGCTGCACCCGGTCTGCGGCCTCTGGCCGGTGGCGCTGGCGGACCGGCTCGCCGCCGACATCGCGGCGGGGGCGCGGCGCGTCGGCGACTGGGCGCTGTCGCAGGGCGCGGCGCGCGCGCCGTTTCCCAGCGGCGAACCGGACCCTTTCGCCAACCTCAACACGCCGGAGGATTTCGCACGGGCGGAAACCCTTTCAGCGGGGGCTGCGTGAAGATCGCCCCGGGCTTCGACGAAGCCGAGCGCAAGCGCATCGCGGAGCTTTACTGGGACGCCTTCGGCGCCAAGCTCGGCCGGGTGCTCGGCCCGCGGCGGCTGGCGCTGCGCTTCGTCGAGCGCGCGCTTGATCCCGATCACGCGCTCTGCGCCCGGGACGGCGACGGCACGCTTCTGGGGGTGGCCGGCTTCAAGACCGCGCAGGGTGCGCTGGTTTCGGGCGGCCTGCGCGGCATGCGCAGCGCCTATGGCGAGGCCGGCGCGCTCTGGCGGGCCGGGTTGCTGACGCTTCTCGAGACCGACACCGACAATCGCAGGTTCCTGATCGACGGCATCTTCGTCGCCCCCGAGGCGCGTGGTCGCGGTGTCGGCTCGCGCCTGATCGAAGCGCTGGCGCAGGAGGCGCGACAGCGCGGCTATGTCGAGATCCGCCTAGAGGTGATCGACGAGAACCCGCGCGCCCGGGCGCTCTACGAGCGGCGCGGCTTCACCGCCGCCGGGCGGCGCCCGCTGGGAGTGCTGCGGCTGCTGTTCGGGTTCCGCGCCGCCACGACGATGATTCGCAGGCTCGGCTGAGCTTCAGGAGAAGTTGCCGGCGGCCGCCCCGAGCAGGCGGAAGGCGCGACCGGTCCGGGTTTCGGCCAGAAGCGCGATCTCGTCGTCGTCGGCGCCGTCGCAATACTCGTCGAGCATCCGGTCGAACAGCCGCAGGAAATGCTGCACCGTGTCGCGGAAGATCGTGTCCGAGGAGAGCCGCGCTGCGGCGATCCCGGCGAAACCATCCTCGTCGAGCCCGTAGGCCAATCGCTCGAGCGGCGCGCCGCGCTCCCCGCGGGCCAGGGCGCGCCAGGCTTCGGCGGGCGCCTGTGGCGGCGCGAGATCGTCCATGTAGATACCGTCCTGGCTCAGCAGGGTCAGCACGTCCTGGCTCGCCTGGATCAGCTGGCGGGCACGGGTGTCGCGCAGCGCCGCGCGCAGCGCCGCGAAGCCCTCGAGATCCTGGTCGTTGTCGGGAAAGTTCAGCGCCCGCGCCATCTCGATACGGCTCAGCGCCGGGGCGGCAGGCGCGGCGGGTGCCTCCTCGGCCGGTTCCGGCTCGGGCTCCGGCTCGCTCGGGCGGCTCACGCCGAACCCTGCCAGGGCGGTCTCGGTCTGCCGCGCCGCGCGCTCGATCGCCGCGAGCCTGCGGTCCATCTCGGGCGGCAGCCCACCGCGCGACTGGGTGCGCAGGCTGCGCTGCAATGTCTGGATCTCGGCCCGCAACCGATGCGCCTCCTCGCGGGCGCTGCGCGAGGCATGGCTGGCGAACAGCCCCATCCAGAGCAGCGCCACCGGCACCACGATGACCAGCACCGGCCCGACCAGGGGCTGGCCGCCGATCGCCATGGCGGCGCCGGCGATCACGACCCAGCCCAGGCTGACACCGGCGGCGATGCGCTCGGCGCGGCCCATCAGCTCCCACGGCGCGGGAGCATCGGCCTCGCGCCCCGTGGCCGACCCGGTCGCGGGCGCGGCCACGGGCCGGATCTCCGGGCTGTCGGGATCGTCGCTCATACCGCCCCCTGGGGCCGCGTCCGCGGCCTCACGAATAGCTGACGCTCAGGATCTCGTAGGATTTCTCGCCGCCCGGGGTCCGGACCTCGACGCTGTCGCCCTCGTCCTTGCCGATCAGCGCCCGCGCCAGCGGCGACTTGATGTTGAGGCGGCCCGCCTCGATGTCGGCCTCGTATTCGCCGACGATCTGGTAGGTCTTCTCCTCGTCGGTGTCCTCGTCGACCAGCTTCACGGTGGCACCGAACTTGATCGAGCCCGACATCTTCGACGGGTCGATCACGTCGGCCAGACCGATCACGCCTTCGAGTTCCTTGATCCGGCCCTCGATGAAGCTCTGCTTCTCCTTGGCCGAATGGTACTCGGCGTTCTCCGAGAGGTCGCCATGCGCGCGCGCCTCCGAGATCGCCGCGATGATCGCCGGGCGCTCGACCGTCTTCAGGTGCTTCAGTTCCGCGTCGATCTTGGCGAAACCGGCGCGCGTCAGCGGGATCTTTTCCATTTTCTACAGCCTTTCCCCCGGTCCCGGGGCCCGTGCAACACCGGACGTTCTAACCCCGCCCCAAGGGCCGAAGTCAAGCCCGCCCCAGCCTGTCCCCTTGGCCTGTCCCCCAGCCCGCCCGCCCGCGTACAAAGAGCGCGCCGGTCACGCCGGCGCCTGACGCGGTGTCACCCTGTCGCGATTGTGCCGCCGCAGCGCATGCGCTAGCCATTGGCCCGCAGCAGGAGAGCCAGCAGGGACCATAACATGAGCGATACCGCCAGCCAGACCGAGAACCGCCCCGAGCGCGAGGCGATGGAATACGACGTGGTGATCGTCGGCGCGGGCCCCGCAGGGCTGTCGGCGGCGATCCGCCTGAAGCAGCTCGACCCCGAGATCTCGGTGGTGGTGTTGGAGAAGGGCTCCGAGGTGGGCGCGCATATCCTGTCGGGCGCCGTGCTCGACCCCTGCGGTCTCGACCGGCTGCTGCCCGACTGGCGCGAGATGGGCGCGCCGATCACCGTGCCGGTGCGCGACGACCGCTTCTACATGCTGGGCGAAAGCGGCTCGATGCGCCTGCCCAACGCGATCATGCCGCCGCTGATGAACAACCACGGCAACTACATCGTCTCGATGGGCAATGTCTGCCGCTGGATGGCCGAAAAGGCCGAGGAGCTGGGCGTCGAGGTGTTCCCGGGCATGTCCTGCTCCGAGATCGTCTGGGGCGAGGATGGTCGCGTCGCCGGCGTCGTCGCGGGCGAGTTCGGCAAGAACCCCGACGGCACGCCCGGGCCGGGCTACGAGCCGGGCATGGAGCTCTTGGGCAAGTACGTCTTCCTCGGCGAAGGTGTGCGCGGATCGCTGTCGAAGCAGGTTATCGAACGCTTCGCCCTGGCCGAAGGCCGCGAGCCGCAGAAATACGGCCTCGGCATGAAGGAGATCTGGGAGATCGACCCGGCCAAGCACTCGGAGGGCCGCGTCGTCCATACCATGGGCTGGCCGCTCGAGAAGAACGCCGGCGGCGGCTCGTTCATCTACCACCTCGACAACAACCAGGTCTATGTCGGCTTCGTCGTGCATCTGGGCTACAAGAACCCCTATCTGCGCCCCTATCAGGAGTTCCAGCGCTTCAAGCACCACCCGATGGTGGCCGAGCTGCTGAAGGGCGGCAAGCGCGTGGCCTACGGAGCGCGCGCGATCACCGAGGGCGGCTGGCAGTCGCTGCCGAAGACCGCCTTCCCGGGCGGCGCGCTGCTGGGCTGTTCGGCGGGCATGGTCAACGTGCCGCGCATCAAGGGCAATCACAACGCCATGCTCTCGGGCATTCACGCCGCCGAAGCCGCCTTCGAGGCGATTGGCGCGGGCCGTGCCGGCGACGTGCTGGAGAGCTACGACACGGCGGTGCGCGAGGGCGCGATCGGCAAGGACCTCAAGAAGGTGCGCAACGTGAAGCCGATCTGGTCGCGCTGGGGGCTTACCGCCTCCATGGCGCTGGGCGGCTTCGACATGTGGACCAACACGCTGGGCTTTTCGCTTCTGGGCACCCTCGGCCATGGAAAGTCCGATGCCGAGGCGACCGAGCCGGCGAAGGATCACGTGGAGATCGTCTATCCGAAGCCCGATGGCGTGCTGAGCTTCGACCGACTCACCAACGTGAGTTTTTCGGGCACAAATCACGAAGAAAGTCAGCCCTGTCACCTAAAATTGAAGGACCCAAACGTCCCGATCGCTCACAACCTGCCTGTCTATGCCGAACCGGCACAGCGCTACTGCCCGGCCGGTGTGTACGAAGTGGTTGAAAAGGAAGGCGGACCCGAGTTCGTGATCAACTTCCAGAACTGCGTTCACTGCAAGACCTGCGACATCAAGGATCCCACTCAGAACATCGTCTGGACGGTTCCGCAGGGCGGCGACGGACCCAATTACCCGAACATGTGATCGCGGATATCCGCCGGTCATCCGGAACTCACATTGCGCGATCACGTTACGATCACTAGCGTGCCCGCCAATGTGAGCACCGGAAACGGCAGGAGCAAATCTATGGTGATCCAAAGACTGCGAGCCTTGGCCATCGTGACCGGGCTCGTCGCAACCACGCCTGTGGCCGCGCAAACGAGCCACACCGAGGCGGGTCCCTATCTCGCCGCACGCGCCGCCGCAGCCGCACAGGATTACTCCGCAGCCGCAGATTGGTTCCAGACCGCGCTAGGCGCGGATCCCAGAAATCCCATCCTCCTCGAAGGTGCCATCGCCGGACTGCTCGCCGCGGGCGAGGTGTCCGAAGCGTTGCCCCTGGCGCAGCGCATGCGCGAGACCGGGGCGGCGAGCCAGGTCGCCAACATGGTGCTCCAGCTTGATGCCGCCGAGCGCGGTGCCTGGGGCGAGATCTTCGAACTGCTCGAAGCCGATCGTGGCGTCGGCCCCCTCGTGGACGGGCTGACCCGGGTCTGGGCCCGGATCGGCCAGGGCCGCATGGATCAGGCGCTCTCGGCGCTTGAGGAGGTGATCGAGACCCCGGGCCTGCGCGGCTTCGGTCTCTATCACAAGGCGCTAGCGCTGGCTTCGGCCGGTGATTTCGAGGGCGCCGACACGGTCCTCGCCGCCGCCCCTGAAAACGGCCTGCCGGTGAGCGAGCCGGTGCTGCTTGCGCATGCGCAGGTGCTGTCGCAACTCGACCGTCGCGACGATGCGCTGGCGCTTCTCGACGAAGCCGGTCGCGGGTCGCCGGTACTCGATGCGATGCGCGACAAGATCGCATCCGGCGCGCCGGTCGATTGGGACTGCGTGACCGCTCCGGCCGACGGCCTGTCGGAACTCTACATCTCCGTCGCGGGTGCGCTCAGCAACGAGGTGCCCGACTCCTACGTCCTTCTCTACGCCCGTGCGGCGCTGGAGCTCGATCCGGACCGGGTCGACGGGCTGCTGCTCGCGGCCGGTCTGCTGGAGCGGTCGCAGCGCCACGACCTCGCCCAGTCGGTCTATGAGCGCGTGCCCGCCACGCATCCCGCCCATGTCACCGCCGAGCTTGGTCGAGCCGAGGTGCTGCGCCGCGCCGGCCAGCCCGAACGCGCGCTCGCCGTTCTCGAAGAATTGGCCCGCACCGCCCCCGGTCTTGCCGAGGTGCAGGTGGCACTGGGCGATCTGCGTCGGTCCGAGAGCGCGCCTGCCGAGGCCGAGGCCGCCTATGGCCGCGCCATTGACATCGCCGGTGCCGATGCGGCCTGGTGGCTCTACTACATGCGCGGCGTAACCCGCCATGCGCAGGATGACTGGGCCGGTGCCGAAGCCGATTTCCGCGCCGCGCTCGAAGTCGATGCCGATCGCGCCGAAGTGCTGAACTTCCTCGGCTACTCTCTGGTCGAACGCGGCGAGAAGCTGGAGGAGGCGCTCGAGATGATCGAGCGCGCCGTCCGCGCCCAGCCCGACAATGGCGCGATCGTCGACAGCCTCGGCTGGGCCCAGTTCAAGCTTGGCCACTACCGCGAGGCGGTCGGCAATCTCGAGCGCGCCGCCGAACTCGAACCGGTCGATCCGATCGTCAACGACCATCTCGGCGACAGCTACTGGGCCGTGGGCCGGATGACCGAGGCCCGCTTCCAGTGGCAGCGCGCCCTGTCCTTCGGGCCGACGCCGGAAAACGCCGAGCGCCTGCGCCGCAAGCTCGCCGAAGGGCTTGACGCCGTTCTCGCCTCCGAAGGCGGCACCCCCCTCAGGCAGGTCGCGGAGAACCGTTGATGCCGCTCGACAAGGGGCTCGCGCCCGCCAAGATCAACCTCGCGCTTCACGTCACGGGGGTGCGGGCCGGCGGCTATCACCTGCTCGACAGCATCGTGGCCTTCGCCGGCGTCGGCGATCAGCTCACCGCGCTGCCGGCGTCCGAACTATCGCTGGAGGTGACGGGCCCGTTCTCGCGCGGCGTCCCCGCCGACGAGACCAACTCGGTCCTGCGCGCGGCACGGATGCTGCAGGAGGCGCGCGGCGTGGCGCAGGGGGCAAAGCTCAAGCTGACCAAGACGCTACCGCATGCCGCCGGCATTGGCAGCGGCTCGTCTGATGCGGCGGCGACCCTGCGACTGCTGTCGCAGATCTGGGGGGTCGAGAACTTCGCGCCCAATGACCCGGAGGTGCTGGAACTCGGCGCCGACGTTCCGGTCTGCCTGCATGCCCCCCACCCGGCGCGGATGCGCGGCATCGGCGAGGTGCTCGAGCCGTTGCCTGCCCTGCCCGCCTGCGGCCTCGTGTTGGTCAATCCCGGCGTCGAGGTGCCCACCGGCCGGGTCTTCGACAAGCTGGAACGCTCGGACAATGCCGGCATGGACGAGTTGCCCGAGGCTCTCGATTACCCGGGCTTCGTCGAATGGCTGGGCGCGCAGCGCAACGATCTGCAGGCCCCCGCAGAAGCCATCGCGCCGGAGATCGCCCGCGCGCTGAAGCGGCTGCGCGCCATGCCCGGCGTCGACCTGGCGCTGATGTCGGGGTCCGGCGCGACCTGCATCGGCCTGACCCGCGACATGGGCCGCGCGCGGCAGGTGGCCCGCGCGATCCAGCTGTCGGAAATGGGCTGGTGGGTCGCCCCGGCGCCGCTGCTCAGCTGATCCGCTCGACCACGTAATCGGCGAGATCCTCGAGCATCTCGCGCAGCTCATGATCCGGCAGGTCCCGCAGGCTCCGGCGCGCACGGCCGGCCCAGTCGAGCGCGGTCAGCCGGGTGCTCTCGAGCGTGCCGTGCTTGGTCAGCAGCGCCTGCGCCTGCGCGAGATCGCCCTCGTCGATCCGGCCCCGGCCGATGCAGCGGGTCCAGAAGGCGCGCTCCGTCTCGTCGGCCTGCGCCACGGCACGGATCACCGGCAGCGTCAGCTTGCCCTCGCGGAAATCGTCGCCGACCGATTTTCCGATCGCCGCCGTGCCGCCGTAATCGAGCAGGTCGTCGACGATCTGGAACGCGATGCCGAGCGCGTCGCCATAGGCTCTGAGCGCAGCGACGCGTGCCTCCGACGTGCCGGCAATGATACCGCCGACCTCGGTCGCCGCCGAGAACAGCGCCGCGGTCTTGCCACGCACCACCCGCAGATAGGTATCCTCTGTGGTATCGAGATTGCGCGAGGCGGTGAGCTGCAGCACCTCGCCCTCTGCGATGGTGGCCGAGGCATTGGCGAGGATGTCGAGCACCCGCAGCGAGCCGGTTTCGACCATCAGCTGGAACGAGCGCGCGAAGAGGTAGTCTCCGACCAGCACCGAGGAGGTGTTGTCCCACAACAGGTTCGCCGTGGGGCGGCCGCGCCGCTGCTTGCTGTCGTCGACCACGTCGTCATGCAGCAGCGTCGCGGTATGGATGAACTCCACCGTCGCGGCGAGATGCACGTGATGGGGCCCGTCATAGCCACACAGCCGCGCGGCGGCGAGCGTCAGCATCGGCCTGAGCCGCTTGCCCCCGGCCTCGACCAGATGCGCCGTGACCTCGGGAATGCGCGGCGCGTGCTCTGAGGCCATGCGCTCGCGGATCATCGCGTTCACCGCCCTCATGTCATCCGAGAGGGCCTCGGACAGGCGGTCATGCGGCTTGGCGGTATCGGTGGCGAGATCCATGGGCGGCGGTCTTCTCGACAAGGACGCCGGAACGTCCTAGCTGGTTGCGGATGAAAGAGCTTCTGCGCAGCAACGACCCGACGGTCATCGCCTTTGCCACCGCCCTTCTGAACGGCGAGGGTATAGACTGCTTCGAGTTGGACGTAAACACGAGCATCCTCGAAGGCTCGATCGGAATCCTGCCCCGCCGTCTGATGGTGCGCGAGGCCGATCTGGCCGCGGCGCGGCGGGCGATGCGCGACAATGACATCGACCTGGGCTGAGGAGGCGCTGACCCGCGACGCCTTTCTTGGCGGGCGGGTGGTGCTGCTGCAACCGCGGCGCGGCTACCGGGCCGGGACCGATCCGGTGCTGCTTGCCGCTGCCGTGCCTGCCGAGCCGGGTCAAAGCGTGCTCGAACTCGGTTGCGGCGCGGGTGCGGCGCTGATGTGCCTCGCGGCGCGGGTGCCGAGTCTCGACCTCACCGGCGTCGAGATCCAGCCCCCCTATGCGGATCTGGCGCGGCGCAACGCGGTGCTGAACGGCATGGCGGCGGCGATTCACACCGCCGATCTGCGCGGGCTGCCGCCCGAGATCCGCGCCAAGCGATACGACCATGTCATCGCGAACCCGCCCTATTTCGACCGCGCCCATTCCCACCCCGCCCCCGATGCGACGAAGGAGACCGCCTTCGGGGCGCCGCTGCCGCTCGCGGACTGGATCGACGCCATGGCGCGCCGGGTGGCGCCCTTGGGGCGGCTGACGCTGATCCAGCGCGCGGAGCGGTTGCCCGAGATCGTGGCGGCGCTGCATGGCCGCATGGGCGGTCTCGCGGTGCGACCGCTGGTGTCACGGGCGGGGCGCGATACGGAACGGGTACTCGTCACGGCGCGCCAGAGCGGCCGCGCGGCGTTCCGGCTGGCCGCGCCGCTGGTGCTCCATGCCGGAGCGCGGCACCTGTCCGACTCGGCCGATTTCACCCCCGAGGCCGAAGCAATTCTTCGTCATGGGGAAAAATTGCGCCTCTGAACGCTGAAGATACGCAAAATTTCGCCGGTTACCTGAACATTGGTTCAATCCGTCGCATCCCGTAGGTGACAGAATTGTAAAACCGTGCTCGACTGGGAGGGTCGAAACCAGACACGGGAGTACGTCCATGAGCCTGACATCGCATCTGGAAGAACTTCGCCGGAAACATCAAACCCTGTCACAGGAAGTGGAGATGGCGCAGAGGTCGCCTGCGACCAGCGACTTCGAGATCGCTCAGATGAAGAAGCGCAAGCTCATGCTTAAGGAAGAAATCACGCGGCTCAGCCCGCACTAGCGCTACCGCGCGGCGGCGACGCCCCGCCGCGCATCCTCCCCGCGATCGGATGGCCTGTACTGGAAATCCGGCTAATCCACGTATCGACGGGTGCCCGCGGCAGAGCAACGGGCGCCCGTTTTTCTTTGCAGGGGTGAACTCGCTGGTGGGCCCGCTTTGCCTGTCAGCGACGATTTCCGGCCATGCGACGCTGAGCGACCTCTGGCAGGCATCGTTGTGCGCATCCGCGCTCGGGCAGGCGCCGCCGGCGCCCGCCCGATGTTCCGGTCGGCAGGATCTCAGGCCAGGTACTGACCGCCATTCGCCGAGAGCGTCGAGCCGGTGATGAAGCCCGCCTGCTCCGAGGCAAGGAACACCACGCAACGCGCGATTTCCTCGGCTTCGCCGAGACGGCCCACCGGGATCTGCGGCAGGATCACCTCGTTCATCACCTTTTCAGGAATGGTGCTCATCATCTCGGTGTTGATGTAGCCCGGGCAGATCGCGTTCACGGTGATGCCGGCGCGCGCGCCCTCCTGCGCCAACGCCTTGGTGAAGCCGATGTCGCCGGCCTTGGCGGCGGCGTAATTGGCCTGCGCGAACTGACCCTTCTGCCCGTTGATCGAGGAGATGTTGACGATGCGACCGAACTTGCGCTCGCGCAGACCCGGCCAGACGCAATGCGTCATGTTGAACAGACCCGTCAGGTTGGTGTCGATCACCTCGCGCCATTGCTGCGGCGTCATCTTGTGGAATGGCGCGTCGCGGGTGATGCCGGCGTTGTTCACAAGGATGTCGACCGGACCGTGCTCTTCCTCGACATGGGCGATGCCGGCCTTGCAGGCCTCGTAGTCGCCGACATCCCATTTGTAGGTGGCAATCCCGGTCTCGTCAGTGAAGGCACGCGCCTTTTCGTCGTTGCCCGCGTAGGTTGCGACGACATTATATCCTTCCGCCTTGAGCGCCTTCGAAATGGCGGCGCCGATTCCCCGGCTGCCCCCTGTCACCAATGCCGTGCGTGCCATGTCCGCTCTCCCTCGCCTTGCAAAGTGGTCTATATTGACCCTCTCGCATCACGCTGGGTCAAGCAAGCCCAAGCTCGTCGCAAAAGGCCTCGCCGTCGCGCATTCCCTGATCCCAGGTGCGGCGCAGCTTCTCGGGATCGGTGAAATCGATCTTGTCGGCAGGCGTTTCGTCGGTGGGCATCACGTAGCGCCGCCCCGGCACATCCGGCAACCTGCGGTAGTGACGGGTGAGGAGCACGAGAGTCTCGCCTTCATCGGGCTCCGGCATCGGCGCCTGGTCGGCCATGCCACCGTCGACGACCGGGCGGCCATCCCAATCGGGCGGCTCGAAAATCGGCGGAATCACCGCCGCCGCACAAACCAGATCGACCAGCCGTCCGTCGCGCGCGGCCGCCCGCGCATCGACGAGCCCGTGTTCGAGACCGAGCTTCGCGGCCCAGGAAAAATGCGGTGAATTGATCAGGTGAAGTTCCGCCTCATAGGCGACGGTGGCCGCGACGCCGCTGATCTTGGGCAGCCCGCCCGCCGGCGGATGCGCGATCAGAATCTGCAGCTGCGGTCCCTCGGCCACCTTCCGTGCGGCCTCCTCGTCGAGCACCTTGGAGACGACCTTGCAGTATATCCGTTGATGCGGGCTGATGCCGCCCGCCTCGCGATCGAACAGATTGCTGTCCTGCTCCTCGAACGCCTCGCACATCGCGTCGAGCAGAACCCTTTCGCGTCCCGCGACATGGCAGGCCGCCGACAAGGCGCCGCCCGAAACGCCGGCGATACGCTGCGGCGCGATGCTGGCATGGCGGCCGAGGACCTCCATGAAGCCACCCTGCCAGAAGCAGCGCAGACCGCCCCCCGAGAAAACGAGCTGTCGGGGGGCGGTCCAAGGCATCAATCGCGCTCGATGCAAAGAGCGACGCCCATGCCGCCGCCGATGCAGAGCGTGGCGAGGCCTTTCTTGGCATCGCGGCGCGCCATTTCGTGCAGCAAGGTGACCAGCACCCGGCAGCCGCTGGCGCCGATCGGGTGGCCGATGGCGATGGCGCCGCCATTGACGTTCACCTTCTCGGGATCCCAGCCCATCTCCTTGTTCACGGCGAGGGCCTGCGCGGCGAAGGCCTCGTTGGCCTCGATCAGGTCGAGGTCGTCAACCGACCAGCCCGCCTTTTCCAGCGCCTTCTTCGAGGCATAGATCGGACCCTCGCCCATATAGGCCGGGTCGAGACCGGCGGTGGCGTAGGCGGCGATGCGGCCGAGCGGCTTGATCCCGCGCCGGTTCGCCTCGTCGAGCGACATCAGCAGGGTCGCGGCAGCACCGTCATTGAGGCCCGAGGCGTTGCCCGCGGTGACCGAACCGTCCTTGGCAAAGGCCGGGCGCAGCTTGGCCATGGCGTCGATCGTGGCGCCGTGGCGGATGTATTCGTCGGCATCGGTGACGATGTCGCCCTTGCGGGTCTTGACGGTGAATGGGACGATCTCGTCCTTGAACCGGCCGTCCTTCTGCGCCGCCTCGGCCTTGTTCTGGCTTTTCACCGCGAACTCGTCCTGCATGTCGCGGGTGATCTGGTGACGGCTCGCCACGTTCTCGGCAGTGGTGCCCATGTGGTAGTCGTTGAAGGCGTCCCAGAGGCCGTCCTTGATCATCGTGTCGACGAGCTTCATGTCGCCCATCTTCTGGCCTTGGCGCAGGGTCTGGGCATGCGGCGCCATCGACATGCTCTCCTGTCCGCCTGCACAGACGATCCCGGCATCGCCGAGCTGGATGTGCTGGGCGCCGAGCGCCACCGCGCGCAGCCCCGAGCCGCAGACCTGGTTCAGCCCCCAAGCCGCCGATTCCTGCGGCAGGCCGGCGAGGATATGCGCCTGCCGGGCCGGGTTCTGGCCCTGCGCGGCGGTCAGCACCTGCCCCAGGATCGTCTCGCTCACCTCGGACTTGTCGACGCCGGCGCGCGACACGACCTCCTCGAGCACGGCCGCGCCGAGCTGGTGCGCGGGGGTGTTGGCAAAAGCGCCACCGAAGCTGCCCACCGCGGTGCGAGCGGCCGAGGCGATTACGACATTGGTCATGAAACTCTCCCTGACAGGCGGGGCCGGCTCACGCCGGGGAACCCGGATCGGAGCCGAGCCTACCAGCCTCTGCCGTCAGGGCAACGGCATTCGGACCGCCGGGCGGGGCTGCCTGGCCGGACGCCCCCAGAGATAGCCCTGCATGCAGTCCACGCCGATCCGACCCAGCATCCGTGCCTCCGCTTCGGTTTCGACACCGCAGGCGATCGAGGCCATGCCAAGCTGCCGCGCCACGGCGACCAGCGCGCCGCAAAGCACCTGATTGTCGGGGTCGCCGCCGATGCCACGCACGAAATGCGGATCGATCTTGGCGATGTCGAACAGGAAGCCGCGCAGGTGCCGGAATGCCGTACGACCTGCTCCGAATTCGTCGAGGACAAAGCTCACCCCGCGGGGCCGTATCTCGCTCATGAAGCGGCCGACCAGTTCGGGCAGGATCATCGCCGAGCCTTCCGAGATCTCGAGGATCAGCCGCTCCCCGAGATCGGGCCCGCGGTCGAGCCCGTCCTGCAGCGTCCGACGCCAGCGCCCATCGCCGATCGAACGGGCCGACATGTTGATCGAAAGCCTGAGATGCGTGTCGCGTCGCAGCGCCTCAAGTCCCTCTCGCAACGCCGCGCGATCGAGATCGCGGCCCAGATCCGTTTCCTCGACCCCCGGCAGGAAATGCCGTGCCGGCAGCAGCCGCCCGGCTTGGTCGCGCAGCCGGATCAGCCCCTCGTGAAAGACGGTGGCCCCGGTCTTCGCCACGATCACCGGCTGATAGGCAAGCTCGGTGCGCCGGTCGGCCAGCGCGGCGCGCACGAGCTGTGGGATGTCGGCCGCGTCGAGCGCCATGGCATGGGCGAAGGGATCGGCGGGCGGGTCGGCCTCGGACTGCATGGCGAGCCCCTGACTGGGATGGCTCCGCGATCCTGCCGGATTCCGTCCTAATACCGGGTAAACGGTACTACCAGCGCGACAACGCGTCCTCGTCCTCAGGCGTGGCCTCGACCCAATGCTCGCCGGTTCGCGTCACCTCCTTCTTCCAGAAGGGCGCGCGGGATTTGAGATAGTCCATCAGGTATTCTGCGGCGTCGAAAGCGGCGCGGCGATGCGCCGCCGCCGTCGCCACCATCATGATCGGCTGGCCCAGCGGCAGCGCCCCGTGGCGGTGGATCACCAAGAGGTCCGCAAGCTGCCAGCGCGCCTTGGCCTGTTCGGCGATCTCGGCGATCGCCTTCTCGGTCATGCCCGGGTAATGCTCGATCTCCATGCGCACCAGCCCGCCTGCGCGGTCGCGCACGATTCCGGTAAAGCTGACGATGGCCCCGACCTCGTGACGGCCATGGCTGAAGGCATCGAGCTCGGCGCCCGCGTCGAACGGCCCCTCCTGCACCGAGATCTTCATCTCAGCCCCCGGTCATCGGCGGGAAGAAGGCGACCTCGCGCACGCCGGCGAGGTCCGCGTCGAACTCCGACAGCTCCTGGTCGAGCGCCACCCGCAGCGCCGAGGTGTCGGCGAAGGCCGCGGCGTAGCGCTCTTCGCGGCCCCGCAGCTCCTCGACCAGATCGGCGACGGTGGCGGCCTCGGTCTCGATCCGCTCACGCGGCAGGCCGATGCGTTCGCGCACCCAAGCGAAATAGACGACGTCGATCATGGCGCATGCCTCTCGGACGGGTCGGGCTGCGGCGCGTCGCGCAGGAAAGGCAGCGCCTTCGAGAAGTAGTCCCAGCCGGTCATCAGCGTCAGGATCGCCGCCAGCCACAAGAGCACGATGCCGGTCCACCAGCTGATGATCATGCCCCAGTATTTCCAGACCAGCCCGACCTCGTCAGGCGTGCCACCCGACAAGATCGACTCGACCATGGTCTCGTCCATGCCGATGCTCTCCATGACGAAATAATGCTCGAAGGCACCGGTAGAGAACAGAACAGCGATGGCCACCATCTGCGCGGTGGTCTTCCACTTGGCAAGCTTCGTCACCTTCAACAGCCCCGCCTTGGAGCCCAGAAACTCGCGCAGCCCCGAGACGAAGACCTCGCGGAACAGGATCAGCGTCGCGGGCAGCAGGATCCACGGGTTCATTCCCGAAAAGCCGGTGATGACCAGAAGCGCGATGATCACCATCGCCTTGTCGGCGATCGGGTCGAGCATCGCGCCGAACTTCGATTCCTGTTTCCAGGCGCGGGCAAGGTAGCCATCGACGAAATCGGTCACCGCCGCGGTGACGAAAAGCACCAGCGCGAACCAGTCGGCCCATGGCCGGATGAAGAAGAGGAACATCACCGCGACGCCGGGCGCGGCGAACAGGCGAAGCACGGTGAGGATATTGGGCAGGGTCCATGTCATGGGCCAAGAGATAGCGCGCTCCCCCCGGTCTTGCCATAGCCAGCGGCCGATCGATGGCTGGCGCGCCATGCCCCGACTTTGTTCTTCAAATACGCATGGCGCCCGGCCGGTCAGGAGCGTGCCCGTGGTGAGCCGGGTGTCCGCCTCCGGCGGGCGTATTTTCGGAACAAAGTCGCTGCGAAGCGATCAGCCGTTCTCGTGGAAATGGCCGTAGATCTTCTCCGCGAGGCTTTCCGAGATGCCTTGCACCGCCTTGAGATCGGCGAGGTTGGCGCGGCTCACCGCCTTGGCCGAGCCGAAATGCGCCAGCAGCGCGCGCTTGCGCGTGGCGCCCACGCCGGCGATTTCGTCCAGTGGCGTCGCGCCCACGGATTTGGACCGCTTGGCACGGTGCGTGCCGATGGCGAAACGGTGCGCCTCGTCGCGCAGCCGCTGGATGAAGTAGAGCACCGGGTCGTTGCGCGGCAACGCGAAGGGCCGCATGCCGGTGCGGTGGAACTCCTCCTTGCCGTGATCGCGATCCACCCCCTTGGCGACGCCGATCATCGCCACGTCGTCGACACCCAACTCGTCGAGGATCTGCTGCACCGCGCTGACCTGCCCGGCACCGCCATCGATCAGCAGCAGGTCCGGCCAAGACGGGCTCTCGCGGTTCGGATCCTCCTTGAGCAGCCGCGAGAAACGACGCGTCAGCACCTCCTTCATCATGCCGAAATCGTCGCCCGGCGTGATCTCGGTGCCCTTGATGTTGAACTTGCGGTACTGGCTCTTCTCGAAGCCCTCGGGTCCCGCGACGATCATGCCGCCGACCGCGTCGGTGCCCATGATATGAGAGTTGTCGTAGACCTCGATCCGGCGCGGCGCCTCGTCGAGACCGAAAGCCTCGGCGAGGCCGCGCAGCAGCTTTGCCTGCGTCGCCGTCTCGGACATCCGCCGCGCGAGGCTCTCGCGGGCGTTGCGCTGGGCGCCCTCGACAAGCTCGGCCTTCTCGCCCCGCTGCGGCACCAGAACCTCGACCTTGCGGCCAAGCTTCTCGCTCAGCGCCTCGACCACCAGATCGGGATCGTCGAGCCCATGGCTCAGGATCAGCTGGCGCGGCGGTTCGCGGTCCGCGTAGAACTGGCCCACGAAGGCCTGCATCACCTCGGCAGGGTCCTCCTCCCCCGAAACGCGGGGGTAGTAGTCGCGGTTGCCCCAGTTCTGGTTGCCGCGAATGAAGAACACTTGCACGCAGGCCTGTCCGCCCTCGAGATGAAGCGCGATCACGTCGGCCTCGGAAACGCCGCGCGGGTTGATACCCTGCGCGGTTTGCACCTGCGTCAGCGCCCGGATCCGGTCGCGCAGGGCGGCGGCGCGCTCGAACTCCATGTTCTCCGAGGCCTCGGCCATCTGGCGGCCGAGCACCTCCTGCACCTGGGTCGACTTGCCCGACAGGAACCGCACCGCGTCATCGACCGAACGCGCGTAATCCTCGGCGTTGATCTCGCCGGTGCAGGGCGCCGAACAGCGCTTGATCTGGTGCAGCAGGCAGGGTCGGGTGCGGCCCTCGAACACCGAATCCGTGCAGTTGCGCAGGAGGAACGCCTTCTGCAGCTGGTTCAGCGTCCGGTTCACCGCGCCGGCGCTGGCGAAGGGTCCGAAGAACTGCCCCGGCCCCTTGCGGGCGCCGCGATGCTTGCCGATCTGCGGAAACGCGTGATCCGAAATGTGGATGTTGGGGAACGACTTGTCATCGCGCAGGAGCACGTTGTAGCGCGGCTTGAGCTGCTTGATGAGGTTCTGCTCCAGCAGCAGCGCCTCGGTCTCGGTCCGCGTGGTGAGAAACATCATCGAGGCGGTCTCGCGGATCATCCGCGCGATCCGGCCCGAATGCCCGCTGGGGCGGGCATAACTCGACACCCGGGCCCGCAGGTTGCGCGCCTTGCCGACATAGAGCACCCGGCTTTCGGCATCGAGCATCCGGTAGACGCCGGGCGAGCCGTCGATCAGCCGCAGCTGCGAGCGGATCAGCTCATGTCCGGTCAGTGGTGCCTTCGGGGTATCGGTCTGGGTCTCGGTCATGCGGTCCATATCGGCATCATGCGCGGGCCCTGCAATCTAGTTGTCCCAACGCCATGTGCAAAGCTGTCCACCGTTTCTGGGGATAAGCTGGTGGACAGCGCCGGGAGGGTGTGGATTCGGCTTGGAGAGTCAGGGGGTTGATGAATATGCCTGTTTTTTGGGCGCCGCCAATCCGCTGTTTTCGCAGGGGAAACCCGAGGGGATCGCGAAGATTTCATCCCCACGCCGCGATCGGATGGATTGCGCACAGCCCCGGTGGACGAACCGGTGGACGGGGCCGTGCGCAAGATCAGTTGTGACCTTGGATATCGGGCGTCTGCCAGCCCAGATGCTGGCCGCCATCGACGCAGAGAAGCTGCCCGGTGACGCCGGGCGCGTCGAGGAAGTAGCCCAGCGCCGCGCAGATGTCCTCGGGGTTGGAGCCGCGCTGTAGCACGGTGTTGGCGCGCTGCGCGGCATAGTGCTCGTCGCTCTGCTTCGCACCCTGCAGCGTCGGGCCGGGGCCTATGGCGTTGACGCGCAGCCGCGGTGCCAGCGCCTGCGCGGCGGTGCGGGTGAAGGCCCAGAGCCCCATCTTGGCGATGGTGTAGGACATGAAATCCGGCGTCAGCTTGCGCACCCGCTGGTCGATGATGTTGACGACGAGGCCCTGCGCCACCGGCTCGCCCCGCGCATCGCGGCCCGGCGCGGTGATCCCCTCGGCGACCCTCTGGGTCAGCACGAAGGGCGCGCGCAGGTTGCTTTCGATATGGCGGTCCCAGCTTTCGCGGGTCGCGCTCTCGATGCTGTCATATTCGAAGATCGAGGCGGAGTTGACGAGGCAGGTGATCGGCCCGCCCAGCGCCTCCACGGCACGCGGCACCAGCGCCTGGGTCGCCGCCTCGTCGAGCAGGTCGGCCTCCAGCGCATGCGCCTCGCGGCCCATGGCGCGAATCTCGGCCACCACCTCCTCGGCGGGGCCCCTGGAGGTGTTGTAATGCACGATCACGTCGAAGCCGCGGCGCCCCAGATCGAGCGCCATGGCGCGGCCCAACCGCGCGCCCGCGCCGGTGACGAGTGCCCGCGCCTTCATGCCAGCACCGTCACGCCATAGGCGACGTAGAGCGCGGTCAGCGCAACGCCCCAGCCGCGCGTCACGTCGCGCCCCCAGTAGACGAAGGGCACCAGCAGCAGCGAGGCCGCCAGCATCACCCACAGGTCGAAGCCGAGGAACTCGGCGCCCACGGGGATCGGTCCCACGAGGCTCGCCACGCCCAGAATTCCAAGAAGGTTGAACATGTTCGATCCAATCACGTTGCCCATCGCCACATCGGCTTCCCGACGGATAGCGGCCATGACGGTCGTTGCAAGCTCCGGTAGAGATGTGCCGATCGCGACGAGGGTGAGACCGATGGCGGCATCCGAGACGCCGAAGGTCTCGGCGATGGACACCGCGCCCGTCACCAGCAGGTCGGCGCCCACCGGCAGACCGATGACACCCGCCAGCAGATAGGCCGCGACCTTCCAGCCGCGCATCCTCGGGTCGGCGCCCTCGACCTCCTCCTCGGAGAGCTCGCCGCCATTGCCGTTGCGGTGCTTGTGCGCCACGCGGGCGGCATAGATCAGCATCGCCGCCAGCGCCGCCAGCAGCAGCAGGCCCGCGCCCCAGGACAGCACGCCGGTGAAGGCCAGCGCCATGAACAGGAAGGTGGCCCCCATCATCTGCAGGAAGCTTGACCGGGTGTCCGAGCCGCCGCTGGCGTGCAGCGTGGTGATCAGGGCGGGAATGCCGAGGACCAGCAGCACGTTGGCGACGTTCGAGCCGACGACATTGCCCAGCGCGATGCCGGGAGTGCCCTTGAGGATCGCGTCCACGGAAACCAGCAGCTCCGGCGCCGAGGTGCCGAAGGCCACCACGGTCAGCGACACGATCAACGCCGGTATGCCTAGGCGCAGCGCCAAATTCACCGCGCCCTTCACCAAAGCGTCGCCCGCGAAGACGAGGAGCACCAGCCCCGCCGCCACCATCAGCCAATCCATCAGGTCCTGTCCTTTCCGCAGGGGCAGGGCCCCTTGCCTATCCTCGGCCGCCCGCAGGCGGCGCAGTTCCCCCGCCCGAGCAGGCCCTTCGGACCCTTGGGCTTCGGGAGCCGCAGCTTTCCGAACATCGCGAGCACCACCATGCCCACCAGAAACAGCGTGACGATCTTGATCAGCATCAAAGACCGAAGCGGGCGAAACCCGCGCGCTCCTCGATCATGCCCATCGTCTCCCCGGCCAGCGCCGCGCCGAAGCGGCTCAGGAAGGGCCGCCGCTTGGCATAGCGCCGCAGCCGCACCTTGTCGCCGAACCGCGCCTTGAGGGTCGGCACGAGATGGCCGATCCCGTCGGCAAGCCCCTTCTCGACCGCCTTCTGGCCGATCCATATCTCGCCGGTGAACAGGTCCGGGTCATCGGCGATCCGGGCGCCACGACGGCTCTTCACGTGGTCGATGAAGTAGTCGTGCATCTCGGAGAGCCAGCGCTCCAGCCGGGCCACATCCTCGGGCTTTTCGGGGCGGAACGGGTCGAGAAAGCTCTTCGACTTGCCGGCGGTATGCACGCGCCGCTCGATGCCCTTGCGCTCGAGCAGCTCATGCGCGCCGAAGCCCGCAGATATCACCCCGATCGAGCCTATAATCGAGCCGCGATCGGCGAAAATCTCGTCCGCCGCCGCCGCGAGCCAGTAGCCGCCCGAGGCCGCGACGTCCTCGACGAAAGCCAGCACCGGCACGCCCTTTTCCTCCGACAGCCGGCGGATTCGCGCGGCGATCAGCGCCGATTGCACCGGCGAGCCGCCGGGCGAGTTGATCTCGATGGCGACGGCGGCGGGCTTGCCGCGCTTGAACGCCTTCTCGATCATCGCGGCCGTGCCCGCATCGTCGAGGCCACGCCCGGCGATGCCGATGGCGCCCTGCAGGCGAATGACGGAAACGACGGGGCCCTTGGGGCGGAACGGCAGCCAGTGCATCATGCTCCGACATCTAGGCCCCGCCCTGCCCCATCACAAGGTCAGGAGCGGATCCGCCAGCCAGTGCGGAAGATCAGCCAGATGATCCCGAGGCACAGCGCGGTGAAGCCCGAGATCGCCAGAAGGCTCACCCCGATCGGCACGTCGGCCTGCCCGAAGAAGGACCAGCGGAAGCCGGAGATCAGATACACCACGGGGTTGAAGCGGGTGACCACCTGCCAAGCCGGAGGCAGCATCGAGATCGAGTAGAAACTGCCGCCGAGGAAGACGAGCGGCGTGATCACCAGAAGCGGGATCAGCTGAAGCTGCTCGAAATTCTTGGCCCATATGCCGATGATGAAGCCCAATAGCGAGAAGCTGATGCAGGTCAGGATCAGGAAGGCCAGCATCGAGACCGGATGCAGGATCGTGAGATCGACGAAGAGCGTCGCGGTGGCGAGGATCACCAGCCCGATGAACAGCGCCTTGGTCGCCGCCGCGCCCACGAAGCCCAGCGTGATCTCGAAGAAGCTGATCGGGGCCGAGAGATACTCGTACATCGTGCCGATGAACTTCGGGAAATAGATCGCGAAGCTGGCATTCGAGGTGGCCTGCGTCATCACCGAGAGCATGACGAGCCCCGGCACGATGAAGGCGGCATAGGCGATGCCCTCGACCTCCTGGATGCGGCCGCCGATGGCTGAGCCGAACACCACGAAATAGAGCGAAGTCGAAATCACCGGCGAGATGAAGCTCTGCAGCAGCGTACGGAAGAAGCGAGCCATCTCGGCCCTGTAGATCGCGGATACGGCGCCGAAGTTCATGCCGCGTCCTCCTTCACCAGTCCGACGAAAATCTCTTCGAGGCTAGAATTGGATGTGGAGAGATCGGCCAGCTGCAGACCGGCCGCCTGCAGATCGGCGAGAAGCGCGGTGATGCCGGTGCGCTCGGCATGCGTGTCATAGGTATAGACCAGCGCCTGGCCGCCATCGACCCGCTCCAGCCCTTCGCGGCGCAACGTGTCGGGCAGCGCCTCCACCGGCTCGGCCAGCTCGATCCGGAGCTCCTTGCGGCCCAGCCGCCGCATCAGGTCCTCGGTCCGTTCGACCAGCATGATCCGGCCCTTGGAGATGACGCCGATCCGGTCGGCGATGGCCTCGGCCTCCTCGATGTAATGGGTGGTGAGGATGATCGTGACCCCCTCCCCGCGCAGCCGTTCGACCACGCGCCACATGTCGCGCCTGAGTTCCACGTCGACGCCGGCCGTCGGCTCGTCGAGAAACAGTATTCGTGGGCCATGGCTCAGCGCCTTGGCGATCAGCACCCGGCGCTTCATGCCGCCCGACAGTTCCATCACCTTGGCGTCGCGCTTTTCCCAGAGCGACAGGTCGCGCAGCAGCCGCTCCAGATGCGCATCGTCGCGCGGCCGGTCGAACAGGCCGCGGGTGAAGCGCACGTTGTTCCACACGGTCGAAAACGGCTCGAGCGCGATCTCCTGCGGCACCAGCCCGATCAGGTCGCGGGCCTGCCGCCAGTCGCGCACCACGTCGTGGCCGCCGACCTCGACGGTGCCGCCCGTGGGCATGGTGATGCCGCAGATCGTCGAGATCAGCGTCGTCTTGCCAGCACCGTTCGGTCCGAGCAGCGCGATGATTTCGCCCTCCTCGATATCGAGCGACACGCCGTCGAGGGCGGTGAAACCGCCCGCATAGGTCTTGGTCAGGTCACGGACCGACACGATGGGGGCCATGCTACGGAGCCTTCTATGGAATTGCCGGGACGATAACGGCGGGCCGTTGCACACGAAACCCCGGCGATACCGCGATCTCCGCGCATCAGCGCACAGGGCTGTCGGCCGGAACCGATGGGAACGCCTCTCAACGGCTTCGCAGCCGCCACGCCCTGAACGCCTCGCCCGGCAGGATCGCGGCGCAGCGCGCATATCGCCCGGCAAGGCGGGAGGGGTTTGAGGCCGCGCGCCAGAGCCATTCGAGCGCCAGCCGCCGCACCAATGATGGCGCCCGACGCTGGTGGCCCGCGAGGAAATCGAGCCCGGCGCCGATCGAGACGAAGCCCAGCTGCGGATGCCGCGCCCGGCCCCGCGCCGCCAGCCGCTCCTGCTTGGGCGCGCCCAACGCGAGAAACACGAGACCGGCGCCGCTCCGGGCCACCGAATCAAGCGCGGCATCGGCAGCCTCCCCGTCGGGATCGAAGCCCATCGGCGGCGCGATTCGCTCCACCACCTCCAATCCCGGCACCTGCCGCGCCAACGCATCCGCCGCCCGCCGGAGGCTGTCCTCCGTACTACCGATAAAGGCCACCCGAACGCCCCGAGCCGCCGCCAATCGCGCGAGCGGCACGATCAGGTCGGCACCGGGTAGAAGCGCCACTTGGCAACCTGCCAGACGCGACAGCCAGACCACCGGGTTGCCGTCGGCCGTCACGAGGTCCTGAGCCGCATAGGCTGCGCGAAAGCCCGCGTCAGCACGCAGCTTCACCAGATGGTCGAGGTTGAGCGTAGCCAGCGCGAAGCCGCGTCGCGCCGCGAAACGCGCACCGATTTCGGCCAAGAGCGCCGCCTGATCGGTGATGTTCACCCGGACCAGCCCGGCGCCGTGATCGAATTCCATCGCTCTTTCCTCTGGCTCCGCCGGATCGCGATCCGGCCCCTTGGCGCGCCCGCCGCACTCGCTTAGCGATACGGGCGGGGAACCTTGGCCGCCCGATTGTCGCCATCTCCCTTCTGTACCGAGCGGCTCCGGACCGGCAAGCGTGCCAGAGCCCGATGCGACACAACGGAGCCGCGCCGCGATGAAGGACGTTACAGTGATCGGATGCGGCTATGTCGCCGATCTCTACATGCGCAGCCTGACGGCGCATCCCGAAATCCGGGTGCTGGGGGCGCATGACCGCGACGCCGCGCGACAGGCTGCCTTCTGTGCACATTGGGGCCTGACGCCGCTGCCGGACCCGGCCGCGGCCTGCGAGGCACTGCCCGCCGAGGGGCTCGTGTTGAACCTGACCAATCCCAAGAGCCACGAGACGATCATTCGCGGCTGCCTGCGCGCCCGCCGCCACGTCTGGTCCGAAAAGCCGCTGGTCACCGACATGGAGACCGCCCAGTCGCTGCACGATCTCGCCCGCTCCCGCGGTCGGCAGCTGGCCTCGGCACCCTCGTCGGTATTGTCGCAGTCCGCGCAGGGGCTGGGACGGGCGCTGCGCATGGGCGTCGGCGGTACGCCGCGGCTGATCTATGCCGAGCTCGATGACGGCTTCATCCCGCAGGCGCCCTATCGCGACTGGAAGAGCGAGAGCGGGGCGCCCTGGCCCGCCGAGGACGAGTTCGCCACCGGCTGCACGCTGGAACATGCGGGCTACTGGCTGTCCTGGCTGATCGCGCATCTGGGGCCGGTGCGCCGCGTGGTCTCGGCTGCGGCCGAGGTCGTTCCCGACAAGCCCGGGCTGCGGCATGCGGCGCCGGACTTCTCGGTCGCGGCGCTGTTCTTCGAAAGCGGCCCGGTGGCGCGGCTCACCTGCTCGATCGCGGCGCCGCACGACCATCGGCTACGGATCTTCGGCGATGAGGGCGTGATCGAAGTGGGCCGTGCCTGGGACAACCACGCGCCGGTGCGGTTTCGCCGACGGATGCGGCTGCGTCGCCGCCTGCTGGAAAGCCCGCTGGCGCGCGACGTATCGCTCAAGGGCACGCATCAGCCGAAGCCCCGCCGCCGTGGTGCGGCGCGGATGGACTTCGCGCTTGGGCCCGCCGAGATGCTCGACGCCATCGCGGCAGGCCGCGAGAGCCGCCTCGCCGGAGACTACGCGCTGCACCTGACCGAGGTGACGCTGGCGATCCAGGAGGGGGCCGTGCGCGACATGAAAACGCGCTGCGAACCCATGGAGCCGATGCCGTGGGCGACGTGATCGCCGTCACCGGGGCGGGTGGGTTCCTGGGCCGCGCCGTGGTCGCGCGGGCACGGGAAGAGAACTTTCCGGTGCGTGCGATCCTGCGCGGCGATCCACCCGAGGCCTGGGCGACCGATCCCGGCATCGAGGTGATCCGCGCCGATCTGCGCCGCGAGCTGCCACCGCTCGACGGCGCGGCGGCGGTGATCCATGCCGCCGCGCGGATGTCGGGCGATGACGCGGCGCAGGCCCGTGATACGGTAACGCCGAGTGCCGCGCTGTTGCAGCGGGCCGCGCAGGCCGGCGCAAGGCTGGTTCTGGTCAGCTCGATCTCGGTGCTGGGAACCCAAGATCTCGCGCCATTTGCCCTCGTGGACGAGGCGACGCCCGTCGAGCCACACCCCGAGCGGCGCGACGCCTATACCCGCGCCAAGCTCGCGCAGGAGAGAGACGCGTGCGAAATCTCGGCGCGATACGGCGCGCAGCTTCGGATCGTCCGGCCCGGGGCGATTTTCGGGCCGGGTCGGCTGTGGAACGCGCATATGGGGATCGAACTGGGGCGGCTGGTCCTCGGGCCGCGCCACGCGGGCGAGTTGCCGCTGTGCTGGCTGCCGCATGCCGCGCAGATCCTCGTGCTCGCGGCGACCCGGCCACAGGCGCAGACAATCGAACCGATCCATGCGCTCGACGATGATCGCCCCGACAGGGCGCGCTTCCTTGCAGCGCTAGGCCGGCGCGGCCTGCCGCTGGGCTGGCGCGGATTTGACATGGCGGCCCGCGCGTTGACACCGCTGGGCTCGCGCCCGCCGGGGCTGCTGCGACGCGAGGTACTGCGCGCGCGGCTGATGCCGCTGCGATACGCCAATGCCCGCGCCCATGCGCTGGGCTTCCAGGCCGAAGCCGGGTTCGAGGTGGCGGTGGCTGATGCGCGGCGGGCCCGGGCATGACCGGCCTCGGACCGGTGATGTGGCTTACCGGGGAGTACCCCCGCGCCACCGACACCTTCATCCAGCGCGAGGTCGCGGCGCTGCGCCACCTCGGTGTCGCGGTCGAGACCGCCTCGGTGCGGCGCACCGACCCGTCGCACCATGTCGGCCCCGAGCAGCGCGCCGAGGCCGCGGCAACCTTTCACCTGTTGGAGGCCGCGCTGAACCCGTGGCGCATGACCCGGGCCAAGCTGTCGGCATTGCGGAACCCGGGCCGTTTCCTGCGTGCCTTGGCGCTGGCATGGCGCACGGCCCCCAAGGGGCTGCGGGGCCGCATCTACAACCTGATCTATTTCGGTGAGGCGCTGGTCCTGGCACAACGCATGAAGGCGCGCGGCATCACCCATCTGCACAACCACATCGCCAAATCCTCCGGCACCGTCGCGATGCTCGCTTCCGAGATATCGGGCATTCCGCACAGCTTCACCCTGCACGGCCCGGACATCTTCTTCGCCCCGGAACACTGGGCCTTGGGCGAGAAGATCGCGCGTGCGCGCTTCGTTGCCTGCATCTCGGATTTCGCGCGGTCGCAGGCAATGCTGTTCTCGGACCCCGCCCACTGGCACAAGCTGCACGTGGTGCATTGCGGCGTTGACCCGGATCTCTATGCAGATGCTCCGCCCCCGCCCGAGGACCGGATGCTCTTCATCGGTCGGCTGACGGCGGTCAAGGGCGTGCCGGTGCTGTTGGAGGCTCTGGCGCAGTCAAGGGCTAGGCGACCGGAGCTGACGCTCGACCTCGTGGGCGACGGAGAGAACCGCGCGGCGTTCGAGGCCATGGCTCGCCAACTCGGCCTCGAAGCCGCGGTGCGGTTCCACGGCTACAAGGGACAGGCCGAGGTGGCACGGATTCTGAAGGAGACGGGCGTTCTGATCCTTCCCTCTTTCGCCGAAGGGGTACCGGTGGTGCTGATGGAGGCGATGGCCGCTGGCCGGCCGGTGATCGCCACCCAGGTGGGCGGCGTGACCGAACTGGTCGATGACGGCCGTTCCGGCCTTCTGGTGCCGCCGGGAGCCGAGATGCCGCTGGCAGTGGCAATGGTCGCTCTCGCGGGCGACGCGGCGCGCCGTAGCGCGATGGGGGCCGAGGGGCGGGCCCGGGTGCTGGCCGAGTTCGACGCCGCCAGCGAGGTGGCGCGGCTGGCGCGACTGCTGTGCGACGGCCCCGGCGGACCGGTCCGCCCGGAGCCGATCGCATGACCGCGCGGACCGGCGTCGTGGTCATCGGCCGAAACGAAGGCGCGCGGCTCGGCGCCTGCCTCGCCTCGCTCGAAAACAGCGGGTCGCGGGTGGTCTATGTCGATTCCGGATCGACCGATGGCAGCCTCGACATCGCCCGCGCGGCCGGAGCGCGGATCATCGAACTCGACGCCGGAGCCCCCTTCACCGCGGCCCGCGCCCGCAATGCAGGCTTCGAAGCATTGCGGGAGGCAGGTCTGCCCGAGTTCGTGCAGTTCGTCGATGGCGATTGCACGCTCGAACAGGGCTGGCTGGAGGCGGGCGCGTCGGCACTTGTCGCCGATCCGGGCATCGGCATCGTGACCGGCTGGCGCAGCGAGATCGCCCCCGAGGCCACGGTCTACAATGCCATGGCCGAATGGGAGTGGCACCGCCCTGCCGGCGACATCCCGGCCTGCGGCGGCGACATGATGCTGCGCACCGAGCTGTTCGAGCGGATCGGCGGCTTCGACGGCGCGATCATCTGCTCGGAGGACGAGGATCTGTGCCTGCGGGTGCGGGGCCTCGGTCTGCGCGTGCACCGCCTGCCGCGAGTCATGACCCGCCACGACATCGCGATGACCCGTTTGGGCCAGTGGTGGCGTCGCGCGGTACGCGCGGGCCACGGCTTTGCCGAGGTGGGCGACCGCCACCCCGGACATTTCAGGGCCGAGCGACGCCGGGTGCGGCTATGGGGAATGGCGCTCCCTGCGGCGGCTCTGGCCGGAATGATCGCATGGGGCGCGGCGGCGCTTCTGATCGCGACGGCATTGTTGGCGGTGAGCTGGGGGCGCAGCGCGCTGAGGCTGCGGCGGACGGGCCAGCCGCGTCGGCGCGCCCTCGGCCTTGCAGGGCTCTTGGTCCTGTCGAAGTTTCCGAATGCGCAGGGCATGCTGACCTACCGGCTGCGTCGTCTGCGCAAACGCGAAATGCGACTGATCGAGTACCGCTAGCCACCGCGCCGGGCACGGCCCGATCGGGGCTTATTCTCGCCCCCGTTTCCGGTCTATCCTCGCGCCGATTTGGCCGGTGACGGGAATGGCGGAGATGAGCGAACGCAGCAGGCGCGACGGACGGAGGCGGCTTGAGCCCGGGGCGCGCACGGCGATTCTCGACCGGATCGCGGCGCTGCAGCCAAAGCCCGCGTCTCCCTCGCCCGCCGGGCCAGCCCCGGCCGAGACCGACGACACCACCCGGGCGCTGCGCGCCGCCGTGCTGGGCAAGGACGAAGTCCGGCTGCCGCAGCTGCATGACCTGTGGGGCAGCCTGCGCCGGATTCCGGTGAACGAAGCCGTCCTCGAGAGCAACCTCGTCATCACCGCAAGTCGCCGCGACCCCGCCCATACCGCCTTCGACCTGCTGCGGACCCGCCTGCTGCAGGCGCTCGACGAGCATGGTTGGAAGCGTGTGGCGATCACGTCACCGACGCGGGGCTGTGGCAAGACCTTCACCGCCGCCAATCTCGCCATCGCCTTGTCGCGCTATGAAAACCGCCGCACCGTGCTGCTCGATCTCGACCTGAGGGCGCCGGGACTCGCCGAGGTTCTGGGCGCACCGGCGCCGGGACCGATCGCCGACTGGTTGCGCGGTGCCACGTCCAGCAGCACCCAGTTGCAGCGCGTCGGGCAGAACCTGCTTGGCATCGGCGGGCTCGCGGTCGGCCTCAACGACCGTTCCGAGACCTATGCGGCCGAGCTGCTGCAGGACCCCAAGACCGCGGCCGTGCTCGACCAGATGCAAGAGGAGATCGCCCCCGACGCGGTGCTGTTCGACCTGCCCCCCGCGCTGAGCCAGGACGACGTGACCGCGTTCCGAAGCCGCTACGACTGCGTGTTGATGGTAGTGGGCGGCGGCCACAACAGCGCCGAGCAGATCCGCGAAGCCGTGCGCCGCATCGGCGAGGACAAGCCGATCCTCGGCATGATCCTGAACCGTGCCGAGGAGGACCGCGCCTCGGGCAGCGGCTAGGAGATCAGATCGGCAACCGGCGCCACCACCCCCGCATGCCGCTGCGCAGCCGGCCCCAAATCCCCAGAAAACGCCCGGCATCCCGCCGCTGCGCTGCCCGGGCGCGACGCCGCGCCTGACGCCGATCCAATTCGGGAATCACCACGACGGGCCGCACGCCGAGCGCCCGCTCCATCTGCGCGGCGGTGCGGATCTGCGGGTTCACCGCCTCGAGCGAAAGCGCGAGGCCGAGCGCCGCCAGAAGCACGCCGAACCCGCCTGCGACCGCGATCTTTCGGCGCGAGGAGGAGACCGCGTAATCGGGCGGCACCGCCCGTTCGAGGATCTCGAAGCGCGTGGTCTCGTCACGGCTTTCGAGCAGCTGCGCCATCGCGGCCTCTGTGCGCCGGGCGGTGACCGCCGAGAGCGCCTGCTGCAGCTGTTCGCGGCGGCGCACGAAATCGTTGTAGCGGCGCTCGGTCTCAGGCGCGGCCGCGAGTGCCGCCTCGATCCGGGCGATATTGTCGGCGATCAGCTGCCGTTGCTGTTCGAGCAGGCTGCGGCGACGCGTCAGCTCGTCCTCCCGCAGCCGGTCCGAACTGGTCTCGAAGGCGATGATCTGCTGTTCGAGGTCGATCCGCTGCGCCACGAGCCCCGAGAGCTGTTCGCGCTGGGCCGGAAGGCTGCCGGGCAGCGAGTCGAAGCGGGCCTCTTGGAACCGCGCGAACTCCTCCTCGAGCGCGGCCAGTTCCGCGCCGAGCCGCGCCTCCTCGCTTTCGAAGAAATCGAGCGTGCGCGCCGTGCGGCCCTCGCGCCGGCTCTGCGCGGCGGTAACGATCTCTTGCAACAGGGCATTGGCGAGATCGGCAGCCAGCTGTGGCTCGTCGAGTTCGACCGTGATCGACAAGCCGGAGGGCACGGTTTCGGGGCGCCAGGCCAAGGCCGGGTTCACCAGCTTGGTGATCTCGATCGAGGCGCGGGTCTGCACCAGCCGCTCATGCGGCGGCAAGAGGGCGAACAGATCGAACCGCTCGGCCAGTTCGAGGATCTTCTCGCGCGCCATCACCTGCTGCTCGATCAGGTCGAGCTGCGTGTCGGCGATGACGGCGGCGTCGCCCCCGGCATCGACCAGCGGCGTCTCGATCTGGATCACCGCCGTTGCCTGAAAGACCGGCGGACGCGTCATCGCGAACCAGAGAACGAATGGAATTCCCAGAACGCAGACAAGGGCGATGGCCCAAGCCCGGCGGCGCAGCGCGCCGCGCAGGTCGCGCAGTGAGGCAAGATGTTCCATGACCAGCTCCCGTTCGTCGCGAGGGCCGAAGGCCACCCGCGCCGGTCCAATTTCCGCCACACCCAAGCCACAATCTAGGGCCTCGGGCATCATCTGACCATGGCGAACCGCCCGGTCAACTCACTGTTGCAGGCCGCGAAACCCGGGCGGCGCCCGCATGACCACGATCAGGCGATCGGAACATATCCCCCACCCCCCGCGAAATACGGTCCCGGCCCCATAAGGTCCGGCCGTTCGCAACAGCCGTGCCGCAAGGCCCTCGCCCGTGACCTGAACGCGCATGGCATCGAAGCCGAGCAGGGCACGGCTCCGAGGATATTGCGCCTTGTAGGCAGCCTCCTTGGCCCCGAAGACGAGCCGGGCCGCAAGGCCCGGCTCCAGCCCGGTGACCTCGATTTCGCCCGGAAGGACGATCTCGGGCCAGAGCGCGGGCTCCAGCGGCAAGGCGGCGGACAGATCCAGACCGAGATCGCCCCCCCGGCATAGAGCGGCCACCGCGAGGCCGTCATCATGGCTGATCGAGCCGTGCATCCCCTGGGGCCAGACAGGCGCGCGATCCGGTCCCATCGGGACCGCCCGCGGCGGCAGGTCGAGCCGTTCCATCGCCAGCCGCGCCGCCGCCCGCCCGGCGGCGAACTCCGCTTGCCGGGCGGGACGGGCCCGCGCCATGGCTGGCGCCTCTTCGGGCCAGAGCACATGTCCGGCACCGATGCGCACCACCGCGGCGGCGGTGCCAGTACCGCCAAGCCTCTCGATCAGGGCGGCAAGCTCAACCAAGACCTTGGCGCCGGGCCCGCAGCTGCCTGCGGCGCGCCATGATCTCGTCCCGTGCATTCGCCGAAGCGAGCGGTGCGACCGGTTCGGCGGCCTCGGGCGCGGTCAGCTCCGCCTCGATCCGGGCCGCGAGATCGGCCAGGCGCGGCAGGCCGAAGATATCGGTGATCCTCAGATCCGGCAGGCCGAGCCGATCGCGAATTTCGCGATGCGCCCGCACCGCCAGCAGGGAATGGCCGCCGAGATCGAAGAAACTATCGTTCGGCGAAACGGCCTCGATCCCCAGAAGCTCCCGCCAGATCTCCGCGATCTCGGTTGCGGCGGCACCGCGACGCAAGCCCGCGACCTTGATGGTTGCCGGGCTCGGCGCAGGGTCTGCGGGCATGGGCGTGGACGAGACTGCGGCACGGTGTGCCGGCGGCGGCGGCAAGGCGGCGCGGTCGGTCTTGCGATTGGGCGTCAGCGGAAACCGCTCGAGAGCAACGATCCGCGTCGGCACCATGATCGCCGGCAGACGCGTCGCCAGTTCGCGTCGCAACTCCGCCTCGTCGATTGTCTCCGTGGTCTCCAGATATGCCACGAGCCGCGTATCGCCGGGAGTGTCCTCGCGCATCACGGCGACGCAGGGGCCAAAACCCGAGATCGCGTCGAGGGCCGCTTCGACCTCGCCCAACTCGATCCGGTGGCCGCGAAGCTTCACCTGCCCATCGGCGCGGCCGATGAAATCGAGCACCCCATCGGAGCGCCAGCGTGCGAGATCCCCGGTTCGGTAGATCCGCTCGCCCGGCCGGAAGGGGTCGGGGCGGAACCGCTCGGCGGTCAGTTCGGCCCGCTCCCAATAACCGCGCGCCACGCCCGCGCCGCCGATCCACAGCTCGCCTTCCGCCCCCACCGGGCAGGGCGACATCTGCGCGTCGAGTACATAGGTCCGGGTGTTGCGGATCGGCCGACCGATCACCGAGGCCGGCAGACCCGCCTCTATCGTGGCGCTGGTGGACCAGATCGTGGTCTCGGTCGGACCGTACATGTTTTCCAGATGCATGACCCCGGCTCCGCGCAATTCCTCGACCAGCGCGGCGGGCAGCGCCTCGCCGCCCACGAGCATGTGCCGCAAACCTCCCAGCGCGGCGCGGCTCACCGCGTCGGCGGCAAGCATCCGGGCCATCGAGGGGGTGCATTGCAGATGGGTGATACCATGGCGGCGGATCTGCGCCGCGATCGACCGGTCGCTCGGGGGTGGCCCGGCATCATCGACCGCAGGACGTCCCGGCTGCGCCAGCGCCGCGAGGCGCGGCAGCCCCTCCATCACCTGAGCCGGTGCGATCCCGAAATCGATCAGGCAGGCGATCTCGTCCACCCCGGCAGCCTGCAGCATCTTGATCCGGGCCAAGCCGTCTTCGACTGTGCCGAAAAGCCCCTGCTCTTCGAAATACCGTTCGAAGGCGTGGTCGAGGACCGCCGTTTCCTCTTCGGGAGTCAAGGCGCCGGGGTCGACCGCATCGCCCCTTCCACGACGAAACGCCGGGAATTCCGCGGCATGTCGCGCAATGAGCCCGTTGGCCGAGCGCAGGTAATCGATCATCGGGCCGCGCGCCACCTCGAGGGCGGCGGCGCGGCTCTCGGCGAGATAGGTGTGCAGCATCACCGTCACCCGCCGCGACGCCGGATCGTGCCCAGCCTCGACCAGCGCAGCGCGCCATTCGGCGATCCGCGAGGACAGATCCGCGACGCTCTGGCCCAGAAGATGCGTCAGCACGTTGGCGCCCGCCAGCCCCGCCTCGCGCCAGCTCGCGGGGTTGCCCGCAACGGTGATCCACAAGGGCAGCTCTGACGAGACCGGGCGCGGTCGGGTCAGAACCTCCTGCATATCGCCTGCCGCGTCGGGAAAGGCCACCGCTTCGCCCCGCCACAGACGGCGCACGGCATCGGCCGCGTCGCGCAGCGCCTTGCGGTTGGCGGGCGGCGCCGCCTCGGGGCGCAGCACGAAGTCCTGAGGCTGCCAGCCCGCCGCCAGCGCCACCCCTGCACGCCCGCCCGACAGCCGGTCGATCACCGCCCAGTCCTCGGCGATCCGCGCCGGGTGGTGCAGCGGCGCGACGCAGCTGCCCGCGCGGATCGCCACATACGAGGTGACGGCCGCCACCGCCGCACCGGTCACCGCCGGGTTGGGATAGGCCGCGCCGAAGCCGTGGAAATGCCGCTCGGGCGTCCAGACCGCCTCGAACCCATGCGCGTCGGCAAAGCGGGCCCCGTCGAGCAACAGGGAATAGTCGTCCGTGTCCCCCGCCTCGTGGCCCCAGTAGAACAGGCTCAGCGACGGCCCGGCCACAGCGGTCACCGGCGTCGTCTCCGAGGAGGTCAAGAGCCGCTCTTCGTCGCCCTGGACCACGACCTTGAGGCCGCGCGACAAGGACCAGAACAGTTCGAGCACCGAGATATCGAAAGAGATCGAGGTGACGGCGAGCAGCGCGTCGCCGGGACGGTGCGGCACCCGCTCGTCCATCCCTTCGAAGAAATTCAGCACGTGGCGGTGCTCGATCATCACCCCCTTGGGGCGGCCCGTGGAGCCCGAGGTATAGATCAGATAGGCAAGATCCGAACCCGTGGCGGCCTCATCGAGCGGCGCGGCCTCGGCCGTGTCCAGTCGCGGGTCGTCGAGCCGCAGCAATGCCGCCTCGCCGGCCGGCAGATCCGACGCGATCTCGGGGGCGCTGACCACGATCGCGGCAGAGCTGTCTTCGAGATAGAGCGCGAGCCGTTCGCGCGGATAGGCCGGGTCGAGCGGCAGATAGGCGGCGCCGGACTTCATGACCGCCAGCGCCGCCACCACCATCTCGGTCGAGCGGCCCATATGCAGCCCGACGCGCATGCCCGGGCCCGCCCCCATTTCGCGCAGCACCCGCGCCATGCGGTTGGAGCGCGCCTCCAGTTCCGCATGGGTGAGGCGCTCCTCACCGAAGACCAGCGCGACGGCCTCCGGCGCGGTGGCGGCGCGACGGGCGATGGCGGCGTGAATCGTCCCCTCGGGCACCGGACCCGCAGTGTCGTTCCAGTCCTCGAGAAGCAAAGCGCGTTCGCCCGGCGACATCGCGGGCAGCGCCGTGCAGGCCGTATCGGGATCGGCATCGATCATGGCCATGAGCCGCGCCGCGAGCAGATCCAGCGCACCGGGTAGCAGCGTGCCGCCCGCCGCTCGCAGGATGCCAGACTCGGGATCGAAGCCGAGACGCGCCCCGGGCGGCCGCGTCGGCCCCAGTGCCAAGGCGGGCGGGACGAGGCCCAGCCGCATCGGCAGATCCGCCGCGAAACCGTCTTCGGCGCATGCGGCGCGCATTTCCGCGTCGAACCGGTCGGCGAAGCGCGACAGGCTTTCTCCCGGTTCCGGAATGACACGCAGGGGAACCCAGCCCGCCACATGAGGGTCTTCTGCGGCGGGCCGAACCAGCGCCAGATCGGCCGCACCGTCGCAGAGCCGCGCCGCCAGCAGCGCCCAGGCCGCGGCGCGAAGGCGCGCCGACCCACGCGGTTCGAGCGCCCGGCGCTCCTCAGCCATGTCGGGACGCATCGGAAGAGCCGTCGCGAGGCCGGGCAGCGGCACCGGACGCAGCGCCTCCAATCGCCTTCGCCAGCCCTGCTCGGCCCGTGCGACATGCTGCATACGCATGGTGAGCGCCGCAGCGTCGCGGATCGGCGCCAACCGGGTACCGGCCTTGGGCAGCGCGACTGGCGCCCCATCTGGCCGAGATAGTCCCGAAAGCCGCAGCACACCGTCTTCGAAGACCAGCTCCAACGCGTCGCCCATGGCCGCGCGGATCGTGCCGGGCGGTTCGGGCTGCGCCCTTGACTCCAGCAGCTGCGCCGTGCCGATCAGCAGCAACCGACCTTCATGCGAGAGCTTGGGGCAGCAGAGCGGGTTCGGATGCGCACCGTGATCGAGCGCCCGGACTAATCGCAGTGCCGCATCGACCGGGCCACGCCCGTCGATCAGCGCATCTGCATCCGGCCGGTCGGCGGCGCGGTGCATCCGGCCTTCCATCGCAGGCTGCGGTCGGCGCCGGAGCCCGTGGCGCATCTGATCGATCAACTCCGGCAGGGTTTCGAGCGCCAGCGCAAAGCAACGGGCATTGAGGCTCTGCGCGGTCTCGTCCGGGTCGATGTCGAAATCCCGACGGATCAGGATGTCCCCCGCATCCACGCCCGGCGTCATCATGTGCCACGTCACCGCATGGCGACGTGCGCCTTCGAGCAGCGCCCAGACCGGCGCATTGCGCCCGACCCTCTCGGGCAGCGGTCCATCATGAAAATTGATGGCGCCTGCGGCGAAGCGCGCCAGCGCGGGGGCCGGCACCAAGTCGAGATTCCCGGCGCTGAGAAGCCAGTCGATGCCCTCGGGCAGGTCGTCGAGCCGGTCGGGATCGTGCCGGGGAATGCCGTGCTCCTCGGCGAAGGCATCCAGTTCCGGGTAGCGGCTCGCCACCAGCGCCAGCCGAAAACCCGCTTCGCGCAGCGACCGCGCGGCCTCGAGGCTCAACGCGGTGGCGCCGATCAGTGCAACGCTGCCGCTCATGCCGCCTCCTCCCTTGCCCGGGTCGCCCGCAAATGACGCAATTCGTGACGCAGCAAGTCGCGCAGATATCGCGGCGGATCGCCCGGATCGCGCCGCATCGCAACGCAGCGAAGCCGGTGAAGCCCCCCTGCCGCGAGATGCAGCAGCGTCGCTACGGCCGCACCCGCATCGCCGTGATGCTTGCGGAAATAGTGCCGGCGCGACTCGAACCAGTAGTCGGGAACGCGGCGCCACTCGTTCATCCTGGTCGAGACCGATCCGATATGGGTGACGCGGCTTTCGCGCACGAAATGGGTCTCGAAGCCCGCGTCGCGCGCGCGGCGACAAAGGTCGGTTTCCTCGAAGTAGAGAAAGAAGGTTTCGTCGAAACCGCCGATCCGCTCGAACAGTTCGTGCCGGATCATCAGGCTGGCCCCCGAGACCCAGTCCACCCGACAGGTCTGCTCCGGCACCTCCATCCATACCCTTCGTCGCGACAAAAGCCGCGAGACAGGGCCGAAACGCAACGGTCCCTCGATCTCGGACAAGAGCGAGGGAAAGCGGAAGGCCGCGAGATGCGGCGTGCCGTCCGGATCGCTTATCAGGCTCCCGGCAAGACCAGCCGCGGGATGGTCCGCCAAGTGCTTGACGAGAGCGGCGATCGCCCCGGGCTCGGGAAAGGCGTCGGAGTTGAGGATGTAGACAAGGTCCGGACGCTCGCCCTTGGCGAGGGCGTCGCGGATGCCCGCGTTGTTGCCCGCGCCGAAGCCACCATTGCGGCCGGATTGCACCACGCGCACCCGGTCCCCCCAGCCGCGCGCGGCCACGCCGGCGCGCAGCCGCTCTTCCGAGCCATCGCCGGAATCGTTGTCGACGATCACGATCCCGCCCTCGATCCCGGCCATCGCGGCCACCGCGCTTTCGGCGGCGCGCAGTGTCATCTCCGGCGTGCGCCAGTTCAGGATCACCGTCAGAACAGATGTCATCGCGCGCTACTCCGCCGCATGTAGTTTCGGCACGTCCCCAGCGACGGCGCTTTCGAGCGCCGCCTTCATCCGGGCCGCGAGAGCGCGCGCATTGGGTTCGAGCACCATGGTGTCGTGATCGCCCGGCACTTCGACCACTTCGAGCGCGGACGCCCATTCGCCCCAGTAATTGTCATGCACCACGTATTGCCGTTCCTTGTTCACTAGTCGCCCGCCCGGCAATCGCCATTGCCCCTTCAGCGGCGGTCGGAACAGCGTCATGGGCCCGTCCCAAGGCTCCAATCTATAGGCGGCGGAGGCGACGTAGAAGGCGGTTTCCAGAGCGGCGTCCGCTTGATTTTCGACCGGGCGCGCGGCGTCTCGCCCAAAGCGGCGGCGGTCGATCTCCCAGCGCAGGCGCCGCGATGCCCACTGCGCTGGATAGCGCAGCCCTCCCCTGCGCAGCTCGATCGCCTGGATCGCGATCCGGTCACGCAGACTTAGCGACGGCCGGACCGGCAGCGGCGTATCGAGCAACAGCAACGCCTCCGCCTTGTCGCCTTCTGCGCGCAGCTGCCGGGCGATTTCGAGTGCCGTGATGCCACCGCCCGAATAGCCGCCTAGCAACCAAGGCCCGTCGGGATGAACGCGACGCATTTCGGCAAGGCAATCGCGTGCCGCCGCGACGAAATCCTGATGCGGCGGGACATCGCCGGCGACGCCGCGTGCCTGCAGACCCCAGACCGGCCGGTCTTCGCCCAGATGCTGCGCGAGATGACGCAGGTTCATCACGTTGCCGAACATGCCCGCCGCGAGGAAAAGCGGCGCCCCCGGGCCGCCTTGGCTCAGCGGCACGAGATGCACCGCGTCGCCTAGGCCGGAGATCATCGCCGGGGCCGCGCCCGGCCTTCCGGTCGCCTCCACTGCTGCCGGAGCGGAGGCGTCTCCTGCAAGCCGCGCCGCGAGGCCGCGGATCGTCGGCGTTTCGAACAGCGCCGAGATCGGCAGCGCGGTACCGGTTTCCCGCCTTATCGCCGCGAAGAGCCGAACCGCGATCAGTGAATGTCCACCAAGGTCGAAGAAGCTGTCATCTGGACCGATATCGGCCACGCCGAGCAGCGCGCTCCATTGCGCGGCGAGCCGCGCTTCCATCTCGGTCTCGAACCCGGCGGCGACAGGATCGGCGGGCGCGACCGGTTCCGAAGCCGGAGGCGACACCGCCGCCTCCCCGATCAGCGCGGGCAACGGCTGCGCCGTCATGGCGACCTGCGACAGCCCCGCCCCCATCGCCGCGATGAAGGCGCGCCCGCCCTCCTCGCGCCGGATGCCATGGCGGCGGGCATCGCTCAGCCGGTCCTGCGGCACTGGCTGTTCCAAGGTCATGGCCGTCGCGCCGGCGGCAAAACCGGCCTCCGCCGGCAGCAGGTGCAGCTCGAAGCCGGACATATCGGCACAAATCTCGCCCTCGAGGGTGGCCAGCACGATGTCGAACCGGGCCCTGCCGGTCGCCTGTTCGACCAGCCGGACATGGCTCAGGATCTCCGAAGGCAACGGCGCATGGACGCTCAGCCGCGCATAGCCCGCCGGCACCCAGAGCCGCGCCGGATCATAGCCCGCGATCATTCCGATCGCCCAGCCGGTTGCGATGTCCAAGAGCCCCGGATGCAGCGCGAGGCCGGTGCTGGCATCCGGCGGCAGCCGAAGCCGAGCCAGCCCTTCATCCTCGCTCAGCGCCGCCTCGCCCGTGACCTGCCACTGCGCCCCGAAATCGAGATGCACCGCCTGCGGCAGGCTCAGCGGTCCGGGCGCCGGCAGCCGCGCTGCGATGGCCGCCGGATCGATGCGGCCCGGTGTGCCACCTGTCGCCAGCAGCCGGGCCATGGCGACAGGTCCCCATGGCTCGCCCGGTGGCGCGGCCTCGACCTCGACCCTGCCTGCGTCGTCGCCCGGCGACAGCCGCAGCCGCAGCCGGGTCGCGCCGCCATCGGGCGTGCGCAGCGGGGCCAAGAACCGCAGATCGCGCAGTTCGAACGGCGTGAAGCCCTCGGGGCCGACCGCCTCGGCCAGAAGCTCGGCATAGCCCGCGCCGGGCAGCAAGGCGTCACCCGCCCTTGTCCGATGCTGGTCGAGAAACCAACGCTCGGAAGGCGTCCACCGAGCCGTGAAGACAGTTTCCTCGCCGATCGCGGTCTCGATGATCTCGCGACGCTCCAGCATCGGCAGGGCAGTGGGCGCGCCCGCCGCCTCTCCCGCATCCGGCACGGCCGCCCCGGCTGCCATGCCGGTATCGGCCCAGATGCCCCAGTCGATCGCCACCACACGAGTCGCGCCGCCCGAGCGGGCCAGCGCAAAGGCGTCGAGTGCGGCGTTTGCGGCAACGTAATCCGCCTGCCCCGCCGGAGTGGTCCAGGCCGAACTGGAGGCGCAGAGGGCCATCCAGTCGAGCCGACCATCGGGGAACAGCGTGTCGAGCACCATCAGCCCTTGCAGCTTGGGCGCGATCACCGCCTCGCTCGCCTCGGCCGCGCGGCCCAGCACCGGCGCGTCGTCAAGACGTCCGGCAGCATGGATCACGCCGCTGATCGGACCGAGCCTTGCCTCGGCCTCGGCAAGGGCGGTGCGCATCGCATCGGGATCGGTGATATCGGCGCAATAGCTTTCGATCCGCCCGCCCAAGGCCTCGAGCCGCAGCAGCGCACGCAGCGACTCGGACATCGGACCGCCCGTGGCGACATGGCTGGACCAATCTTCGCGCGCAGGCAGGGGTCTGCGCGAGATGATCGCAACTGGCGCGTCCCAATCGCGGATCAGGGTTTCGGCCAAGGTCAGGCCGATACCGCCAAGGCCGCCGGTGATCAGTACCGCACCGCCGCGACGCAATGGTAGCCTGGGCGTCGCGGGGAGTGCGGCGCGCTGCGGCGTCCGGACCCGGCGAATGCCGTCGCGCCAAGCCACCGGCGCGGATTCGGGCGGCGATAGCGCCTCTTCCAGCACCGCCTCGACCTGAGATCGAAGCGTGGCGCGGCGCGGCGGCGCGAGATCGAGCCGCGAACAGGCAAGTCCCGGCAGTTCCCTCGGGATCACCAGCGCGGGCCCGTCGAGCATCGCCTTGGCCGGATCGGGCCGCTCGCCCGGGCGCACGGCATGCGCACCGCTGCTTACCGCCAAAAGACGCAATGGCCTGTCGCCCTGCGTGGCGTGCCAAGCCTGCGCGAGATGCATGAGGCTCAGGAAGCCGCGCTCCTGCAGCAACTGGACGTGCAGCGGCGACAGGTCCGGACCGGTGGCCTCGGTGACGCTCCACAGGTGCAGCACCCGGTCCGGCAGCAGATCTTCGCGCTCAAGCGCCGTCAAGAGGCGCTCGACGGGCGCTTGGCCCGCCTCCGGCGGCAGCTGCCAGCTATCGCTGCCGGCGCGCGCCTCGAACCCGGCCGCCGTCACGGTCGCGACACGGTGCCCCGTAGCCCGCAGCCGCGTCGCAAGGGCGGCCCCCAGCCCGGTGCGATCGAGAAAGATGAGCCAGGTCTCGGGCGGCAGTTCCGCGAGGTCGTCCCCTGCCTCGAATGTGCCCTCGGGATAGCGGCGCACCCAAGCAGGCTGCCAGGCCCAGCGCGCGACATCCTCCTCTCGCGGCACCGGCGGCGCCACGGCCGGGGCAGCCACGGAGCGGACCGGTTCGACATGATGACGCGTCCGCTCGAAGGCATAGCCCGGCAACGGCAGGCGGCGGCGACCGGCGCCCGCGAGCTGCGCCTCGTCGAAGCGGCCGCCCATCGCCCATAGGCGACCCAGCGCCAAGACCATCCAGCGGTCATCGCCGCCCGGCTCCTGCGGCGGCCGCAGTCCCGGCAGCACCCGCTCATGACCGATCCCGGGTTGTTGCCCGGCCAGCATGCCAAGCACGCCGCCGGGGCCCATCTCGATGCAGATCCGCGCGGCCTCGCCCATGTTGTGGAGTGCCCCGTCGAAATCGACGGCATGGCGGAGATGGCCGACCCAGTACGCGGGATCGGTCGCCTCCGCATCGGTCAGGAGGTGGCCGCTGCGGTTAGAGATGATCGGGATGCGCGGGGGCGACAACGTCATGCTTCGCAGATGCGCCTCGAAGCGCGGCAGGATCGGATCGAGCAGGCGGCTATGGGCGGCGACTTCGATCGGCACACGACGGCTCTCGATTCCCCGAAGCTCGAGCCGCGCCGCAAGGTCCTCGATCGCGGCCACCGGCCCCGAGGCGACGCAGAGACCGGGCGCGTTGATCGCCGCGAGATCGAGATCGGGGCCCAACTCCTCGCGCAGCGCATCTGCGCCGAGCGCCACCGAAAGCATCGCGCCGGGCTCGGTCCGCTCGAACAGCGTGCCGCGCATCCGCACCAGTTCCAGACCCTCTTCGAAGGACATGACACCGGCGAGCACCGCCGCTGTGTTCTCGCCCATCGAATGACCGACCAGCCGGTCCGGCATCACGCCCCAGCCGATCCAGAGCTGCGCCAGCGCGTGCTCGACGATCAGAAGCAGCGGCAGTTGCAGCGAAGGGCGGCGCAGCATGGCCTCGGCCTGCGCCTCGTCGCCGGGTGCCGGGTCCCACAGCGCACGCAACGTCTTGCCCTCGGCGCCCATGGCGGCGAAGCCGCGATCGATCCAGTCTCGAAACACCGGCTCGGTTTCGTAGAGATCGCGGCCCATGCCCGGTTGCTGCGCGCCGCCGCCGGGGAACATGAACACCACTTCCGGCATATCCTGTGCCAGATGCGTGGGCGCGGCGCGCGGATCGGACCGTTCGAGCAATGCGGCGGCCTCGGCATGGCTTTCGGCGACGAGCACGCGACGATGCGGCAGCGCCCGGCGCCCGACCGCCAGCGTATGCGCCACATCGGCCAGCGGCTGCTCGGGATGCGCGCGCAGATGCGCCGCCAGTCGCGCTGCCGTGGCATCGAGCGCGGCGCGGGAGCGGCCGGAGACCCGGAGCAGCTGGAACGGCCACTCGCTTTCGGCCGGGGATACGGGCTCCGGCGCCTCCTCCAGCACCGCGTGGGCATTGGTGCCACCCACCCCGAGCGAATTGACCCCGGCGCGGCGGGGCGTGGCGCCCCGAGGCCAGGGCGTCGTTTCCGCCGCGACCTCGAAGGGTGATCCGTCGAGCGCCAGTGCCGGGTTCGGCGCTTCGAAGCCCGGCGTGCCGGGAATCGTCCGATGGTGCAGAGCCAGCGCCGCCTTGATCAGTCCCGTAGCGCCGGCAGCGGTGTCGGTGTGACCGATCCCGGTCTTGACCGAGCCGATCCGGCAGAAGCCGGCGGCCTCGGTCGTTTCGCGAAAGGCACGGGTCAGCGCCGCCACCTCGATCGGATCGCCCAGAGGCGTGCCGGTACCATGGCATTCGACGAAACCGATGGAACCGGCCTCGATGCCCGCCATGCGCTGGGCCATCGCCACCGCCCGCGCCTGCCCCTCGACCGAGGGGGCGAGGTAGTTGGCCTTACGGGCACCGTCGTTATTGATGGCGCTGCCCTTCAACACGGCCCAGACGTGGTCGCCATCGGCCAGCGCGTCTTCGAGCCTGCGGAGGACCACCGCCGCCGCGCCCGAACCGAACACGGTGCCGGCGGCACGGTGATCGAAGGCGCGGCACGCCCCATCCGGCGACAGGATCTCTCCCTCGCGCCACAGATAGCCCCTGCCATGCGGCTGTTCGATCGTGACACCGCCCGCCAGAGCCATGTCGCATTCGCCGGTCAGCAGCGCCTGCGCCGCCATGTGGATGGCCACGAGCGAAGTCGAACATGCGGTCTGCACCGAGACCGCCGGGCCGGTCAGATCGAGCATGTGCGCCAGACGGGTGGCGAGGAAATCCTTGTCATTGCCGGTATGGCGCAACAGGAAGGCGCCGGTGTTCTCCACCAGCTCCGCATTGCCCATGATGTTGCGCATGTAATAGTCGTTGGCACCGCAGCCCGCATAGACTCCGATCGCGCCCGCGAAAGCTTCGGGCACATGGCCCGCGTTCTCCAGCGCCGACCAGGCCGTCTCGATGAAGCGCCGGTGCTGCGGATCCATGATCTCGGCCTCGCGCGGTGTCAGGCCGAAGAATCCCGCATCGAACAGGTCATGCCCCGCGAGCGGCGCGCCGAAAGGGACGTAATTGGGGCGGCGGCTCTCGGACTCGCTCACCCCCGCACGGGCCAGTTCTTCGGGGGTAAGGCGACGGATCGCGCTGCGTCCTCCCGCCAGCATCCCCCAGAACGCCTCGAGCGTGTCAGCGCCGGGCAGGTCCACGGCCATGCCGGTGATGGCGATATCGCCCGTATCCCGTTCCTTCGCCTCCTGCATGATCTCTTCCCCTGCCCCGTGTGGTTGCGCAAACTGGCTAGACTGCGAATGCGGCACTTTTCCGACGGGATACCGGCTTGCGGACATGCTGGCTATCCCGGCGCGACCGCAGCCAGCGCTGCCACGGCAGGCCAGTTCAATGTCAGGGCCAGAGCGGCGATCGCAATTCCGGCCAGAGCAGCCAAGGCGTCGTGGCGCGGATCCCATGCCTTCTCTCGTCGTGCGACCCAGACCAGCACCGGGTAGGCCAGCAGCGCGGCCACGCCCTGCCCGATCAGCCCGCCAAGAAAGCCGCCCAAGGCAAGGCCCAGCGCCAGGCCGGCGATGGTCAGCCCCGCGCGCGAGGCTTGCAGCACGAAGAAACGGCGCGAGCGCCCCGAGGCCAGTGCCGCCTGCTCGTAGGTCAGCCCGACCAGCACCGGGATCTGCAGCACCGCCATCAGCACCACCACGCCCCCCGCCATCGCGTAGCGCCCGTCATACATCACCCCGATCAGCTGGTTGCCCGACAGCGCCAGCACCGCCGTCGCCGCGAGGAGGCCCGATGTCGCCAGCGTCCTGAGCCTTTGAAGCCGCAGGAAATTGGCCCGGCTCTCGGCCGGCGGGCTTTCGCGGTAGACCGGGATCAGCACACGTCGGGTTACCAAGTGGCCGAGCAGCAGGGGGAAGGTCGCGAGGAACAGGCCGATATTGTAGACCCCGAAATCCGCCAGTGAGAGATAGCCCCCAAGCAGCACCCGGTCGCTCTGGCCCAGCAGGAATCCTGCCACGGTCGAGAGGAAGATCCACTTGCCGAAATGCACCAGCTCTCGCGCGGCGGCAGGTTCGAGGCGCAGCCGGTTGCGCGGCCCCGGCAGGAACAGGTTGAGATATACGAGCTGCGCCATCGCGCCGACCAGCCCCGCCACCACCAGCGCCCAGATCGAGCCCCAGCTCCACGCCAGAACGACGCCGGTGACCAGCTGGGTGCTTTGGGTTGCCAGCTCGATCAGTGTCACGCGACCGGCGCGCAAATGCCGGTGCGCGGTTTCGAGCTTGGTCGGGTTGAAGCCGTTGAGGATCAGCGCGAGCGCCGCCACCGGCAGATACCGCGCGAGGTCGGGCTCGCCATACCACTGCGCCACGGGCCAGGCGAGGCCCAACGCCGCAAACCACAATCCCAACCCCCGGCCGATCTGGATCGTCCAGGCGGTGTCGAGGAAATCGGGATCGTCGCCACGCCGACTTTGCATGATCGCGGGAGAGATGCCGACATCCGAGAACATGCCCAGCGCCATCATGAAGACCATGACGATCGCCATGGTGCCAAAGGCCTCGGGAAAGAGCAGCCGGGTGAGCGCGAGATTGGAGATGAGGCGCAGACCCTGCCCCGCCCCGAAACCCGCGATGATGATCGCGGCCGAGCGCAGCGCCCGACCACCGATACCGCGCGAGCGCAGGTGACCGATCAATGCCGCGCTCACCGGCCGCGGCTCCAGTCCGACGGGGCGGGCCGAAGCCGGACGCCCAGCGCCACCGCGCCATAGACCGCGAACCCTGCCGGATCGCGCAGGGCGAGGCGCGCGACGCCCCAAGGACCGAGCGCAGGCTTGTCTTCGCGTGCCAGCATATCGGGGTGACATCGCGCGATCTGCGCCATGCCCGCATCCTGCCGTCGGCGCACCCGCAGCAGCGCCGCGAACCCCTCGGCGACGGGCCAGTCGTAGCGCGCCGGCACGGCAATCCGCTCATCCGGCGAGAAGCACAGCCGCACGAAACCGTCATCGGAAATGAGGTCCGGGAACATGTCCCAGCGGGCCCGCCCGGCGGGATTGACCGCGAAGAGGCCACAACCCGGCGCCCCATGCGTCATGAAGGGCAGCCGCGCCCAGAGCCGCGCATAGGCGCGCGCGATACGGCCCTGACCGGTGATCCGGGGCAAACCGCTGGCATAAAGCGGCTCCGGGCGGTCCAGCGCCCGGTGCAATTGCAACAGCAATGGCGGCGATACCGTCACATCCGCATCGAGGTAGACCCGGATCGCCGGGTGGGTCAGCGCCGCCTCGCCCGCGTTCAGCGCAGCGATCTTCGACCCCTGCGCCAGCTCGATCACCCGCAGCGCCCAGTCGCGTGCGCCAAGAGCCGCGCCGGCGGCGCGCGCGACGTCGGCGGTGGCGTCGCGACAGCCATTGGCTATGACGGTGACGCGTACGGGAGCGGGCAGCGGCTCGCTGGCGGCCAGCGCCGAGAGACAGCCTTCGATCAGACCGGCCTCGTTGCTGGCCGGAATCAGGATATCCATCGGCATCGGCGCGGTCATCGCGGCGTCTCCGTCAGGGTCGCGGATTGCTCCACATAGGCGATCTCCTCGATCCCCGCCAGAAGCAGCCGCGAAGGCCCGGCACCGATCGCCAGCCGTTCGCCCTCGCGCGTCACGGGCAGGTCGCGCAGTGCCGCAGGCAGCACCGCCCGATCATGTCCCGCCCCGCCATCGACACGATCGCCGGGCCCGGCATGGATCACATCATCGCCGCCACCGCCCAGCAGGAGGTCTTCCTCGAGCGTACCGACCAGCCGCTCCGCCCTGTCGCCTCCCTGCAGCGTCACCCCGTCGTCGAAGCTTCCCGGCGCCCGGCTTTCCCAATCCGCACCCTCGCGATTGTGGCGCATCCAAGCGTCCCAGCGGGGGGAGGCATCGTCGAGATGGCGCAGCGCGCCCCAGCTGCCCCAGCGCGACGGGGCGGCGATGTCAAGATAGGCTGTGGCTTGGGTACCACCCACCGCTCGCCAGCCCGCCATGAGATCGTCGATCAGTGCCGCCATTTCCGGAGCGTAGGACAGCTCTGTCAGAAAGTCGGTCACGGCCGCGTCGTCGCGCCCCGCCGGGCCCGCCAGCAGATGCGGCCCGGCCTCATACATCACCAATCGCAGCCCATGCCGGGCCGCGACGCCGGCATGATGCGGCCAGAACCTCTGCGTCAACTCGGCAAGGTCGTCTTCGAGGAGAGCCAGCGCATGGGCCTGCGCGGTGCCGTCGACAAGTCGCGCGCGCAGTTCATCGAGGTGATCGTCAGCGCCGATATCATGGCCGAGATATCCCGTGACGGCATAGGCGTCGAAGCTCGTGGCGGGCGGGCTCGCCCCCTCGTCCACGGCCAGCGGCGCTTCGAGGGCCGCGGTCTCCAGCCCCGGCCAACCAGTCTGGGTGGCGAAGACCCGCACCAGCCGCCCCTCGGCGCCCGCGCCAAAGGTTTCCGCCCAGATGTCCGCCACCTGCGCCGCACGCCATCCCGCAAACTGCATCCAGGCATCTCCGGGCGCATCCTCGCCCCAGAGATCACGCGCGCGGGCCTGTGCCCAATGCGCCTGTTCGAACCCGAAATTCCAGACCTCGTTCGACCACTCCGCGTGGATCATGAGCCGGGGATCGAGATGGTCCCGCATATAGGCTGCGAAGCTGCGCACGTAGTCGTCATCGGCCATGTGCGGCAGCGTCACCCATGGATCGACGCCGATCTCGTTGGCGAGCCGGGTGATCACCTCTACCGGCACAGCATCGACCCAGCGCTGATCCCCGGGGCGTGGCCGGTCGTCCCAGCGACGTTGCGGGGAGCCGTTGGTCTCCATCCAGTCCATGAAGCGCAACAGCCGCAGATCCGAGACCCGCTCCAGCCAATCGGGATTGAACAGCGCGCCCGCCGCCGCATGGCCGAGCCGGTCCTCGCGCACCACCGTGATCTCGCGCAGCGGGTCCGCCGCGTCGATCGCGGCCACCTCGATCTCGACCGCGCCCGGTCCCGGATCGTAGTCGAAGCGAATCTCCCCGGGGATCTGCGAGACCACGCGGCCGCGCCCCCTCACCGTGATGTCGCCCTGTCCGTCGTAGCGCAGCACGTAGCGCCCCGCGAGCGAGACCGCCGTTTCGGGCTGGTCGGTAAGGATCAGCGTGCCGACCCGGGCGATACCCTCGGGGATCGAGAGCAGGCGTCCGTTACGATCGACATGCCCCTCGGCAACCAGTTGCTCGGCGCTCATCGCGCCCCATTGGTCATCGCCATGACCGATCCAGGGCCGCGAGGTTTTCATTAGGTCGAGAAACGGATGCTCGGTGGACCAGTCCGAGATGCCCGCGAGGTTCATGCCCAGAAGCGGCGCGGCCCGCGCAGGCAGGCCGGCAAGCGCTACGCAAAGGAGCAGCGCGGCGAGGCCCGCCAGCCCCTTCACAGGACGGTCCGGATCGGCGCAGGCCGGCGGGGCGCAGCCTCGGGCCGCGGCCTATGACGCGGTGCGGTCTCGATCAGCCCCAACACCGCCCCCGCCGCCAGAAAGGTCAGCGGCGTCAACGTGGCGTTGGGCAACAGGTCGACGAGGTTCATGCCGAGGATCACGGCGAGCGTCACCGTGGCGGGACCGGGCGGCGATCGTCCGGAGCCCCCCCAGAGTCGCAGCACCGGAAAGGCCAGAAGGCCGAACTCGGCAAGGAAACCGACCCAGCCAAACACGCCGATCACCACCAGCCAACGCCCGTCAGTCACGGTGATCTCGCGTCCGCTCTGGCGGTCGTAAAGCATGTTGCGACCCCAGATTCCCCAGCCGAAAACCGGCCGCTCCATGGCGCGCTCCAAGAGCACGTCTTCGTTGTCGAAGCGAAAGCCGAGCGACTGGGCCCGGTCCGCGCTTACCGATCCGGCCCATTCGAGAAGCCGCTCCTGCGGCACCAGATCGGCGCCCTTGAGCAGCGGGTAGGCCAGGGACAGCGCCGCCATCGCCGCGGCGCCGAAGAGCTGCAGCCGGCGCGGCGCGAAGGCCAAAGCCGGAACGAGCACCATCGTATAGACCAGCGCCGCCATGGATTTGCACAGCACGAGCACGACGCCGAGGAGCCCTGCCAAGGCCCAGAGAAGGGGAGCGCGCCCCCTATTTGCGCTGCGCGCCAGCCCCGTCGCGGCGAGCACCGCCATCGCGATGAAGAACGCCACCCAGAGTCCGTGATAGAGGAACACGATCGGGCGGAACCCATCGCCGCGCATCATCTGCTCGAAGCTGTGCTGGAAATAACCGTAGATCCAGGTGTTGAGCTGCGGGCTGAGCCGCACCTCGGCCAGGATCGGCAAGGTGTAGGCGAGACCTCCCACCACCAGCGCCCAAAGCATCATGCGGTGCTCGCGCTCCTCGCGCAGGAAGACCCGCGCGAGGAGCAGCGGCACCACGAGAAACCCCTGCTGGATCAGCAGCCCCGGCACTTCGGCGAGCCGCAGCCCGGGCAGCACCAGCGGCCCGAAGACCAGAGGATCGCCATTGCTCAGCACGGTCATCAACGGCGACAGGAGAAACACGGCCAGTGCCAGCCGCATCAATCGCTGGCGCGGCAGAAGCCCGCGCAGCTGCACCCGCCGCAACATGAGGGCGGCCAGCAGAACCGAGAGGCTGGGAATCGTGTCCTTGTTGAGCGATGGCAGCAGCGGCGGGTCGAATTCCGCTGGCAGCGGTGGCAGCAGCAGGTAGCCCCCCAGCAGGCTCGCCACCAGTGCCACGCCCGGCCGCAGGCGCCCGAACAGCACCAGCGTGACCAGTGGCCAAGCCAGCAGGGCGATCGAAGCGACGGCGTTCGGCATGCGGCCCCTGTTCAGCGTGTCATCCCGACCTTGGCACGATGTCCGGACGAAGTCGTGACGCCGCGATGGCGATCAGCGGGCGTCACGGTTCAGGCAACACCCGTTGCCGACGCGGCGCAAGGGGTACCGCCTCACATGCCGGTGCCGCGCAGCACCACCTTTAGGGTCCGGCCGATCACTCGAATATCGGTGAGCGGCGACAGCGCGTGGTAGTAGCACCGGTCATAGGCGACACGCTGGACGAAGCTCGCCTCGTTGCGCTCGGAGGTCTGCCAGAAGCCGGTGATGCCGGGTCGCATCAGATAGTATTCCTCGCCGTCGTAATAGGCCTTCTGCTCTGGCAGGAACGGACGCGGGCCCACGAGGGTCATGTCGCCGCGCAGCACGTTGTAGAACTGCGGCAGCTCATCGAGCGATGTGCGACGCAGGAAGCGGCCGAGCGGCGTGATGCGCGGATCGTGACGCAGCTTCTGGCGATGGAGCCACTCGGCGCGGGCCGACGGGTCGTCCTCGAGATGACGCTTCAACACCGCCTCGGCATCGCGCACCATGGTGCGGATCTTGAACATCGGGAAAGTCCGGCCGCCGCGCCCGACCCGGGACTGCACGTAAAAGGGCCGTCCCCCATCGATCGCGACCAGCAGGGCGATGATCGCCACGATCAGGGTGACCGGCAGGACGAGCAATACCGTCAGCCCAATGTCGAGCCAGCGCTTGGCGCGGCGCCGATAGAGTCCGTACCTGACGGGGCCGACCCGGTCCAGACGCCCCGATGGGTCCATATCCCGCACGAACCTCTCGGAGGACGGCATGACCTGCCGCAGATTCGTCAGTCCGGTATTCACTGCCATGGTCTTCATCTCAGGCCCTTCGCCCTCGCCGTTTGCGGCAACATCGTGACCGGTGCGCCGGATCAGTCCCGGTTTCACCGTCCCGGTCGAAGTTAGGGCCAGCCCCGCCAACGGCCAAGAATTCCGGTACGTCGCGGGCTTCTAAATCTCGGTAATTGCGAGAAATTCCCGGGCCGATACGACGCGTTGCCCCGACTTCGGCCTGCGCAAGTCCGGCCGGATTGTCATAGCCCCCGCACCATACCGGGCCACCATGGCGAACTGGCGCCGGAGAGGAAACGGGACCTCTCCCAATGCGCCATTTCCTCTCCCATCGCGCGCGGCCCGCGCCGGCCGTTGCCCGAGATCGTTCGGCTCGCCGGCGGAAGCGAGGCATTCTCATGGCGCGCGCTCGAACGAGGGGGCCATAGCGAAACAATGCCACTCTCCGGGTCGCATTGTCGTTAATGACGGACGGATAGGCGATCGAAATGATTCGCCCCGGGCTCAGCCCCGCAATGGCCAGATCAGCGGCACCACCAGCACGGTGACGATGCCGACAACGATGTTCATCGGCAGGCCGATGCGCAGGAAGTCGGAGAAGCGATAGCCGCCAGCGGCATGGACGAGCGTGTTGGTCTGATAGCCGATCGGTGTGGCGAAGCTGGCCGAGGCCCCGAACATCACCGCGACCAAGAATGGCCGCGGGTCGAGCCCGAGTCCCGCGGCAAGCCCCGCCGCGATCGGCGCCATCAGCACCGCCACCGCGTTGTTGGTCACGATTTCGGTAAGGACCGATGTGGCCACATAGACCGCCGCCAGCGCGAGCAATGGCGGCGCCATGGCCAGCAGCGGGCGCAGCGCCTCGACCGCCATGACCAACGCGCCCGAGCGATCCATCGCCTGCCCCATCACCAGCATCGCCACGATCAGCAGGAGCAGTCGACCATCGATCGCCCCCACCCCCTCATCGGCGTCGATGCAATCGGTGAGCAGCACCACCGCGGCACCGACCAGTCCAAGTGCGAGGATCGGCGCCGCCCCGGAGGCGGCGAGCACGACCACGGCGGCCATGGTCGCGATGGCGATCGGCGCCTTGCCGCGCCGGAAGGCGCGCGCCTCGAAGCTGCCAAGCGACATCAACCGCTCCTCGTGCGTCATTCGGGCGATGTCCTCGAGGCGTCCCTCAACAAGAAGCCTGTCGCCCACCCTGAGCCGCTCTAGTGCTTCAGGTCGCGCTTCGCCCGAGCGGTCGGTGGCGAGCAGGTAGACGCCGTAGCGGCGGCGCCATTGCAGACGCGACAGCGGCCGGTTCAGGCTGCGCGCGACGGGTCCGACGAGAAGACTGGCGGCATGGCTGCGGCGCGGCCGTTCCCCGCTTTCATCCAGCAGGTGCAGCCCTGGCACGCGGCCGTCGCGCAGCGCCGCCACCTCGCTTTCCGGGCAGCGCAGCACGACCATGTCGCCCGCCGCGATCCGGATCTCTGCCATCCGGTTACGCAGCGACTCCGCGCCACGCAACAGATCGACCAGATGGGTGCCACTGCGGCGGAACGCTTCGACCTCGTCGGGCGCGCGTCCGATCAACACCGAGCCTTCCGGCACTTTCATCCGCACAAGCCAACTCTCGCCCGTTTCGCTCGTGACGGCGGCTCCCCCGTGTCGTGCCGGCAGTAGATGGGGCCCGGCCAGCGCCAGAAATCCACCGCCCACCACGGCCACGACGAAGCCCAGCGGCGCGATCTCGAACAGGCCGAAAGGTGCTAGCCCCATATCCCGTGTCACGCCGTCGATCAGCAGGTTGGTCGAGGTGCCGATCAGCGTGCAGGTCCCCCCAAGGATCACCATGTAGGAAAGCGGGATCAGCAACCGCGTCGGCGCCATCCCCGCTTCGCGCGCGAGCCCGATCACGACCGGGATCAGTACCAGCACCACGGGCGTGTTGTTCATGAAAGCGGAAGCCACGGCGGCCGTCACAAGAAAGATAGCGATGGTACGGCGCGGGTATCTTGCCATGCCGCCGCGCAGCAGCGTGCTCGCGCTGTCCAGCACTCCGGTACGCACCAGCGCCGCTGACAGCACGAACATGGTGGCAATGGTGGCCGGCGCCGGATTGGCGAGCGCCCCGAGAACATCATCCACCTGCACCAACCCGAGCAGCAAGGCGCCCACGGCACCGCAGAAGGCGACCATGTCGGCAGAACGGATTTCGAGCGTGAAGGTGACGAAAACAAGGGCGAGCAGCGCAAGGGCCGCATAGGGCGCGGCGGCTCCAAGATCGATGATCACTTCAGGATCCATCTGAAGAAACGGGCAGACCGGCCCGCGGGTCCGGCACGACGTGCCGAAGCCCAGTGCTACCGAGCCATCGAAGAAAGGCAATCCCCTCAACGCCGCGCGATGAAAGCGTCTGTTTCTTCACCGATGAAAGATCTGGGCCCAAAAGCTCGGATAGAGAGACGCTCATGGTCGACGCTACCGACCCAAGGCACCCTGTAGGGCGACCGGCCTGCGACCATAATGAAGGCACGACCGTCTGATCGGCCCCACTAGTGACGGCACAAATTCTGTGTCGCATGCCGTCACCAATACGCATGAGCGCCCCCGTCCGCTTCTCCCTGACCACGGACCAAGCAAGTGATCACAGAGGGGTAGCCACACTGCTGGGCAGCCTGCCCAACACAGAAGGGCTACTTGCCAATCGAAGGTACTTTGGTCTCAGTTCTGGCCTTCGTTTCGGAGGGCACCGCAACGCGGAACCGCCGCGCCCTTGCGGGACACGGCGGTTCTGCGTTCGGTACGTGTTTGTTGGTTGCGGGAGCAGGATTTGAACCTGCGACCTTCAGGTTATGAGCCTGACGAGCTACCGGGCTGCTCCATCCCGCGCCATTTCGTCTGGCCTGCCGCCTTGGGGGGCTGCTTGCGGCCGAATGGTGCTTTTCGAGATCGTCCAGAGAGAATGTGATGTTCTTTTCTAGGTCTGGCGGTGACTTACTCTCCCACGTCTTGAGACGCAGTACCATCAGCGCGACGGCACTTAACGGCCGAGTTCGGAATGGGATCGGGTGTTTTGCTCGTGCTATGGCCACCAGACCGAGGAAAGAACATCACCTTAGTGGCCTACCGCCCGGAGGGCTGCTTGAGGCCAGTAAGGGGTATCAGCCGCCCTGCCCTTTCGGGGAGCGGTGTTCCAGGTCAGGTTCATTTCCTGTTTCGTGTATGCTTTCGGATCCAGCCTTGCTGTTTCTGGATCGGATCAAGCCTATCGGACCATTAGTATCGGTCAACTGAACGCGTTGCCGCGCTTACATCTCCGACCTATCGACGTGGTGGTCTACCACGGTCCTCGGGGATACCTTGTTTTGAGGGGGGCTTCCCGCTTAGATGCCTTCAGCGGTTATCCTGTCCGATCATAGCTACCCAGCACTGCCGTTGGCACGACAACTGGTCCACCAGTGGATCGTTCACCCCGGTCCTCTCGTACTAGGGGCAACTCCTCTCAAGTATCCTACACCCACGGAAGATAGGGACCGAACTGTCTCACGACGTTCTAAACCCAGCTCACGTACCTCTTTAAATGGCGAACAGCCATACCCTTGGGACCTGCTCCAGCCCCAGGATGAGATGAGCCGACATCGAGGTGCCAAACACTGCCGTCGATATGGACTCTTGGGCAGTATCAGCCTGTTATCCCCAGCGTACCTTTTATCCGTTGAGCGATGGCCCTTCCACTCGGGACCACCGGATCACTATGGCCGTCTTTCGACTCTGCTCGACTTGTCAGTCTTGCAGTCAGGCTGGCTTATGCCATTGCACTCGACGAGCGATTTCCGACCGCTCTGAGCCAACCTTCGCGCGCCTCCGTTACTGTTTGGGAGGCGACCGCCCCAGTCAAACTACCCGCCACACAGGGTCCCGGAACCGGATCACGGTCCGCGGTTAGACATCAAGAGTGCGAAGGGTGGTATCTCAAGGGAGGCTCCACGGGAACTGGCGTTCCCGCTTCGAAGCCTACCACCTATCCTGCACATCGCAATCCTGATGCCAGTGTGAAGCTGTAGTAAAGGTGCATGGGGTCTTTCCGTCTAACCGCGGGAAGCCGGCATCTTGACCGGCAATTCAATTTCGCTGAGTCGATGTTGGAGACAGCGGGGAAGTCGTTACGCCATTCGTGCAGGTCGGAACTTACCCGACAAGGAATTTCGCTACCTTAGGACCGTTATAGTTACGGCCGCCGTTTACCGGGGCTTCAATTCAAGGCTTGCACCTCTCCTTTTAACCTTCCGGCACCGGGCAGGCGTCAGACCCTATACGTCGTCTTGCGACTTCGCAGAGCCCTGTGTTTTTAGTAAACAGTCGCCACCCCCTGGTTTGTGCCCCCGGCCACCACTTGCGTGACAACCGGGCCTCCTTCTCGCGAACTTACGGAGGTATTTTGCCGAGTTCCTTCAACATCGTTCTCTCAAGCGCCTTGGTATTCTCTACCAGTCCACCTGTGTCGGTTTCGGGTACGATCTCATGATGGAGCTATTTCCAGGGACTGCTGAGCGGCCCGATCAATCCGATAAGATCGAACAACCTTCGCAATCCGTCACTTCCATCTGGCCCAGGAATATTAACCTGGTTCCCATCGACTACGCCTTTCGGCCTCGCCTTAGGGGTCGGCTTACCCTGCTCAGATTAACTTTAAGCAGGAACCCTTGGACTTTCGGCGACAGGGTCTCTCACCCTGTTTGTCGCTACTCATGTCATCATTCTCGCTAGTGATCTCTCCACCCGATGGCTCACGCCCGGGCTTCACAGAAAACCCCGCGTCTCCAACAGCCCCGAGGGGCATAAGGAGACATGGGATTATGTCACACTACGCTCTGCTACCATGCGCTATGCGCATCCTAAGCTTCGGCTCATGGCTTGAGCCCCGTTACATCTTCGCCGCAGGACAACTTGTTTAGACCAGTGAGCTGTTACGCTATCTTTAAAGGATGGCTGCTTCTAAGCCAACCTCCTGGTTGTTTTGGTCGTCCCACCTGCTTTCCCACTTAGCCATGAATTGGGGGCCTTAGCTGTAGGTCAGGGTTGTTTCCCTCTCCACGACGGACGTTAGCACCCGCCGTGTGTCTGCCATCTAGTACTCCCGGGTATTCGGAGTTTGGTTAGGATCAGTAAGCCTGTGGGGCCCCATTACCCATCCAGTGCTCTACCCCCCGGGGTATTCGGATGACGCTCTACCTAAATAGATTTCGCAGAGAACCAGCTATCTCCGAGTTTGATTGGCCTTTCACCCCTAGGCACACCTCATCCCGACCTTTTTCAACAGGTGTGGGTTCGGACCTCCAGTGCGTGTTACCGCACCTTCATCCTGGACATGCCTAGATCACTCGGTTTCGGGTCTGATCCCACGAACTCATACGCCCTATTAAGACTCGCTTTCGCTGCGCCTACACCTACCGGCTTAAGCTTGCTCGTGAGACCAAGTCGATGACCCATTATACAAAAGGTACGCCGTCACCTCGCAAGGAGGCTCCGACTGATTGTAGGCGTTCGGTTTCAGGTACTGTTTCACTCCCCTCGTCGGGGTGCTTTTCACCTTTCCCTCACGGTACTGGTTCGCTATCGGTCAGTAAGGAGTACTTAGCCTTCGAGGGTGGTCCCCCGATCTTCAGACAGGATTACACGTGTCCCGCCCTACTTGATACGTCCCGTCATGCTTCCCATACGGGGCTGTCACCCGCTATGGCCGAGTTTTCCAACTCGTTCTGGTCACATTCAAGGCTCGGCTGGTCCGCGTTCGCTCGCCACTACTAGCGGAGTCTCTGTTGATGTCCTTTCCTCCGGGTACTTAGATGTTTCAGTTCCCCGGGTTTGCTCTTTTAACCCTATATATTCAGGTCAAAAGTACCTGGTTAACGACGCTATTGAGTGCTCTTGCGAGCAACAATAACGAAGTTTCAGGTGGGTTGCCCCATTCGGAAATCCATGGATCAAGGCCTATTCTCGGCTCCCCATGGCTTATCGCAGAGTATCACGTCCTTCATCGCCTCTTACTGCCTAGGCATCCACCAAACGCCCTTTTCGCGCTTGATCCGATCCAGAAAAAGCAAGGCTTCTTCGTCGTCCTATCGCCCGGAGGGCTACTTGAGGACGAAGAGCAAAGCTCTGTTCTGAACCGAAAGTCATACGTTTCCCGCCTTCCCCAGCCCATGCGAGGCACGGGGAAGACATAGGTTAGTGTACTTGACTTGGAACAAAACCGCCTGCTCCGCAGCGCCCTGGGGCGCTCCGGGATCCGACCTGACGCGGCCGAACCGGCGGTTCTGATATATTCTCTCTGTACGATGTCAAAATCATGCGTCCGATTGGACGGCAAAACACTGAAGAAGTGCTTTACGGTCAAATCGG
>NZ_JAPWGO010000001.1:203400-248400 GCF_027213785.1 Limimaricola sp. G21655-S1 | reverse complement strand
CCACCGGTGCGCCGGTGATGTCGGCGAGGAACTGCATGGTCCAGTCGCTGGCGCTCATGCCGCCATCCACGCGCAGCGTCGCGCGTTCGGAGGCGTCCTGCCAGTCGGCGCGCATGGCCTCGAGCAGGTCGCGGGTCTGGTAGCCCACGCTTTCCAGCGCGGCGCGCGCCATCTCGCGCGGGCCGGTGTTACGGGTGAGCCCAAATACCGCGCCGCGGCAGTCGGGGTCCCAATAGGGCGCGCCGAGACCGGTGAAGGCGGGGACCATGATCACCCGCTGCTGCGGGTCCGAGGCCTCGGCCATCGCCTGCGTCTCGGACGCCTTGTCGATCAGACCCAGCCCGTCGCGCAGCCATTGCACCACCGCGCCGGCGATGAAGATCGAGCCTTCGAGCGCATAGGTCGGCTTGCCGTCGAGCTGGTAGGCCACGGTGGTCAGCAGGCGGTGGGTCGAGCGCACCGGCGTCTCGCCGGTGTTCAGAAGCGCGAAACAACCGGTGCCATAGGTGGATTTCAGCATGCCGGGGGCGAAGCAGGCCTGACCCAGCGTCGCCGCCTGCTGGTCTCCCGCGACGCCGAGGATCGGGATTTCGCCGCCCAGGAGATCGGTCGCGCCGAAATCGGCGGCGCAGTCGCGCACCTCGGGCAGCATCTCCATCGGAATGTCGAGCATGCCGCAGATGGTGCTGCTCCAGCCGCCTTTGCGAATGTCGTAGAGCATGGTGCGGCAGGCATTGGTGGCGTCGGTGGCGTGCACCCGCCCGCCGGTAAGGTTCCAGATCAGCCACGTATCCACGGTGCCGAACATCAGCTCGCCCTTGCGCGCCCGATCGCGCGCGCCGTCGACGTGATCGAGGATCCATTTGAGCTTGGTGCCCGAGAAATACGGATCGATGATCAGCCCGGTCTTGGCGGTGACGGTTTCCTCCTCGCCCCGCTCGCGCCAGTCGCGGCAGAACTGGGCGGTGCGGCGATCCTGCCAGACGATGGCGTTATGGATGGGGCGGCCGGTCTCGCGCTCCCAGACTAGCGTCGTCTCGCGCTGGTTGGTGATGCCGATGCCGGCGATGTCGGCGGCGGCGATGCCGGTCTTGTCCAGCACGGCGCGGCAGACGCGCAGCGTGCTCTGCCAGAGGTCGTCCGGGTCGTGTTCGACCCAGCCGCTGTCGGGGTAATGCTGCGGAAATTCCTCCTGCGCCATCTCCACGATCTTCATCTGCGCGTCGAAGAGAATGGCGCGGCTCGAGGTGGTGCCCTGATCGATGGCGAGGATGTGGGTCATCGGATGCTCTTGTCTGAAAGGAACGCGCCGCGGCGGGAGGCTCCGCGGCGCGGGATGCCGGGGCCAGACGGCCCCGGCGGTTCGGCATTTACTGCCAGGACTTGATCAGCTCTTCATAGCTGATGGTCTCGGGCTCCTCGTCCTCGTTCTCCAACTTCGGCTTCGGCGCGCCGGGCTGGTCGAGCCAGTACTGCGGATCCTGCTCCTCGTTCATGACCGGCCCGAGATCGCCCTGGATGCCCGCGCGCTCGAGCCGCTCGAGCACCTGCTCCTGCTGCTCGCAGAGGCTGTCGAGGGCCTCCTGTGCGGTCTTGGCGCCCGAGGAGGCGTCACCGATGTTCTGCCACCAGAGCTGCGCCAGCTTGGGATAGTCGGGGATGTTGGTGCCGGTCGGCGACCAGCGCACCCGGTCGGGCGAGCGGTAGAACTCGACGAGACCGCCAAGCTCGGGCGCCCGCTCGGTGAAGCTTTCGTGCTGGATCGTCGACTCGCGGATGAAGGTCAGGCCCGCATGCGACTTCTCGACGTCGACGGTCTGCGAGGTGACGAACTGGGCGTAGAGCCAGGCCGCCTTGGCGCGATCGACCGGGGTCGATTCCATCAGCGTCCAGGAGCCCGCGTCCTGGTAGCCGACCTTCATGCCCTCTTCCCAGTAGACGCCGTGCGGGCTTGGGGCCATGCGCCATTTGGGGCTGCCATCCTCGTTCAGCACGGCCGCCGCGCCGTCGCCGACCATGTCGGCGGTGAAGGCGGTGTACCAGAACATCTGCTGCGCGATCTGGCCCTGGGCCGGCACCGGGCCGGATTCCGAAAAGGTCATGCCGGCAGCCGCGGGCGGGGCGTAGTTCTGCAGCCAGTCGGTGTACTTCTCGATCGCATAGACGGCCGCGGGCGAGTTGGTCGCGCCGCCGCGCGCCACGCAGGAGCCGACCGGCTGGCTGTTCTCGTTGACGCGGACGCCCCATTCGTCGACCGGCAAGCCGTTGGGCTCGCCCTTGTCACCCATCCCGGCCATCGACATCCACGCATCGGTGAAGCGCCAGCCGAGGCTCGGATCCTTCTTGCCGTAATCCATGTGGCCGAAGACCTCGCCCGACACGCCCATGTGGCTCAGGTCGCGGCCGGTGAAGAAGGCGGCGATGTCCTCATAGGCCGACCAGTTGACCGGCACGCCGAGCGGATAGCCGTATTCGGCCTCGAAATCCGCCATGTTCTTCTCGTCGGTGAACCAGTCGTGGCGGAACCAGTAGAGGTTCGCGAATTGCTGGTCGGGCAGCTGGTAGAGCTTGCCATCCGGGCCGGTGGTGAACTGCAACCCGATGAAATCGTCGAGGTTGAGGTTCGGGTTGGTGACGTCCGCGCCCTCGCCCGCCATCCAGTCGGTCAGGTTGCGCGCCTGCTGGTAGCGCCAATGGGTGCCGATCAGGTCGCTGTCGTTGATGTAGGCGTCGTAGATGTTCTCGCCCGACTGCATCTGCGTCTGCAGCTTTTCGACCACGTCGCCCTCGCCGATCAGGTCGTGGGTGACGTTGATGCCGGTGATCGCGGTAAAGGCCGGGGCCAGCACGTTGGCCTCGTATTCATGCGTGGTGATGGTTTCGGAGACCACGTTGATCGACATGCCCGAGAACGGCTCGGCGGCATCGACGAACCACTGCATCTCGGCTTCCTGCTCCTCGCGGGTGAGGGCGGAGCGCTCGATCTCCTCGTCGAGGAAGCTGATCGCGGCCTCCATGTCGGCCATGGCGGGCCCCGCCATGAGACCGAGCGCGAGGCCCAGCGCGGTGGTGGATTTCAGAAGCGGGTTCATATGGTTTCCTCCCATTTGTCGAACCATCACGCCGTCCTCCCCGAACGGCGCTTCGTGAAACTCGTCAGACCCAGCGGAACACCGCGGCGGCGTAAACGAGGCAGACCAGCATCGCCCAAGGCTGCGGCGCATCGACAAGCCCCAGCCAGGCGAGATTGATGAAGGCGGAGCCCAAGAGCGTGATGAAGAGCCGGTCGCCGCGCGTCGTCTCGATTCCCAGAACGCCGGTGCGCGGCGTCTCGGGATAACGGATCGCCAGCACCGTGAAGATGATCAGCAGCGCCGCGATCGAGCCGAAGAAGATCGCGGTGGGGACCGTCCATGCCATCCATGCCATGTCGTCTCTCCTCTCTCAGACCCGGCCCAGGGCAAAGCCCTTGGCGATGTAGTTGCGCACGAACCAGATCACGAGCGCGCCGGGCAGGATCGTCAGCACCCCCGCCGCCGCGAGCACGCCCCAGTCGAGGCCCGAGGCCGAGACGGTGCGGGTCATCGTCGCCGCGATCGGCTTGGCATCGACGCTCGTCAGGGTGCGCGACAGCAGCAGTTCCACCCAGGAGAACATGAAGCAGAAGAAGGCGGCGACGCCTATGCCGCTCGCGATCAGCGGCATGAATATCTTCACGAAGAACTTCGGAAAGGAATAGCCGTCGATATAGGCGGTCTCGTCGATCTCGCGCGGCACGCCGCGCATGAAGCCCTCGAGAATCCACACCGCCAGCGGCACGTTGAACAGCGTATGCGCCAGCGCCACCGCAATATGGGTGTCGAACAGCCCGACCGAGGAGTAGAGCTGGAAGAACGGCAGCGCGAAGACCGCGGGCGGCGCCATGCGGTTGGTCAACAGCCAGAAGAACAGGTGCTTGTCGCCCATGAAGCTGTAGCGCGAGAAGGCATAGGCCGCCGGCAGCGCCACCGAGATCGAGATGACGGTATTCATCGTCACGTAGATGATCGAGTTGACGTAGCCCATGTACCAGGACGGATCGGTGAGGATCTTCTCGTAATTGGCCAGCGTCAGGTTGCGCGGCCAGAGCGAGAAGCCCGACAGGATCTCGGCATTGGTCTTCAGACTCATGTTCAAGAGCCAGTAGATCGGCAGCATCAGGAACAGCAGGTAGAGCGCCATCACGATCATCGAGCCGTTCGGCCGGAAGCGGCGGCGGGTGCGGGCGCGCGGTTCGGCGGCGCTGACGTCGCCGGGGATCGAGGCCGCGCCGGGGGCGGAGGTCGTCGCATCGGACATCAGACACCATCCCTTTTGTCGAGGTTGGTCATCACGGTGTAGAACACCCAGGAGATCAGCAGGATGACGAGGAAGTACATCAGGCTGAAGGCCGCCGCCGGGCCGAGGTCGAACTGTCCCAGCGCCATCTTCACGAGATCGATCGACAGGAAGGTGGTGGCGTTGCCGGGACCGCCGCCGGTAACGACGAAGGGCTCGGTATAGATCATGAAACTGTCCATGAACCGCAGCAGGATCGCGATCATCAGCACGCCCGCCATCTTCGGCAGTTCGATGAAGCGGAACACCTTCCAGCGCGAGGCCTGGTCGATCTTGGCGGCCTGGTAGTAGGCGTCGGGGATCGATTGCAGGCCGGCATAGGCCAAGAGCGCCACCAGCGAGGTCCAGTGCCAGACATCCATGATGATGACCGTGGCCCAGGCGTCGATCACGTTCTGGGTGTAGTTGTAGTTCACCCCCAGCTTGGCCAGCACGTAGCCCAGGAGCCCGATGTCGACCCGGCCAAAGATCTGCCAGATCGTGCCGACCACGTTCCACGGGATCAGCAGCGGCAGCGACATCAGCACGAGGCAGAACGAGGCCCAGAAGCCTTTCTTCGGCATGTTGAGCGCGACGAAGATGCCCAGCGGCACCTCGATCGCGAGGATGATGCTCGAGAAGACCAACTGGCGGCCCAGCGCGTTCCACATCCGCTCGCTCTCGAGCATGTCACGGAACCAGTCGAGACCGGCCCAGAAGAAGACGTTGTTGCCGAAGGTGTCCTGCACGGAATAGTTCACCACGGTCATCAGCGGGATCACCGCCGAGAAGCCGACGAGGATCAGCACCGGCAGCACCAGGAACCAGGCTTTCTGATTGACGGTCTTGTTCATCACGCGGCCCTCCCCTGCGCGGTCCCCGGAGCGACGCGCCACTCGTCGGCATAGACGTTGATCGCCTCCGTATCGAAGCTCACCCGGTCGGCCCCTGCCGGCACCGGCGTGCCCTCGTCGAGGATCGCGTTGGCGGCGGTGCCGCCGACATCGAGCCGGACGATCTTGTGGCGGCCCACATCCTCGACGCGCAAGATGCGCGCGGGCAGCCCTTCGCCGCCGGCATGCAGCCGGACGAATTCGGGCCGGACGCCGATCTGCACCTGACCCGCGACGGGGGCGTAGCTGTCGCCCAACGGCACCGCCACGCCCTGCACGGTGGCGGTCGCGCCCGAGACCTGGGCGTCGAACAGGTTCATGCCGGGCGAACCGATGAAGAAGCCCACGAAGGTATGCGCGGGCCGCTCGAACAGCTCCTGCGGCGTGCCGATCTGTACCACGCGCCCATCATACATCACCACCACCTTGTCGGCGAAGGTCAGCGCCTCGGTCTGGTCGTGGGTGACGTAGATCATCGTGTGGCCGAAGTCGTGGTGCAGCTGCTTGAGCTGGGTCCTGAGTTCCCACTTCATGTGGGGGTCGATCACGGTCAGCGGCTCGTCGAAGAGAAGCGCGTTCACGTCCTCGCGCACCATGCCGCGACCGAGGCTGATCTTCTGCTTGGCGTCGGCCGTCAGCCCGCGCGCCTTGCGCCTGAGCTGATCCTCCATGCCGATCATCGCCGCGATGCTGTTCACTCGCTCGGCGATGTATTTCGGATCGGCGCCGCGGTTCTTGAGGGGAAAGGCGAGGTTCTCGCCCACCGTCATGGTGTCGTAGACCACCGGGAACTGGAATACCTGCGCGATGTTGCGCTCGGCCGTCGGCGCGTCGGTCACGTCGCGCCCGTCGAACAGGATTCGCCCCCGGCTCGGCCGCAGCAGCCCCGAGATGATGTTGAGCAGCGTGGACTTGCCACAACCCGACGAGCCCAGGAGCGCGTAGGCCTCGCCATCGGCCCAGTCGTGGTTCAACTCCTTGAGCGCCCAGTCATCGTCGGATTTCGGTTGCTTGAGGTAGGAATGCGCGAGGTTGTCGAGCGTGATCTTGGCCATGTCAGGCGGCCTCCACGTAGGATGCAGGGGCGACGAGCGGACCGTCCTCGGCGAAGACGTAGACATGCGCCGGGTCGAGATAGGCGGTGAGCGCCTGCCCGGGGCGCAGGTTGCGCACGCCATGGATCAGCCCGACCCAACGGGTGCCGTGATGGTCGAGATGCACGAAGGTCTCGGAGCCGGTGATCTCGGTCACCGCGAGCCGCGTCTCGAAGGCGATGTCGCCCTCGTGGCGGCGTTCCAGCTCCATGTGGTTGGGGCGGAAGCCCCCCTGATAGCGACCGTCGCGCAAGCCGCCCAGCGCGCCCGCGGCCGGCACCTCGCGGCCGCCATCGAGATGCAGGACCGCCCCGCGCTTCTCGAAGGGCAGGAAATTCATCGGCGGATCGGAGAAGACCCGTGCCGTGGTCGCGTCCACCGGGTGGCGGTAGACCTGTGGCGTCGGGCCGAACTGCGTCACTCGCCCCTCCCAGAGCGTCGCGACATGGCCGCCCAGTAGCAGCGCCTCCTCCGGCTCGGTGGTCGCATAGACGAAGATCGAGCCCGCCTCTTCGAAGATCTTTGGGATTTCGGCGCGCAGTTCCTCGCGCAGCTTGTAGTCGAGATTGGCCAGCGGCTCGTCCAAGAGCACCAGACCCGCATCCTTGACCAGCGCCCGGGCCAGCGCGCAGCGCTGTTGCTGACCGCCCGACAGCTCAAGCGGCTTGCGGTCGAGAAGCGGGGTCAGCTTCATCATCTCGGCCGATTTTCGAACGGCGGCGTCGATCTCGTCCTTCGACTTGCCCGAGATCCGCATCGGCGAGGCGATGTTGTCGTAGACCGTCATCGACGGGTAGTTGATGAACTGCTGGTAGACCATCGCCACCTTGCGGTCCTGCACCCGCACGCTGGTCACGTCCTCGCCGTTCCACAGGATGCGGCCGGTCGTCGGCGCGTCGAGCCCCGCCATCAGCCGCATCAACGAGGTCTTGCCCGACAGGGTCGGGCCCAGCAGCACGTTCATCGTGCCGTTTTGCAACGTGAGGTCGGTGCGGTGGATATGGGTCTGCCCCTCCACCCGCTTCGACACGCCCTCCAGCGTCAGCGTCATGATCGTCCTCCCCGGTCGCGCGGCCCTCCTCAGCCGTGCCGCGCGGCCCTCTCTCCCTGCATCCAGTCCTCGAGGGCGGCGGCCTGATCTCCTGTCAGGCGCAGCCCCAGCTTCGATCTCCTCCACAGCACGTCATCCGCGCTGCGAGCGTATTCCTTTTCGACGAGCCACGCGACCTCGGCCTCGGTCAGCGTCGCCCCGAAATCGCGACCGAGATCCTGCGCGCTCCGGGCCTTGCCGAGGATCAACCGCGCCTCGGTGCCATAGGCGCGCACCAGCCGCCGCGCCCAGCGCCGGTCGAGGAACGGGTAATCCGCCTCGAGCCCCGCGATCAGCGCCTCGACGCCATCGACCGGGAAATCCCCGCCCGGCAGCGCGACGCCGGCGGTCCAGCGACCCTTTGTGGTCTCGAAATAGGGCGCGATCTTCTCCATCGCGCTCTCGGCGAGGCGGCGATAGGTGGTGATCTTGCCGCCGAAGACGTTGAGCACCGGCGCGCCGCCCTCGGCATTGACCTTGAGCGTGTAGTCCCGCGTCGCCGCCGTGGCGCTCGAGGCGCCGTCGTCATAGAGCGGACGCACCCCCGAATAGGTCCAGACGATGTCGTCGCGCGTCACCTCGCGTTCGAAATAGCGGCTCGCGAAGCGGCACAGATAGTCCTGCTCCTCGGGCGTGCAGATCGCCGGCTCGGAGGGATCGGGGTGGTCGGCATCGGTGGTGCCGATCAGCGTGAAATCGGTCTCGTAGGGGATCGCGAAGATGATCCGCCCGTCGGTGCCTTGGAAGAAATAGCACTTGTCGTGATCGTAGAGCCGCTCGGTGACGATGTGGCTGCCGCGCACGAGGCGCACGCCCTCGCGGGTTTCCACGTCGATCGCGCCCTTCAGCAGCTTGCCGACCCAGGGCCCGCCCGCATTGACCAGCATCCTGGCCCGGTGCGTGCGCCGCGCGCCGGTGTCGCGGTCCTCGACCTCGATGACCCAGAGCTCGCCCTCCCGCGTCGCATGCAGCACCTTGGTTCGGGTCATGATCCGCGCGCCGCGCGCCTCGGCGTCGCGGGCGTTCAGGACCACGAGCCGCGAATCCTCGATCCAGCAGTCGGAGTATTCGTAGGCGGTCTCGAACTTGGGATCGAGCGGGCCGCCGGCCGGGTCGCGCCTGAGATCGAGCGTGCGGGTGCCGGGCAGGATCTTCCGCCCGCCCAGATGGTCGTACATGAAAAGCCCCAGCCGGATCAGCCAGGCCGGGCGCCGCCCCTTCATCCAGGGCATCACCGTGCCCAGAAGCTTCGAGGTCGGGGTATCGCTCTCGAACCGCATCGACGGGTGATAGGGCAGCACGAAGCGCATCGGCCAGGAGATGTGCGGCATGGCGCGCAGCAGCGTCTCGCGCTCGATCAGCGCCTCGCGCACCAGCCGGAACTCGAAATATTCGAGGTAGCGCAACCCGCCATGGAACAGCTTGGTCGAGGAGGAGGAGGTCGCCTGCGCGAGATCGTCCATCTCGGCCAGAACCACCGACAGCCCGCGCCCGGCAGCGTCGCGGGCGATGCCGCAGCCATTGATGCCGCCACCGATCACGAAGAGATCGCTGACATCTTCGGTTGTCTCGACTGCCGACAAGTGGATGCCCCCCGCCCCGTGTTCGGTTCGCCCGTGATCCTGACTCCGAGAAGCGCGCCAAGCAAGAGGAATTTTTCGTTTAGGTTCGCTTTCTTCGATCCGAACCTGTACCGTTCGCGACCATAGGGAGTAGAGTTTTCAGCACTTTTTGGGAGTTTTCGCGGGAAAGACGGGCTATAGGTTTCCATTCACATAGGGAAGCAATCCCGCGTTTGCGTTGCATTCTGCCGGATTCCGCGCATTATGGAACATCCATAACGGGATCCGCGCGATGTCACAGAGCTTTCGGCAGCCAGAAATCCTCGAGATCGCCCGCCGCGAAGGGCGGGTCACGGTCGAGGGGCTGGCCGAACATTTCGGGGTGACCCTGCAGACGATCCGCCGCGACCTGACCGATCTGGCCGAGGCCGGACGACTCGAGCGAGTGCATGGCGGTGCGGTGCTGCCATCGGGCACCGTCAATATCGGCTACGAACATCGCCGCAGCCTCAACCCCGGGCCCAAATCCGCGATCGCCGCGGCCTGTGCTGCCGAGATTTCGGACGATGCCTCGATCTTTCTCAACATCGGCACCTCGACCGAGGCGGTGGCGCGGGCGCTGCTGCGCCATCGCGGGCTGATGGTGGTCACCAACAACATGAACGTCGCCACCATCCTCGCCGAGAACGCCGAGGCGCAGGTGATCGTCACCGGCGGCGCGCTCAGGCGCTCGGATGGCGGGCTCGTTGGTTCGCTCACCACCCAGACGATCCAGCAGTTCAAGTTCGATCTCGCGGTGATCGGCTGCTCGGCGCTCGACGAGACCGGCGACCTGCTCGATTTCGACATTGAGGAGGTCGGGGTGAACCAGAGCCTGCTGCGCCGTTCGCGCCGCACCGTCCTGGTGGCCGACCGCTCCAAGTTCTCGCGCTCCGCGCCCGCGCGCATCGCCTCGCTGCGCGAGATCGACGTCTTCTATACCGACGCACCGCCGCCTCCCGCGCTGGCGCAGCGCTGCGCCGAATGGGGCACCCGCATCGTCATCGCCCGACCGGACTAGCCCTGCACTGGCGATTCACCCCTTCGAGGCATAAAGGGGGATGCGCCTTTCCTGCCCGCGCGCCCGGAGTGCCGATGCGTACCACCCTGCCCCGACTGGCCCTGCGCCTCGCGCTGGTCGCGATCCTGATCGCGGTCAATCTCTGGCTGGCCTTCTGGCTGCGCGACTTCGCCGCCGAGATGGCCGCGCAAGGCCGGATGGAACTGCTCGGCCTCACGGTCGCGGGTCTGCTCCTGCTCTACGCGGTGGTGCTGGCGATTCCCTTCGTGCCGGGGGCCGAGATCGGGCTGGCGCTGCTGATGGCGCATGGCGCTGCCGCCGCACCCATCGTCTGGGGCGCGACGGCGGTGGGGCTGATGCTGGCCTTCGGGGCCGGCCGGGCGCTCGCCGCGCCGCGGGTCTGTCTGGCGCTGGACCGGCTGGGCTTCGACAGGGCCGCCGCGGCATTGGCGCGGCTGCGCGAAACCGATCCAGAGGCACGGATGCGCAAGCTCGAGGACAGCGTGCCGCGCTGGGCCCGGCGCTGGGTGCTGCGGCGGCGTTATCTCGTTCTGGCACTGCTGGTGAACCTGCCGGGCAACTCGCTGATCGGCGGCGGCGGCGGCATCCTGCTGGCCGCCGGGCTGAGCCGGTTGTTCCAGCCGGTTGCCGTGGCGCTGACCATGCTGCTGGCCACAGCGCCGCTGCCGCTCGCGGTGATGCTGATCGGCCCCGGCATACTGGGCTAGCTCCGGCTGCCACTGGCCGAACCCCGTAAGGCGGCGTAACCAAGCCCCAGCTGACAGCGATGGGAACGTGACTTGGCCTATCTCGACAACATCCGCACCTTCGTCAGGGTCTACGAGTTGGGCTCGATGTCGGCGGCCGGGCGCGATCTGCGGGTGTCGGCCGCCGTGGCATCGGCCCGGATCGGGCAGCTCGAGACGCATCTGGGCGTGCGGCTGTTCCAGCGCACCACCCGCAGCCTCGCCCCCACCGAGCAGGGCCGCAGCTTCTACGACGGCGCGCGCGCGGTGCTGGAAAAGGTCGAGGAGGCCGAGGCGCTGGTCTCGCGGATCACCGAAAACCCGCGCGGCACGATCCATGTCGCGGCCCCTCTGGGCGTCGGGCGGCGCCTGATCGCGCCGGAGCTTCCGGGCTTCGCCGCCACCTATCCCCAGGTCGATCTGCGGTTGCGGCTGTCGGACCGGATGATCGATCTCGCCGCCGAGGCGATCGATCTGCGGTTCTTCCTCGGCCGCCCCGCCGACAGCGATCTGACGATCCGCCAGATCGCCAGCTGCGCAAGACTGCTCTGCGCTGCGCCCGACTACATCGCCCGACGCGGCACCCCGCGCGACGGCGCGGCCCTGGTGAGCGGCGCGCATGATTGCCTCAACCTGCGCTTTCCCGGCGCCACGGAGTTCCGCTGGACCCTGATGACCCCCGAAGGTCCGCGCGCCTACCCGGTGAGCGGGCGGCTCGAATGCGATGATGGCGACGTGCTCACCGATTGGGCTCTGGCTGGTGCCGGAATCGCGCTCAAGCCGGTGTTCGAGATCGCCGATCATCTGGCGGCGGGCCGGCTGGTGCCGGTCTGCACCGAAACGCCGCCCCTGCCGGTGCAGATGGCCTGCCTGTTCACGCATCGTCGGCTGCAGGACCCGAAGATGCGGCTCTTCATGGACCATATGGCCGAGCGGATCGGCGGTGCGGTTGCTGCCGCCGAGGCCGTCGCCGGGGCCTGCTAGGCCCGAAATCGGCAAATTTTCGCCCATCACACGGAGATGCTGGAACCGTTTCTGCCCGCTAGACGCGACTCGGGTATAGCGGGGGGCAGAGACAGAGGAGAGCGCCCTTGTTCGCAGCCGTCCGGTCCGTCGAGGCCCCCGAACGTCCCGTCAGCCCTGCGGAAACCGGTCCGCTCGTCCGCACTGCCGTGCTGCTCGCCCGGGTCTGGGAGCTGCGCGATGCGCAGATGGTGGCCATCCTCGGCGGCATGCAGCCCGAGAGCTGGCGCCGCTGGTGCGCCGGACAGGTCGAGATCGTCGACCGCGAGCGGCTGCGCCGCATGGCGCTCCTCCGCGACATCCACGTCGCCACCCGCAGCGCGAGCGCGACGCTCGGCCCCGCCGACTGGATCCGTGCCCGCCAGCCAGCCCTTGGCGGCCGCAGCCCGCTGCAGATGATGGGGTCGGGCCGGATCGAGGACCTGATCAGGCTGCGCGACGCCTTCGCTTCCATCGCCGCCTGATCGCGCATCCCGGGCGCGGGATGCGTCCGCGTTGACACGGGCCCGCCAGCGGCTAGGAGGGCGCTCCCGCCCCTCCTGATGCCCGGAGCCCCGCCATGGACCTGCCCCTCGCCCCGCTGCTCGCGGCGCTCGATCTCGTTTCAGCCGTCTCCTTCGCGGCGACCGGCGCGCTGGTCGCTTCGCGCAAGGAACTCGACATCCTCGGCTTCGTCTGGTTCGCGGTGATCACCGGCGTCGGCGGTGGCACGACGCGCGACCTGATCCTCGGAGAGCCGGTGTTCTGGGTCGAGGATCCGACCCCGGTGATCGCCTGCATCCTCACCGCCATCGTCACGCATTTCGCGGCGCACATGATGGAGTACCGCTACCGCTACATCCTTTGGCTCGATGCCTTCGGCATGGCGCTGGTGAGCGTGGTGGGCACGCTCAAGGCGCTCGACGCGGGGGCGGGCGTCACGGTGGCGATCGCGATGGGCGTGATCACCGCCAATGTCGGCGGCATCATCCGCGACACGCTGGGCCATGAGCCCTCGGTGATCCTGCGCCGCGAGATCTATGTCGCGGCCTCGATGCTGGGGGCCGCGGCCTGCGCCGCGCTCGTGCTTTCGGGCGCGGGGCGCGAGGCGGCGGCGCTGGCGGGCTTCGGTCTCGCCTTCACGCTCCGGATCGTGGCGCTGTGGCGCGGCTGGTCGCTGCCGGCCTACCGCTCGCGTCCTGGTCGCAAGAACCCGCCCACCGGTTTCTGAAGCATCCCATGAAAAAGGGGGGCGTCAGCGCCCCCCTTCGATCTCGCGGACTGATCGCGCTCAGCCGAGCGGCCGGGTCTGGGCCGGCACGGCCCATGCGGCGCGGTCGATGTCGAGATCGGCGTAATCCTCGATCTCCAGTACCGGCTCCACCGCGCCCGCGCGCAACTGCCTGCGGTAGTCGTTGAGAAGCCGCAGCCCGACCGGGAACAGCATGGTCAGCGCCAGCAGGTTGACCAGCGCCAGAAGCCCCATCAGCGGGTCCGAGAAGAAGAACACCGCCGTGGCGCCGGGCGCCGCTGCCCCAAGAAACACCACCATCGGCACCGCGAGCCGCAGCAGCACCCGGGCGATGCCGTTGTCCCACAGCACGCTCAGCGCGGTCTCGCCGAGATAGTAGTTGTAGATGATCGAGCTGAAGGCGAAGAGCAGCACCGCGCCGGTCAGGAAGTACTGCGCCCAGCTGCCCAGATGGTCGACCAGGCTCTGCTGGGTCAGCGCGACGCCGTCCACATCGGTCGCGCCGGGCACGTAGACATCCCCCAGAAGGATCACCATCGCGGTGCAGGTGCAGATGATCATCGTGTCGATGAACACCGAGAGGGACTGCACGATGCCCTGGCTGATCGGATGCGGCACCGCCGCCGCCGCCGCCACGTTCGGCGCCGAACCGAGGCCCGCCTCGTTCGAGAACAGGCCACGCCGCATGCCTTGCGCCACCGCTGCGCCGACACCGCCACCGACGGCTTCCTCGAGGCCCACCGCATTGGCCACGATGGTCCAGAGTGCCGCCGGCACTTCGGTGATGTTGAGAACGATCACAGCCAGCGCCAGTACGATGTAGCCGATCGCCATGATCGGGATGATCACGTCCGAGACGCGGGCGATCCGCTTGATGCCGCCGAACACGATGACGAGCGTCACCAGCGCGAGGCCCGCGCCGACGAGGATCGGGTCGAGCCCGAGGCTGTCCTGCGCGGCCACCGCCACGGTGTTGCCCTGGAACGCCGAGAAGCCGAGCCCGAAGGAGGCCAGCAGGCAGATCGCGTAGAGGATGGCGAGCCAGTTGAAATGCGCCCCGAGCCCGTGGATGATGTATTGCGCGGGCCCGCCACGGAAGGTGCCGTCGGGCTCACCGCGCTTGTAGAGCTGCGCCAACGCGCATTCGAACAGCGAGGTGGCCATGCCGATCAGCGCCACCACCCACATCCAGAACACCGCGCCGGGTCCGCCCAGCGTGATCGCCACCGCGACACCGGCGATGTTGCCGCCGCCGACGCGGCCGCCGACCGATACCAAGAGCGCCTCGCGCGAGGAGACGCCGCCCTGACGGTCGCCGCCTTCGGAGAGCACGCCCCACATGCGCCCGAAAAAGCGCAGCTGCACGAAGCCCGAGATCAGGGTGAAGGTGCCGCCGAGTATCACGAGGAACGGGATCAGCGCCCAGCCCCACGTGGCGTCCCCGATCCAGCCGAATAGCGTCTGCAATTGTGTCATGCGGTCCTGTCTCCCCTGTCGCGCGCAACTTCAACGGTGCGGCTCTGTGGCGCGTTTGCGCAAGGGGCGCAACGCATTGTTCCGATACAAGCGGTCATAGAAGCACCAGTGCCACGGAGCCCGCATAGAGCACCAGCACCAGAACGCTTTCGAAGCCGATCCGCACCGGGCCGGTCTTCTCGCGCCGCAGCATTCCCAGAAGTAGCACCCCGGTCATCAGCATGGCGATGAGCGCGGTGGTCCGATCGGCCGGGGTGAGTGCGCCGTAGATCGAACCTTCGTCGAAGAAATCGGCGGCCGAGAGGAACATTACCTCGAAGGCGTTGCCGCCGATCACGTCGCCCACCGCAAGGCTGACGGCGCCGATCCGCACCGCGGCGATGGCAGTGACCAGTTCGGGCAGGGAATTGGCCACGCCCGCAAAGACCGTGCCCACCGCGCTTTCACCCATGCCGGTCAGCTTGACGAGCGCGAGGCTTGCCTCGCCGATTACCCAGCCCGCCACAGCCGTCACCCCCGCATAAAGCGCGAAGCGCAGCCAGAGCCCGCCATCCGACCTGCCGCCCTCGCGGTCCGGCTCGGAAACCTCCTCGCGGGTTTCATCGGTTTGAACCGGATGCCACATCGGATCGTCATGGATCCGCGACAGCAACCGCAGGCCGAAGGCATAGCCGACCGGGATCAGCAGCGAGGCGGGATGCACGCCCCAAATTGTGATCTGCGGCTCGGCCGAGGCGATGAGCGGGATCGAGAGCAGCACCACCAGCAGCACGCCCTGCGCGAGACCGGTGACCGAGGCGGCGGCATGTTCGAGATTGGCACGGCGATAGAACAGGTCGGCCACCGCGATGAAGGCGGTCTGCGCGGTCAGCCCGCCCAGTGCGTTGCCCACGGCAAGGCCAGAGGCCCCCTGCGCGGCGGTGGAAATGGAGGTGATGGCGCCGGGCAGCGAGGTCGCCGCTCCGACGAAGAGCGCGCCGGCGACGACCTCGCCCATGCCCGTGCGGTCGGCCAGCGCATCGGCGACATGGGCAAGCCGTACGCCTGCCATCATGATCGCCGCCGCCGCCATCGCGAAGATGCCGGCGACGGCCCAGAGGGAGAGGCCCGACAGGTCCATTCAGCGAACCGGACCGCCGGTCATTCCGCGATCGTGAACTCCCGCCCCTCGAACAGGGCACAAGAGCCGTCGCTGTCACCGATGGCGAAGCCGCTTTCGCTCGGGGCAAGCTCGCAGCGCATCGGGAAGATCGCGGAGCCGGTGTCGCCTTGCACCTGATCGAGCGTCAGAACGCCGTTCTCCACGACATAGCGCCCGTTGACGCGGCCCATCTGGTCGCTGCCTGCCATGGTGAAGCGCCCGTCCTCCGAGAATTTCACCGCGATCGGGCCCAGCGTGTAGAGACCGGGTGACAGGTTCGCGACTTCCGAGGGTGCGGCGGCGGGCGCGTCGCTATCGGCAGGCGCGGCGGCGGGACCTGCCGGCGGGGCCCCGGGTTCGCCGCCAATGACGGTGTCGGTCGAGGCGGTTTCGGCTTCGGCGGCCTCCGCGAGATCGGTCTCGGTCGACGCTTCCTGGTCCGGTAGATCGGTGACCTGCGGACGCGCCATGGCCTCGCCTGCTTCGGGGGCCGCGGCAGCTTCGTCAGTCGGCGCGACCTCGGTTCCGCTCTCGGCCGCGTTGGTCACGGCCTCTGTCGAGGCGGCATCGTCGGCAGGCGCATCCACGTCAGCAGCGGGCACGATCGGCTCGGCCGGCTCGGTTTCGCCCTCCTCTGCCACCGCTACGGTTTCTTCAGGCAGATCGGTCACTTGCGGACGCTCGGCAGCAGGCGCGGCATCGGCGGTTTCGTCCGTTTCCGTAGCTTCAGTCTCCACGGGCGCTTCCGAAGCTTCGGTCTCTGCGGGCAGATCGGTCACCTGCGGACGATCGCCAGTCGCCTCGACCGGCGCCGCCGCGCCAGCGATGCGACGCTCGACCCGAGCCAGCTCCTCGGCCCGCTGCGCGAGGTTCTGCGCCAGCTGCGCCACCTCTTCCTGCAACAGCTGCCTCTGCTCCCGGGCCGCCGCGACTTCCTGGGCGAGCGAGTCCTGCTCCTCGCTCAACGCGCTGACCTCGGCCTCGAGATTGTCGCGGCGCTCGGTCAGCTCGGCAACGCGGGCCTTGGCTTCGGCCAGTTCGGCCTTGATGGTGTCGCTCTCTTCGCGCACCGAGCTCAGCTCGGTTTCGGCCTGCGAAACCTGCTCGGTCAGTTCTGCCGCCTCGCTGCTCAGCGTGGCGATCAACTGGCGCAGCTCGGCCTCCTCGCCGCGCGCCTGCTCGAGGCGCTGCGTGACCTCGTTCAGCTCGGCGGTCGCGGCCTCGGCACGCGATTGGGCCTCGGCGCGACGCGTCTCGAAGCTATCGAGTTCGCTGCGCAGCGGCGCGAGTTCCTCTTCGAGCGTGCGCGTCTGCTCCTGCGCCGCCTCGAGATCGGCTTCCGCCGTCTCGATCTGGCCCGACAGCTCCTGCAGACGCGCCTCGGCCGGGGCGATCTCGGCCTCGATGGTGGCACGACGGTTCTCGAGCTCCTGCTCCTCGACCCGGAGCCCTTCGAGTTCGGCGCGCAACGCTTCGATGCTGCCCATGGTCTCGGTCTGGATCGCCACCTGATCCTCGACCTCGACGATCCGCGCCTGCGCCTCTTCGAGATCGCCGCCGATCGAGGCGCGGGCGATGAGCAGCCACAACACCAGGATCCAGCCGATCACCGCGGCGGCCACCGCGATCCAGAATCGGGACGAGCTCGGCCGCTTCGCGGGTTCAGCTGTATCGGTCATGTCGTGCAATCTCCCCTCGTGACGCCTTGCGCGCGCCGCATTCTTCTCGTCAAGAAGCAACAGGGGCAAGCGCGAAGGGGTTCCGGGCAAAGGTGAAAAATCCTCAGCGCCTCGGAGGCCAGACCCTCTCGACCGCCTCGCGCACTGTCCTAAGCGGGTGCGCGACCGCCGCGGCGGGCATCGGCACCACCGCGCCGTCCGGCCCGTATCCCATCGCGCCCATTACCGCCTCCGCCCCCTCTGGCAACGGCATGGTTGCGCGCAGATCGTAATCGCGATTGCCATCGCGTACCGGCTCCGGCGCCGCGCCGTCGCAAGGCCGGTCGCAGAACGCGGCCAAGGCCCGGCGCGCGGCGTCCGGGGTGGCCACGAGATCCTCGTAGCGCAGGATCAGCCGCGCATGCAGCCGTCGGGCATCTTCCAGTGCGATCCGGTAGGCCTGTGTCCAGTGCGCGACCAGATCGGCCTCGCTGCGGTCGCTCCACTTCGCCATGGCCCGCGCCACCGCGAGGGGATGGCGCGCCACGATGACGAATTGCGACAGCGGGAACAGCTGCTGGTAAAGCCGCGTCCGAAGCAGGTTCACCGGAGACTTCTCGACGCGCCATGCCGTGTCGGGGAACCACGGCGCCCAATCCGCCTCGATCCGCTCGCGCACCTCCAGCCGGTCGAAGCGGCCGCCCTCGACAAGATGCTGATCAGGGTCGAAGGCGAAGGCCCCCGGCTCTCCCGCCAGCGCGTCATGCGGGATCGCGCCCTGCAGATAGACCCCTTCGTTTTCGGGAACCGGCAGGTTCGAAAGCGTACCCAGCCCAGGGATGGAGCCGGCGATCCGCGCCGCCAGCGAGGTGCCTGAGCGGTGCAACCCGCCGATGAAAAGGTAACGATGCTTCATGTTTCTTGGTCCCCGCGCCTGCCTGCAGCCCGCAAGCTAGCGCGGCATGGCGTTTGATCAGCCTCGGCTTGAACCGGAACGGGGAGGGAACCCGGCGGTCGCCAATCGCATTGGGGCGCCAACAGACGAGACACACCGAAAGTCCCCCCAATGTTCGTGATGCAGATCGCGCTCGGCGGTTGCCTCAAGGCGCCGCCGATCCACTATGGCCTGACCGACGATACGGGCGGTCATATCGCCTATGTGCTCGCCGCGACCCGCGCGCTCGAGGCGCGGTCAGACATTGATCGCATCGACGTGGTGACACGCCGCTTCGACCGGCCGGATCTGGGCATCGCCCATGCCCGACCGCATGAGAGGCTGGGGCCGAAGTCGCGAATCCTGCGGCTGGACGATGGCTGCGGCGACTACCTTTCCAAGGAGGCGTTGGAGGCCCGGATTCCCGCGATCACCGAGGCGTTCCTCGACCATCTCGCCGGGCTCGCCCGCAAGCCCGACGTGATCCACGCGCATTTCGCCGATGCGGCCGAACTGGCCCTCGCGGCACGCGAACGCTTCGGTATCCCGGTGATCTACACGCCGCATTCGCTGGGGCTCGACAAGGCCCGCGCGATGCAGGGCCAGGGGGATGCGATGTCGCGGCGCATCGCCGCCGAAACCCGTGCCATCGCCGGCGCCTGTGCCACGGTCGTCTCCTCGCGCGACGAGGCCGAGCGGCAGGTGGCGGCCTATGCCGGGGCCGATCCGGCCCGGATCCACTGCATCGCGCCGGGCGCCACACTGCCCGGCCCCGCCGACATGCAGGGCGCACAGGCGTTGATCTCGCCCGAACTGGCCCATCCCGATCGCCCCTTCATCCTCGCCGTGGCGCGCCCGGTCGAAAAGAAGAACCTCGCCGGTCTGGTGGCCGCCTATGCGTCGGCGCCAGGTCTGCGCGATCGTGCGAACCTCGTGATCCTCGCCGGGCTGCGCGGCCCGGGCCGCCAGGGCAGCGATGAGCAGCGGCGCGTGATCGCGGGAATCCGTCAGGCGATCCGCACCCACGGGCTCGAAGGACGGGTGGCCCTGCCGCCCGAGCATGACGCGGCAAGCCTCGGCGGCCTCTACCGTCTTGCCGCCGAGCGGCAGGGTGTGTTTGCCAACCCGGCGCTGACGGAACCGTTCGGCCTGACCATCCTCGAGGCCGCGGCCGCGGGACTGCCCGTGGTCGCGACCTGCCATGGCGGCCCTTCCGACATCGTCGCGCGGATCGGCCATGGGCTGACCGCGGAGCCGAGCGATGCGCAGGCCTTTGGCTCGGCGCTGTCGCGGCTGATCGGCGATGCCGAGATGCATGCGCGTTGCCGCGAGGCCGCCGCGTCGCACGAGACCGCCTATTCGTGGGATCACTGGGCCGCCCGGGTCGCCGCGCTCATCGCGCGTATCGCCGCGCCGCGTCCCCTGCCCGTCCCGATCCGGATCCTCGCCAGCGACATCGACAACACGCTGACCGGTGATCGCGACGCGCTGCGCGGCTTCGCGCAATGGCGCATGGGGGACCATGCGCTCTTCGCCGTGGCGACGGGACGCACCATCACCGAGGCGCGGCGCATCCTCGCGGAATGGGAGATCGACGAGCCCGACGCCTTCATTACCTCGGTCGGCACCGAAATCTACCGCCGGGACGCGACCGGCCGGCTGGTCTTCGACGAAAGCTGGGCCCGCGAGATCGAGTGCGACTGGCGCCGCGATGCGATCCGCGACGCGCTCGACAGCCCCTCGATCCGGATGCAGCCCGAGATCGAGCAGCGGCGCTGGAAGCTGGGCTATCTCGGCGATGCACGACAGGCGATGCGGATCCGTAACCGGCTCGACATGGCAGGGCTCGCGGCGCGGGTCATCGCGTCGCATGGGCGCCTGATCGACGTCGTTCCCGTCCGCGCGGGCAAGGGGGCGGCGCTGGGCCATCTGGCGCGCAGCCACGGGCTGAGCCTCGATCACTGCGTGGCGGCAGGCGATTCCGGCAATGACGAATGCATGCTGCGCGCTGCCGGGCGCGCCATCATCGTCGGCAACGCCGATGGCGATCTTGCCCGCCTGCCCCGCCGCCCCGGCCTTTACCGAAGCCCGCTGGCGCATGCGGCGGGGCTGATGGACGGGCTGAGCTGGGCCGGGCTGGCGCCGCAGGAGGTGGATGAGCCGGTCATGCGGGTGGCAGCGGAATGAGGCCGCTGGGATACTTCGTCCATCACCAGGGGCGCGGCCATGCCGAGCGTTGCGCCGCGCTGGCCTGGGCGCTGCCGCCGGAGCGGCCTATCACCATCTTCTGCGCCCGCGACGACATCTTTCCGCCCCTGCCGCCGCAGGCCAGCATCATAACTACCCCCTCTCTGTTCGAGGCCACGGGCGCCGAGGCGCCGGGGCTTGCCGATCTCGACACGCCTGACACGCTGCATTGCGCACCGGTGGGCTGGCCCGGCATCCGCGAGGCGATGGGCCTCATCGCAGGCTGGTTCCGCGAGGCCGATCCGGCGCTGATGGTCTGCGACGTCTCGGCCGAGATCGCGCAGCTCGCGCGGATCTGCTCGGTTCCGCATGTAAAGGTGCTGCAGCATGGCGACCGAAGCGATCCCGGCCATGTCGCCGCCTATCGCGGGGCTTTGGGACTGCTCGCGCCCTGTCACGAGGATCTGGCGCAGCCCGACTGGCCGGGCTGGATGCGGGATAGGACGCATTTCGCGGGCGGCCTCGGGATCGCGCCGATGCCCGGGCGCGCCGAGGCCCGCGCTAGGCTGGGCATCGGCGCCGATGACAGGGTCGCTCTGGTCGTTTCCGGCGGCGGCGGCTCGGGCTTTGCTCAGGCGCCGATCGGTGTCGGCGCCCGCGCCTTTCCCGACTGGCAATGGCACAGCATCGGCCATGTCGCGCGCGACTGGCACGCCACCGAGCCCGGAAACCTGACCCATCACGGCTGGGTCGATGACGCGCCCGACCGGATCGCGGCCGCCGATCTGGTCATCGCCTCGACCGGCAACACCACCTGCCATCAGGTTATGTCGGCAGGCGTGCCGTGGATCGCGGTGCCGGAATGGCGCTACTTCGACGAGCAGCACGCCAAGGCCCGCGCCCTCGATGCGGCCGGTGTCGCCCATGTCGAGCCGCACCTCCCCTCCTCGGTCCATGCATGGCGCGCGGCGGTCGATGCGGTCTTGATGCGCCACGACGCGGCGCGCATGCGCGCGCTCGTCTCCCCCGACGCCGCCCAAGGTGCCGCCGCATGGCTCGAAACGCTGATCCGGCGGAGCTGGGGCCATAGCGCCCCGCTCGCCCTTGTTGCCGAATGAACCCCAGGAGTTACTCATGACCGCTTCCGTCCTGACCATCGCCCGCGGGCGCGATGCGCATCTTGCCAATCTGGTGCGCGGGTTGTCGCGCCAGACCGAACTGCCGACAGAGCTGGTGATCGTGCGCATGCAGGAAGCGGCGTATGCCCTGCCCGACGCTCCCTTCCCGGTGCGGCAGGTGGCGCTGATCCGCGACAGCCTGCCGCTTGCCGAAGCGCGCAATCTCGCCGCCCGCGAAGCACAAGGTGACGAGTTGCTGTTCCTCGACGTCGACTGCATCCCCGATCCCGATTTCGTGGCCGATTACGGCCGCCATCTCGCCGGTTTCGACGGGTTGGTGATGGGCGAGGTCATGTATCTGCCCGATGGGGTGAACCGCGACGGCTGGGACTATGCCGATTTCGAGGCCGTGGCCGAGCGCCATTCCGACCGGCAGGGCCCGCCGCCGCAGGGCATCCGCGGTTGCAACGATTACCGCTGCTTCTGGTCGTTGAACTTCGCGATCCGCCGCGCCGATTTCGATCGTGTCGGTGGCTTTGACACGCGATTCCACGGCTATGGCGGCGAGGATACCGATTTCGGCCGGTCGCTCGAGGAGGCGGGGATGAAGATCGGCTGGGCCAAGGGCGCGCGCGCCTATCACCAGTATCATCCGCACCACATGCCGCCCGTGCATCATCTCGAAAGCGTCGTGCGCAACGCCGAGCTGTTCCGCGAGAAATGGGGCCATCGCACCATGGGGCACTGGCTCCATGCCTTCGAACTGATGGGGCTGATCGCGCAGGACGAAACCGCGATCCGTATCCTGCGCGCGCCCTCCGAGGGGGATCTGGCGCTGACCCGGCACCAGAGCCACCGGCCTTATTGCAACTCGGCCGAGGTGATCCGCGAGATCGAGCGGCGCCGCGCCGCGCCCAGCGCCGCCCCGGTCGCGGCGGAATAGAGGGCCTCAGGCCCCGGCGGTCATGGCCTCCGGGGCGACCTCCAGCTCGTGCGGCGCATAGGTGATCCCCGGCCAGTCCGCCGCGCGCGCCGCGACCGCCTCGGCGTAGAGCGCCTCATAGCCATCCACCATCGCGCGTATCGAGAACCTCTGCTCGACCCGGGCCCGCGCCGCCTCGCGCGGCAAGCTCATCGCCCTGACAAGCGCCCGGGCCAAGCCTTCGGGGTCATTTGGCGGGGCATAGGTGCCGCAGGGGCCGATCACCTCTCGCACCGCGCCCATCTCCACTGCCGCCACCGGCAGGCCGCATGCCATCGCTTCGATCGCCGCAAGGCCGAAGGGCTCGTCCCAGAGCGGCGTGAAGAGCAGAGCCGAGGCCCGTCCGAAGGCCGGGGCCAGATCCGCCCCTGCGAGATGGCCGCCATAGCGAATATCGCCTCCCAGAAGCGGCGCGATTTCGTCCTCGAAGTAATCGCGGTGCTCGATCACCCCGTAAATCGTCAGCTGCACGCCCGCGATCCGCGCCGCCTGCGCTGCCAGATGCGTGCCCTTGGTCGGCGTGATCCGCCCGGCCCAGACCGCCGATCCGTCGCCCGAGGCCGAAAACGGCCAGTCCGCCAGGGCGATGCCGTTGCCTACCACCCGGGCCGAATCCGGCGGAGCCTCCCACCAGCGCCCGAGCTGCAACCGTGAGCAGGTGGTGACGAGGTGCCACGGCGCCACGCTGTCGCCCATCGCCCGGCGCAGCGCCGCGAAGGGCGGCACATGCATCGACGACACCATCGGCAGCCGCCGCGCCCGCGACAGCCGCGGCGGAAAGCGGTGCAACGTATTGTTGTGCACCACGTCGAACGCCCCTGCCGCCACATCGCGGCAAGCCGTCGCGAACGTGGCATCGAGCAGGTCGTTGAGCGTGTCGGTGCCGTGAAAATCATGCCACGGGTAGCGGCGGTCGTAATGTTCCTCCATCACCGCATGCAGCCGCACCCCCGGCGGCGGGGCGCTGTCGCCGCTGGCGAACAGGGTGACCTCGTGACCCCGCCCCGCCAGTTCGCGCGCGAGGTGCCAGCCATGCGCCTCCATGCCCCCCATGAAGGGGGCCCGCAGCGGGTGGCGGATATGGGTCATCAGGGCGATCTTCACGCATGCGCTCCCTTGCGGTTCGTCAGGACTGACAACTGCGCCCCGCGACGGAGGGGTCAAGGCCGGGTGCGGGGCCGCACCGGCGCGAAGCCCACGGAACGAAGCGCCCGACCGCGTCGTTCCATCTGCGAACCCAGGCGGAAAGGATGATCCCATGAGCCTCAAACGGATTCTCGGCGTCATGCTGGCCTCGCGGATGGCCGGGCGCGGTCGGCGCCGTGGCAGCCTCGGCAGCGCGGCGCTGCTCGGCGGACTTGGTGGCCGCGGGCTGCGCGGCAAGGCCGGCGTCGCGGCGCTGGGCTACATGGCCTACCAGGCCTATCGCGATCACCAGTCGCGCCAGCGTGTCAGCGGCTCCACCGCCCACGCGGCATCCAGCGGCTCCGGATCGGGGCTGAGTGGCATCTTCGACCAGATCGCCGGAGCGCTGGGCGGCGAGGCACAATCGACCGAGACGCCCGATCCGCGCCACCAGCAGGCCGCCGAGGCGATGAGCGACGACCGCGCCCTGCTGTTGATCCGGGGCATGATCGCGGCCGCCCATGCGGACGGCAATCTCTCGATGGATGAACGGCACCGCATCGCAGGCCAGCTCGATGAGGCCGAGGCCAGCGCCGATGAGCGGCGGCTGATCGCCACGGAAATCGAGAACCCCAAGCCGATCGATACGCTGCTCGCGCGGATCGACGATCATGACACGGCGATCGAGTTCTACCTTGCTTCCCGCGCCGCGGTGGATTCTGAAACCGAGGCGAACCGCGCCTATCTGACGCTGCTCAGAAATCGGCTCGGCATCACCGAGGAAGAGGCACGCGAGGCCGAGGAACTCGCTCCCTGATCCCGCCTGTCGCGTCTTGAAACATGAAAGGGCCGCTTCCACCCGGAAGCGGCCCTTTCATGACCTTCGGCATCCGGCCTCAGCGGGTTTCGCTCGGCCCCTTGGCATAGGCGTCGGCGGTCTTCTCCGGGCCAGATCGCACGGCCCGGCGCGAGACCTTCTTTTCGCCCGGTTTCACAGTGTTGCCGCCCTCGGCCGCCCCTGCCTTGTCGGGGTCGACCTTGGCGTTCTTGCGCGGACGGCCACGCTTGGGCGCGGCGCCGGGCTCGGCCTTCTTGGCAGCGCTCTTGCGGCGCCCGCCGGTGGCGGGGGTCGTGTCGGCGATCTGTTCGCCGGGCGCCTCCGGCATGCCTTCGCGGGCCTGCTGCACGTCCATCTCGTCGAGCCCGTCCGCGTTCAAGGGCAGGTCGTCGCTGCGACCGGCAAGCCCCGCCGCGGCCGCCGTCTCGGGCGCCACGTCGGTATCGGTCGCGTCTTCGGCGTCGATCTGCGCCACCGCTTCGTGCCAGTGATCCTGGTGACGCCCTTCGGGCGCACCTTCGCGCTGCCACAGATCATAGGCGCGCCGCCGGATCCGTTCTTCCCTGTCCTCGGCCATCGGGGTCCTCCCGGTTGAATCCACGTTCTTTTCCGGAGGTATCGCGGGTTCGCCGGATTTCGAGTCCCCCGTCTGAAAAGATAGCATTCGAAACGACGAAAGCCCCCGGAGGGGCTTCATCGATCTCTCGTTCCGAATGGGAGGAAGTGGCGGACTGGGGAGGATTCGAACCCCCGACCCCTTGATTCGTAGTCAAGTACTCTATCCAACTGAGCTACCAGTCCGCTGTAGAGTGAGGCCGATCTACCGTCCGGTGCCGGGACATGCAAGGGCCGTTTTCGAGAAATCTTCACGTTTCTGCCCGACCTCCCTCCTGCCGTGGCGGCAGGCCTAGCCGACTGCCAGCTGCGGGGCGCTGCGCGGCAGGCAGATCGCGAACTGGGTGCCGGTCTCGTCGCTGCGCGTCAGTTCGAGCCGGCCGCCATGACCGCGCACCAGCTCGGCGGCGATGGCAAGGCCCAGCCCGGTGCCGCCCTTGGCCACGCCGCCGCGAAACGCCCGGAACAGATGCTCCCGCGCCTTGGGCGGCAGGCCCGGCCCGGTATCGGTGACGAAGATCCACCAGGCGTCCTCGTCCTCGCGCGCCGAAACGGTGACGCGCCCGCCCCCGCCCTTCGCCATGATCGCCTGCCGCGCGTTGCGCACGAGGTTCGACAGCACGCGGAACAGCTGCTCGGCATCGGCGCGCAGCACCAGCCCCGGCGGCACCTCGTCGTGGAACTCGACCTCGCCGCCCTCGCCCGCGGCGAGCCGCTCCGCCTCAAGCACTTCCGTGACCAGAGCCGCCAGCGGCAGCCGGGCGAGCTGTGGCGGTGGCTCCTCGGCACGTCCGAAGGCCAGCGACGATTCGCACAGGTTCACAGCGCGGGTGATCGAGCCGACCAGCTTGGGCGCCATGCGCTTGACCAGCGGATCCTCGGAGCTGTCGAGCCGGTCGGCGAAGAGCTGGGCCGAGGTGAGGATGTTGCGCAGGTCATGGCTGACCTTGGCCACGCCGGAGCCGAGCTGGGCCAGCCGGTCCTTCTGGCGCAGCGCCGAAGTGAGCTGCGTTTCCATCGCCTGCAGCGCCGTCTCGGCCTCGCGCAGTTCGCGCAGCCCGGCGCGCGGCGCGATGATCCGGCGCGCATCCTCGGGCGCGTCGGCATAGCTCTGGATCTGCGCCACCACCCGCTTGATCGGGGTCACGAGAAAGGCCTGCACCGCGGCGAAGAGGAGCGCTGCCGTCACCACCGAGATCACCGCCGAGAGAATCAGGATACGCAGACCGTATTCCAGCATTTCGGCGCGCAGCGGTGCCTCGTCCATCGTCACCTCGATTAGAAGCCCGCCCTGCTGCACCGGGTCGCCGATCACCCGGATGATCCGCTCATCGGCGTCGAGAAGGGTGCGCAGCGCGTCGCGGATCAGCTGCAGCGCGGAATCATTGCGCAGATCGTAGGTGGCATGGATCGGCTCGGGTATCGGCGAGGACAGCGCGAGCTGGCGCACCTCGTCGCGCCGGAGCACGACGTTGTAGACGCCGGCATTCTCCAGAAGCTCAGCCTCGAGATCGGCGTCGAGCGTCTCCGAGGCCAAGAGCGCCAGCGAGGCGATCTGCGCCCGCTCGAGCCGCAGTTGCAGGTAGTCCTGCCGGAACCGCGCCACCGAAGGGACGAAGATCAGCACCTCGGCCAGCATCACGAAGACCGTGGTCAGAGCGAGGAATCGTCCGGAGAGGGTATTGAACATCTGGTCCCTTTTGCGCCGCCGGGCGGCCGGACCCTCAGGGAACCCAGCGCTGGACCGCCCGGACGGCTGTCTTCACCCATTCGTTATCAAACAGGCTGGCGCTGAAATAGTTGCCCGCTGCACGTTTGTTGATTTCACCACGGCTCGGATAGGGCAACACGGCGCCGGCGATCTTCGACAGCTTGGTGCCGCTGGCGATGGCGATGGCCCAGACGCCGATCAGGTCGCCTGCTTCCGGCCCGAGGATCGTCGCGCCCACGGGGCGGCCCTTGACCGCCATCAGCTTCAGCATCCCCTCGGTGCGGCCCTCGGCGATGGCGCGGTCGTTCTCGTCGAAGCGCGCGCGGATCACCTTTAGCGCATCGCCATGCCTCTCGCGCGCCTCCGCTTCGGTCAATCCCACCTGCGCGAGGCCCGGATCGGTATAGGTGGCCCACGGGATATGCGCGGTCTTGGCCTTTGATGGCAGGCCGAACAGCATCGAGCGAATGATCACACCGGCATGGTAGCCCGCCACATGGGTGAACATCAGTCCGCCGGCGGCGTCGCCGACGGCATAGACGCGACGATTCGTCTCCGAGCGCAGATCGGCACCGACGGCGATGCCCCTGGGGCCATGTTTCACGTGTGCCACGTCGAGCCCGAGCCCGTCGGTCACCACCTCGCGGCCCACGGCAAGCAGCAGATGCGTCCCTTCGAAGGCGCCCTTCTCGGTCTCGACCCGGATCGCGCCGGCCTCGCCGGAAACGCGCGTGACCTTGGCCTGCTCCTCGATGCGGATGCCCTCCTCGCGCAGCATCGACAAAAGCTGGCCCGCCAGTTCGGGATCGTCCTTGCCCAGCGCCCGGGCGCCCTCGATCACCGACACCTCGCAGCCGAGCCTGCGATGCGCCTGCGCCATTTCGAGGCCGATCGGCCCGCCGCCGATGATCAGCAGATGGTCCGGCTTCTCGCGCAGATCGAAGATCGTCTCGTTGGTAAGGAAAGGCGTCTCCTCGATGCCGTCGATCGGCGGCACCAGCGGACGCGAGCCGGTGGCGAGCACGAAGCGGCGCGCCTTGACGGTGGTATCGCCCGCCCGGAGTTCGTCGGGAGAGGTGAAACAGGCATGCTCGCGGATCACCGTGACGCCGAAACCCTCGTAACGCTCCTGCGAATCGACCGGCGCGATGGTGGCGATGCTGCGCGCGACATGGTCCTTCACCGCGGCGAAATCGATCTCCGGCGCGGTCGGCGTGATCCCCATCTCGGCGCCCTTGGTCATCGAATGCGCCTGCTTGGCCGCGGCCAGCATTGCCTTGGAGGGCACGCAGCCGCGATTGAGGCAGTCGCCGCCCATCTCGCCCTTCTCGATCAACACCACGCGCGCGCCCATCTGCGCCGCGCCGGCCGCGACCGAAAGCCCGCCCGATCCGGCGCCGATGATGCAGACGTCGCAGTCGATGTGGCTCATGCGAGACCTTTCCGGCCCTTCACGACCTTGATGAGAAGCGGCAGCGCCGAAAGCGCGGCCAGTCCGAGCAGCGGCAAGAGCACCTGCGGCTCGAAGATGATGCCGAGATCGGGGGCCTCTCCGGCGGCGAAGACCGCGCCCAGACCCGCACCGACGGATGTGAAGACCAGTGCGCCCGGCGTGATGCCCAGAAGCGTGGTGATCGCGAAGGGCACCAGCCCCACGCCGACCAGCGCCGGCAGCAGGTTGGCCACGAAGAAGGGCACGACCGGCAACAGCCGCAGCAGGAACAGCATCGACCACTGGTTTTCCTGGATGCCCTCCTTGATCCGCTTCAGCCGGCCTTCGGATGTATCCATGCCCTTCGACAGCCGCCGCCCCAACCCGGCGCGCGCCGCGAGGAAGATCAGCACCGCGCCCAGCGTCGCGCCGACGACGTTGAACAACACGCCCGGAAAGGTCCCGAACAGGAAACCCCCGGTGAGCGTCGCCACGGTGGCCCCGGGCAACGAGAAGGCCACGATCGCCACATAGGCGGCGACGAAGCCCGCCACGGCCAGCGCGTAATTGGCGTCGCGCCAGGCGATCAGCGCCTCGCGGTTGTCGCGCAGCGTCTCGAAGCTCAGCACGTCCCGCAGGAAGAAGGCCCCGATCAGCGCCACCGCGCCGATCACGAGAATCGGCAGGTAACGGGTCCAGCCGGTACGCGCAGGCCCCGGCTCATCCGTGTTTTCGCTGCTCATAAGTGCCTCGCCGGACATGTCATATCTTCAGACATGCACCGGCGCCGGGGCCGCGCCCAGCCCCCTCGCGCCCTGTTGATCCGAGGCACGCGACTGTAACATTGCGCATCGGGCAGGATTCCGGCCCGCCCTGCGTTGACAGGGTGCCGATGCCTCTTTATGGCACGGGCTTCGAATGATGGCAGGCCCCGAATCCGGCATGGACGGCGGACGGCGCGGCCCCTTGAGACGGAGAAAGCGCAATGAAACGCACGTTCCAACCCTCGAACCGTGTGCGCAAGTCGCGTCACGGCTTCCGCGCCCGCATGGCCACCAAGGCCGGCCGGAAGATCATCAACGCCCGCCGCGCGCAGGGCCGCAAGGTGCTGAGCGCCTGATCACCCAAGTGGTGACGGACCAGAAGACCCCCGTGGCCGGCAGAGATGCCGCCGCGAAGGGGTCTTTCGGCGTTGGTATCGACAAGATCCGCAAACGCCCCGACTTCCTGCGCGCCGCCCGGGCGCTGCGGCAGGGCACGACCGGATTCCACCTGCAGGCCAACCCGCGCGGCGATGGCTCCGATGCCGTGCGCATCGGCTTCACCTGCTCCAAGAAGGTCGGGAACGCGGTCGCGCGCAACCGGGCCAAGCGCCGCCTGCGCGAGGTGGCCCGCAAGGTGCTGCCCGAGCAGGGACGCGCCGGCTGGGACTACGTGCTGATTGGCCGGGCCGAGGTCACCGCCACGCATGATCTCGAGCAGATGGCCCGCGATCTCGAATGGGCGCTGTCCCGCGTCCACGCCCAGGCATGAGCCCGCTCGCGCAGGTCTTGGCCCTGCCAGTGCGGCTCTACCGCCTCACCTTCTCGCCGATGGTCGGCCATGGCTGCCGATTTCACCCGACCTGCTCGGCCTATGCGCTCGAGGCGCTGGAACGGCATGGCGGCCTCAAGGGCGGTTGGCTGGTGCTGCGCCGCCTCGCTCGCTGCCACCCTTGGGGCGGCAGCGGCATCGACAACGTGCCCGACTGACGCCTGCCGGGCCGGTCATTGCCGGAGCGTGATGACACCTCAGGCGATCCGGTCGCCGGCCCCGGCCTGGTAGGTGTCCGGATTCATGTGGATGATGATCGCCACGCCGTCCTCGTCGAACAGGCTTTCCTCGGCACCCTCTTCCTAACAGCCTGCGGCCACCACTGCTCCCGGGCCTTTCCTCGCGGGCGCGCGCGTGGCATATCCTCGCCGATCGAAAGGAGCCCCGATCATGCTCGACGACGCTCAGGACGACCTTCAGGACGACATCCACCCGCTCTTTGCCGGCGCGCCCAAGACCACGGAGTTCCGCAAGCTGCGCAAGCGGATCATCCGCGACACCCGCGAGGCGATCGAGAAATACGGCATGGTCGAGCGTGGCGCGCGCTGGCTCGTCTGCCTCTCGGGCGGCAAGGACAGCTACACCCTGCTCGCCGCGCTGACCGAGCTGCAATGGCGCGGGCTGCTGCCTGTCGAGATCCTGGCCTGCAACCTCGATCAGGGCCAGCCGGGCTTTCCGGCGACCGTGCTGCCGGAGTTCCTCGAACGCATGGGCGTGCCGCACCGCATCGAGTATCAGGACACCTATTCCATCGTCATGGACAAGGTCCCGCAGGGGCGCACCATGTGCGCGCTCTGTTCGCGCCTGCGCCGCGCCAATCTCTACCGTGTCGCCCGGGAGGAGGGCTGCTCGGCCGTGGTGCTGGGCCATCACCGTGACGACATGCTCGAGACCTTCTTCCTCAACCTGTTCCACGGCGGCAAGATCGCGACGATGCCGCCCAAGCTGGTCAATGACGAGGGCGACCTGTTCCTCTACCGCCCGCTCGCTCATGTGGCCGAGGCCGATTGCGAGAAGTTCGCGACCGCGATGAACTATCCGATCATCCCCTGCGATCTCTGCGGCAGTCAGGACGGGCTGCAGCGTCAGCAGATCAAGCAGATGATCGACCAGTGGGAGAAGAACGCGCCCGGCCGACGCCAGAAGATGTTCGCCGCGCTGAGCCAGGTCCGCCCGAGCCACATGCTCGATCCGGCGCTGTTCGACTTCGCGGGGCTCGGTTTGACCGGCAGCGCCGACAAGGCGGGCGATTGAGGCAATTCTAACAACTCCCCCTCCCGGCCGTTAACGCGCCGCTCAGATCGCTATCCTAATCTGCAATCCGTTCAGGCTGGGCGCCGCCGCGCCCCGCCGCCCATCGCGGAATGGATGCATGGATGCGCAGCACGGCTCGAACCCATCTGCCTCAGGGATGCGCCCCGATCCTCGGGCGAATCGGCGGGCCGGCGCGGCTGCTGGGTCAGGTCCTCGCACCGTTGCTGCTGCTGGGCGCGCTCCTTCTGGGCGGGGCGCCGGGCGCCGCAATGGTGGCGGCGGCGCTACCGCTCACGATCGCCGCCGCTCTGGGACGACCAATCCTGTCGACCTGCACCTCTCTGGATTCGCTGACCGGGCTGGGCGACCGCCGGTCCCTGACTGCCGAACTCGACCGGATGCTGCTGCGCGGACACCGCGGGGCGCAGGGGGCGGCAGCGATGGTGATCGAGATCGACGGCTTCAAACGGATCGAGCAGCGCCACGACCGCATGGCGGTCGAACGAGTGCTGCGGGTGGTGGGCGAGCGGCTGCAGGATGGGCTGCGCGCCGATGACAGCCTGTCTCGCCTCGACGGGCCCTGCTACGGCGTGGCGCTCGCCCCCGACCGCCGGCTCGACCTCGAATCCGCGATCCAGCTGGGGCAGCGGTTGCAACAGGCATTGGCCGAACCGATCGAGGTGGAGGACGCGCAGGCGCATGTCACCGCCTCGGTTGGCTTTGCGTTGGCGGGAAAGAGCCCCTCCTCCGACGGGACCGCGCTGCTGCAGGCGGCGACCCTGGCTCTGATCGAGGCGCAGCGCGGCGGCGCGGCCTCGATCCGCAGCTATTCCAATGCGATGCAGCACCGCGTCAGCATCCGCAACAGCCTCTCGGACGAGATCGCCGCCGCGCTCGACCGTGGCGACATCACCGCGCATTTCCAGCCGCAGATCTCGATCCCGGACGGTCGGGTCAGCGGTGTCGAGGCGCTGGCGCGCTGGCACCACGCCGATCGGGGCTTGATTCCCCCCGCCGAATTCCTGCCCGTCGCGGAGCAGGCCGGGCTGATGGGGCGGCTGGGCGAGGTGATGGTCCAGGACGGGCTCAACGCCTTGCGGCTTTGGGACGCGGCGGGGCTGGCGGTGCCCCGGGTCGCGGTCAATTTCTCACAAAGCGAGCTGGCCGACCCCCGCCTGATCGATCGGCTCGCCTGGGAGCTGGATCGCTTCGACCTGTCGCCGGACCGGCTCGTGATCGAAGTGCTGGAGACCGTCGTGGCGCAGCGCATCGAGGACATGGTGGTGCGCAACCTCTCCGGGCTGGCCCGGCTGGGCTGCCGGCTCGACCTCGATGATTTCGGCACCGGCCATGCCGCGATCACCGCGATCCGCCGCTTTTCGATCCAGCGCATCAAGATCGACCGGTCCTTCGTCAGCCGGATCGACAGCGACGCCGAGCAGCAAAAGATGGTCTCGGCGATTCTGACCATGGCCGAGCGGCTCGGGCTCGAGACCCTTGCCGAAGGGGTCGAGACCCAAGGCGAGCGCGAGATGCTGGCCAAGCTGGGATGCGGCCATGCCCAGGGCTTTGGCATTGCCCGCCCGTTGCCGCGCCCCGAAGCCGAGGCCTGGATCCGGGCCCGCCTCGCCGATGCGACCGCCCCCGATCGCGCCCGCCGCGCCATCTGAAAGCCACGCGCGGGGGCCTGCCGGAATGGGCGAACGGCGCCGCGGCAGGGGCGCGCCGCGGGCGAAAGAGCTTGACCTTCGGACCCTCGCCCTGTTGAACCGCCACTGACCTTTTCCGGCGATCCGAGGCGGCTTTTCATGGACGATCAGAACAAGAACCTGATCCTGGCGACAGTGCTCAGCCTGGTGGTGATCCTGGGCTGGTTCCTGATCTTTCCTCCCGAGGAGCAGGCGCCCTCGCCGGAGGTCGACGAGATCTCGACCGCGCCCACCGAGGATCTGGGCCCCGGCACCGCCTCTGACGCGGTACCCGGCAGCGCGCTGGAGCAAGCTGCCCCGGTGGCGCAGGAAGCGCCCCGCGTCACCGTCGAAACGCCGAGCCTGACCGGTTCGCTGTCGCTGCGCGGCGGCCGGATCGACGACCTGTCTCTGGCCGACTACCACGAGACGCTCGACCCCGAGAGCCCGCTGGTGCGGCTGCTGTCGCCGGTCGGCTCCGACACGCCCTATTACGCGGTCTGGGGCTGGGCCCCGGTCGGCGGCGAGGCCGGCCCCCTGCCCGGCCCGGACACGCTGTGGACGCTGGAAAGCGGCGAGACGCTGACCCCCGACAGCCCCGTGACGCTGTCCTGGGACAATGGCGAAGGCCTCGTTTTCCGCCGCACCGTTTCGGTCGATGACAAGTTCATGTTCGACGTCGAGCAGACCGTCGAGAACACCACCGACGCGCCCGTCACCCTCGCCCCCTACGGCTTCGTGGCGCGGCATGGGGAGCCGGACACCCAAGGCTTCTTCATCCTGCATGAAGGCGTGGTGCGGATGACCGACGGCACGCTCGAGGAGATCGACTACGGCGACATGCCCGATCTCGAACCCGATGCCCGCGGCGCGGGCCGGGTCGACGTGGCCGAGGTCGCGGGCAACGGCTGGACCGGCTTCACCGACAAGTACTGGATGACCACGCTGATCCCCGAGCCGGGCACGCCGTTCCGCTCCGTGGTGCGTTATTCCGACCGTTCCGAGGTGTACCAGACCGATGCCGTGCTGCCGGCTGTCGAGGTCGCGCCCGGCGCCACCGCCTCTTCCGAAACCCGCCTCTTCGCGGGTGCCAAGGAATGGGAGGCGATCCGCGGCTACCAGAACGAAGGCGGTATCGAAGGCTTCGTCGACAGCATCGACTGGGGTTGGTTCTTCTTCCTGACCAAGCCGATCTTCATGCTGCTGCACTTCCTCAACGGGCTGATCGGCAACATGGGCTGGGCGATCGTCGCGCTGACCGTGATCCTCAAGGCGATCGTGTTCCCGCTGGCCTACCGCTCCTACGTCTCGATGGCGCGGATGAAGGAACTCCAGCCCGAAATGGAGAAGCTCAAGGAGCAGGCCGGCGACGACCGCCAGAAGCTCCAGCAGGGCATGATGAAGCTCTACAAGGAGAACAAGGTGAACCCGGCCTCGGGCTGCCTGCCGATCCTGCTGCAGATCCCGATCTTCTTCTCGCTCTACAAGGTGATCTTCGTCACCATCGAACTGCGCCATGCCGAGTGGTTCGGCTGGATCCGCGACCTCTCGGCGCCGGACCCGTCCTCGATCCTCAACCTGTTCGGCCTGCTGCCCTTCGACGCGCCCGATCCGACCAGCTTTCTCGCGATCATCTCGCTGGGCGTCCTGCCGATCCTTCTGGGCATCTCGATGTGGCTGCAGCAGAAGCTGAACCCGGCCCCCACCGATCCGACCCAGAAGATGGTCTTCGCCTGGATGCCTTGGGTGTTCATGTTCATGCTCGGCAACTTCGCCGCCGGCCTGGTGCTCTACTGGATCACCAACAACGTGATCACCTTCGTCCAGCAATACGCGATCATGCGCAGCCACGGCGCCAAGCCGGACGTGTTCGGCAACATCCGCTCGGGCTTCAAGCGCAAGCCCAAGCCCGCCGAGGCCAAGGCCGCCAACGCGCCCGGGAAACCGAAGAAGTGAGCGGCATGCAGATGAGCTTTCCCGAGGCCGCCCCGCCCGAGCCCGACGCGGCCGAGGCGGGGCGGCTTCTGTTTGCCGGCGAGGTCGAGTTCCTCAAGGGCGTCGTCGCGATGTCGGGCCTGCCGCCCGCCGACCGGCTGGAGGTCTGCTTCGCGGGGCGCTCCAATGTCGGCAAGTCGTCCCTGATCAACGCGCTCACGGGGCGCAAGGCGCTGGCGCGCGCCTCCAACACGCCGGGGCGCACCCAGGAGATCAACTTCTTCACCGCCGCCGACAGCCACTACATCGTCGACCTGCCGGGCTACGGCTTTGCCAACGCGCCGGTCGCGGTGGTCGAGAAGTGGCAGCGGCTGCTGAAGCAATACCTTTCGGGCCGCCCCACCCTGCGCCGGGCCTTCGTGCTGATCGACGCGCGCCACGGTGCCAAAAAGGTCGACGAAGAGATCATGACGCTGCTCGACCGCTCGGCGGTGCCGTTCCAGGTCGTGATGACCAAGATCGACAAGGTGAAGAAGAGCGAGCTGGAGCAGAGCCTCGGCCTGACCCGCGCCGCGCTGGCCAAACACCCGGCCGCCTATCCCGAGCTGGTACTGACCAGCTCCGAGAAGGGCGACGGCATCGAGACGCTCCGCGCGATCATCGCGGGGCTTGCCTGACGCCTTTCCTGACGCATTGAACAGGGGCCTCTGATGAGGACGCAGAAGATGGATCGAGACTGGATCGCCACCGCCAAGACGCTCTCGGAAGCCCTGCCCTACCTGCAGCGCTATTCCGGCGCGATCGTCGTGGTGAAGTTCGGCGGCAACGCCATGGGCGATGCCGATGCGATGGCCGAGTTCGCCCGCGACATCGTGCTGATGCGCCAGGTCGGCGTGAACCCGGTGGTCGTGCATGGCGGCGGGCCGATGATCAACGAGATGCTCGGCAAGCTCGGCATCAAGTCCGATTTCGTGCGCGGCAAGCGCGTCACCGACCAGGCCACCGTCGAGGTGGTCGAGATGGTGCTGACCGGTCTCGTCAACAAGCGCATCGTTCAGGCCATCATGGATGAGGGCGGCCGCGCCGTCGGTCTCTCCGGCAAGGATGACGACCTGATGGTCGCGGTGGCCGACGATCCCGAGCTGGGCTTCGTGGGCCGCCCGGTCGAGATGAACGTGCAGGTGCTGCGCGACATGTTCGGCGCCGGCATCATCCCGGTGGTCGCGCCGGTGGCGACCGGCATGGACCCGAACGAGACCTTCAACGTCAACGGAGACACCGCCGCCGGTGCCATCGCCGGCGCGCTCAAGGCGGACCGGCTGCTGCTGCTGACCGACGTGTCGGGCGTCAAGGATGCGAGCGGCGAGGTCGTCACCCAGCTATCCCCCGAGCAGGTCCGTCAGATGACCGCCGACGGCACCATCGCCGGCGGCATGATCCCCAAGACCGAGACGGCGCTGATGGCGCTGGAGCAGGGGGTGCGCGCCGTGGTGATCCTCGACGGCCGCCTGCCCAACGCCTCGCTTCTGGAACTGTTCACCGAGCATGGCGCCGGTTCGATCATCCGCTCGAGCGAGAGCCGGATGAAGCCGCGCAACGAGACATGAGCCTCGAACTCGTCCTGATCCGCCACGCCAAGTCCGATTGGGGCGATTCCGGGCTGCGCGACCACGCCCGGCCGCTGGCGGCGCGCGGGCGCCGCGACGCGCCGCGCATGGGTGCTTGGCTCGCGGCGGGTGGGCACGTGCCCCAGCTGGTGCTCTGCTCGGACGCCGTGCGCACGCGCGAGACGCTGGCGCTGATGCAGCCCGAATGGGCCGAGGCGCCCGAGATCCGCCACGAGGCCACGCTCTACGCCGCCCCGCCGCGCCAGCTTCTGGCGGCGCTGAAGGACGTGCGGGCCCAGCGGGTGGCGCTCGTCGCCCACAACCCCGGCATCGGCCGCCTCGCCGCCGATCGGGCGGCAGAGGCCCCGGCGCATCCGCGTTTTCGCGACTACCCGACCTGCGCGGTCACGGTGCTGCAATTCGATGCGCGGGACTGGGCCGCCATCGGCAAGGGCCGCGTCGCCGCCTTCGCCATTCCAGCCGACCTCTGAACGGCGAAAGGGGCCGCTTTCGCGCCCCCTCCCTGCTTCGTTGGCTGAACGCCCGTCTTCGCGGCCTTGCGCGCCGCGTCGCGGTCAATGGCCGAGGATCTGGCTCAGGAACAGCTTCGTCCGGTCGGATTTCGGGTTCTTGAAGAAGGCCTCCGGCTCGTTCTGCTCGACGATCTGGCCCTGATCCATGAAGATCACCCGGTTGGCGACCTGCCGCGCGAAGCCCATCTCGTGGGTCACGCAGAGCATGGTCATGCCCTCCTCGGCCAGCTCGATCATGGTGTCGAGCACCTCCTTGATCATCTCCGGATCGAGCGCCGAGGTCGGCTCGTCGAACAGCATGATCCGCGGCTTCATGCACAGGCTCCGCGCGATGGCGACGCGCTGCTGCTGACCGCCCGAGAGCTGGCCGGGATACTTGTGCGCCTGCTCGGGGATCTTCACCTTCTCGAGGAAATGCATCGCGATTTCCTCGGCTTCGCGCTTGGGGGTCTTGCGGACCCAGATCGGCGCGAGGGTGCAGTTCTCGAGGATCGTCAGATGCGGGAAGAGGTTGAAGTGCTGGAAGCACATCCCGACCTCGGAGCGGATCTTGTCGATGTTCTTCAGATCCGAGGTGAGTTCGATCCCGTCGACCACGATCTTGCCGGCCTGATGCTCCTCGAGCCGGTTGATGCAGCGGATCAGCGTCGACTTGCCCGAGCCCGAAGGCCCGCAGATCACGATCCGCTCGCCGCGATAGACGGTGAGGTCGATGTCGCGCAGCACGTGGAACGAGCCGTACCACTTGTTCATGTTCGAAATTTCGATCGCGACCTCGTCGGAGACCTGCATCTGGCTGCGATCGATGGTGCGGGCGGTGGTGGTGTCGGTCATCACACCCTCCTTACTTGTGGCCGCGCTGGAGCTTTTTCTCCAGGTACAGCGAATAGCGGGACATGCTGAAGCAGCAGGTGAAGAACAGCAGGCCGATGAAGACGAAGAGCTCCCAGTAGATGCCGTTCCACGCGGTCGAGGCGCGGATCGCGTTGCTGAGGCCGATCGGGTCCAGCAGGCCGATGAACACCACCAGGGTCGTGTCCTTGAACAGGCCGATGAAGGTGTTGACGATGCCGGGGATCGAGATCTTCAGGGCCTGCGGCAGGATGATCAGCCGCATCGATTGCCAATAGGAGAGGCCGAGGCTGTCGGCGCCCTCGTACTGGCCCTTGGGCAGCGCGGCGAGGCCGCCGCGCACCACTTCGGCGATATAGGCCGCGGCGAAGAGCGTCACCATGATGATGACCCGCAGCATCAGGTCGAAATTGGTCCCCGGCGGCAGGAAGTAGTTCAGCAGCAGGGACGCGGTGAACAGCCAGACGATCAGCGGCACGCCACGGATGATCTCGATGAAGCCCACCGAGATCTTGTTGATGATGAACAGGTCCGACTGCCGCCCCAGCGCCAGGAGGATGCCCAGCGGCAGCGACAGGATGATGCCGGCGATGCCGATGATGAAGGAGAGCATGAACCCGCCGAAATCCTGGCTCGGCACGTATTCGATGCTCAGCGACACCGCCTGCTCCAGTTCCCGCGCGAGCGGGCCTGCTGTGTAGAGCCAGTAGATGATCGGCAGCGCCGCCGCGACGATGGAGGCGATGAGCGTGCCCGCCAGGGGTGCCAGCGCCCGCCACGCGGCCCAGCCCAGCACGAAGCCGAGCGCGACCGAAACCGGGAACCAGACCGAGCCGCCCCAGAGCAACCAGAACATCACGAAGGGCGAGACCGCGGTAAGCGCCAGCGCCTTGCGGGGCGTATGCGGGAACAGCACCGGCGCGATGGCGGCGAGGAAGATGATCAGCGACAGCACCGGGCGCCAGTAGAGTTCGCGCGGGTAGAAGCCGAACATCAGCTGCTGCCAGCGGTCGGTCAGCACCGCCCAGCAGGCGGCCGAGGTGCCCTCGGGCAGCGTGGCGTCGCGGATCTCGCGGCATTCGCTGAGCGACGAGGCGTCCCAGATGCCCCTGAGCGCCCATGGCATGGTGTGCGACAGCGCCCACCAGATCACGTAGAGCGAGATCAGCGTCGTGATGATGTTGAACCAGCCGGAGAACAGGTTCTCGCGCATCCAGAGGACGGCGCCGCGGTTGCCCGCCGGCGGCTCGGATTGCGGGATCATGCTCTCGCGGACGAAGGAGACGGTTTGCGCATGCGTGTCGGACATCTCAGCGCTCCTTCAGCTTCACGCTGGCGTTGTAGAGGTTCATCGCGCTCGAGATCACGAGGCTGGTGACGAGGTAGAACAGCCCGAGAAGCAGCATCCCCTCCAGCTCCTTGCCGGTCTGGTTGATTGTGATACCGCCCAATGTCGAACGCACATCCATGTAACCCACCGCGATCGCCAGAGACGAGTTCTTGGTGAGGTTGAGATATTGCGAGATCATCGGCGGGATGATGACGCGCAGCGCCTGCGGCAGGATCACCAGCCGCATGGTACGCGAGGGCTTGATGCCCAGCGCGTAGGCCGCCTCGGTCTGGCCCTTGGACACCGACAGGATGCCGCCGCGCACGTTCTCGGCGATGAAGGCGCCGGTATAGAGCGACAGCGCCAGCCACAGCGCGATCAGCGAGTTGCGAAGCTGCAGCCCGCCCTCGAAGTTGAAGCCGCCCAGCACCGGGCGCTCGAACTCCACCGGCATGCCGCGGCGGATCGTGTCGGACAGCGCCACGGCGCCTGCAGGCACTGTGGCGAGATCGACCGAGGCCGGCAGCGACAGCACGTTGCAGTTGCCCGCCTCGAGCGCGGCGAGTGCGCCCGCGGCGTCCTCGACGGCGACGTAGTTGAAGCGGATCTCCTGGCTGCGCATCAGCCGGCGCAGGTTCAGCGATTCGGTGGAGAACGGCACCGCGCAGGCGTTGATCGTCTGCTGGCTGGCGGCGTAATCGGTCAGCGTCATACCCTCGGTGGCGCCGGTGGCCAGCACCGGCTGCGTCACCCGGCCCGAGGTCATGCCCAGCGCCAGGAAGGCGACGGCGGTCGGAACGATCAGCAGCCCCAGCGTGCCCCAGCCGATCGGCAGGATGCGCCCGGTCTGCTCCTGCGTGCGATGCGCGTAGCGCCGCCAGAAGAAGATCGCGACCAGCGACACGAGGAACACGGCGAGCAGGATGCCCGCGCCCGCGCCCCAGAACGGCGCCGGGATGAACACGCCGCGATTGGTGATGGCGATGGTGTCGCCGAGGATCATCGAGGCGTCGCCGCCCTCGCGGAAATCGCGGGGCTGCGGCGTGGCCTCGGTCATCAGGGCGAAGACGAGAAGGATCCATAGCAGCACGGGGATGTTGCGGAAGCCCTCGACATAGACGGCCATCAGCTTGGCCACGAGCCAGTTCTTGGACAGGCGCAGCACCCCTGCCAGAACGCCGACGACGGTGGCCAGCGCGCAGCCCAGCACCGCGATCAGCAGCGTGTTGAGAATCCCTACCAGCGCGGCTCGGCCGTGGGACGAGGCGCTGTCATATTCGATCAGGCGCTGGTTGATGTCGTAGCCCGCGCGTTGGCCGAGAAAGCCGAAGTCGAAATCCTTGCCCAGTGCCGAGAGGTTGGCGATGGTGTTCGATACCAGCCAGCTCAACCCCAGCATCAGCGCGATGAAGGCGATCACCTGGATCGTGAGGGAGCGGTAGCGGGTATCGTAGATGAGTTGGCTCGGCCGGAAACCGGCCTTCGGAGCATCCGAGGTCGTGGTCATGCAATGGTCCCCGTTGGTCCCCTCGCCGGTTGCGCGCCGGTTGCTCCGGCTGCGCCCTGCGCTCGGGGGCGGCGGCGCTTCGCGCCTTGTCCGTGATTGGTGGGGAGGGGCGCGGAACGCCCCTCCCGGGATGCTTAGCGGAACGGCGGCGCGTAGATCAGACCGCCATTGGTCCACTGCGCGTTCAGACCGCGCGCCAGACCGATCGGGGTGTTCTCGCCGATGTTCTTCTCGAAGATCTCGCCATAGTTGCCGCCGGCGGCGATCGCGTTCTTGGCCCACTCGTTCTCGAGGCCGATCATCGCGCCCAGCTCGCCTTCGGTGCCCAGCAGGCGGTTCACCTCGGGGTTGGTGCCCGGCGCGGCCGCCAGCTCGTTGACATTGGCCGAGGTCACGCCGAATTCTTCGGCCGCGATCAGCGCGTTGAGGGTCCAGCGCACGATGTCGCCCCACTCGTTGTCGCCATGGCGCACCAGCGGGCCGAGCGGCTCCTTGGAGATGATCTCGGGAAGGATCACGTGCTCGCCCGGGTTCTCGAAGGTGGCGCGGGTCGCGGCGAGGCCGGAGGCGTCGGTGGTGTAGGCGTCGCAGGCACCGGCGAGGTACTGCTGCTGCGCCTCGGCGTTGGTCTCGACCGGGACCGGTTCGTAGCTGATGTTGTTGTTGCGGAAGAAGTCCGCGAGGTTCAGCTCGGTGGTGGTGCCGGTCTGGATACAGACGGTGGCGCCGTCGAGATCCTTGGCCGAGGACACGCCCAGCGCGGTCGGCACGATGAAGCCCTGGCCGTCATAATAGTTGACGCCGGCGAAATCGAACTTGAGATCGGTGTCGCGCGAGAAGGTCCAGGTGGTGTTGCGGGCCAGCATGTCGATCTCGCCCGAGGCCAGCGCGGTGAAGCGGGTCTGGCCGGTGGTGGGCACGAAGTTGACGGCGGTCGGATCGCCCAGCACGGCGGCGGCGACGGCGCGGCAGACGGCGACGTCGAAGCCCTCCCAGACGCCGTTGGCGTCGGGGGCGCCGAAGCCGGCCAGGCCGGTCACCACGCCGCAGTTCAGCTCGCCCCGCTCCTTGACATCGTCAAGCGTGGCGGCCTGCGCCGCTCCGGCGACGAGACCGGTGACGGTCAGCGCGCCGAAGAGTACGGATTTCTTCATGAATAACCTCTTCCTGAGTTGCGGCCCCTCTTGGCGGGGGCGGCATTCTTGTTGCCGGGCCGCCACGCGGCGCGGCGATCTGCAAGGACCGTTAAGATCCCGACGGCGCCAGTTGGGCAATCTTTCGCCGTCAGGTCAAGGGCTGGCCCCTGTCCTTGCCGGACACAGACGCGGGGTAAATAAGCAGGGGCGCATGCAAAACGGGCGGTTCACCGAAGAACCGCCCGCTCAGGATGCGCAGAACCGGTCGAGGTGCCGCCTAGTGCAGCAGTCGCCAGAAGGCGGCCGCGTCGAGAAAAGCGGCGCGCTTGACCTGCGCCATCGCCTCCGCCTCCTCGTCGGCACCCCATTGTTCGATCTGCCATTCCTCGTCGAGCCGCGACAGGCGCCAGGCCTCCTCGGCCTCCAGACGCTCCTCGATGACCGCGAGCGCCAGCACCAGCGAGCCCGACAGTGCCACGAGATCGTGAAAGGCCGCGAGGGCGAATGGCTCCATCTCGCGCACCGGGGCCGACAGCCGCTCCAGCGCGGCCGCGTCCTGCGTCACCGGCATGACGCCGGACACGGTGGAGAGGTCCGCGCCGTAACGCTGCCTCGCCCAGTCGAGCAAGGGATCCCACTCGACCGCCTGCCGGGCCACTAGCTCGGCCGGGCCCAGGGCGCGGTAGCACAGGAGGTCCGAACCGCCATAGGCCGCCAGCATCTCGGCCACCTCGGCACGCTGCAGGGCGACCTTGTCGATCGCCGAGTTCGAGGTGCGGGTGACCGGCATGCTGCGGGGATCGATCCGCTCCTCCTGGGCCTGCCACTCGGCGGCGACCGCCCGTGCCAGCGCCTGCGTCGGCAGCACCAGCGCCGCCTTGGCGGGGGTGCGCACCGGCCGGCTGTCGAGCAGCACCTGCCAGCCGCCGTCTGTGGGGGCGATGCCGGCCTCTCTCCAGAACCGCTTGGCCTTCCATTCGCTCATCAGGTCGTCTCCGTCAGCTCGTCGAGCGCAGGCGCGAGCCCGGCCCAGTCGTGGATGATCCGGTCGGCCATGAGCCCGGCCGCCGGCTGGTAGCCCCAGCCCACCCCGATCGAGGCCACACCCGCGGCGCGCGCCATGTCCACGTCGAAGCGGGTGTCGCCCACCATCACGGCCCGCCGCGCCGCCACACCGGTATCAATGAGCGCGGCCTGGATCATCGCCGGGTTCGGCTTGGAGGGGTGGTCGTCTGCGGTCTGTCGGCTGTGGAACATTCCCTCCAGCCCATGCGCCTCGATCAGCCGGTCGAGCCCGCGCCGCGACTTGCCCGTCGCCACCGCCAAAAGCGTGAAGGGCTCGCCCGCAAGCCGGTCGAGCGCCTCGCGCGCCCCGGGATAGAAGGGGCTGCTTTCGGGCCCATGCGCCTGCCGCAGATCGGCATAGGCGGTGCAGTAGGTTGCGATCATGCGGGCGCGGGCGTCACCGTCCCGGTCCCCCGCCAGCCGCAAGAAGGTCTCGGGCAGCGACAGCCCCACGCCCGACAGCACCCGCTCGCGCGGCGGCGTCTCCAGCCCCTCCGAGGCGAAGGCGGCCGCCATCGCGGCGAGGATGTCGCGCTGGCTGTCGACCAGCGTGCCGTCGACGTCGAAGATCACCAGCCGCAGGTCGCTCATGCCAGCGGGTCGTTCGGATCGAAGGGGTCCATCGGCGCCTCGCGCGCATCCCATCCGAAAAAGTCCCAGGTCCGCTCCATGTGCTCGGGCAGCGGCGCCACGAGTTGCAGTACCGCCTTGGTCACCGGGTGCTCGATCTTCAGCGAGCGCGCATGCAGGTGCAGCTTGCGGTCGATCTCGGCGCCAAGGCCGGAGCCCCAGCCATCGCCGAGATTTTCCTGGCTCGAACCGCCATATTTGCCGTCGCCCACAACCGGGTGGCCGATCTCGGCCATGTGGGCGCGCAGCTGGTGGGTGCGCCCCGTCACCGGCACCAGCGCCATCCACGACACCCGCTGTCCGAGCGCGCTGATCGTGGCGAATTCTGTCGTGGCGCGCTTTGCGCCCGGCGTCTTGTCGACCTCGGCGGGGTGGATGCACTGCATCTTCTCGCCCTCGCCGCCCTTGCCATGGCCCATCGCCTTCACGAGGCCATACTTGATGATGCCCGCGCGCGGCTGCGGCGCACCGGCGACGGCGGCCCAGTAGATCTTGCGCGTCTCGCGGTGCTTGAGGTTCTCGGTCAGCCCCTTGGCGGCGGTGCGGGTGCGCGCCAGCAGCAGCACGCCGGAGGTATCCTTGTCGAGCCGGTGCACGAGGCGCGGCTTGTCCTCGAAGCCGTCGCGCAGCGCCTCGGCGAGACCGTCGACATGCTTGGAAACGCCGGAGCCCCCTTGGGTCGGCAGGCCGGCGGGCTTGTTGATCGCGATGATGTGGTCGTCGCGGTAGATCACGCAGCTGCGGATCATCTCCGCGTCCTTCTTGGAAATCTGGCTGCGGTCCACGGGCCGGCTCTCGACCTCGTGCGCCTCGGGAATGGGGGGCACGCGCACGCTCTGGCCGACCTCGAGCCGCGTCGCGGGCTTCACGCGACCGCCCTCGACCCGAAGCTCGCCCTTGCGGCACATCTTCTCGATCCGGGTCTGGACCAGATGGGGAAACCGCCGCTTGAGCCAGCGGTCGAGCCGCTGGTCGCCCTCGTCGGCCCCGACGGTGATGGTCTGCACGCCGCTCATGAAAGGCTCCTTGCGATCCAGAGGCCCAAAGCACAGGCCACGATTGAGAGAATGACCGATCCCGCCACATAGGCCAGCGCCGCGCTCATGCGGCCCGCCTCGACGAGGCGCAGCGCGTCGAGCGAGAAGGCCGAAAAGGTGGTGAAGCCGCCCAGCAGCCCGGTGATCAGCAGCGGCGCCAGAGGCGCGCCGCGACCCGCAAGCCACACGAACAGCGCGCCGATCGCGAAGCTGCCCGCGACGTTCACGGCGACCGTGCCCATGGGAAAGGCCACGGCCTGCCCCACGAGAAATCGCAGGCTCGCGCCCGCGGCGCCACCGAAGGCCACCAATGCAAGGGATGTCATCATCCGCGCGGTGTCGTTGTGCCGGCCCGGCTTGTCAAGCGCCGCCCCTGTTCATCTTTCCCAAATACGCCGGGGGAGGCCGCAGGCCGGGGGCAGCGCCCCCCCCCCCGGGCGGGGGGGGGCCCCGGGGCCCCCGCGGGGGGGGGGGGGGGGGGGCGGGGGGGGGGGGCGGCGCGGGGGGGGGGGGGGGGGGGGGGGGGGGGGGGGGGGGGGGGGGGGGGGGGGGGGGGGGGGG
>NZ_JAPWGO010000001.1:0-203390 GCF_027213785.1 Limimaricola sp. G21655-S1 | reverse complement strand
GGCTGTCCTCACCGGCGGGGTGTGGTTGTGCCGGCCCGGCTTGTCAAGCGCCGCCCCTGTTCATCTTTCCCAAATACGCCGGGGGAGGCCGCCGGCCGGGGGCAGCGCCCCCCCCCCTGCCGGGCTACCGCCCTTCGCCCCGCCTGCGCTTCTCGCGCAGGCCGGAGAAGAACTCGACCCGCTTGCGGAGTTCGCGCTCATGGCCGCGATCCACGGGGGTGTAGTAGACCGGGCGCTTCATGGTCTCGGGGAAGTAGTTCTGCCCCGAGAAGGCATCCTCGGCGTCGTGGTCGTAGTCGTAGCCCTTGCCATAGCCCTGTTCCTTCATGAGACGGGTGGGGGCATTGAGGATATGCTTGGGCGGCGGCTCGGAGCCTGTCTTGCGCGCCTCGGCCATGGCCGCCTTGAAGGCGGCGTAGCCGGCATTGGATTTCGGCGCGAGCGCGAGGTAGATCACCGCCTGCCCCAGCGCCAGATCGCCCTCGGGCGAGCCAAGCCGCTCATAGGTCTCCCATGCATGCAGGCAGATCGTCTGCGCCTGCGGGTCGGCAAGTCCGATGTCCTCGACCGCCATGCGGGTGATGCGCCGCGCGAGATAGCGCGGGTCCTCGCCACCGGTCAGCATCCGCGCCAGCCAGTAGAGCGCGGCATCCGGATCGGAACCGCGCACGGATTTGTGCAGCGCCGAGATGAGGTTGTAGTGCTCGTCCCCGGACTTGTCGTATTTCGCGGCGCGCTTCATCAACCGGGTGGTCAGCGCCTCGACCCCGAGCCGCGTCTCGGTCTTCCACGCCGCCACCTGCTCGATCAGGTTCAACAGCGCCCGGCCATCGCCGTCCGCCATTTCGAGCAGCGCTTCGCGCGCCGCTCCGTCGAGCGGCAGCGATCGGCCCAGCTCCTTTTCCGCGCGCTGGGCAAGGCGTTCGAGATCGGCGAGGTCGAGCCGGGTCAGCACCAGCACCTGCGCCCGGCTCAGGAGCGCCGCGTTCAGTTCGAACGAGGGGTTCTCGGTGGTGGCGCCGACGAGGAGGATGGTGCCATCTTCCATATGCGGCAGGAAACCGTCCTGCTGCGCCTTGTTGAAGCGGTGGATCTCGTCGACGAAAAGCAGCGTGCCGCGCCCCTGGCCGCGCCGAAGCTTGGCCGCCTCGAACACCTTCTTGAGATCGGCCACGCCCGTGAAGATCGCGCTGACCTGCACGAAGGCGAGGTCGGTGGCGTCCGCCAGAAGCCGCGCAATGGTGGTCTTGCCGACGCCCGGCGGGCCCCAGAGGATCAGCGAGGAAAGCGATTTGGCGGCGAGCATGGCGCCCAGAGGGGCCTCGGGCCCCAGCACCTGCTCCTGCCCGATGACGTCACCGAGGCTGCGCGGTCGCAGCCTGTCGGCCAGCGGCCGGTGCCCCGACGGTTCGGGCGCAGCCGCCGGAGCGCGCTCCTGCTGGATGTCGGGCAGGTTGTCGAACAGATCGGCCATGCCCCAAATCTAGTACGCCTGTGGATAACTGCCAAGGGATTTGGTATCGCTACCGAAATCTTGGGGGAGGTAGGCAGGGAATAGCCGATCCTCAGAGCAGGCGGTAATCCCGCGCCCGCTGCACGGCTTCGGTGGTGGTCCGCGCGAGAAGCGTCGAGCGCGCCGAGGCGAGACGCGCCTTCAGCGCGCTCTCGGAAATCCCGAGCTTGGCCGCGGCGGCGGCATAGCGATCCCCCTCGGCGACGCAGCGCAGCGCCTCGACCTGCGCCTTGCTGAGCGCGGTGGGTGGCTCGGTGATCTTGTGCAACTGGATGATCAGCCGCTCGAACTCGGCCATCTCGTCATCGGTGAATTCGCGATCCGCGCGGCTGGCCGAGGCAATCGTCCGCGACTTCATCGGGCCGCAGGACACAGCGAAGCCATAGACCATGCCGAAGCTGCGCGCCTGTCCGAAGATGTCGAAGGGATCGGGGATCTCGATCTCGCTCCAGCGGCAGCGCCCAGTGGTGCTGAAGCCCCAGGCGATCACCGGATCGCGCAGCGCGTAGGCTTCCTCGGTATAGCGCTCGGTCCAGGCCTCGGGATAGGTCTGGTGGCTCAAAAGCGGCAGCGCGAAACGGATATGCAAAGCGAAGAAGAACCCCCCTGGAGCAAGGGCCTCGAGCTTGCGCGTCTGGATGTCGATTCCGGCTCTGAGAGACATGGCGCCCTGATCAGCTGATATATTTAAAGGATAACAGGCATCTATGCCTTGGATACGGCGCCATTCCGCGCCCAAGCCCATGACGTGACGGCAGAATCGAAAACGCCTCGCCCTTTGCGGGGCGAGGCGTTTCCATATCACTACCGTGGCGCGATCACTCGGCCGCGGCGTCTTCGGCCTCGAGCCGGGCGCGGTCGGCCGCGCCCTTGGCGTCGACGTCGCGATCGACGAATTCGATGATCGCCATCGGCGCCATGTCGCCATAGCGGAAGCCGGCCTTCAGCACGCGGACATAGCCACCCTGACGCTCGGCGTAGCGCGGCCCGAGGACCTCGAACAGCTTGGCGACGTGGGCGTCCTGCTTGAGCTGCGCCGCGGCCTGACGGCGGGCGTGCAGGTCACCGCGCTTGCCCAACGTGACGAGCTTCTCGATCACGCGACGCAGGTCCTTCGCCTTGGGCAGCGTGGTCTTGATCTGCTCGTGCTCGATCAGCGAGCCGGCGAGGTTGGCGAAGAGCGCCTTGCGGTGCTCGTGGGTACGGTTCAGGCGGCGGTAGCCACTTCCATGACGCATTGGGTATCTCCTTTAGCGTTTTGCTTTGTCCGGCGGTCGATGCGTGTCGACCGCTCTCCTTGGGGCGGGATGCCCGGGTGCGGGGAGGGTTTCCCCTCCCCTACGAGTCTCAGAACTGGTCTTCGAACTTCTTGGCCAGATCTTCGATGTTGTCCGGCGGCCAGTCCTCGACGTCCATGCCGAGATGCAGGCCCATGCCCGAGAGCACCTCCTTGATCTCGTTCAGGGACTTGCGGCCGAAGTTCGGGGTGCGGAGCATCTCGGCTTCGGTCTTCTGGATCAGGTCGCCGATATAGACGATGTTGTCGTTCTTCAGACAGTTCGCCGAACGCACCGACAGCTCGAGCTCGTCGACCTTCTTGAGCAGCAGCGGGTTGAACTCGAGACCGTCGTCGAGCGCGCCGGCCGAGGCCGATTCCGGCTCGTCGAAGTTGACGAAGATCGACAGCTGGTCCTGCAGGATGCGGGCGGCATAGGCCACGGCGTCATCCGGGGTCAGCGAGCCGTCGGTCTCGACCTTCATGGTCAGCTTGTCATAGTCGAGCACCTGCCCCTCGCGGGTCGGCTGCACGTCGTAGGACACCTTCTTGACCGGCGAGTAGATCGCGTCGATGGCGATCATGCCGATCGGCGCGTCCTCGGGCTTGTTGCGGTCGGCCGCGACGTAGCCCTTACCGGTGTTGACGGTCAGCTCCATGTAGAGGTTGGCGCCGTCGTCGAGGTGGCACAGCACGTGATCCTTGTTGAGGATCTCGATGCCCGCGGATTCGGAGATGTCACCGGCGGTGACGACGCCCGGGCCGGTCGCCTGGACGGAGAGGCGCTTGGGGCCCTCGACTTCCATGCGGATCGCGACGCCCTTGAGGTTCAGCACCACGTCGGTCACGTCCTCGCGGACGCCCGAGATCGAGGAGAACTCGTGCAGCACGTTGTCGATCTGAACGGAGGTGATGGCCGCACCCTGGAGCGACGACATCAGCACGCGGCGCAGCGCGTTGCCGAGCGTCAGGCCGAAGCCGCGCTCGAGCGGCTCGGCGACCACGGTGGCCTGCCGTGCCGGATCGTTGCCCGGCTTGACGTCGAGCTGCGTCGGCTTGATCAGCTCGGCCCAATTCTTGTGGATCATGCGTCCCTCCATTCCTGTCCGTGCTCCATGGTCCCGAAGAGCCGGACGCCCGAGGTTTCAAAATGACGGATCGGGGCCGCGCAGACAGGCGCGGCCCCGAACAAGTGGTATTGCCTCAGACGCGGCGGCGCTTCGGCGGGCGGCAGCCGTTATGGGCGATCGGCGTCACGTCGCGGATCGACGTGATGTTGAAGCCGACGGCAGCCAGGGCGCGCAGCGCGCTCTCGCGGCCCGAACCGGGGCCCTGCACTTCGACTTCCAGCGTCTTCACGCCGTGTTCCTGCGCCTTGCGGCCCGCGTCTTCGGCGGCGAGCTGGGCGGCGTAGGGGGTCGACTTGCGCGAGCCCTTGAAGCCCATGGTGCCGGCGGACGACCAGGAGATCGCGTTGCCCTGCACGTCCGAGATCAGGATCTTGGTGTTGTTGAACGAGCTGTTCACATGCGCCACGCCTGCGGCGATGTTCTTGGAGACCTTCTTCTTGCCTCCGCGACGGGTATCACGTGCCATGGATGCGTCCCCTTATTTCTTCTTGCCGGCAATGGCCTTTGCGGGGCCTTTGCGGGTGCGAGCATTGGTGTGGGTACGCTGGCCGCGGACCGGCAGGTTGCGACGGTGGCGCAGGCCACGGTAGCAGCCGAGATCCATCAGGCGCTTGATGTTCATCGTGGTTTCGCGACGCAGGTCGCCTTCCACGGTGAGGTTGGCGTCGATGTGCTCGCGGATCGCCAGAACCTCGGCGTCGGAGAGATCGTTGACCCGGCGGGTCACGTCGATGCCGACGGCTTCGCAGATCTGGCGGGCGGTGGTGTCACCGATGCCGGTGATATAGGTGAGGGCGATCGGAACCCGCTTCGCGGTCGGGATGTTCACGCCGGCAATACGTGCCACGTTTAGCGTCCTTTCGTTGCGGCTCCGTGATGCCGGAGCCTTTTTTCACAACTGAGGCCCGGAAGATCCGGGCCGCATCCTGCGAGGTGATCCGCGCGGATCCGGGAGCGACCCGACAATTCGCGCGAAATGATTCCCTTTCGGGATGGGGCTGTCTATGGGCTGCCGGGCAGAGGGTCAAGCCCCCTGCCCCGGGGCTGGCCGGAACCGGCCTCAGGCGTCCTGGGTCTGCTGCCCCAGAAGACCGGCGATCTCGGCCGAAACCTCCTCGATCGCGGCCAGACCGTTTACGCTCTCGAGCTGGCCCTTGGCATGGTAGTAGCCGATCAGCGGCGAGGTCTGCTTGTAATAGGCCAGAAGCCGGGTGCGCAGCGCCTCCTCGTTGTCGTCGGCACGGCGCTTGATCTCGGTCGAGCCGCAATTGACGCAGACGCCGTCCGCCGGCACCGGGCGGGTCACGTCGTGATAGACCTCACCGCAATTGCCACAGGTAGAACGACCGGTGATGCGCGAAACCAGCACCTCGTCATCGACCCGCATCTCGATCACGTGGTCGAGCTTCTGTCCCAGTTCCGCCAGCAGCGCGCCGAGCGCATCGGCCTGCGCAAGGGTGCGCGGGAAGCCGTCGAAGATGTAGCCGCCCGAGGCGCCGCCGGAGGTCAGTTTCTCGCGGATCAGCCCGATGACGATCTCGTCGGTCACCAGCTCGCCGCGATCCATGACGGCGGCGACGCGCTGGCCCATCTCGGTGCCGGAGGAACGCGCCTCGCGCAGCATGTCACCGGTCGAGAGCTGCACCATGCCACGCTCTTCGACCAGACGCTTGGCCTGCGTGCCCTTGCCCGCGCCCGGCGGCCCCAGAAGAATGATGTTGATCATCGACGTGCTGGCCCCCTCGCCTTGGTCTTGTTCGTCTTGCCACCGCGCCGGCCGCGCAGCTGCGATTTCTCGATCAGCCCCTCGTACTGATGCGCGAGCAGATGGCTTTGGACCTGCTGGATCGTGTCCATGCCGACCGAGACGATGATCAGGATCGAGGTGCCACCGAAGTAGAACGGGATCGCCAGCTGGCTGCGCAGGATCTCGGGCAGCAGCGCCACGAGGGCGAGATAGGCCGAGCCCAGCACCAGAATCCGGTTCAACACGTACTCCAGGTATTCCGAGGTCCGCTTGCCGGGCCGGATGCCGGGGATGAAGCCGTTCTGGTTCTTCAGGTTGTCGGCCACGTCATCGGTCTTGAACGCCACTTCGCGGGTATAGAAGTAGGTGAAGAAGATGATCATCGCCGCGAAGAAGATCAGGTAGAGCGGCTGGCCCGGCCCGAAATAGGCAAGGATCGTCGACATGACCGGGCCGGTGGAGCCGCCCGAGAAGGTCGAGAGCGTGGTCGGCAGCAAGAGCAGCGCCGAGGCGAAGATCGCCGGGATCACGCCGGCCGGGTTCACCTTGATCGGCAGGTGCGAGGAGCCGCCATCATAGACCTTCATGCCGACCTGGCGGCGCGGGTACTGGATGTGGATCTTGCGCAGGGATCGCTCCATGAACACCACGAAGGTCAGCACCCCGATCACCATGGCGATCACCAGAAGGATCACCGCGGGGGAGATCGCGCCGGAGCGGCCCTGGCTCAGGAACTGTGCCAGCGCTGCCGGAATCTCGGCGATGATGCCGACGAAGATGATCAGCGAGATGCCGTTGCCGATGCCGCGCGCGGTGATCTGCTCGCCCAGCCACATCAGGAACATGGTGCCGCCGACGAGGGTGATCATCGTCGAGGCACGGAAGAACAGGCCCGGATCGGTGACGAGGTCGCCCGCCTCGAGCGAGACGGCAAGGCCGTAGGCCTGGAAGGTCGCCAGCACCACGGTGAAGTAGCGGGTGTACTGGTTGATCTTCTTGCGCCCCTGCTCGCCCTCTTTCTTGAGCTGCTTGAGCGGCTCGTACATCGAGGCCATGAGCTGCACGATGATCGAGGCGGAGATGTAGGGCATGATGCCGAGGGCGAAGATGCCCATCCGGCTCAGCGCGCCGCCGGTGAACATCGACAGGATGCCGCCGATGCCGGAGGCCGCGCCTTCCATGAAATTGCGCAGCGCGGCGCCGTCGATCCCCGGCACGGGGATGAAGGTGCCGAGCCGGTAGACGATCAGGAGACCGATCGTGAAGAGGATCCGCTGACGGAGCTCGGTGGCCTTGCCGAAGGCCCCCCAGCTCATGTTGGCGGCCATCTGTTCTGCTGCTGATGCCATCGGGGCTCTCTTGTCATGTCAGCGCCGCCGGACCGGGGTCTTCCGGTCGGCGGCGCGGGAACAGTCGGTGACGGGGGCGGGGAGCGCAAGGCCCCCCGGCCACCGATTATTCGGCGGCGGCCGCCGGCGCGGTGACGGTGAGCTTGCCGCCCGCCTTCTCGACCGCCTCGATCGCGCCCTTGGACGCACCGGTGACGGCGATGTTGGCCTTGGAGGTGAACTCGCCCTTCGACAGGACGCGGATGCCATCGCGCTTGCGACGGATCAGGCCCGACGCGACCAGCGCGTCCTCGGTGATGTCCTGAGCGGCGTCGATCTTGCCGGCGTCGATGAACTTCTGGATCAGGCCCAGGTTGACGACGGCGTATTCGCGGCGGTTCGGCTTGTTGAAGCCACGCTTGGGCAGACGCTGGTAGAGCGGCATCTGGCCGCCCTCGTAGCCCTTGATGGCCACGCCCGAACGGGATTTCTGACCCTTGATACCACGGCCGCCCATCTTGCCGGTGCCGGAGCCCGGACCACGGCCGACGCGCTTGGCTTTCTTGGTCGCGCCCGGATTGTCGCGCAGTTCGTTGAGTTTCATGTCGCTTCTCCTTGATGCCGGAACTGCCCCCCAGCGACGGATGGAGCAAACACGGCGTGACGAATGGGATTCGGCCCGCAAAGGGGCACCGGCGGCGTATACGACCCTCGGGCCCGGGTTTCAAGCGCCCTGCCCTATGGCAGGAGCACGAGTCCCCCGGACACCAGTAGCAGCGCACCGGTGATCCGCCGCCATGCCGCTCCGCCGGGAGCCAGCTTTTCGAGCAGCACCAGCAGTGCCAGACCGGCGATCCAGAGCGGGCTCATCACTCCGCCCACGAAAAGCAGCAGCATCAGCGCCCAGCAGCAGCCAAGGCAGTACCCGCCGTGACCGAGGCCCACGGTCAGTGCGCCGTGCCAGCCTGGCCCACGATGCCGGATCAGCCAGTCGACCGGGGATCGGCAATGCCGCAGGCAAGCCGCCTTGGCAGGGCTGAGTTGCCAGATCCCGGCGGCCAGCAGCAACGGGCCGGACAACCCGTCGCTGGCGCTCGCCATACCTGCTGTCAGCAGCCCGGCCCGCGACAGCAGGAACTGCGCCACCGTCGCAGCGAGGCTGAAGCCGAACCAGACCAGCAGGTAGCCCGCCACGAAGATTGCCGTCGCAGGGAAAGGCGCGGTGCCGCTGGCGCGCCGGTTCAGCGCGGCCACGAGCAGGATCACGGGCGTGGCCGAGGGCAGCATCATCGCCACCATCATCACCCACCACATGACGATCATCGCCAAGCCATGACTTAGGGACCGGTCGAAGCCAGCCGGGGCCGCCTCGTCCCCGTGCCCGGGCATCATGCCGTCGCGCGGCATCACGCCACCCCCCGCCAGCGTGTAGGCCCATGCCAAAAGGCAGATCGCCGCCACTAGAACGATGCAGAGCCCACGGTCGCGCCGCAGCAGTCCCGCCAATGTGGCGGGCGCCGTTTCAGGCATGGACGACGCCCTGACCGCTGTGATGCAGCCGGTTGAACTGCCCATAGCTGTCGGAGAGGTCCAGCGCGATGGCGCTGTCGGCGCCGCTGCGCGACGTGGCGCTGCCGATCTCGGCCAGCTCGAACTCGATGCCGCCGGGGATCTGGATCCGCACCCGATGCTCGCCATCCGAATGCGGCGGCCGGATCGGCCGACCCTCGCCGGTGAGCACCCCGGGGATCGAGAGCCGGGCGCGGCGGGCCTCGATGTCGAGGTCGAGATCGATCGGCCGATACAGCGTTGGGTGGAGGAGGTCCGACATGGCCCGGAACACCCACCAGTGGGTGGCCGCCTCCTCGGTCTCCTCGCCATGCAGCACGCGTTCGAGCGCGTCGCGCTGGTCGGCCGCCGCGCGCTCGTCGATCACCGCCTGCAACTCCCCGCCCCCTTCGAAGATCGGACCGGGCCATGCGTAGAGCAGCGCGATCCTCAGCCCGTCGAGACGGATGTCGCCGAAATGGCCGGTGTCGATGCTGAGCGCCTCGAAGCCCCTGCAATGGCCATGGCTGGGCAGATCCTCGAACTGGCACGGGCAGCCATAGCCGCAATTGCAGTTTCCGAAGGAACTGCCCTCGATGGACCAGTCGATCATGGCCGCCTCCCCTGCTGGGAACCGCCCGCCCACGCGGGGCGGGATCGAGGCCGGGCCGGACCGCCGCGCGGCCGCGAACCTGACGCAATCATAGCAGCGCCGTCCGAGTCGCGGGAGATCCCATGCGAAAGGGGCGCCGCGGTTTCCCGCGACGCCCCTCCATTCGCGCCGAGCCGGTGGCTCAGGCTTTCTCTTCGACGATCTGCACGAGGTGCGGGATCGAGTTCACCATGCCGCGCACCGAGGGGGTGTCCTCGAGCTCGCGGGTGCGGTGCATCTTGTTGAGTCCAAGGCCCTTCAGCGTGGCACGCTGCGAGGCGGGGCGACGGATCGGCGAGCCGATCTGCTTGACGACGATGGTTGCCATGTCCGCTCTCCTCAGGCTTCGGCGACTTCGGCGCCGGCCTCTTCGGGCTTGCGCAGAATGTCGGCGACCTTCTTGCCGCGACGCTGGGCGACCGCACGCGGCGACTGCTCGGCGCGGAGGCCGTCCAGCGTGGCGCGGATCATGTTGTACGGGTTCTGCGAGCCGAGCGACTTGGACACGACGTCCTGCAGGCCCAGCATCTCGAACACCGCACGCATCGGGCCGCCGGCGATGATGCCGGTACCCGCCGGAGCGGCACGCATCACGACGCGGCCGGCGCCGTGGCGGCCTTCCATGTCGTGGTGCAGGGTCCGACCCTCGCGCAGCGGCACGCGGATCAGGTTGCGGCGCGCCTGCTCGGTGGCCTTGCGGATGGCCTCGGGGACCTCCTTGGCCTTGCCCTTGCCGAAGCCGACGCGGCCCTTCTGGTCACCGACGACGACGAGCGCCGCGAAGCCGAAGCGCTTGCCGCCCTTGACGGTCTTCGAGACCCGGTTGATCGCCACGAGACGATCGGCGAATTCCGGGTTCTCGTCGCGGTCGCGGCGACGGTTGTCACGTTCTGCCATGTTACGTCTCCTCAGATCTTCAGGCCGGCGTCACGGGCCGCATCAGCGAGCGCCTTGACCTTGCCGTGGAACAGGAAGCCGCCGCGGTCGAAATAGGCTTCGGACACGCCGGCCGCCTTCGCACGCTCTGCGATCGCCGCACCGACCTTCGCGGCCGCCTCGACGTTGTTCTTCCCGACGATGCCCAGATCCTTCTCGAGCGAGGAGGCCGAGGCGAGAGTGACGCCGTTGACGTCGTCGATCAGCTGCACGCTGATGTTCTTGTTGCTGCGGTGCACGGAGAGGCGCGGCCGCCCCGCATTCACCTTGCGCAGCTTGCTCCGGACGCGCTGACGGCGCTTCAGGAACAGTTCCCGTTTGCTGTTTGCCATTTTTCGCGTCCTTACTTCTTCTTGCCTTCCTTGCGGAAGATGAACTCGCCCTTGTAGCGGATACCCTTGCCCTTGTAGGGCTCGGGCGCACGCCACTCGCGAATGTTCGCCGCAACCTGGCCAACCTGCTGCTGGTCGATACCCTCGACCACGATCTCGGTCTGCTTGGGCGCCGTGACCGTGACGCCCTGCGGCACCTCGAAGTTCACGTCGTGGCTGTAGCCGAGCGCCAGCTTCAGGGTGTTGCCCTGCATCTGCGCGCGGTAGCCCACGCCCTGAATCTCGAGCTCTTTCTTGAAGCCCTCCGAGACGCCGGTGACGAGGTTCTGCACCATCGAGCGGGACATGCCCCACTGCTGACGGGCGCGCTTGGACAGGCCGCGCGGCGTGACCGAGATCGCGCCGTCCTCGAGCTTCAGCGTGACGTCGTCGGTGGCGGTGAAGCTGCGGGTCCCCTTGGGGCCCTTCACCTCGACCGTCTGGCCGGAGACGTTGGCGGTCACGCCGCTGGGCAGAGCGACCGGGCGTTTACCGATACGAGACATTCCGGACCCTCCTTAGAATACGGTGCAAAGCACTTCGCCGCCGACATTGGCTGCGCGTGCGTTTGCATCCGACATCACGCCGCGGGGCGTGGAGACGATCGAGACGCCGAGACCCTGACGCGGAGCCGGGAGGTCCTGGACGCTCATGTAGACGCGGCGGCCGGGCTTGGACACGCGCTTGAGCTCGCGGATCACCGGTGCGCCTTCGTAGTAGCGCAGGCTGATCTCGAGCGCGGGGTGCCCGTCCTTGCCGGTCGTCTTCTCGTAGCCGCGGATGTAGCCCTCGTCCGCGAGGACGTCGAGCACCCAGGCGCGCAGCTTGGAGGCGGGGGTGATGACGGTGGACTTGTGACGCATCTGCGCGTTGCGGATGCGGGTCAGCATATCACCGATGGGATCGTTCATCTGTGGACCCTCCTTACCAGCTCGACTTGACCATGCCGGGGATTTCCCCGTTCGAGCCGAGCTCGCGCAGCATGATCCGGCTGAGTTTCAGCTTGCGGTAATAGGCGTGCGGACGCCCCGTCAGCTGGCAGCGGTTGTGAAGACGGGTGGGCGAGCTGTTGCGCGGCAGTTGCGCGAGCTTCAGGTTCGCCTTGAAGCGCTCTTCCACGGGCTTGTCTTTGTCGTTCGCGATCGCCTTGAGCTCGGCGCGCTTGGCGGCATATTGCGCCACCAGACGCTCGCGCTTCTTCTCGCGTTCGATCATGGATTTCTTGGCCATATCTCTCTTTCCTCCCGCGGATCAGCTGTTGAACGGCATGTTGAAATGCTTCAACAGCGCCTTCGCTTCCGCGTCGGTCTTCGCGGTGGTGCAGATGACGATGTCCATGCCCCAGACCTCATCGACCTTGTCGAAGTTGATCTCCGGGAACACGATGTGCTCCTTCAGGCCCATGGCGTAGTTGCCACGGCCGTCGAAGCTCTTGCCCGAGACGCCGCGGAAGTCGCGGATCCGGGGCATCGCCACGGTGATCAGGCGATCGAGGAATTCGTACATCCGGTCGCCACGCAGGGTCACCTTCGCACCGAGCGGCATGTCCTCGCGGACGCGGAAGCCGGCGATCGACTTCTTGGCCTTGGTGACGACGGCGCGCTGACCGGCGATCGTCGAAAGATCGTCCTGGGCGGACTTGGCTTTCTTGGAATCGCGGACGGCCTCGGCCCCGGCACCGATGTTCAGGACGATCTTGTCCAGGCGCGGGATCTGCATGTCGTTCTTGTAGCCGAACTCTTCGCGGAGCTTGGCCTTGATCTCGTCGGCGAAGGTCGCCTTGAGACGCGGGGTGTAGTTCGCGGTATCGAGCATCAGATCACGTCCCCGGTGGTTTTGGCGAAACGCACCTTCTTGCCGTCTTCCTCGCGGAAGCCGACGCGGGAGGCTTTGCCGTTGGCATCGACGATGGCCAGGTTCGACAGCTGGATCGGCATCGCCTTGGGCTGGCGGCCACCCTGGTCGGTCTGGCTCTGCTTGACGTGGCGGATCGCGACGTTGATGCCCTCGACCACGGCCTTGCCGGCCTTCGGGTCGACGGACTGGATCTCGCCGGTCTTGCCCTTGTCCTTGCCGGTCAGGACGACGACCTTGTCACCTTTGCGGAGTTTGGCAGCCATTACAGCACCTCCGGCGCGAGCGAGATGATCTTCATGAAGTTCTTCGCGCGCAGCTCGCGAACCACCGGCCCGAAGATACGGGTGCCGACCGGCTCGTTGTTGTTGTTGAGGATGACGGCCGCGTTGCGGTCGAAGCGGATCGAAGTGCCGTCTTCGCGGCGAACTTCCTTGGCGGTGCGCACGACGACGGCCTTGCGGACGTCACCTTTCTTCACGCGGCCACGGGGGATCGCTTCCTTGACGGACACCACGATGATGTCGCCGACCGACGCATACCGGCGGTGCGAACCGCCGAGGACCTTGATGCACTGCACCCGGCGTGCGCCGGAGTTGTCAGCGACATCCAGATTGGTCTGCATCTGGATCATGGGTTTCTCCCGACCTTTGGGGGGCTCTCGATGGCCTTCTCCCCAGGGTTTCGTTCAAGCTGGAAGATGAGGCGCCTTACTCGGCGATCACTTCCCAGCGCTTGGTCTTGGACTTCGGGGCGCACTCCTGAATGCGGACGGTATCGCCGACATTGAAGGTGTTCGCCTCGTCGTGAGCCCGGTACTTCTTGGACTTACGGATCGTCTTCTTCAGAACCGGATGCGTGAAACGACGCTCGACCGAAACGGTGACGGTCTGCGCGTTCTGGTTCGAGGTCACGACGCCTTGCAGGATGCGTTTGGGCATGGGCTCAGGCCTCCGTGCCGGCGGCCGCGGCCGCCTTCTGGTTCAGAATGGTGTGGATACGGGCGACGTCACGCTTGACGACGCGCATCCGCGCGGTGTTCTCGAGCTGGCCGGTGGCCTGCTGGAAGCGCAGGTTGAACGCTTCTTTCTTCAGATCGACAAGCTGCTCGCGGAGCTGGTCCGCGGTCTTGTCGCGGAGTTCCTTGGCATGGAGCGCCATGGGGCTTTCCTTTCGACATCACCGGAAGGCCCCTTTCATCATCGAGAGGGTCACCCTGATTCCGGTGGACTAGGTGAATGAGCGCTGTCCCTAGACGACATGGGCACAGGATGCAAACCCTTTCTCCCGCAAGGGCGCCGCAGCCGCGGACCGGGGTCATGGTTCGGGCTACACGCGGTGGCGGTGCCGCCATATCTCGGTGTCGGGCCAGCGGGCATGGTGTCTCTCGAAGCGCGCACCCAGCCGTCGGGCGACCGCCTTCGAGCGGTGATTGGCGGGATCGATATAGCTGGCCGGGGGCGGCCAGCCCAGATCCTCCAAGAGATCGCGCACCGCCATGGCCGCCTCGGTGGCATAGCCCCTGCCCTCATGGCCCTCCCAGAGAAGCCAGCCGATCTCGGCCTCGTCCCAGCCTTCGGGATGCCAGACGCCGGCCAGTCCGATCGGAACATCGTGGTGCAGCAATGTGTAATTGCCGAACCCCTTGATGTCCCAAAGTGCCAATTCGACGCAGAACGCCTTGAACGCCTCCGGACGGTCCAGCGGCCCCAGAGCCATCGCCGAGCGTGGGCTGGCGTAGAAGCCGATATAGGGCTCGAGATCGCAGGGCTCCGGTCGCCGCAGCACCAGCCTCTCGGTCCGCAGCCGTTCGGGGATCAGCGCTCCATCGATGCCGGACATGGCGCCTCCTCGCGGCGAGGCGCATGCGCCGCGCCGCCGCTCGTAGCATGAGGCATCATACCAGAATGGCACTCGGGCAAGGCGGCTTGTGACCAGGCATCCACTTTGGTCAGAGGCGCGGAACGAGAAAGCCCCCGCCGAGCGCTCGGCGGGGGCCTCTTTGTCGTCGTCGGAGCCGGAGCTCCGGACCGGCTTACCAGTCCTCGCGAACCACGGTGCGGGTCTTGATCGGCAGCTTCATCGCAGCAAGGCGAAGAGCTTCGCGGGCGATTTCCTCGCTCACGCCGTCGATCTCGAACATCACCCGGCCCGGCTTGACCTTGGCGGCCCAGAAATCGACCGAACCCTTACCCTTACCCATCCGGACTTCGGTGGGCTTGGAGGTCACGGGCGTGTCCGGGAAGATCCGGATCCAGACCCGGCCCTGACGCTTCATGTGACGGGTCAGGGCGCGGCGGGCAGCCTCGATCTGACGCGCGGTGATGCGCTCGGGCTGCACGGCCTTCAGGCCATAGGCGCCGAAGTCCAGGTTGAAGCCACCCTTGGCCTCACCGTGAATGCGGCCCTTGTGCTGCTTGCGGAACTTGGTGCGCTTCGGTTGAAGCATGTCTCAGCCCTCCCTTACCGGCGGCCGCCGGCGCCGCGAGGCACGGGGCCTTCCTGCAGCTCGGCCTGTTTGCGGTCACGCGCCTGCGGATCATGCTCCATGATCTCGCCTTTGAAGATCCAGACCTTGATCCCGATGATGCCATAGGGGGTCTCGGCTTCGGACAGCGCGTAGTCGATGTCGGCGCGCAGCGTGTGCAGCGGCACGCGGCCCTCACGGTACCATTCGGTCCGCGCGATCTCGGCACCGCCGAGGCGGCCCGCGACGTTGACGCGGATGCCCAAGGCACCCATGCGCATCGCGTTCTGCACCGCGCGCTTCATGGCGCGGCGGAACGAGACACGACGCTCGAGCTGCTGGGCGATGGACTCGCCGACGAGCGCAGCGTCGAGCTCGGGCTTGCGGACCTCGACGATGTTGAGGTGCAGCTCGGACTTCGTCAGGTTCGACAGCTTCTTGCGCAGCGTCTCGATGTCCGCGCCTTTCTTGCCGATGATGACGCCCGGACGCGCGGCGTGGATCGTGACCCGGCACTTGCGGTGCGGGCGCTCGATGATCACGCGGCTGATGCCGGCCTGCTTGGCTTCCTTCTTGATGAAGTCCTTGATCTTGAGGTCTTCGAGAAGAAGATCGCCGTAGTCCTTGGTGTCGGCGTACCAGCGGCTGTCCCAGGTCCGGTTGACCTGAAGCCGCATGCCGACGGGATTGACCTTGTTACCCATTAGGCTTGCTCCTCGACCTGGCGGACCTTGATGGTGAGTTCCGAGAACGGCTTGACGATCTTGCCGAACCGGCCACGGGCCCGCGGACGGCCGCGCTTCATGATCAGGTTCTTGCCGACCCAGGCCTCGGCGACGACCAGCTCGTCGACGTCGAGGTTGTGGTTGTTCTCGGCGTTCGCGATCGCGGATTGCAGGCACTTCTTGACGTCGCCGGCGATGCGCTTCTTCGAGAAGGTCAGGTCCGACAGGGCCTTCTCCACCTTCTTGCCGCGGATCATCGCGGCAACGAGGTTGAGCTTCTGCGGGCTGGTGCGCAGCATCCGGGTCTTGGCCATCGCCTCGTTATCGGCGACGCGGCGGGGATTCTTGTCCTTGCTCATGGCTTACTTCCGCTTCGCTTTCTTGTCGGCGGCGTGACCGTGATAGGTGCGGGTCGGCGAATACTCACCGAACTTCTGACCGATCATGTCTTCGCTGACGTTGACGGGGATGTGCTTGTGACCGTTGTACACACCGAAGGTCAGTCCCACGAACTGGGGCAGGATCGTCGAACGGCGCGACCAGATCTTGATCACTTCGTTGCGGCCGGACTCGCGCGACGCTTCGGCTTTCTTGAGCACGTAAGCATCGACGAAAGGGCCTTTCCAAACAGAACGAGCCATGTGTTAACGGCCTTTCTTGCGAGCGTGGCGCGAACGAAGGATGAGCTTCGACGACGCCTTGTTCTTGTCACGGGTGCGCGCACCCTTGGTCGGCTTGCCCCACGGCGTCACCGGGTGACGGCCGCCGGAGGTCCGGCCCTCACCACCGCCATGCGGGTGGTCGATCGGGTTCATCGCGACGCCGCGAACGGCGGGGCGCTTGCCGAAGTGGCGGTTGCGACCGGCCTTGCCGAGATTCTGGTTCGAGTGGTCCGCGTTCGAGACCGCACCGACCGTCGCCATGCATTCCTGGCGCACGAGCCGCAGCTCGCCCGAGGACAGACGGATCTGGGCGTAGCCGCCGTCGCGACCGACGAACTGGGCGTAGGTGCCCGCCGAACGTGCGATCTGGCCGCCCTTGCCGGGCTTCATCTCGATGTTGTGGACGATCGTGCCGATCGGCATGCCCGAGAAGGGCATCGCGTTGCCGGGCTTGATGTCGACCTTGGCGCCGGCCACGACCTTGTCACCGATCGAGACGCGCTGCGGCGCCAGGATGTAGGCCTGCTCGCCGTCCTCGTACTGGATCAGCGCGATGAAGGCGGTACGGTTGGGGTCGTATTCGATGCGGGCGATGACCGCCTGCATGTCGAACTTGTTGCGCTTGAAATCGACGATCCGGTAGAGGCGCTTCGCACCACCACCACGACGACGCATCGTGATCCGTCCGGTGTTGTTCCGGCCGCCCGACTTGCTCAGACCCTCGGTGAGGGCCTTGACGGGGCGTCCTTTCCAAAGCTCCGAACGGTCGATCAGCACCAGCCCGCGCTGGCCCGGCGTCGTCGGCTTGTACGACTTGAGTGCCATGCTTTGTGTCTTCCGTTGCTTTGCGGGCCACCAGGGCCCGGTCGTTGAAGGGCCCCGAAGGTCCCCGATTCAAAGGGCCCCGAAGGTCCCCCGGTTGTCAAAAGGAGCGGCCCCGGACGAATCCGGGGCCGCGCCGATGGGGTCACCTATTAGAGACCGGTCGAGACGTCAATGCTGTTGCCCTCTTCGAGGGTCACATAGGCCTTCTTGACGTCCTTGCGGGTGCCCAGCGTGCCGCGGAACCGCTTGACCTTGCCCTTGGTGACGACGGTGTTGACCGCCTTCACCTTGACCTGGAACAGGGCCTCGACGGCTTCCTTGATCTGCGGCTTGTTGGCGTCGATCGCCACCTCGAAGACCACCGCGTTGGCCTCGGAGGCCAGGGTCGCCTTCTCGGTGATGACCGGCTTGCGGATCACGTCGTAATGTTCGGGTTTCGCGCTCATTTCAGGCGAGCCTCCAGAGCTTCGACAGCCGCCTTGGTGAGCACCAGCGTGTCACTGCGGAGGATGTCGTAGACGTTGGCGCCCATCGAGGGGAGCACGTCCAGGTTGGCGATGTTGCGCGCGGCCTGGGCGAAGCCCTCGTTGATCGCCGCGGCGTCGATGACCAGCGCCCGCTTCCAGCCGAGGTTGGCGACCTGCTTGGCGAGCACCGAGGTCTTGCCCTCGGTCTCGATGCTGTCGAGAACCACCAGCTCACCGGCCTTCACCTTCGCCGAGAGGGCGTGCTTGAGGCCGAGCTTGCGGAACTTCTTGGTCAGGTCGTGCTCGTGGCTGCGCGGCGTCGGGCCCTTGTAGGTGCCACCGTGCCGGAAGATCGGCGCGCCCTTGGAGCCGTGACGTGCGCCACCGGTGCCCTTCTGGCGGTAGATCTTCTTGGTCGAGTAGCTGACCTCGGAGCGGCCCAGCGTCGAGTGCGTACCCTGCTGGGTACGCGCACGCTGCCAGCGCACGACGCGGTGCAGGATGTCGGCGCGCGGCTCGAGACCGAAGATCGCGTCGTCGAGATCGACGGAGCCCGCGGAGGCGCCGTCCAGCTTGATCGCTTCAGCCTTCATTGTTCTCACCCTTCTCAGCGGTGTCGATCGCGGCCTGCTCGGCCTCGGCAGCGGCCTTGGCGGCGGCTTCCTCGGCAGCCGCGGCCTCGGCGGCGGCCTCGTCGGCGAGACGCTTGGCTTCGTCGGCATGGCTCTTCAGCGCGGCCGGGAAGACCACGTGCTCGGCCAGCGGCTTCTTCACGGCGTCCTTGACCGTGACCCAGCCACCCTTGCCGCCCGGCACCGCGCCCTTGACCATGATCAGGCCACGCTCGGCGTCGGTCTTGACGACCTGGAGGTTCTGGGTGGTCACGCGGGCGGCGCCCATGTGACCGGCCATCTTCTTGCCCTTGAAGACCTTGCCCGGGTCCTGACACTGACCGGTCGAACCGTGCGAACGGTGCGACACGGACACGCCGTGGGACGCGCGCAGACCGCCGAAGTTGTGGCGCTTCATCGCACCGGCAAAACCCTTACCGATGGAGACGCCCGATACGTCGACGAACTGGCCTTCGAAGTAGTGCGCGGCGATGATTTCCTCGCCCACCTCGATCAGGTTCTCGGGGGCGACGCGGAACTCGGCGACCTTGCGCTTGGGCTCGACCTTGGCGGCGGCGAAGTGGCCGCGCATCGGCGCGCTGACGCGCTTGGCCTTGGCGGTGCCGGCACCCAGCTGAACGGCGGTATAGCCGTCACGCTCGATCGTGCGCTGCGCCACGACCTGCAGGTTGTCGAGCTGGAGCACGGTCACCGGGACCTGCTTGCCGTCCTCGAGGAACAGGCGGGTCATGCCCACCTTCTTGGCGATGATTCCGGAACGCAACATCGTTACCCCCCTCAGACCTTGATTTCGACGTCGACGCCGGCGGCCAGGTCGAGCTTCATCAGCGCGTCCACGGTCTGCGGGGTCGGATCGACGATGTCGAGCAGCCGCTTGTGGGTGCGGATCTCGAACTGGTCACGGGATTTCTTGTCGATGTGCGGTCCACGGAGCACCGTGAACTTCTCGATCTTGTTGGGCAGCGGGATCGGCCCGCGGACCGAGGCGCCGGTGCGCTTGGCGGTGCTGACGATCTCCGCGGTGCTGGCATCCAGCACGCGGTAGTCGAAAGCCTTGAGCCGGATACGGATATTCTGGCTTTGGGCGGCCATGTTGTTCCCCTTCAAGGGTTCGGGTTGAGAGGTCGGCCGGGCGGAATTGCCGGTCCACGTCGAACCCGTCGGAAAAGTGGTGCGGGGCGGGCGAAACACCCGCCCCGCGGCGACGTCCCGGTAAGGGGCGTCCTTACTCGATGATTTTCGACACGACGCCGGCGCCGACGGTGCGGCCGCCTTCGCGGATGGCGAAGCGCAGGCCGTCTTCCATGGCGATCGGCGCGATCAGCTCGACGTTGAACTTCAGGTTGTCGCCGGGCATCACCATCTCGGTGCCCTCGGGGAGGACGACGGTGCCGGTGACGTCGGTGGTCCGGAAGTAGAACTGCGGGCGGTAGTTCGCGAAGAACGGGGTGTGGCGGCCGCCCTCTTCCTTGGTGAGGATGTAGGCCTCGGCCTCGAACTTGGTGTGCGGCGCCACCGACTTGGGCTTGCACAGCACCTGGCCGCGCTCGACGCCGTCACGGTCGATGCCGCGCAGCAGCACGCCGACGTTGTCGCCCGCCTCGCCGCGGTCGAGCAGCTTGCGGAACATCTCGACGCCGGTGCAGGTCGACTTCTTGGTGTCGCGGATGCCGACGATCTCGATCTCGTCGCCGACATTGATCACGCCACGCTCGACGCGGCCGGTCACCACGGTGCCGCGGCCGGAGATCGAGAACACGTCCTCGATCGGCATCAGGAACGGCAGGTCGACGGCGCGCGCCGGGGTCGGGATGTACTCGTCGACCGCCTTCAGCAGCGCCTTGATCGAGTTCTCGCCGATCTCCTCGTCGCGGCCTTCCATGGCGGCGAGCGCCGAGCCCTTGATGATCGGGATGTCGTCGCCCGGGTAGTCGTAGGACGACAGCAGCTCGCGGATTTCCATCTCGACGAGCTCGAGCAGCTCCTCGTCATCCACCTGGTCGACCTTGTTCATGTAGACGACCATGTAGGGGATGCCCACCTGGCGACCGAGCAGGATGTGCTCGCGGGTCTGCGGCATCGGGCCGTCGGCGGCGTTCACCACCAGGATCGCGCCGTCCATCTGCGCCGCGCCGGTGATCATGTTCTTCACGTAGTCGGCGTGGCCGGGGCAGTCGACGTGGGCGTAGTGCCGCGTCTCGGTCTCGTACTCGACATGCGCGGTCGAGATGGTGATCCCGCGGGCCTTCTCCTCCGGCGCGCCGTCGATCTGGTCGTAGGCGCGGAAGTCACCGAAATACTTGGTGATCGCCGCCGTCAGCGTCGTCTTGCCGTGGTCCACGTGACCGATGGTCCCGATGTTCACGTGCGGTTTGGTGCGTTCGAATTTTGCCTTGGCCATGATTGGCTCCTTCAAATTGTCAGGCGTCGTGATGGCGGGGCCCGGGAGCCCCGCCGACCGTCACGCGTACTTCTTCTGGATCTCTTCCGAGATGTTCTGCGGCACCGGCTCGTAGTGATCGAAGATCATCGAGAACTGGGCACGTCCCGAGGTCATCGACCGCAGCGTGTTGATGTAGCCGAACATGTTGGCGAGCGGCACGAAGGCGTTGATCACGTTGGCGTTGCCGCGCGTGTCCTGCCCCTGCACCTGGCCCCGACGCGAGGTCAGGTCGCCGATGACGCCACCGGTGTACTCCTCGGGCGTCAGCACCTCGACCTTCATCATCGGCTCGAGCAGCTTGGCGCCGGCCTTGCGCAGACCTTCACGCATGCACATCCGCGAGGCGATCTCGAAGGCGAGCACCGACGAGTCGACGTCGTGGAACTTGCCGTCCAGCAGCTCGACCTTGAAGTCGATCACCGGGAAGCCCGCGAGCGGACCGGAGTCCATCACCGACTTGATGCCCTTCTCGACGCCCGGGATGTATTCCTTGGGCACCGCGCCGCCGACGATCTTCGACTCGAACGAGTAGCCCTCGCCCGGCTCGGTCGGCATGATGTTGAGCTTCACCTCGGCGAACTGGCCCGAACCACCCGACTGCTTCTTGTGGGTGTAGGTGTGCTCCACGGCGTGACCGATGGTCTCGCGGTAAGCCACTTGCGGCGCGCCGATGTTCGCCTCGACCTTGAACTCCCGCTTGAGGCGGTCGACCAGGATGTCGAGGTGGAGTTCGCCCATGCCCTTCATGATCGTCTGGCCCGACTCGAGGTCGGTCTCGACGCGGAAGGACGGGTCCTCGGCGGCAAGCCGCTGGAGACCGGCGGACATCTTCTCCTGGTCGGCCTTGGTCTTCGGCTCGACCGCGATCTCGATGACCGGATCGGGGAAGGTCATGGTCTCGAGGACGACCTGGTTCTGGGGATCACACAGGGTGTCGCCAGTGGTGGTCTCCTTGAGGCCCGCGAGCGCGATGATGTCGCCGGCAAAGGCTTCCTCGATCTCTTCGCGGTTGATGGCGTGCATCATCATCATCCGACCGACACGCTCGCGCTTGCCCTTGGTCGAGTTCATCATGGTGTCGCCCTTCTTCACCACGCCCGAATAGATGCGGGTGAAGGTCAGCGAACCGACGAAGGGGTCGTTCATGATCTTGAACGCCAGGCCCGAGAAGGGCTCGGAATCGTCGGCATGACGCGGGATGTTGCGGGTCTCGGTCTCGTCGTCCGGCGAGAAGCCCATATAGGCGGGCACGTCGAGCGGCGAGGGCAGGAAGTCGATGACGGCGTTCAGCAGGGGCTGCACGCCCTTGTTCTTGAACGCGGAACCAGCGGCCACCGGCACGAAGGCGAGCGACAGCGTGCCCTTGCGGATCAGCTGGCGCAGGGTCGGCTCGTCGGGCTCTTCGCCCTCGAGATAGGCCTCCATCGCGGCATCGTCCTGCTCGACGGCATTCTCGATGAGCGTGGCGCGCCACTCGGCGGCGACGTCCTGAAGCTCGGCACGGATCGGCTGACGGACCCAGGACGCGCCCAGGTCTTCACCCTTCCAGACCCACTCTTCCATCTTGATCAGGTCGACGATGCCTTCGAGGTTGTCCTCGGCGCCGATCGGCAGCGCGATCGGGACCGGGGTCGCCCCGGTGCGGTCCTTGATCATCTTCACGCAGTTGAAGAAGTCGGCGCCGATCTTGTCCATCTTGTTGACGAAGACGATGCGCGGGACCTTGTAGCGGTCGGCCTGACGCCAGACGGTCTCGGTCTGCGGCTCGACGCCGGCGTTGGCGTCGAGAAGGCAGATCGCACCGTCGAGCACGGCCAGCGAACGCTCGACTTCGATGGTGAAGTCGACGTGGCCGGGCGTGTCGATGATGTTGAAGCGGTACTTGGTATCCGAAGTGCCCTCGGCGGTCGGATCTTCCTGGCGCTGCCAGAAAGTGGTCGTCGCCGCGGACGTGATCGTGATGCCGCGTTCCTGCTCCTGCTCCATCCAGTCCATGGTCGCGGCGCCGTCATGGACTTCGCCGATCTTGTGGGACTTGCCGGTGTAGAAGAGGATCCGCTCGGTCGTGGTGGTCTTGCCGGCATCGATGTGGGCCATGATGCCGAAGTTGCGGTAGCGCTGCAGAGGATAGTCGCGTGCCATGTCTGGACTCCTTCCCGCTTACCAGCGGTAGTGGCTGAACGCCTTGTTCGCGTCGGCCATCTTGTGAGTGTCTTCGCGCTTCTTCACCGCGGTGCCGCGGCCGTTCACTGCGTCGAGCAGCTCGCCGGCCAGGCGCTCTTCCATGGTGTTCTCGTTGCGCTTCGCGCTGGCATCGATCAGCCAGCGGATCGCCAGCGCCTCGCGGCGCTCGGGGCGGACTTCGACGGGGACCTGGTAGGTCGCACCGCCGACGCGGCGCGAGCGGACCTCGACCGACGGCTTGATGTTGTCGAGCGCCTCGTGGAACACCTCGACGGGCTCCTTCTTGAGGCGGGTCTCGACCCGGTCGAACGCGTTGTAGACGATGCGCTCGGCGACGGCTTTCTTGCCGTCGATCATCAGGTTGTTCATGAACTTCGTGACGACCCGGTCGCCGAACTTGGCATCGGGCAGGATCTCACGTTTCTCGGCGGCGTGACGACGCGACATGGCGCTCTCTCTCCTTACTTCGGACGCTTCGCGCCGTACTTCGAGCGGCGCTGCTTGCGGTTCTTGACCCCTTGGGTGTCAAGCACGCCGCGGAGGATGTGGTAACGGACGCCCGGAAGGTCTTTCACCCGGCCGCCACGGATCAGGACCACCGAGTGCTCCTGAAGGTTGTGGCTTTCGCCCGGGATGTAGCTGATGACCTCGAAGCCATTGGTCAGACGCACCTTGGCGACTTTCCGCATGGCCGAGTTCGGCTTCTTCGGCGTCGTGGTGTACACCCGAGTGCACACGCCACGCTTTTGCGGGCAGGACTCGAGGTGCTGCGACTTGGACTTGGTGACTTTCGGCTGCCGCGGCTTGCGGATCAGCTGCTGGATCGTTGGCATTGGGCGTCTTTCCCCGTTTCCTGCACATGTGTCACGGACCGGACGGCCCGCCGATTTCGATTCCTCGCACTTCACGCGTCCGTAAAGCACAAAAACCCGCGAACGCGCCCCTCTTCCGGACACGATGCGGTGGGTCTCCAGAGGATCGGGGCGCAAGGCCCGGATCGTGACCACTTCAGCTCTGATATCAGGGCGGAAAGCGGACTGCCCCCTGCCCAAGTGGTGGCCGTATAGGGGGAGTCGCGGAGGGTGTCAACTGCGCCGGGGGCCACCCGTTACTAGGGCCGCCCCGGAGCCGCGATGACAGGCGTTCGCGCCCATGCTAGTCTGCCCGCCGGAGATCGTTTCAGCCAGATGGAAAGGGCCGGGCCGCAGATGTGTGTCGTTCTGGGAAGGCGTCCGGGCCATCCGCATGCGAAGGCCTATGACTGGTGGCCGCCGCCAAGGCAAGCCGTGCCGACCAAGACCGATTCCCACTGACATCACGGAGACGATCCATGCCACAGATGGCACGAGCGCGCCTCGAGGCGCGGCAACTCTGGCTCGACTGGGCCGATGGCGGCAGCGATGCCTTTCCCTATATCTGGCTGCGGGATACCGACCCGGCCGGGTTTCACCCGCGCACCGGCGAGCGGGTCTTCGACCTGACCTCGGTGCCGCTCGATCTCGCGCCCGTGGCGGCGCGGGTGGAGGACGAGGCGCTGGTGCTGGACTGGCCCGGTGACGCCGCACCGAGCCGGTTCGACCTGAACTGGCTGCGCGAGAACCGCCCGGGCCGGCGGCGGCCCGACCCGGCCCATATCCCCGCGAGCAGCTGGCGCGGCGATCTTGGCGCGGCCGGGATACCGCGCTCCCGCGCCTCGGATGTCGCCGAGAGCGACGCGGCCCTCGCCGACTGGCTGCGGCGCAGCAAGGCCATGGGCCTCTCGATCGTCGAGGGCCTGGCGGACGACGTCGAGGCGGGCTGCCGCATCGCCCGGCGCATCGGTTTCCTGCGCGAGACCAATTTCGGCGTCACCTTCGAGGTGGTCTCGAAGCCCGACCCGAACAACCTCGCATACACCGCGGATGCGCTGCCGCTGCATACCGACCTGACCAACCAGGAGCTGCCGCCGGGCTGGCAATTCCTGCACTGTCTCGCCAACGAGGCCGAAGGCGGCGGCTCGGTGTTCTGCGACGGCGTCGCCGTGGCCGAGGATCTGGCGCTCGAGGACCCCGAGGGGTTCGAGCTTCTCGCCAGCGTCGACATCCCGTTCCGCTTCCACGATGCGGAGACCGACATCCGGGCCCGCAAGACGGTGATCCGGCGCGGCGAAGGCGGCCGCGTCGAGGAGATCTGCTTCAACGCGCATCTGGCGGACATCCTCGACATCGATCCGGCGATCATGCCGGACTACTACGCCGCCTATCGTCGGCTGATGCAGATGACCCGCGACCCGGCCTATCTGGTGACGCTGAAGCTGAAGGCCGGCGAGATGGTGGTGTTCGACAATCGCCGCGTCCTGCATGGGCGCGCCGCCTTCGACCCCTCGACCGGCTTTAGGCACCTGCGCGGCTGCTATGTAGACCGGGGCGAGTTCGACAGCCGGATGCGGGTGCTCGCCCGCGCCTCCGCCCGGACCGAACCCGCCTAAGGATAGGCGGAGGGCGCCAGGTGCGCCCTCCACCCGGGGTGGACGGTCGCAGCCATCCGTGCATCATCGGCCGCATGTCCGATCCTTCCGAACGCTTTCTCGTCTTTGCCGGCATGCGCGACGAGGGCGCGTTCCTCGTCGAATGGATCTCATGGTACCGGATGCTGGGCTTCGAGATCCTCGTCGGGGTCAATGACTGCACCGACCACTCCCCTGCCCTGCTCGACGCCTTCGCACAGGCGGGCTGGCTGCGATGGTTCGAGCACCGCCCGCCGGAGGGCACACCGCCCAAGCAATCCGCGCATCGTCACGCGCAGCGGCACCCCGCCACGGCCAAGACCGACTGGCTGCTGATCTGCGATGTGGACGAGTTCCTCGTGCTGCACCGGGGCGACGGCACGATCGCATCCTATCTCGACGATCTGGGCCGGGACTTCCTGGGGGTCGCGTTCCACTGGCAGTGCTTCGGCACGGGTGGCTGGAAGCGCTACCAGCCGGGCCTCGTGCATCGGCAGTTCCGGCGGCGCGGCCCCTCGCAGCGCCCCGCCAACGTCATGGTCAAGACGCTGTTCCGCACCCCGCGCCGCTTCGGACGCTGGAGCGATCACATGCCCTGGGCGTTCGACGGGGAATGGGACCGGGGCAGGAACCGCATCGTCGACAGCGAAGGGCGGATCATCGAGGAGCTTCTCACCGGTCCGCATCCGGTCCGCTATACCGATGTCTCACAGGTGACGCATCGCTATGCGCAGATGAACCATTACGTGCTGCGCTCGGTCGAACAGTTCGAGGCCAAGCGCGGTACGCTCTCGGCCACGGCGGCCAAGGACCGCTATACGCAGGCGTTCTTCGAGACGCGCGACCGCAACGGGCGACGGGATCTCTCGGCGCTGGCCCATGCCACGGCCTTCGACCGCGTTCATGCCGAGGCGATGGCCCTGCCCGGCGTCGCACGGCTGCATCACCTGTGCTGCGCCGATCTGGTGGCGCGGCTCTGCGCGCATCAGGGCCGCGCGCCGCAGGACGATCGAAGATGGCGTGCGGAGATCGCGGCAGCCGAGACGGCGGGTTGAGTGTTTCACGTGTGGCGGCGGCCTAGTCCTCGGGTTCCTGGATCGCCCGCCCCCGTGCCAAGGCCGTGCGCAGCGCCTCGGGCAGTTCCATGAAGGCCGGGTCGGGCTGCGTGCCGAGCGCGTCGAGATACTTGCTGAAATAGCAGCGAAGCGCCGCCGCCGCGGCGGCCTGTGCGATCTCATCCTCCGACAGCCCATGCGCCCTGAGCCCCGCGATCCGCGCCGGGCCGATCGCCGTGGCATCCTCGACGATATCGGCGGCATAGCCCATCAGATCGGCCTCCTGCGGGGTGATCGAGGTATGGCCCCGCTCGGTCGCGATCCGCTCCAGCTCTTCGGGTGTCATGCCGTTGTCGAGCAACACCTTGCCATGGGCCAGCGCGCAGTACGAGCTGCGCAGCGCCAGCGCGGCGGCCAGCGTGACCAGCTCGTAGCGCCGCAGCCCCATCCGTTTCTTGAGCGCCGACGTCATGGCCTCGAAATGATCCGCCAGTTCCGGCAACCGCACGCAGGTCCGGTGCAGGTTGTATATCTGCCCATGCTGTTTCTTGGCAGCGGCATAATAGGCGGCGGCGGGGCCGGACGCCTCCGCCTCCCCGATTTCGGCGATGAAGCTCATCTGCGCCTCCATGACAGGACCATGGGCCCGGCCGAGCGGCCATGGGCCCCCACATACAGTATCCGCCCGCGCGGCGATCCTGCCAACGGGCATGCGCGGAGCCCGCAGCGAAAAAAGGCCCCCGGTTTCCCGGGGGCCCTTCGGCGTTTCACGATGATCGGCCGGCGATCAGTCGCGGCTGTCCTCGGCGCGGGCCGAGATCGTGTCGAACTGGTCGTCCGACATCGGCTGCTCCGAGGGAGCCGCCAGCGCCGCGGCCTGCTCGGCGGCCTCGCGCTTCTGCTCGATCACCGAATGATCGCGGTCGTGGGCGATCTTGCGGACGCGGCTGGTCGCGCCGCCGGTACCCGCCGGGATCAGGCGGCCGACGATGACGTTCTCCTTGAGACCCACCAGCTTGTCGCGCTTGCCCTGGACCGAAGCCTCGGTGAGCACGCGGGTGGTTTCCTGGAACGACGCCGCCGAGATGAAGCTGCGGGTCTGCAGCGACGCCTTGGTGATGCCGAGCAGGACCGGCACGCCCTGCGCCGGACGGCCGCCCTTGGAGATCGCCTTCTCGTTGGCCTCGTCGAACTCGGCCTTGTCGACATGCTCGCCCTTCAGCAGCGTGCTCTCACCCGAGTCCATGATCTCGATCTTCTGCAGCATCTGGCGAACGATCACCTCGATGTGCTTGTCGTTGATCTTCACGCCCTGCAGTCGATAGACGTCCTGCACCTCGGCGATCATGTAGTCGGCCAGAGCCTCGACGCCCATGATGGCGAGGATGTCGTGCGGCGCGGGGTTGCCGTCCATGATGTAGTCACCCTTCTGCACGAAGTCGCCTTCCTGCACCGGGATGTGCTTGCCCTTGGGCACCATGTACTCGACCTTGTCGCGCCCTTCCTCAGTGGGCTCGATCGCGATGCGACGCTTGTTCTTGTAGTCCTTGCCAAAGCGCACATAGCCATCGATCTCGGCGATGATCGCGTGGTCCTTGGGACGACGTGCCTCGAACAGTTCCGCCACCCGCGGCAGACCGCCGGTGATGTCCTTGGTCTTGGCGCCCTCGCGCGGGATCCGCGCCACCACGTCGCCGGCCTGGATCTGCTGGCCGTCCTCGACCGAGAGGATCGCGTCCACCGACATCGGGTAGGTCACCGGGTTGCCGCTGTCGGTGCGGACCGGTTCGCCATCCTCGCCCACCACGATGATCTCGGGCTTGAGCTCGTTGCCCTTGGGCACCGAACGCCAATCCGTGACGATCCGCTGGGTCATGCCGGTCGCGTCGTCGGTGTCCTCGCGCACGGCGATGCCGTTCACCAAGTCGACGAAGCGCACGGTACCGGCCTTCTCGGCGATGATCGGCAGGGTGTAGGGGTCCCACTCGAACATCTTCTCGCCGCGCTTCACCTCGGCGCCTTCCTTGAGGAAGACCTTGGTGCCGTAGCCGATCTTGTGGCTGGCGCGCTCCTCGCCATCCTCGCCCATGATCGCGATGACCATGTTGCGGCCCATGACGATCTGCTCGCCCGCGGCGTTCTCGAGGAGGTTGGCGTTGCGGAACTCCACCTTGCCCGACTGGCTTGCCTCGAGGAAGGACTGCTGGCCACCCTGTGCCACGCCGCCGATGTGGAAGGTCCGCATCGTCAGCTGGGTGCCCGGCTCGCCGATCGACTGCGCCGCGATGATGCCCACGGCCTCGCCCTGGTTCACCATGGTGCCGCGCGCGAGGTCACGCCCGTAGCACATCGCGCAGACGCCGTCCTCGGCCTCGCAGGTGAGCGGGCTGCGGATGCGCATCTTCTGCACCGCGGCCTGCTCGATCAGGTCGGCCTTGCGCTCGTCGATGAGCTCGCCCGCCGCGACCAGCACCTCGTCGGTGCCGGGCTTGAGCACGTCGTCGGCCGAGACCCGGCCCAGCACGCGCTCGGAGAGCGGCGAGACCACCTCGCCGTCATTGACCGCCGCTTCCGCGGTGATCGCCCGGTCGGTGCCGCAGTCGTGCTCGCGCACGATGCAGTCCTGCGCCACGTCGACGAGACGACGGGTCAGGTAGCCCGAGTTCGCGGTCTTGAGCGCGGTGTCCGACAGACCTTTCCGCGCGCCGTGGGTCGAGTTGAAGTACTCGAGCACGGTCAGGCCTTCCTTGAAGTTCGAGATGATCGGCGTCTCGATGATCTCGCCCGACGGCTTGGCCATCAGGCCGCGCATGCCGCCCAGCTGCTTCATCTGGGTGACCGAGCCACGCGCACCGGAGTGGGCCATCATGTAGACCGAGTTGGGCTCGGCCTCGGCACCGGTCTCGTCCTTCTTGTTGGCCGAGATGGTGGTCATCATCGCTTCGGTGACCTTGTCGTTGCACTTCGACCAGGCGTCCACGACCTTGTTGTACTTTTCGCCCTGGGTGATCAGGCCGTCCATGTACTGCTGCTCGAAATCCTTGACCTGGTCGCGGGTCTCGTCGACCAGCGTCCACTTCGCGTCGGGGATGACCATGTCGTCCTTGCCGAAGGAGATGCCCGCCTTGAAGGCCTCCTTGAAGCCCGCAGACATGATCTGGTCACAGAAGATGACCGACTCCTTCTGGCCGCAATAGCGGTAGACGGTGTCGATGACCTGCTGGACTTCCTTCTTGCGCAGCAGGCGGTTCAGCAGCTCGAACGGCGCCTTGGCGTTGAGCGGCAGCAGACCGCCGAGCCGCAGGCGGCCCGGGGTGGTCTCGAAGCGCTTGACGACCTCGTTGCCCTCTTCGTCGATCTGCTTGATCCGCGCGGTGATCTTGGCGTGCAGATGCACCTCGCCGGCGTTCAGCGCGTGCTCGACCTCGTCGATCGAGTTGAACGACATGCCCTCGCCCTTCATGCCTTCACGCATGATGGTCGTGTAGTAGAGGCCGAGAACCATGTCCTGCGACGGCACGATGATCGGCGCGCCGTTGGCGGGCGACAGCACGTTGTTCGTGGACATCATCAGGACACGCGCTTCCAGCTGGGCTTCCAGCGAGAGCGGCACGTGCACGGCCATCTGGTCACCGTCGAAGTCGGCGTTGAAGGCCGAGCAGACCAGCGGGTGAAGCTGGATCGCCTTGCCCTCGATCAGCTGCGGCTCGAAGGCCTGGATGCCGAGACGGTGCAGGGTGGGCGCGCGGTTGAGCATCACAGGATGCTCGCGGATCACCTCGTCGAGGATGTCCCAGACCTCGGGCCGCTCCTTCTCAACCAGCTTCTTCGCCTGCTTCACGGTCGAGGAGAGGCCCTTGGCCTCCAGCCGCGAGTAGATGAAGGGCTTGAACAGCTCGAGCGCCATCTTCTTGGGCAGGCCGCACTGGTGCAGCTTCAGCTCGGGGCCGGTCACGATGACCGAACGGCCCGAGAAGTCGACCCGCTTGCCCAGAAGGTTCTGGCGGAAGCGGCCCTGCTTGCCCTTGAGCATGTCCGAGAGCGACTTCAGCGGACGCTTGTTGGCGCCGGTGATGACGCGGCCGCGGCGGCCGTTGTCGAACAGCGCGTCCACGGATTCCTGCAGCATCCGCTTCTCGTTGCGCACGATGATGTCGGGCGCGCGCAGCTCGATGAGCCGCTTGAGGCGGTTGTTGCGGTTGATCACCCGGCGATACAGGTCGTTGAGGTCCGAGGTCGCGAAGCGGCCGCCATCGAGCGGCACCAGCGGGCGCAGCTCGGGCGGGATCACCGGGATCACGGTCAGCACCATCCACTCGGGACGGTTGCCGCTTTCGATGAAGCTCTCGACGATCTTCAGGCGCTTGATGATCTTCTTGGGCTTCAGCTCGCCGGTCGCCTCCTTGAGGTCGGCGCGCAGCTGTTCGGCCTCGCCCTCGAGGTCGATCTGGGCCAGCATCTCGCGGATCGCCTCGGCGCCGATATTGGCCGAAAACGCGTCTGCGCCGTACTGGTCCTGCGCGTCGAGGAACTGCTCCTCGGTCATCAGCTGGCCATAGGTCAGGTCGGTGAGACCCGGCTCGATGACGACGTAGTTCTCGAAGTAGAGGATCCGCTCGAGATCACGAAGCGTCATGTCCAGCATGAGGCCGATCCGGCTCGGGAGCGACTTCAGGAACCAGATATGGGCGACGGGCGCGGCCAGCTCGATATGGCCCATGCGCTCGCGACGGACCTTCTGCAGCGTCACCTCGACGCCGCATTTCTCGCAGACGACGCCGCGATACTTCATGCGCTTGTACTTGCCGCACAGGCATTCGTAGTCCTTGATCGGCCCGAAGATGCGGGCGCAGAACAGGCCGTCGCGCTCGGGCTTGAAGGTCCGGTAGTTGATCGTCTCGGGCTTCTTGATCTCACCGAAGGACCAGCTGAGGATCCGTTCCGGCGAGGCCAGCGATACCTTGATCTCGTCGAAGGTCTTGGCCGGGGTCAGCGGATTGAACGGGTTGTTCGTGAGTTCCTGGTTCATTTCAAATCCTTGAATCTAGGCAGAGGGCGACGGCGTGCCGCGCACCCCGTCGGGGGTGCGCGGCGGAACGCCGTTACTCGTCCTCCGCGTCCAGGAGTTCCATGTTGAGGCCAAGGCCCCGGACTTCCTTCACGAGGACGTTGAACGATTCCGGCACGCCGGCCTCGAAGTTGTCCTCGCCCTTGACGATGCTCTCATAGACCTTGGTCCGGCCCGCCACGTCGTCCGACTTCACGGTCAGCATTTCCTGCAGCGTGTAGGCGGCGCCGTAGGCTTCCAGTGCCCAGACCTCCATCTCGCCGAAGCGCTGGCCGCCGAACTGCGCCTTGCCGCCCAGCGGCTGCTGGGTGACGAGGCTGTACGGCCCGGTCGAACGCGCGTGGATCTTGTCGTCCACGAGGTGGTGCAGCTTGAGCAGGTACTTCACGCCCACCGTCACCTTGCGCGAGAACTTCTCGCCGGTGCGGCCGTCGAACAGGTCCGACTGGCCCGAGCTGTCGAAGCCGGCGCGCTTGAGCGCGTCGTTGACGTCGGGCTCCTTGGCGCCGTCGAAGACCGGGGTGGCGATCGGAACGCCGCGATGCACGTTGGTCGCGATCTCGGCGACGCGCTCCTCGTCCATGCCGGCGATGCCCTCTTCGTAGACATCGTCGCCATAGGCGATGCGCAGCGCCTCGCGCACCGGGGTGAGATCACCCGAGCGGCGATACTCCTGCAGCGCCTCGTCGACCTGGATGCCGAGGCCGCGCGCGGCCCAGCCCATGTGGGTCTCGAGGATCTGACCGACGTTCATGCGCGACGGCACGCCCAGCGGGTTGAGGCAGAAGTCGACCGGCGTGCCGTCGGCGAGGAACGGCATGTCCTCCATCGGCACGACGCGGGAGATGACGCCCTTGTTGCCGTGACGGCCGGCCATCTTGTCGCCCGGCTGCAGCTTGCGCTTCACCGCGACGAAGACCTTGACCATCTTCATCACGCCCGGCGGCAGGTCGTCGCCACGACGCACCTTCTCGACCTTGTCCTCGAACCGCGCGTCGAGCGTACGCTTCTGGATCTCGTACTGCTCGTTGAGCGCCTCGACGATCTTGGCGTCGTCCTCGTCCTCGAGGGCGAGCTGCCACCACTGGCCGCGCGACAGCGTGCCCAGCAGTTCCTCGTCGATGGTCGAACCGGCCTTGACGCCGCGCGGCCCCTTCACCGCGGTCTTGCCGAGGATCAGGTCCTTGAGACGCGCGTAGATGTTGCGGTCGAGGATCGCCAGCTCGTCGTCGCGGTCACGCGCCAGACGATCGACTTCCTCGCGCTCGATCTGCAGCGCCCGCTCGTCCTTGTCGACGCCGTGGCGGTTGAACACTCGGACCTCGACGATGGTGCCGAAATCGCCCGGCGGCAGACGCAGCGAGGTGTCGCGCACGTCGGAGGCCTTCTCGCCGAAGATGGCGCGAAGCAGCTTCTCTTCCGGCGTCATCGGCGATTCACCCTTCGGGGTGATCTTGCCCACGAGGATGTCGCCCGGCCCCACTTCGGCGCCGATATAGACGATGCCCGCCTCGTCGAGGTTGCGCAGGGCCTCCTCGCCGACATTGGGGATGTCGCGGGTGATCTCTTCCGGCCCGAGCTTGGTGTCGCGGGCCGCGACCTCGAATTCCTCGATGTGGATCGAGGTGAAGACGTCGTCGCGCACGATGCGCTCGGAGATCAGAATCGAGTCCTCGTAGTTGTAGCCGTTCCACGGCATGAACGCGACGACCACGTTCTTGCCGAGCGCCAGCTCGCCCATGTCGGTCGAGGGACCGTCGGCGATCACCTCGCCCTTGCCGACCCGGTCACCCACCTTCACCAGCGGACGCTGGTTGATGCAGGTGTTCTGGTTCGAACGCTGGAACTTCCGCATCCGGTAGATGTCGACCCCGGCATCGCCGAGTTCGAGATCCTCGGTGGCGCGGATCACGATCCGGGTCGCGTCGACCTGGTCGATGATGCCGCCCCGGCGCGCCATGATCGCGGCGCCCGAGTCGCGGGCCACGACCTCCTCGATGCCGGTGCCGACCAGCGGCGCCTCGGCCTGCAGCAGCGGCACGGCCTGACGCTGCATGTTCGAACCCATCAGCGCGCGGTTCGCGTCGTCGTTCTCGAGGAACGGGATCAGCGAGGCCGCGACCGAGACGAGCTGCTTCGGGCTGACGTCGATCAGGTCGACGCTCTCGGAAGGCGCGAGCATGTAGTCGCCCGACTGGCGGGTGTTCACCAGCTCGTTGACGAACTTGCCGTTCTCGTCGAGCGAAGCGTTGGCCTGGGCGACGGTGTGGCGCATCTCCTCGGTCGCCGAGAGGTAGTTCACCTCGTCGGTCACCTGCCCGTCCACGACCTTGCGGTAGGGGGTCTCGATGAAGCCGTACTTGTTCACCCGCGCAAAGGTGGCGAGCGAGTTGATCAGGCCGATGTTCGGGCCTTCCGGCGTCTCGATCGGGCACATCCGGCCGTAATGCGTCGGGTGCACGTCGCGCACCTCGAAGCCGGCGCGCTCGCGGGTCAGACCGCCCGGCCCGAGCGCCGAGAGACGACGCTTGTGCGTCACTTCCGACAGCGGGTTGGTCTGGTCCATGAACTGCGACAGCTGCGAGGAGCCGAAGAACTCGCGCACCGCGGCGGCGGCGGGCTTGGCGTTGATCAGGTCCTGCGGCATCACCGTGTCGATCTCGACCGAGGACATGCGTTCCTTGATCGCGCGCTCCATGCGGAGCAGGCCGACGCGGTACTGGTTCTCCATCAGCTCGCCGACCGAGCGCACCCGGCGGTTGCCGAGGTGGTCGATGTCGTCGATCTCGCCCTTGCCGTCACGCAGCTCCACCAGCGCCTTGATGCAGGCGACGATGTCTTCCTTGCGGAGCGTGCGCTGGCTGTCCTCGGCGTCGAGGTTCAGGCGCATGTTCATCTTCACGCGACCCACGGCCGAGAGATCGTAGCGCTCGGCGTCGAAGAACAGCGTGTCGAACAGCGCCGAGGCGGCGTCGACGGTCGGCGGCTCGCCGGGGCGCATGACCTTGTAGATCTCCATCAGCGCCGATTCGCGGTTCCAGGCCTTGTTGTCGGCGGCGACGGTGTTGCGGATGTAGGGGCCGACATTGACGTTGTCGATGTCGAGAACCGGGATGTCAGTGATGCCCGCATCCATCAGGTCCTTGAGCGTGCCGCCCGTGATCTCGCCGTCCTTGTCGGTCTCGATGGTCAGCTCGTCGCCGGCCTCGACATAGATCGCGCCGGTGTCCTCGTCGATGATGTCGCGGGCGACGAACTTGCCGACGATGTTGTTGAACGGCACCAGCAGGTCGGTGACCTTGCCCTCGTCGATCAGCTTCTTGACGGCGCGCGGCGTGACCTTGTCGCCGGCCTTGGCGATCACCTCGCCGGTGGCGGCGTCCACAAGGTCATAGGCCGGGCGGGTGCCGCGTACGCGCTCGGGGAAGAACTTGGTGACCCAGGAGCGGGCCTTCTTGTCGAAGCTGTATTCGACCGTGTTGTAATAGGCATCCATGATGCCTTCCTGGTCGAGTCCCAGCGCGTAGAGCAGCGTGGTCACGGGCAGCTTGCGGCGCCGGTCGATGCGCGCGAAGACGAGGTCCTTGGCGTCGAATTCGAAGTCGAGCCAGGAGCCGCGATAGGGGATGATCCGGCAGGCGAAGAGCAGCTTGCCCGAGGAATGCGTCTTGCCCTTGTCGTGGTCGAAGAACACGCCGGGGCTACGGTGCATCTGGGACACGATCACCCGCTCGGTCCCGTTGACGATGAAGGTGCCGTTCTGGGTCATCAGGGGCATGTCGCCCATGAAGACGTCCTGCTCCTTGATGTCCTTGACGGACTTGGCGCCGGTGTCCTCGTCGACATCGAACACGATCAGCCGCAGCGTCACCTTGAGCGGCGCGCTGTAGGTCATGTCGCGGGCCTGGCACTCCTCGACGTCGTATTTCGGCTTTTCCAGCTCGTATTTCACGAATTCGAGCGTGGCGGTCTCGTTGAAGTCCTTGATCGGAAAGACCGACTGGAACACGCCCTTGATGCCTTCGCCGTCGGTCGGCTGCGGCTGGTCACCCGATTTCAGGAACAGGTCGTAGGAGGATTTCTGCACCTCGATGAGGTTCGGCATCTCCAGCACTTCGCGGATCTTGCCGTAATACTTGCGCAAACGCTTCTGGCCGAGGAAGGACTGAGCCATGGGTGTCGTCACCTTTCAGGTCTCTGCGGATTGGCGCGACCGGCGGGGAAGGCCGCGTCATCCTTGCGAGAGGGGAGTTCCGGTCCATTCGCGATCACCGTCCCACCGATGACCTCCCGACCGTGGAACCTGCCCGAGACGAGGGTCGCGCGCGACCCCCTTCCAAGACGGGTTCGGCTGGACCCGCGAAATTCGCGGATCCAGCCAATTCTTAAGGCGTGGCGCGCTGGACGCGCGCCCGCCCGGGATCAGGCCAGCTCGACCTTGGCGCCAGCGGCTTCCAGCTTCGCCTTGATCTCTTCGGCTTCCGCCTTCGGCGCGCCTTCCTTGACCTTGCCGCCGGCCTCGACGAGGTCCTTGGCTTCTTTCAGGCCGAGGCCGGTGATGCCGCGGACTTCCTTGATCACGTTGATCTTCTGAGCGCCGGCGTCCTTCAGGACGACGTCGAACTCGGTCTTCTCCTCGGCAGCGGCGCCAGCGTCGCCACCGGCCGGGCCAGCCATCATCACGGCGCCGCCGGCGGCGGGCTCGATGCCATACTCGTCCTTGAGGATGGTTTTCAGTTCCTGCGCCTCGAGAAGGGTCAGACCAACGATCTCTTCGGCGAGTTTCTTCAGATCAGCCATTTTACTTTTCCGTTCGTTCAATTGTGTTCCAACGCGAGGGCTTTCAAGCCCCCGAGGTGTCGGGTTGCCTTAGGCAGCCTTCTCTTCGATGGTCGAGAGAATGCTTGCGATGTTGCTTGCGGGCGCGCCAATGGCACCGGCGATGTTCGATGCCGGGGCACCGATGCAGCCGACGATCGAAGCGATGAGCTCCTCACGCGACGGCATCTGGGCCACGGCCTTCACACCGGCCGGATCCAGGGCCGTGTCTCCCATCGCGCCGCCGAGGATAACCAGCTTGTCGTTGGTCTTCGCATAGGCGTCGACCACCTTGGCAGCCGCCACGGGGTCTTCGGAGTAGGAGAGCACGGTCATGCCCGTGAGGTAATCGGCGATGCTTGCGCAGGGCCTTCCCTCAAGGGCGATCTTGGCGAGCTTGTTCTTGGCAACACGCACGGACCCGCCCGCGTCACGCATTTTCGCGCGCAGGTCCTGCATCTGGGCAACCGTCATGCCTTCGTAGTGGGCAACCACCACGACGCCAGAGCTTTCAAAGATCTGGCCGAGTTCCTCGACCACTTTCTCTTTCTGGGCTCTATCCACGGTTTACTCCAAGTTTGGGGGTTTCCCCCCGGCTCTGTCTGACCCCCTGATCGTCCGGGGGCCGTTCGGGTCCGCTTCAGGGTCCCGAGGCCGCGATCGCCCGAAGGAAAGCAGTGCGCTTTCGAACGGAAATCCAACTCTCGTTTCCCATCTCGGGAAGGCCTTAGCGGGGTCTCCCCCTGCCCTCCGTCTCGGACAGGACGGGGCGCGAACGCCCCGCCATTCATCCCCGCCGCGGCAGGGGTGAAATCTCTATCAGGCCGCGCCGGTGGCCGAGGCCAGATCGACGCTGACGCCCGGGCCCATGGTCGAGGAGAGCGCCACCTTCTTGAGGTAGGTGCCCTTGGCGCCGGCCGGCTTGGCACGGCTCACCGCCTCGACGAAGGCGCGGATGTTCTCTTCGAGCTTCGAGGCTTCGAACGAGGCCTTGCCGATGCCGGCATGGATCACGCCCGCCTTCTCGACGCGGAACTGCACCTGGCCACCCTTGGCGGCGTTGACCGCATCGGCGACGTCCATGGTGACGGTGCCGATCTTCGGGTTCGGCATCAGGTTGCGCGGGCCGAGGATCTTGCCGAGGCGACCGACGATCGGCATCATGTCCGGCGTCGCGATGCAACGGTCGAACTCGATCTTGCCGGACTGCACGGTCTCCATCAGGTCCTCGGCGCCGACGATGTCGGCCCCGGCCTTCTTGGCCTCTTCGGCCTTCTCGCCACGGGCGAAGACGGCGACGCGCACGGTCTTGCCGGTGCCGTTGGGCAGGGTGACCGAGCCGCGGACCATCTGGTCGGCATGGCGCGGGTCGACGCCCAGATTCATCGCGATCTCGACGGTCTCGTCGAATTTCGCGCTGGCGTTGGACTTGATCAGCGAGATGGCTTCGGAGAGCTCGACGTTCTCCTTGCCGGCGAAGGCCTCGCGGGCGGCGCGGGTGCGTTTACCGAGTTTTGCCATGATCTTAGCCTTTCACCTCGATACCCATCGACTTGGCAGAGCCAAGGACGGTCTGCATCGCACCCTCGATCGAGGTCGCGTTCAGGTCCTTCATCTTCGCTTCCGCGATCTCGCGCACCTGGGCGAGGGTCACGGTGCCGGCGGTCTCCTTGCCAGGCTGCACGGCGCCCTTGGGGCGGTTGCGCTTGCCGACGGGCTTGAGACCGGCCGCCTTCTTGAGGAAGAACGACGCCGGCGGCGACTTGATCTCCATCGTGAAGGACTTGTCCTGGTAGTAGGTGATCACGGTCGGGCAGGGCGAACCCTTTTCCATATCCGCGGTCTTCGCATTGAAGGCCTTGCAGAATTCCATGATGTTGATGCCGCGCTGACCCAGCGCCGGACCCACCGGCGGGGACGGGTTGGCTTCGCCTGCCTTAATCTGGAGCTTCAGCTGCCCCATCACTTTCTTGGCCATCGGGCCTCTCCTTGTCGCAACACCCTCCGGACGCGTCCGGACGGCTCTGGTTGGCGTGGTGCGGCTCGACCGGGCGCGCCCGGCTCGCCTCCCACATCCGCGAGGCGCGCGTGGCGCGAATCGCGGCCGGAGATCGGCCGAAACCGTCCCCGGGGAAGGTCGCCGCATAGCCCGGCAACGGCCGGGCGTCAACCCCGCACCCGATGCCCGTCGATCGCCCTCCGCGATGAGACCCGCGGGTCGAGACCCGATCCCGAGGGCTACCCAAAGAAGTCCGCCCTTTCGAAGTGAACGGCGGAACGCCCTTCGCGACCCGATCTCTCGGCTACAGGCGATACCGCCCTACCCCGGAAACGAAGAAAGGGACCCATGAGGGCCCCTTTCGGAAAACATGACGCGTGCCGAACGGCGCGCGCTCAGCCCTGCTTGGCCACCTGGGTGAACTCCAGCTCGACCGGGGTGGCGCGACCGAAGATCGAGACCGTGACCTTGAGGCGCTGGTTGTCCTCGTCGACCTCCTCGACCAGACCGTCGAAATCCTCGAACGGGCCGTCCTTGACCTTCACCTTCTCGCCGACCTCGAAGCGAATCAGGGTGCGCGGGCTTTCCTCGCCCTCCTGCACCCGGCCGAGGATCGCCTCGACCTCGGCGTCGCGCATCGGCATCGGCCGACCCTGCGGCCCGAGGAAACCGGTAACCCGGTTGATCGAGGTGACGAGGTGGTAGCCCTTGTCGGACATCTCCATGTGCACCAACACGTAGCCGGGCATGAAGCGGCGCTCGGTCGAGACCTTCTTGCCGCGACGGACCTCGATCACCTCCTCGGTGGGGACGAGCACCTCGTCGATCACGTCCTCGAGCCCTTGCTCGGCGACCTTGGTCCTGATCTGCTCGGCGATCTTCTTCTCGAAGTTCGAGAGCACGGAAACCGAATACCAGCGTTTCGCCATGTTGCCCGACACCTTCCGTCGCAGCCGGCGAAACGCCGGAGCCTCGTTGCAATTCCCGGCCCCGATCGGGGCCTCTCAAACGGCAAAGCGGCGCGCACTCGCGCGCCGTTTCCCAAGTCCGCCGGTCAGTAGCGCCCGGCGCGGCGCAGATCAAGCCCCACGGCCCGATGCCCGATGGGCGGGATCAGCCGGCCAGCCCTTCCAGCACCGCCTGGAGACCGGAGCGGATGCCCAGATCCACGAGACTGAAGAACAGCGCGGCGACGGCGGCGAGGATGAAGATCATCACCGTGGTCAGCAGCACTTCGCGGCGGGTCGGCCAGACCACCTTGGCGATCTCGGCGCGGGTCTGCTGCGCGAACTGGACGGGGTTGGTTCTGGCCATCATCTACACCTTTCCGGGGATCGATGCGGGACATACGGGGACGCCGCGCGATCTGCAAGCGGGCGCGCCGCGGTGGTCCTGGCAGGGGCAGGGGGACTCGAACCCACGACCCTCGGTTTTGGAGACCGATGCTCTACCAACTGAGCTATACCCCTAGGACCGCCCTCCGAGTAGTCGCAATTCGCGCCGGGATCAAGGCCCCCGGAACGCATTCGGGTACCAAAGCCCCCTCCCCCGCCCTTGCCCTCGCGGCGGCGGCTTGCAAGATGCGCGGCGCAGCCCGGAGGAACCCCATGTCGATCGGCAAGAGACTGGCCAAGAGCGCCGCCGTGACCCGCGGCATGGGAGGAATCGCCCATGCATGGCTCGCGCATTGCCAGCGCAACACGTCGTGGGAGCTGCGCGGCGAGGACGCGTTGCGCGCGGCACTGGCCGAGGGTCCGGTGCTGCTGGTGCTGCGCCATTCGCGGCTGATGCTGGGGCCGTTCCACTGGCCGCGCGAGGCCGGCGATCTCTCGACCCTGCACGACACCTCCCCGATCGCGCGAATCGCCGGTGACACGCATCGTAGGCGCGGGCTGACGCCGGTGGCGATGTCGCGACGGCTTTCGAATCTCGCGATGTCGCGCATGGTGATGGAGCGGCTGCGCGCCGGGGCCAGCATCGGCATCACCGCCGACGGCCCGCTGGGCCCCGCCGGCGAGATCAACGACCCGCCGCTCGACTGGGCCCGGATCACCGGGCGACCGGTGTTCTTCTACGCCTACTCCACCGAAAGGCAGAGCCGGGCGAACAGCTGGGACCGGCTGCTGCTGCCGCGCCCGGGTGGCCGCGGCGCGGTGGTGTTCCGGCCCTGGGACCGGCAGATGCCGCGCAAGGCGGATGAAGCGGCGCGCGAGGCGGCACGGGCCGCGATGAAGGCGGCGCTCGACGCGACCACGGCCGAGGCCGACGCGATGCTGGGCCTGCCCCCGGGCGACTGAGCCCCACCCCTCGAACGCGAAAAGGGCCGCCCCTCGGGGCGGCCCTCCGATCCTGGCGGGACCGGGCGGCGATACCGCCCGGAAACCGGGATCACTCGATGATTTTCGACACGACACCGGCGCCGACGGTGCGGCCGCCTTCGCGGATGGCGAAGCGCAGGCCGTCTTCCATGGCGATCGGCGCGATCAGCTCGACGTTGAACTTCAGGTTGTCGCCGGGCATCACCATCTCGGTGCCCTCGGGGAGGACGACGGTGCCGGTGACGTCGGTGGTCCGGAAGTAGAACTGCGGGCGGTAGTTCGCGAAGAACGGGGTGTGGCGGCCGCCCTCTTCCTTGGTGAGGATGTAGGCCTCGGCCTCGAACTTGGTGTGCGGCGCCACCGACTTGGGCTTGCACAGCACCTGGCCGCGCTCGACGCCGTCACGGTCGATGCCGCGCAGCAGCACGCCGACGTTGTCGCCCGCCTCGCCGCGGTCGAGCAGCTTGCGGAACATCTCGACGCCGGTGCAGGTCGACTTCTTGGTGTCGCGGATGCCGACGATCTCGATCTCGTCGCCGACATTGATCACGCCACGCTCGACGCGGCCGGTCACCACGGTGCCGCGGCCGGAGATCGAGAACACGTCCTCGATCGGCATCAGGAACGGCAGGTCGACGGCGCGCGCCGGGGTCGGGATGTACTCGTCGACCGCCTTCAGCAGCGCCTTGATCGAGTTCTCGCCGATCTCCTCGTCGCGGCCTTCCATGGCGGCGAGCGCCGAGCCCTTGATGATCGGGATGTCGTCGCCCGGGTAGTCGTAGGACGACAGCAGCTCGCGGATTTCCATCTCGACGAGCTCGAGCAGCTCCTCGTCATCCACCTGGTCGACCTTGTTCATGTAGACGACCATGTAGGGGATGCCCACCTGGCGACCGAGCAGGATGTGCTCGCGGGTCTGCGGCATCGGGCCGTCGGCGGCGTTCACCACCAGGATCGCGCCGTCCATCTGCGCCGCGCCGGTGATCATGTTCTTCACGTAGTCGGCGTGGCCGGGGCAGTCGACGTGGGCGTAGTGCCGCGTCTCGGTCTCGTACTCGACATGCGCGGTCGAGATGGTGATCCCGCGGGCCTTCTCCTCCGGCGCGCCGTCGATCTGGTCGTAGGCGCGGAAGTCACCGAAATACTTGGTGATCGCCGCCGTCAGCGTCGTCTTGCCGTGGTCCACGTGACCGATGGTCCCGATGTTCACGTGCGGTTTGGTGCGTTCGAATTTTGCCTTGGCCATCTGCGCTGGCGCCTCGCGTGTTCGGGGGCCTCCCTGGCCCGGTTCGACATCGCGGGCGATGTATTTGCATCGGAGAGGGAAATCAAGCGCCAAGAGGCGCGCGGCTTGCACCGCGCGCCTCTTCCCCCGACGAAACGGGATCAGTTGAAGCGGTTGTCGCGCGGGAAGCCGCGCGGCGCCATGCGCCCGGCGGTGGCGCGCTTGGCGGTCCAGTCGGCGAGGTCGCTCTCGGTCCGGGTTCGGCCCGCCGGATCCTTCCAGGACAGCCCCGCCTCCAGCACGAAGGTGGTGGCGTCCGAGAGGCCGCCATCCTTGTACTTCTGCAGCCGCACGCCCTTGCCCCGGGTCATCTCGGGCAGTTCGTCGAGCGGGAACACCAGCACCTTGCGGTTGTCGCCCACCACGGCGACGGCATCCCCGGTGACCGGCTTGCAGATCTTCGCCACCACCTCGTCCTTGACGTTCAGCACCTGCTTGCCGGCGCGGGTCTGCGCCAGCACCTCGTCCTCGTTGACGATGAAGCCGTCACCCGCCGAGGAGGCGACCAGAAGTCGCCGCTCCGGACGGTAGAGATGCAGCGCCACGATCTGCGCCTCGTTCGGCAGGTCGACCATCAGGCGCAGCGGCTCGCCCATGCCGCGCCCGCCGGGCAGGCTGCTGGCCGAGACGGTGTAGAAACGCCCGTTCGAGCCGAACACCAAGAGCCGGTCGGTGGTCTCGGCATGCAGCACGAAGCGGCCCTTGTCGCCATCCTTGAACTTCAGCTCGCTGTCGAGCGCGATATGGCCCTTCATCGCGCGGATCCAGCCCATCTCGGAGCAGACGATGGTGATCGGCTCGCGCTCGATCATCGCCTCGATCGGCACGTCGGGGATCTCGGTGCCCTCGGCGAAACCGGTGCGTCGCTGGCCGCCGGGCGAGGCATGGCCCATCAGCTTGCGGGTCTCGCGCAGCTGGTCGGCGATCGACTTCCACTGCTTGTCCTCGGAGGCGAGCAGGTCCTCGAGCCCGGCCCGCTCCTGCATCAGCGCGTCCTGCTCCTTGAGAAGCTCCAGCTCCTCCAGCCGGCGCAGGCTCCTGAGCCGCATGTTGAGAATCGCCTCGGCCTGCACCTCGGTGAGGCCACCGCCGCCAAGGCTCTCGGTCAGCGGCGAGCGGTAGTCGCGCTCGGAGACGGCGCGGACGTGGTCGCGGTCCCAGTCCTCGGCCATCAGCGCCTGTTTGGGCTGATCGTCGTAGCGGATGATGTCGATCACCCGGTCGAGGTTGAGGAAGGCGGTGATGAAGCCCTCGAGCACCTCGAGCCGGTGGTCGATCTTTTCCAACCGGTGCTGCGAGCGGCGCTGCAGCACCTCGCGCCGGTGATCGAGGAAGGCGCGCAACACCTCCTTCAGCGAGCAGACCTTGGGCGTCAGCCCGTCGATCAGCACGTTCATGTTGAGACCGAAGCGGATCTCGAGATCGCTGTTCTTGAACAGCATCCCCATCATCATCTCGGGCTCGACCGTCTTGGCGCGCGGCTCCAGCACGATGCGCACATCCTCGGCGCTCTCGTCGCGCACATCCGCCAGAAGCGGGATCTTGCGGGTCTGGATCAGCTCGGCAAGGCGCTCGATCAGCTTCGACTTCTGCACCTGGTAGGGGATCTCGGTGACCACCACCTGCCACTGGCCGCGGCCGAGCTCCTCGACCTCCCAGCGCGCGCGCAGCCGGAACGAGCCCCGCCCGGTGCGGTAGGCCGTGAGGATGTTCTCGCGCGGCTCGACCAGCACGCCGCCGGTCGGGAAGTCGGGGCCGGGCACGAGATCGACGAGCTTCTCGTCGGAGACGCCCGGCGTCTTGATCATGTAGAGGCAAGCCTCGATCAGCTCGTGCAGATTGTGCGGCGGGATGTTGGTCGCCATGCCGACCGCGATGCCGGACGAGCCGTTGGCGAGCAGGTTCGGGAAGGCCGCGGGCATCACGACGGGCTCTTCGAGCGTACCGTCGTAGTTCGGACGGAAATCGACCGCGTTCTCGGTCAGCCCTTCCATCAGCGCCTCGGCGGCCGCCGTGAGGCGGGCCTCGGTGTAGCGTGCGGCGGCCGGGTTGTCGCCGTCGATGTTGCCAAAGTTGCCCTGCCCGTCCACGAGCGGGTAGCGCACCGCGAAATCCTGCGCGAGGCGGGCCATCGCATCGTAGATCGCGGCGTCGCCATGCGGGTGATAGTTGCCCATCACGTCGCCAGAGATCTTCGCGGATTTGCGGAAGCCCCCGGTCGAGGAGAGCTTCAATTCGCGCATCGCATAGAGGATGCGGCGGTGCACGGGCTTCAGCCCGTCGCGCGCATCGGGCAGCGCCCGGTTCATGATCGTGGAGAGCGCATAGCTCAGATAACGCTCGCCTATGGCACGGCGCAGCGGCTCGGTCAGGTCCTGCTCCGGCAGGGCCGGGAGGGCGTCGTCAAGGGGGTCTGGCATGAAAAGCTTCCTATCGACGGGAACCATCGGCGTAAAGTCGCGGTTGGGCAGGCAACGGATCAGCGAGATCCTGCGCCGCGGAGAGCGTCACATGAGAGTGACCAAACCGGCGGGGTGTTGAGCAGAACAAGAGGTTGTCATGAAACATGTTTTCGGCATCGGTGCCACTTTTCTCCTGCTCGGCGTGGGCTATTACGAAATGTCCGGCGGCGCCGATTTCCGGCCGCAGACGATGATCGGCGCAGTGCAGGCCAGCACCCCGTCCCCCGAGATGATCGCCCGTCACGACGTCGAGAGTAGCGAGTCGGGCATTCCGGTCACCGCGATGCGCGAATTTCCCGAGAATGTCGAGTTGATCTCGGCCTCCTTCATGCCGAAGCCGGCCAAAGCCGAGCCGGTCGAGACCGTGGCCACTCCGGCCGTTGCCGAAACCATGTCGGATATAGAACTGCGCCAGATCAGCGGCGATTGGGTGAACATGCGCCAAGGCCCCGGCACCAGCCACGCCGTGCTCGACACCCTGCCCCGCGGCACCGAAGCCCGGCTGATCGAGAGCGCCGGTGGCTGGGCCAGAATCGAGATCACCTCGACCGGCGAGACCGGCTGGATGTCCGAGCGGCTGCTCGCCCCCGTCGAAGGCTGAGCCCGAAATCCATTTGCCGGAAGAGGCGCCCCCGAGGGGCGCCTTTTTCGTTGCACCCCGTCCCCTGCCCCGCCATGAGACCCGCATGGACACCCCCCGCACCCTCCTCGTCACCGGCTCCTCCTCCGGCATCGGTCTTGCCTGCGCGCGCCACATGCGCGACCGGGGCTGGCGCGTCTTCGCAAGCTGCCGGGCGGAAGCCGATTGCGCGCGGCTGCGGGCCGAGGGCTTCGAGGCGCCGCGGCTCGACTATGCCGATCCGGACAGCGTGGCGGAAGGGCTGGCCGCGGTGCTGGAAGCCACTGGCGGACGGCTCGACGCGCTTTACAACAACGGCGCCTTCGCCTGCCCCGGCGCAGTCGAGGACCTGCCGCGCGAGGCGCTGGCGGAAATCTTCGAGACCAACCTGTTCGGCTGGCACGACCTGACCCGGCGGGTCATCCCGGTGATGCGGGCCCAGAGCGCGGGCCGGATCGTCAACTGCTCCTCGGTGCTCGGCCTCGTGGGGGTGAAGTGGCGCGGTGCCTATGTCGCGACCAAGTTCGCGCTGGAGGGTCTGACCGACGTGCTGCGGCTCGAGATGGCCGGGACCGGTATCCACATCTCGCTGATCGAGCCGGGCCCTGTCACCTCGCGGATCCGTGCCAATTCGATTCCGCATTTCGAGCGCTGGATCGACTGGAAGGGTTCGGCCCGGCGCGCGGAATACGAAGGCCTGCTGCACCGGCTCTATGCCGAGCGTGGCCCCGACCGGTTCGAATTGCCGCCCGAAGCGGTGGCCGACAAGCTCGCCCATGCGCTCGAGGCGAAGCGGCCGCGACCGCGTTACTACGTCACCACGCCCACGCATGTTTCCGGCACGTTGCGGCGGCTGTTGCCGACGCGGGCGCTCGACTGGGTGGTGGCGCGGGGGTGAACCCGCGACACCGCGCCCCGCTTTGCCTCGAGCCGCCCGGCCGCTAGATGGTAGGGCAACCGCGAAAGGCGCCCCATGTTCGAAGATCCGCTATTCATTCTCGTCGTTCTCGCCGTCCTGATCGTCGCCGGCATCCTGATGTTCGGCGTCGGCACCTTCGGAAAAGGTGGCGATTTCAACCGCAAATACGCCAACAAGATCATGCGCTGGCGCATCGGCGCGCAATTCGTCGCGGTGCTGCTGATCCTGCTCTACGTGTTCCTGCGGGGGGTGAACTGATGGTCGTGCTGAACCGCATCTACACCCGCACCGGCGACAAGGGCGACACCGCGCTGGGCGATGGCAGCCGGGTGAACAAGGACGCGCTGCGGGTCGAGGCCTATGGCACGGTCGACGAGACCAATGCCACGATCGGGCTGGCACGCCTGCATGCCGAGGCCGAGATGGACGCCGCGCTGGGCCGTATCCAGAACGACCTGTTCGATCTGGGAGCCGATCTGTGCCGCCCTGACCCCGACCGGGATTCCGAGGCGAAATACCCGGTTCTGCGCATGACCGCCGGCCAGACCGAGCGGCTGGAGCGCGAGATCGACGCGATGAACGAGGCGCTGGAGCCGCTCCGCAGCTTCGTTCTGCCGGGCGGCTCGGCGCTGGCCGCGCATCTGCACCTGTGCCGAACCGTCTCTCGCCGGGCCGAGCGGCTGGCGGTGGCGCTGGGTCGCGCCGAGGCGGTGAACGAGCATGCGGCGCGCTATCTGAACCGGCTCTCGGACTGGTTCTTCGTCGCGGCGCGGATCGCCAATGATTCGGGCCGCGCCGACGTGCTGTGGCAGCCCGGCGCCAACCGCTGATCCCCCGCCCTTAACCCTGCCGGACGGTTCCGGGCCGTAAGTCCTTCGCCGCATGCTAGCCTGCGCTTCGCCCTCGTTGCGGAGATTGCCATGCTCGCCCTGCTCGGACTGCTCGGCCTTGCCCTTACCGGCGCGGCGTTGCTGCCGCCCATGATCACCGAGGGCGGCTCCGAATCCGACAGCGACGAGATCGACATCGACGGGCCCGACGCGCCGCCGAAGACCGTACCGCTCGACGCAGCCTTTGCGCTGGACGGCGATTCCGCCCTCGAAGCCGCGACACCCTTGCCGCAGCGCCTGTCTGACACGGGCAGCGAGGCCCCCGACGTGATCTTCGGCGACATCGTCGACGCGGGGATGGCCGACCATGTCGAGGCTGGCGCGGGACACGATCATATCGATCTGCGCGATGGCCCCGACCGGGCCGATGGCGGTGCCGGGGATGACGAGATCCATGGCGGGCGCGGCGAGGATACGCTTGCGGGCGGCACCGGCGATGACGCGCTGTGGGGACATGTCGGTGACGATCTGCTTCGCGGCGGTGCCGGAGACGACGCGATCCGCGCAGGCGCCGGGCATGACCGGCTGTTCGGAGGTACGGGTCACGACGCGCTGGGCGGCGACCTGGGCGATGACATGCTGAATGGCGGCGCAGGACGCGACGTACTGCATGGCGGCGCCGGCGACGACCGGCTCGACGGCACCGGCGACGGCTCGGGCGCCGGGGCGGGCGATTTCCTCAATGGTGGCGCGGGCGACGACGTCATCGCGGCAGGCGCTGACGATACGGCGCATGGCGGGGCCGGCGGTGACATCTTCGCGCTGCGCAGCGCCGAGGCGGGCGATCCGGCGGTGATCGCCGATTTCGATGCCGCCCAGGATCGGATCGTGGTGCTGCATCCCGAGGGCGCCGCGCCGGAACTAACGCTGGAGCCGCGGCCGGAAGGGTTGCTTCTGCGCGCCGACGGCGCGGCGCTGCTGCGGCTCGCCGGGATCGACGCGCTCGCGCCGGGCGCGGTGCTGCTGCTCACCGATCCCGTCGCCTGAGTCCCGCCGCGACCCCGCGCCACAGCAAACCACTTTCCTTTTCGGGCGATTTCTCCTATGGGCACCCATCCGTCTTCCTATATGGAGGCGGTACTCCATGGGCCCTGCTGGACGACATCCCGGCTTGCGCCATCACTCTCATCCCGAAAGGAGACCCCGATGTCGATCACCGTGGAAGACAAGGCCAAGGTCATCAGCGATTTCGCCACCAAGGACGGCGACACCGGTTCGCCCGAGGTGCAGGTCGCGATCCTGACTTCGCGCATCGCGACCCTGACCGAGCACTTCAAGACCCACAAGAAGGACAACCACGGTCGCCGTGGCCTTCTCAAGCTGGTCGCCCGCCGCCGCAAGCTTCTCGACTACGTGAAGGACAAGGACGTCGAGCGCTACCAGGCCCTGATCGGCCGCCTCGGCATCCGCCGCTAAGGTTTTCGGGGACCGCGCCACGGCGCGGTCCCTTTGCTATCCGGGATGGCGCGGACCGGGCTCGACCCGCGTCACGGAAACACGAGAGCCAGGGGCATCCGGCCCCTCCGCAACCCGCCCCCAGGGACTGTTCACGCATTAGGGGGGCACAAGGGCCCGAAGGTCGGGCCAGAATGGAAAAGACGATGTTTCACGACGTGAAAAAATCGATCCAGTGGGGCGAAGAGACGCTGACGCTGGAAACCGGCAAGGTCGCGCGCCAGGCCGACGGCTCGGTCATCGCGACGCTGGGCGAAACCAGCGTGATGGCCAACGTCACCTTCGCCAAGGCGCCGAAGCCGGGTCAGGACTTCTTTCCCCTGACCGTCCACTACCAGGAAAAATACTACGCCGCCGGCAAGATCCCGGGCGGCTTCTTCAAGCGCGAGGCGCGCCCGACCGAGAAGGAGACGCTGACCGCGCGCCTGATCGACCGGCCGATCCGCCCGCTCTTCGTGCCGGGCTTCAAGAACGAAGTGCTGGTGATGTGCACCGTGCTGAGCCACGACCTCGTCAACGATCCCGACGTCGTCGCGATGATCGCGGCCTCGGCCGCGCTGACGATCTCGGGCGCGCCCTTCATGGGTCCGATCGCCGGTGCCCGCGTCGGCTATGTCGATGGCGACTACGTGCTGAACCCGACCGTCGACGACATGCAGAACCTGCGCTCGAACCCCGAGCAGCGCCTCGACCTGGTGGTCGCGGGCACCAAGGACGCGGTCATGATGGTCGAGTCTGAGGCCTACGAGCTGACCGAGGACGAGATGCTCGGCGCCGTGACCTTCGCACATGAGCAGATTCAGCCGGTGATCGACCTGATCATCGATCTGGCCGAGGAATGCGCCAAGGAGCCCTTCGACTTCACCCCCCCGGACTACTCGGCGCTCTACGATGCCGTGAAGGCCGCCGGCGAAGAGAAGATGCGCGCCGCCTTCGCGATCACCGACAAGCAGGAGCGCACCGCCGCCGTCGCCCAGGCCCGCGAGGACATCAAGGCCCAGCTCACCGAGGAGCAGCTCGAGGACGCGAATCTCGGCTCGGCGCTGAAGAAGCTCGAATCGAGCGTGCTGCGCGGCGACGTGGTCAAGAAGGGCCAGCGCATTGACGGCCGCAACCTCGACACCGTCCGCGACATCGTCGCCGAGACCGGCCTGCTGCCGCGCACCCATGGCTCGGCGCTGTTCACCCGCGGCGAGACCCAGGCGCTGGTCGTGACCACGCTCGGCACCGGCGATGACGAGCAGTTCATCGACGCGCTGCACGGCAACTTCAAATCGAACTTCCTGCTGCACTACAACTTCCCCCCCTACTCAGTGGGCGAAGTGGGCCGCGTCGGCTCCCCCGGCCGTCGCGAGATCGGCCATGGCAAGCTCGCCTGGCGCGCGCTGCAGGCGGTGCTGCCGGCGCCGACCGACTTCCCCTACACGATCCGCCTCGTCTCGGAGATCACCGAATCGAACGGCTCGTCCTCGATGGCGTCGGTCTGCGGCGGCTCGCTGGCCATGATGGATGCGGGTGTGCCGCTGAAATCGGCGGTGGCCGGCGTGGCGATGGGCCTCGTGCTCGAAGAGGACGGCTCCTATGCGGTGCTGACCGACATCCTCGGCGACGAGGATCACCTCGGCGACATGGACTTCAAGGTCGCGGGCACCGAGACCGGCATCACCTCGCTGCAGATGGACATCAAGGTCGCGGGCATCACGCCCGAGATCATGAAGAAGGCGCTGGCGCAGGCCAAGGCCGGCCGCCTGCACATCCTGGGCGAGATGAACAAGGCGCTCTCCGGCGTCGGTGAGTTCTCGGTCCACGCGCCGCGCATCGAGACGATGCAGATCCCGACCGACAAGATCCGCGAAGTGATCGGCTCGGGCGGCAAGGTGATCCGCGAGATCGTCGAGGTCTCGGGCGCCAAGGTCGACATCAACGATGACGGCGTGATTAAGATCGCCTCGGCCAATGGCGAAGCGATCCAGAAGGCCTATGACATGATCTACTCGATCGTGGCCGAGCCCGAGGAAGGCAAGATCTACAAGGGCACGGTCGTGAAGCTCGTCGATTTCGGCGCCTTCGTGAACTTCTTCGGCAAGCGCGACGGCCTCGTGCATGTCAGCCAGATCGAGAACCGCCGTCTGAACCATCCCTCGGACGTTCTGAAGGAAGGCCAGGAGGTCTGGGTCAAGCTGCTGGGCTTCGACGATCGCGGCAAGGTGCGCCTGTCGATGAAGGTCGTGAACCAGGAGACCGGCGAGGAAGCCAAGGAAGATGCGCAGGCCGACTGATCCGGTTTGCATCGATACGGAAAAGGGGCCTTCGGGCCCCTTTTTTCATGCCCGATCCCTGCGCGTCGCCAGACCTGCGGCGCCGCGACCACATGCATTGGTGATCGATAGGGGCAGGCCGCCCTTGGGTTGTGGCCGCCCTGTTGTCCTCGGCAGATGCGCCTGCAAGACAACAAGGATCCCCCATGCGTCCCAGCCTCGCCCTCGCCGCCGTTTTCCTGTTCGTCGCCACGACGGTTCAGGCGCAACCACTCACCGACAGCGTCGGGGGTGCCTCCACCGGCTTCGGCGTCTCCAGCTTCGGCCTCTACGGCTCCGCCGCCTACGAGGTGATGCCCAGGCTGCGCCTGCGCGGCGTCCTCACCGGGATTCCGGATTTCGAGTTCGAGGGCGACGAGGATGATTTCGGCACGGAAATCACCGCCGATGGCAGCTTCGGCGGCATCGCCGCTCTGGCGGATTACCACCCCTATGGCGGTGGCTTCCGCATCTCGGGTGGCCTGTTCTTCTCCAGCAGCGATCTCGACGGCAGCGGCCGGGGCTTCGGGGCGGATGACGGCATGCGCTACGACGATGCGCGCGTCGATGCCTCGGTCCGCTTCGCGAACGAGGTCGCGCCGATGCTGGCGCTTGGCTACACGAGCGGCGGCGCGCATGGCTGGGGCTTCGAGAGCGAGATCGGCCTGATCGGCATCGGTGGCGTCGAGGTGGCGCTCGACGGCACCAGCGGCGATCCGAGCGTCGATGCGGAGTTCGAGGCCGACCTGCAGCAGATGGAAGACGACGCCAACGAGACCGGCAGCGACCTGGTCGTCTACCCCTGGCTCTCGCTCGGCGTCAGCTACCGCTTCTGATTCAACGCTTTATGCCCTCATGGCCGGCCCCTGTCGGGGCCGCCCATTTTTCTGCGACGAGGTTAACCACGGCGCGGCGATTCGGTGTTATGCTCCCCGGACAGAGGCGAAACGGGCCGCAGAGCCCGGACAGGAGCAGGCATGAAACTCTCGAGACGAGGCGTACTTGCGGCTGCCGCCGCGATCGTGGCCACCGGACCGGTTCTGGCCGCCCCCCCGCGCGTGGTGAAGATCCCGCGCGAGTGGCTGCCCACCGAGATCAGCGTCAACGAGGCGCTGGCCCCGGGGCAGGTCCACGTGCGGATCGCGCAGAACAGGCTCTACTGGACCTTGGGCAATGGCCGGGCGATCCGCTATGTCGTGGCGCTCGGCGCGGCGGGGCGCAACTTCACCGGCACCGCCCAGGTGGCGCGCAAGGCCGAATGGCCGGCCTGGACGCCCACCGCCAACATGATCCGGCAAGAACCGGCGGTCTATGGCCCCTATGCGGGCGGACTGCCCGGTGGCCATGCCCGCAACCCGCTCGGGTCGCGCGCGCTCTATCTCTACCAGAACGGGCGCGACACCTATTACCGCATCCACGGCACGCCGCAGCCTTGGACCATGGGACGCAAATTCTCGTCGGGCTGCGTGCGGCTGATCAACGAACATGTCGAGGATCTCTACGACCGCGTGCCGGTCGGCACGACGGTCGTCGTCATCTGAACCCGGCGCGCCCCTCTCGACGAGGCGCGCCGCTCGTTTCGCCTTACTGCGGCGATTTGGTCATCCGCAGATAGGGCAGCACGGTCTCGAACTCGCCGAACTTGGCCTTCGCGTCCTCGTCCGAGAGCGTGGCCGGGATCACCACGTCCTGACCGACCTGCCAGTCGGCCGGCGTCGCCACGCCCTTGCCGGTGGTGAGCTGCAGCGCGTCGAGCGCGCGCAGCACCTCCGAGAAGTTGCGTCCCACGGTCATCGGATAGGTCATCGACAGCTTCAGCTGCTTGTCGGGACCGATGACGAAGACGGCACGCACGGTGGCGCTGTCATTGGGGGTGCGACCGTCGGGCAGATAGGCGTCGGCGGGCAGCATGTCGAAGGCCTTGGAGATCTCCAGACCGTCATCGGCGACGATCGGGAACTCCGGCGCGACGCCGCCAGCCTTCTCGATGTCCTTCTTCCAGCGGACATGCTCGTCGACGCCGTCCACCGACACGCCGAGCACCTTGGTGCCGCGCTTCTTCCATTCGGCGTCGAGCCTTGCCACGGCACCGAACTCGGTGGTGCAGACGGGGGTGAAGTCCTTGGGATGGCTGAAGATGATCGCCCAGTTATCGCCGACCCAGTCATGCAGGGCGAACTCGCCCTGGTCGGTCTTGACGGTCAGATTCGGAATCTCGTCATTGATGCGCAGGGCCATGGTAACCTCCTGTAACACTGTTCCCGTGGCCAACATAGGAAGCCGCGGCACCGCCTGCCATAGCTTGCGGCCCCGATCCGCCGGTGACACTCTGCGCCGCGACACGGAGGAGATCCCCATGATCGAGAAACGCGACTTCTACATCGACGGCCGCTGGACCGCGCCCCTGGACGGGCGCGACTGCGAGGTGATCGACCCCTCGACCGAAGAGCCCTGCGCCGTCATCTCTCTCGGCGGTCAGGCCGACACCGATGCCGCCGTCGCCGCCGCCAAGCACGCGGGCCCCGGCTGGCGCGCCACCCCGCCCGCCGAGCGGCGCGCCGTGGTCGCGCGCATCCTCGAGCAATACGAGGCCCGCAAGGAGGATCTGGCGCAGGCGATGAGCCGCGAGATGGGCGCGCCGATCGATCTGGCGCGCAACAGCCAGGCCACCTCCCTGCCCTATCACCTCGAGAACTTCCTGACGGCCTTCGACCAGATCGAATGGCTGCGGCCCTTGGGCGATCATGCGCCCGACACGATGATCTCGCTCGAACCGATCGGCGTGGTCGGGCTGATCACGCCGTGGAACTGGCCGATGAACCAGGTGACGCTCAAGGTGATCCCGGCGCTGCTGGCGGGCTGCACCGTGGTGCTGAAGCCCTCCGAGGAGGCGCCGCTGTCCTCGATCGTCTTCGCCGAGATGCTCGACGCGGCCGGTGTGCCGCCGGGCGTGTTCAACCTCGTCAACGGCGACGGCGCCGGCGTCGGCACGCAGCTCTCGACCCACGAGGACGTGCAGATGATCTCCTTCACCGGCTCGACCCGGGCCGGCCGCGCCATCTCCAAGGCGGCGGCCGAGACGCTCAAGCGGGTGACGCTGGAGCTGGGCGGCAAGGGCGCCAACCTGATCTTCGCCGATGCCGGGGAAAAGGCGGTGGTACGCGGCGTGCGGCACTGCATGCAGAACACCGGCCAGTCCTGCAACGCGCCGACCCGGATGCTGGTCGAGCGCGGCTTCTACGACGAGGCGGTCGAGATTGCCGCCCGCACGGCGCAGGAAACCGGCGTCGGCCCGGCGAGCCAGGAGGGCCGCCATATCGGCCCGCTCGTCAACAAGGCGCAATGGAGCAAGGTGCAGGATCTGATCGAGACCGGCATCGAGGAGGGCGCGCGGCTCGTCGCGGGCGGCCCCGGCCTGCCCGAGGGGGTCAATCGCGGCTACTTCGTGCGGCCCACGGTCTTTGCCGACGTGACGCCCGACATGACCATCGCGCGCGAGGAGATCTTCGGCCCGGTACTCTCGATCATGCCGTTCGAGGATGAGGCGCAGGCGATCGAGATCGCCAACGACACGACCTATGGCCTGACCAACTACGTGCAGTCCGCCGACCCGGCGCGCCGCAACCGACTCGCCCTGGCGCTGCATGCGGGCATGATCGAGATGAACGGCCGGCCGCGCGGCGCGGGCGCGCCCTTCGGCGGCGTCGGCCAGTCGGGCCGGGCTCGTGAAGGCGGGGTCTGGGGCATCGAGGAGTTCCTGGAGGTCAAGGCGATCTCCGGCTGGGGCCTCGACGCTGCCGAGTAAGCATCGCAGCGCGTCCCTGTCGGGGCGCGCCCGTCTAGGCCGCGGTTCCGGCAAGGCCTCGGTTCCGGCTAAGCATGTGCGACCTGTGCGCCCATGCACCGATCCCGCGCCCGGACCGGGGATTTCGGCGCGACCGTGCTAGCTTATCTCTGAGCCGAGCACAGGGGAGCCAATGCCATGCTGGATCAGATCAGGGGCCTGCACCACGTCACCTCGATGGCGTCCGGGGCCCGGGCCAACAACGCCTTCTTCACCGACACGCTCGGCCTGCGCCGGGTGAAGAAGACGGTGAATTTCGACGCGCCCGACGTCTATCACCTCTATTATGCCGACGAGATCGGCACGCCGGGCACGGTGATGACCTATTTCCCCTTCCCTCAGGCTGCGCGCGGGCGCAGGGGCGCGGGCGAGGTGGCGCTGACCGGTTTCGCCATTCCGCAAGGCAGCGCCGAGGCGTGGGAGACTCGGCTGCGCGAGCGCCATGTCGAGAACATCCTTCGCGACAGCAGTTTCGGTGCCCCCCGCCTCCTGTTCGACGGCCCCGATGGCGAAAGGCTGGCGCTGGTCGAGGCACCGGCAGACGGGCGCGCCCCGTGGACCGGCGGGGGTGTGTCGGAAGGGATCCCGATCCGCGGCTTTCACTCGGTCGAAATGCTGCTGCGCGACAAGGCGGCGACGGTCGAGCTTCTGGAATTCATGGGATACCGCGAAGCGGCCAGCGACGGGGCGGTGACACGCTACGAGATCGCGGGTGGCAACCCGGCGAGCCGCATCGACATCCGGGTCGATCCGGCGGCGCCGCGCGCACGGGCCGGCGCGGGTTCGGTGCACCACATCGCCTTTGCCGTCGAAAACCGCGCCGCGCAGGCCGAGGTCGCCGAGAGGTTGGCCGAGGCCGGCTGGCCCACCACGCCGCAGATCGACCGCGACTACTTCTTCGCGATCTATTTCCGCAGCCCGGGCGGCGTGCTGTTCGAAGTGGCGACCAACGAGCCCGGCTTCGACCGCGACGAGGATCGCGCGCATCTGGGCGAGGCGCTGAAGCTGCCCAAGCAGCACGAGCATCTGCGCGCCGAACTCGAGCGCCGGCTCGAGCCGCTGGGAGATGGCGCGTGACGCTCCATGCCGCGCGCCATGAGGGGCGCCCTAGCGCGCCCCTTCTCCTGACCTTTCACGGCACGGGCGGCGACGAACAGCAGTTCCACAGCTTCGGCACCGAGCTGCTGCCCGGGGCGCATGTCGTCTCGCCGCGCGGCACGGTGAGCGAGGGCGGCGCGCTGCGCTATTTCCGGCGCCGTGCCGAGGGCGTCTACGACATGGAGGATCTGGCCATGCGCCGCGACGAGATGGCGGAATTCGTCGCGGCCGAGATCGCCCGGACCGGCGCCACGCGGGTTCTAGGCCTCGGCTATTCCAACGGCGCGAACATCCTTGCCGCCGTGACGCTGGAGCGGCCCGATCTCTTCACCGATCTGGCGCTGCTGCACCCGTTGATCCCGTGGAGCCCGGCGCCGCAGGCCGGGCTCTTCGGTCGCCGCGTATTCATTTCCGCCGGCGAACGTGATCCGATCTGCCCGGCGCCGATGACACGGACCCTCATCTCCTATCTGCAGGCGCAGGGGGCCGACATCACCCAAGTCTGGCATCCCGGCGGCCACGAGGTCCGGCCCGCCGAGATCGACGCCTTGAGGGATTTCCTCGGCTAGAACGGCGCCTTGGCGCTATAGCGAACGCCCTTGCCGCCATCGGGGTGACGGAACTGCAGCGTTTCGGAATGCAGCATCAGCCGCGGATGATCGCGCGCCTCGCCCTCGGCATAGAATGGGTCGCCGAGGATCGGGTGACCGAGCGCCTGCATGTGCACGCGCAGCTGGTGGCTGCGCCCGGTCTTCGGCATCAGCCGCACCCGGCTTTCGCCCGCATCGGCGCGCAGCACCCGCCAGTCGGTGACCGCCTGTCGCCCGTTCTCGTGATCGACCATCTGCCGTGGCCGATTCGGCCAGTCGACGATCAGCGGCAGGTCGACGGTGCCGGTCGCGGGCTCCAGCCGTCCCCGTACCCGCGCGACATAAGTCTTCTTCGCCTGCCGCTTTTCGAATTGCAGACCGAGATGGCGCTGGGCGTGCGGCGTCAGCGCGAAGACCATGACGCCCGAGGTGTCGCGGTCGAGCCGGTGCACCAGAAGCGCCATCGGGTAAGCTTCCTGCACCCGGGCCAGCAGGCAGTCGGCGAGGTGTTCGCCCTTGCCGGGGACCGAGAGCAGCCCGGCGGGCTTGTCGACGATCAGCACCTCGTGATCCTCGTGAATCACGACGAGCGGCTCCATCGGCGGATCGTAGGCGCTGCCGATATCAGGTTCGGGCGGGGTGTCAGGCGTCCGGGTCATCCCGCAGCGGTGCCAGCAGCCAGACCACCGTGCAAGGGGTGTCGTGGGGATTGAGCCAGGATATCTCCTCGCCCCGGGCCCAGAAGCTGTCGCCGGGGCCAAGCGCGTGATGCCGCCCGCCGATCCGGATCTCGAACCGGCCCTCTAGCACATAGCCCATCTCGACCCCGCCCCTTCGGCTCGGCTGATCCGAAGCGGAATGCGCCTCGAGCGTGCTGCGGTAGAACTGGATTCCATGGACGAGCGGGGCGAGCAGGTCATCGACCGCCCCGGTATTGTCGGCCGGCAGCGGGCGGCGTTGATCGGCGCGCAATACGTTGCCCGCTTCGGGGATCGGCTCCGCATCGCGGAGAAACAGCTGCGACAACGGCAGATCGAACGCCTGCGCGATGGCGACCAGATCCGCGTAACCGGGCTGGGAGCGATCCCGCTCCACCTGGCTGATCCAGCCGGTGGAGCGGTTGGTGAGAGCCGCGAGATCCGCGATCCTCAACCCGCGCGACTTTCGCAAGCGTCGCAGGTCTCGCCCCAAACTGCCGCGCTCTGGCGAAGCGTCACTCATCAACCACCTGGCCTTTAGTACAGGGCACGGCGCCTTCTCTACCAAGGCGAGGCACACCGCAACACGATTCAACCGCGCGCGGCGCGCTGATGTCCAAAGAACACGGTTTTCATGAGCGCTTCCAAGCGTTCGGCATCCTCTGCGTCGAAGGCATCCGGTTGGTCGCTGTCGATGTCGAGCACCGCAAAGACCTCGCCCTGCGAATCGCGCAGGGGAATCACCAGTTCCGAGCGGGTCGAGGCCGCGCAGGCGATATGGCCCGGGAACGCCTCGACATCCGGCACGAGCTGGGTCTTCCCGCTGCGCGCGGCGGCGCCGCAGACGCCGCGGTCGAAGGGAATGGTCAGGCAGCCATGGCCGCCTTGATAGGGCCCGATCTTGAGAAGGCCCGGCGCCGTCACCCGGTAGAAACCGGTCCAGTCGAAGCGGTCATCGGCATGGTGCAACTCGCAGGCGATGGTCGCCATCAGCGCGATCTCGTCGGTTTCCCCCTCGGTCAAGGCGAGGATACGCGCGCGCAACTCGTCGAAAGGCAATGTGGTCGTCGTCATGAGGGGCTCCCGCTGAGGCGATCCAACAGGTGTAACGAGCGGCGCGGCCCGCGCAACCCTTTGACGGCGCGCCCTAGTTGAGATCCACCTGCAGGGGATAATGCCCGTCCTCGAAGGGGCCGAAGAGATCGTCCAGATCGGGGTGATCGACCGGCTCGCCGGAATAGTCGGCGACGAGGTTCTGCTCGCTCACATAGGCCACGTAGTAGCTCTGCGCGTTCTCTGCGAGCAGGTGATAATAGGGCTGCTGCTTGGCCGGGCGGCTGTCCTCGGGGATCGACTGGTACCATTCCTCGGTGTTCGAGAAGATCGCGTCGACATCGAAGATCACGCCCCGGAACGGGTGCTTGCGATGGCGGACCACCTGACCCAGTGAATATTTCGCGCGCGACTTCAGCATGGCAGACCGTCCTTTCCACCAGTAATACCCGCAAAGCCCCTCACAGGTCCATGCGGGGCGGTCAAGTGGGGGAGAAACAGTCCGTGAACCTTGTTCTGACAGTGCTGGAGATCACCGCGCCGGTCTTCGCCCTCGCCACGATCGGCTTCGTCTGGGTGCGACTCGGCCTCGCCTATGACGTGCCCTTCGTCAGCCGCATGGCGATGACCATCTCAGTGCCCTGCCTGATCTTCGTGGCGCTGATGCAGACCGAGATCGACCCCTCGGCGCTGGCCACCCTCTCGCTCGCCGCCGCGCTCAGCTACGCGGTGCTGGCGGCGCTCCTCGCGGCGCTCCTGGCGGTGATGCGGCTCGACATGCCGACCTATCTCGCGCCGCTGATCTTCGGCAATACCGGCAATCTCGGCCTGCCGCTGGCGCTCTTCGCCTTCGGACAGGAGGGGCTGGGCTACGCGGTCGTGGTCTTCGCGGTGATGGCGATCGGCTCCTTCACCTTCGGCATCTGGCTGGTGGCGGGGCGCGGATCGCTGGGCCGGGTGCTGCGCGAACCGCTGGTCTGGGGCACGGTGCTGGGTGCGCTGTTCCTGTGGCGCGGCTGGCAGACGCCGCAGGTGGTCACCAACACGCTGGAGCTGGTGGGCCAGATGGCGATTCCATTGATGCTGATCACGCTGGGCGTCGCGGTGGCGCGCCTCAGGCCCGGCACGCTGGCGCTTTCGACCGGACTCTCGGCTACCAAGATCGCGCTCTGCGCCGGCGTGGCGGTGGGGCTGGGGCTGTGGTTCGGCCTGCCGCCGGTGGCCTTCGCGGTACTGGTATTGCAGATTTCGACCCCGGTGGCGGTGACCTCCTACCTGCTGGCCGAGAAATATGGCTCCGACGCGCAGGCCGTGGCGGGTCTGGTGGTCACATCCACGTTGCTGTCGGTGATCGCTTTGCCGCTCATACTGGCAATCGTGATCGCTTGATCTACCCTGCCCTGTTCCACGGCGGCTCGGCTTCGGCTAGGCTCGCAAAAAAACGAGCACTTGCGAGGGGCAGATGAGCAGACTCTTTCGCGCCATGATTCTGTTGGCCGTCCTGGCCGGATGCGGGCCGCGCGACTTCGCCGCCCCGCGCGAGCTGGACGACGCCTGCAGCATCGTGCGCCAGCATCCCGACTATCTTCGCGCCTTCAAGGCGACCGAGCGCAAATGGGGCGTGCCGGTCCCGGTCCAGATGGCGATCATCTACCAGGAGAGCAAATTCGTCGGCAACGCGCGCACCCCGTTCCAGTGGAAGCTCGGCGTGATCCCGGTGGGCCGTCAATCCTCGGCCTATGGCTACAGCCAGGCCCTGGACGGCACCTGGGAGGAATACATGGAGCAGGAAGGCGGCTGGCGCCACAAGCGCGACGACATCCGCCATGCCACCAACTTCATGGGCTGGTACATGAACGGCACCCAGCGCGAGCTGGGCATTCCGCTCTACGACACGCGCAACCAGTACCTCGCCTATCACGACGGCCGCGCGGGCTACCGGCGCGGCACCTGGAAGTCCAAGGGTTGGCTGATCAACGTCTCCGACGCGCTCGCGCGGCGCACGCTGCTCTACGACAGCCAGCTGCGCGCCTGCGGCAAGCGCTGAACCACGGATGCGGGCGGCCTTAGGGCCGCCCTTTCCTTGTGCGGCAGGCCGATGCAGTCCCTTCGGGGAGCTGTGCGACTCGGGCCGCGAAGCCTACCTTGCGGCACGGGCCGAGTTGCGGCCCGATCATGGGAGATACTCGACATGTTTCGATTCCCAGATCACCCGTGGCGCGGCGGGGGCATTGCCCTTGTCCTCGCCCTGACTGGCTCCATGGCCTTCGGCATGGACGACATGGCGAAATCGATGGCGCCGGATATGCTTGAATGGGGCGCCGGGCCGCCCACCCTGCCCGAGGGTGCCGAACTCGCAGTGCTGAGCGGCAACCCGATGGAGGCCGGCCCCTTCGTGGTGCGGTTACGCTTTCCAGACGGCTTCGCGGTACCGCCACACACCCACCCCACCGCGGAGCACGTGACGGTGATCTCCGGCACCCTGCTCTTCGCCCATGGCGAGGACCCCGCCACGGCCGAGCCGCAGCCGGTCGCGGCTGGCGGCTTCATCATGATCCCCCCCGACCACCCGCACCGGGCGATGGCCGAGGGCGAGACCGTGATTCAGATCAATGGCGAGGGGCCGTTCGCGGTGACCTACCTCGATCCCGCCGACGATCCGCGCGGCCAGACCAACTGACCACGACGAAAAGGGCCGCCGGTCGGATGACCGGCGGCCCCGAGAGGGTTCAGGCGTGGCTCGTCACCACCTCGACATCTCGGAGCGGATGTTGAACTTCGCGTCCGAGATGCCCGCACCCGGCCGCAGGTCGTTGAGCACCACGGTGGTCTTCTGCCCGGCATTGTCGGTGACGATCCACTGGCGCAGCTCCACCGGATCGGCGGTGAACACCATCTGGATCGAGCCGTACTCGGGATGCGCCGGGTCCTGCGCGGTTACCGTGGTCTTGGTGCCGTCGGAGCTGTGCCCCGTCACCATGCCCGCCCGGCCGAGATTGACGTTGCGCTCGAGGATGATGTTGAGCGGCGTCTGGTTCAGCGGGTAGCGCTCGGGCCCGGTGTTAGAGCGGGCGTCGAACACCGCGACCTGGCCGCCGCCGGCGATCATCATCGAACGGTCGCCCGCGTATTCGAAGCGGATCCGCCCGGGCCGCTTGATATACATCGTACCGGTCTTGATCGAGCCGTCGCCATTGATCTGGGTGAAGCCCGCGGTCGCCGACTGGAGCTGGTTGAGATAGTTCGAGATCTCGCCCAGCGAGAGCTGGCGTGCAAAGGCCGGCCCGGTGGTGACCGCCAGCGTGGCGGCCGCGGCGAGCGAGGCGAGGAAGCTGCGTCGGATCATGGTCATGTCTCGCGTGGTCCTTCATGTCGTGGCCCCGAATGGACAGCAGGGGCGCCTTGGCACTCGATATAGGGTCGGTCTGCCGGATTGTCCGCCGCTAGGCGATATCGCGCGCGCCGCCAGCCGATGACCACGCCAAGAAAAAGCCCCCCGCCCGGCGGGGCAGGGGGCTTAACCCATTGAAAATTCTATGCGCATGGCCCCCTCACGGAGGGCTCGCGGCGATGTCAGTGGACCTCGGGCACCAGCACTTCGCGCTTGCCGACATGGTTCGCGGAGGAGACCACGCCCTGATCCTCCATCTGTTCGACCAGCCTCGCGGCCTTGTTGTAGCCGATCGCCAGCTTGCGCTGGATGTAGGAGGTCGAGCATTTGCGGTCCTTGGCGACGATCTGCACCGCCTGGTCGTAGAGCGCGTCTTCGCTGTCGGAGCCGGAGGTCGAGGAGCCGCCCCCTGCGAGGCCCAGCACCGCGTCGATGTCCGAGCTCTTGTCCTCGTCCGGGCCCTCGACCACGCCGCCCACGTAATCGGGCGGGCCGAAGCCCTTGAGGTAGGTCACGATCTCCTCGACCTCCTCGTCCGAGCAGAACGGCCCGTGCACGCGGGTGATCTTGGAGCCGCCCGCCATGTAGAGCATGTCGCCCATGCCGAGGAGCTGCTCGGCGCCCTGTTCGCCGAGGATCGTGCGGCTGTCGATCTTCGAGGTGACCGAGAAGGAGATCCGGGTCGGGAAGTTGGCCTTGATGGTGCCGGTGATGACGTCGACCGAAGGCCGCTGCGTCGCCATGATCAGGTGGATGCCCGACGCCCGCGCCATCTGCGCGAGGCGCTGGATGCAGGCTTCGATCTCCTTGCCTGCCACCATCATCAGATCGGCCATCTCGTCGACGATGACGACGATGTAGGGCAGCACCTCGGGCTGGAACTCGTCGGTCTCGAAGATCGGGTCGCCCGTCTCCTCGTCGAAGCCCGTCTGCACCGTGCGCGAGAACATCTCGCCCTTGGACAGAGCGTCGCGAACCCGGCCATTGTAGCCGTCGATGTTGCGTACGCCCATCTTCGACATCTTGCGATAGCGCTCCTCCATCTCGCCCACGACCCATTTCAGGGCGACGACCGCCTTCTTGGGGTCGGTGACCACGGGAGAGAGCAGATGCGGGATGCCGTCATAGACGCTGAGTTCCAGCATCTTCGGGTCGATCATGATCAGCCGGCACTCCTCGGGCGTGAGCTTGTAGAGCAGCGACAGGATCATCGTGTTGATCGCCACCGACTTGCCCGAGCCGGTGGTACCGGCGATCAGAAGGTGCGGCATCTTGGCGAGGTTGGCGATCACCGGCTCGCCGCCGATATCCTTGCCGAGCGCCAGCGGCAGCTTCATCTGGTTGTCGCCGTAATCCCGCGCGGTGAGGATCTCGCGCAGCGCCACCATCTCGCGCTTGGCATTGGGTAGTTCGATGCCGATCACCGAGCGGCCCGGCACGGTCGAGACCCGCGCCGAGAGCGCCGACATCGAGCGCGCGATATCGTCGGCGAGGCCGATGACGCGGCTGGCCTTGAGACCCGGGGCGGGCTCCAGCTCGTACATGGTGACCACGGGGCCGGGGCGGACCGAGACGATCTCGCCCTTGACGCCGTAATCCTCGAGCACGCTTTCGAGCTGGCGCGCGTTCTCTTCGAGCTGCGCGTCCGGCAGGTGGTGCCGCTCGATCGCGGCGGGGTCCATCAGCAGGTCGAGCGGCGGGTATTCGTATTCGGGATAGGCGACCTGCGGCGTGGCGGGCTGGCTCGGCGGCGCCACCGGCGCGGGCTGCGGCGCGGCGCGCGCGATCTCGGCGGCCGGACCCTGGGGGGCAGCCTGACGCGTGGCGACGGGCTCGGCGCGGTGCGCGGCAAGCGGCGGGGCCGCGGGTGCGGGTGCGGGTGCGGGCGTACGGGCCGGTGCGGCAGGTTCGCGGCGCGCGGTGAGCGGCGGCTCGGCCGGGCGCTGTGGCGCGACGGGGGCGGAGATCGCGGCCTCCGGCTCCTGCCAATCCTCGGCCTCGACCGGCTCTTCGGCTTCATCCGCCCATAGCGGTTCGGCGGGCCGGTCCCAGTCCTGATGCGGTTCCGCCTCGAGCGCCTGCTCGGGCACTTGCGTCCAGTCGTCCTGCGGCGCGGCCTCTTCGGCCCATCCGGCGGTCGCGTCATAGGCCACGTCATCGCCCGCCTCGACCGGCTGCGGCTCGGGCATGGCGCCGAACGGATCGGGTCGCACCGTATCGCGAGCCAGCGGCGGCTCGACCCGGGGTGCCGGGGCCCCATCCGCCCGAGCACCGCCAAGCGCCTGTCCCGCGAGCGCCTGCCCGGCGGCGGCAAGACCGGCCCCGGCAGCGGCAAGCCCGGCGCCGGCCACGGCGCGCGGCGTCTTGTTGATCATCAGCGGTTTGGGCCCACGGCCACGGGTCAGCGAGGGCTCGATCCGGCCATGCTGGAACGGCGGCATCGTGTTCTGCCCGGTGCGCGCGCGGATCGCGTCAGAAATGCGCGAGCGGATCCGGTCGTCATCGGCGGGACGCTCGGCCGCGGCCTGCGCGGTGAGCGGCGGCTCGACCGGGGCAGCGGGCGGCGTCTCGCGTGGCTCGGTCCGACGCAGCAGCTGCGGCATCCGCGACAGCAGCCCGCCGGAGGGTTCCTCGGTGCGCGCCGGGCGCGGCGGCGCGGCGAGCGTGCCCGGGGGCGCCGGCGGCAGTCGCCGCGCCGGAGCCACGTCCTGCGCGGCAGGCGCGGGCTCGGACCAATCGTTTTCGGGCCAGTCGGCCCGGGCCTGCTCATCGTCGGACCAGCCATCTTCGGCCCAACCCGTCTCTTCCGTCATCGGCGGCGCGGGAGGAACGGGCGCGGGCTGGCGAGGCATGACCCGGGTAACTGCTGGCGGCATGCGCCGCGCCGGCGCGCTGTCCTCGATCAGGGTTTCATCCTCCTCGGCCTCCGGAGCAGCGGGCCGGGCGGCGGCGCTGATGCTGGCCATGCGCTTGGCGGCATGGGCGCGCACCACGGCGGCGACGCGTTGGGTCTGGTCCGGCTCGGGCACCGCGCGGGCGGCGGCCTCTTCTTCGGCGGCGAACGCCGCATCGCGGCGCATCTGCTCGCGCCGCGCCTCGATCTCGTCGCCGATCCGGGCGCGCAGCACCTCGGCGGCACGCATCGAAACCGTGGCGCCGCGCCCCATCAGCCGCAGACCCAGCGCATAGGCGAGCACCAGCCCCAGGAGAATCAGCCGCCAGAGGCCTTGCGTTTCCTCGCGGGTAAAGCCGGTGACGTAGGCTCCCGCCGCCAGCGTGCCCGCGCCAAGCAGCAGCGCCAGCAGGTTCACCCCGAGCCCCGGGCCGAAGGGCAGCACCGTGAGCAGCAGTCCCAGCACCGTATCGCCGAACAGGCCGCCGAGGCCGAAATTGTGGCTCCAGCCATCGGGCGGCGTCAGCGTCGCGGCGAAGACCGCGGCCAGCGCCACGACGATCGGCGCGAACATCAGCCGCGACATCGCCCGGTCCTCGCCCCGATGCAGCGTCAGCCGCGCACCCCAGGTCAGGAACACAAGCGGCAGCATCCATGCGCCGCGCCCGACGATCATCACGATGGGCTGCGCCACCGAGGCGCCGAAACGCCCCAGCCAGTTCTGCACCGGCGCGTCCGAGGCCAGCATCCAGTTCGGATCGTCGGGGCTGTAGGAGCCGATCATCATCGCGACCATCAGCCCCAGGGCGATCAGCACAAGTCCGAGCAACTCCTTGCCGCGCTTTTCCAGCGCCGCCTGCGTGTTACTGTCGAAGAGCGGTTCGCGCCCCCGCGTCTGATACGCCATCTCGCCTCGTCCTCTCAGTCGTAGAGACAGTCGCGAAGCGTCTCGAGCCCGCGCTGCATCTCGTTGGCCGGGGCCACCATGGCGACCCTGACATATCCCTTGCCGGGATTTTCTCCGTTCACGTCACGCCCGAGATAGGCGCCGGGCAGCACCCGCACCCCCGTCTCGCGCCATGCCTTCAGCGCCGCCGCCTCGCCATCCGTGACCGGCAGCCACAAAAAGAACCCCGCCTCCGGCGCCGTATAGCCCGGGACATCGCCCAGTACCGCGTCAGCGATGTCGTATTTCGCGGCATAGAGCGCACGGTTCTCGACCACATGCGCTTCGTCCGACCACGCCTTCGCGGCCACCGCCTGCAGGGGCAGCGGCAGCGGCGCGCCCGCATAGTTGCGCAGCTGCCGCATCCGGCGAATCGATTCCGGGCCGCCCGCGGCGAAGCCCGCCCGCAGGCCCGGCAGGTTCGACCGCTTGGACAGGGAGTTGAACACCACCAGACGCTCAGGGTCCGCGCCCATTGCTGCGGCGACGGCCAGCGCGCCCGGTGGCGGCGTCTCGCGCCAGATCTCGGAATAGCACTCGTCGGCGAAGACCCGGAAATCATGGCGCTCGGCCAGTTCCAGCAGCCGCTGGAGATAGGCTTCCGTGGCCACCGCGCCCTGGGGGTTCGAGGGCGAGCAGAGATAGAAGATCGCGGTGCGGTCCAGCGTCTCGCGCGCGATGGCGTCCAGATCCGGCAGGAAGCCGGTCCCGTGGGTGGCGGGCAGATAGCGCGGCTCGGCACCCACGGAAAGCGCGGCCACCGCATAGACCTGGTAGAACGGGTTCGGCATCAGCACCAGCGGCGCCTGTCCGCCCTTGGCCTCGGGGCACAGCGCCATGGCGGCGTTGTAGAGCCCCTCTCGCGTCCCATTGAGGGCCAGCAGCCGCTCGGGCGCCACGGTGATGGCATAGCGCCGCGAGATCCAGCCGGAGATCGCCCCCAAGAGCATCTCCGAGCCCTCGTTGACCGGGTACTTGCCGAATCCCGCCGCCGCCTCGGCGATGGTGGGGCCGACCCAGTCCGGATAGGGGTGCTGCGGCTCGCCGATGGTCATGGCGAGCGGCGCGCCACCCGGCTTGTGCGAATCAAGCAGGCTCCGCAGACGCGGGAACGCGTATTCCGGTAGGTCCGAGAACCGATCGGGGAAATCCATCGCTGCCTCATGAACGGGGGTCATGCCAGTGCCCCTCTTGCCACGAAACTACCCGCGCGGGCAGGACGATGTCCAGCTTTCGCCCCCTGCTCGCCCCGCATGTGTCTTTCGGGTCAGGCCCCTGTCAGGCGAGGGCCGCCTCGACCGCCGCCGCGAGACGCCACAGCGCCGCGTCCCGCCCCGCCGCGCCGTTGAGCAACAGCCCGCAGCCCGGATCGCCGAAGGGCAGCGCCGCCGAGCATAGCCCCATCAGGTTGGCCAGCCGCGTGTTCCGCAAGGTCTTGAGGTTGGTAAGACGGAACGCCTCGGCGTCTTCGAGAAGCGGCGCGACCTTGGGAGGCATGATCGCCACGCCCGGGCAGATCACCGCGTCGAACCCCGCCGTCGCGGCCCGGAAATCGCGACGCAGCGCGTGCAGGCGGTCCCAGCCGGCGATCCAGTCAGCGGCCGACACCCCCTGCCCCGCGCTGACCCGGTCGAGAATCGGCGGGTAGAGCGCATCCCTGTCGGCCTCGATCCGCTCGCGCCACCAGGCCCAGGCCTCGGCGGTATAGAGCGCGCCCGACAGGTCATAGGCCTCCTCCAGCGCCGGATGCGCGCGGCGCGTGATCACGGCGCCAGCGCTGTCGAGCCGCGAGAGCGCCGCATCGAAGCTGCGCGACACGGCAGGCTCCAGCCCCTCCATCACCACCGTGTCGATCACCAGAAGCCGCCGGCCCTCGAGCCCGGCCCCGCGCAGATCGGCCGAGGGGCCGCCCAGCGCCGCGAGGGCGAGATTGGCGTCCTCGACGCTGCGCGCCAGCGGACCGATGGTATCGAATCGCGCGCAGAGCGGCACCGCGCCCGCGAGCGGCAGCGCCCCGTGGGTCGGCTTGAGCCCGACGAGTCCGTTCCAGACCGACGGCACCCGCACCGAACCGCCGGTGTCGGAGCCGATGGCCAGCGGCGCCAGCCCGTGCGCCACCGAGGCCGCCGCGCCGGAGGACGAGCCGCCGGGCGCGGCCTCCGGGTCGAAGATGTTGGGTGGCGTCGCGGTGCGCGGGTTGATCCCGAGCCCCGAGAAGGCGATTTCGGTCATGTGGGTCTTGCCGAGGCAGACCAGCCCAGCGGCGCTGGCGCGCGCCAGCACCTCGGCGTCGCGGTCGGGCACGCGGCCCGCCATCAGCCGGGTGCCCGCCTCGGTCGCCACGCCGACGCTGTCGAACAGATCCTTCCAGCTCACCGGCACCCCGTCGAGCGGGCCGCGCCTGCGCCCGATACGGGCCCTTTCACGCGCCGCCTCGGCCTCGGTCATGGCCCGCTCGGGCGTCAGCCGGGCATAGATCCGCGCGGCGTCGGGATGCGCCTCGGCCGCGTCGAGAAAGCTCTGGGCCAGCGCGACCGGGTCGATGTCGCCCGCCGCGATGCCGCGCCCAAGAGCCGCCGCGCCCATCCGCCGCCATTCGTCCATCGCCGCCTCCGCCATATCCCGCCTCGATCGGGCGCGAGGCTAGCGGCGCCGGGGCGCATGGACAATCCCGCCCCCCGCCCCATAGTCAGCCGCATGGACCAAAACAGCGACATCCTCATCGCGGGCGGCGGCCTCAACGGCCCGGTGCTCGCCCTCGCCCTCGCCCGGGCCGGGCTCTCGGTGACCCTCGTGGACGCGGCCGCCCCGCCGGCCCGCCTCGCCCGCTTCGACGGGCGCGCCTATGCCATCGCCGCAAGCTCGCGGCGGATGCTGGCGCGGCTCGGCCTGTGGGATCAGCTGGCGCCGCAGGCGCAGGAGATGGCCGAGATCAAGGTCACCGACGGGCGCGCCGGCGAAGGTCCCTCCGCCTGGTGGCTGCACTTCGATTCGGCGGAGATCGAGGACGGCCCGATGGGCCACATGGTCGAGGACCGGCACCTGCGATCGGCTCTCGCCGGCGCGCTGAAGGCGACGCAAGGCGTCACTCTGCGCGCCCCGGCCAGAGTGGTGGCGCAGGAGGCCTCGGCGGGCGGAGTGTCTATCACGCTCGATTCGGGCGAGGTGCTGCGCGCCGGGCTGCTCGTGGGCTGCGACGGCCGCGCCAGCGGCACCGCCGCGCGGGTCGGGATCAGGCGCAATGGCTGGGGCTATGGCCAGAGCGCGGTGACCTGCGCGGTCGAGCACGAATTGCCGCACAAGGGCATCGCGCACCAGTTCTTCATGCCCGGCGGGCCGCTGGCGATCCTGCCGTTGACCGGCCGGCGCAGCTCGCTGGTCTGGAGCGAGCGCACCCCGCGCGCCGAGCGCCTCGCGGCGATGCCCGAGGCTGAGTTTCTCGACGCGCTGCGTCCCGCCTTTGGCAATTTCCTGGGCGAGATCGGTCTCGTGGGCAGCCGCGGGCTGTTTCCGCTGGGTCTCAGCCTCGCGGAGCGTTTCACCGCCCGGCGCGTGGCGCTTGTGGGGGACGCGGCGCACGGGTTGCACCCGGTCGCGGGTCAGGGCTTGAATGCCGGGCTGCGCGACGTCGCGGCGCTGGCCGAGGTGCTGGGCGAGGCCCGCAAGCATGGCGAAGATGCGGGCAGCGCCCTCGTGCTCGATCGCTATGCCCGGTGGCGGCGCTTCGACACCACGGTGCTGGCCGCCACGACCGATCTCACCACGCGGCTGTTCTCGAACGACAACCCGCTGCTGCGGCTGGCACGCGATGCCGGGCTCGGCGCGATCAACGCCGTGGCGCCGCTGCGCCGCGCGATGATCCGCGAGGCGGCGGGGCTGACCGGGGAATTGCCGCCACTGATGCGCTGAGGCACGAGAGGCTCAGTCGAGCGGGCGCGCTTCGTCGGCCAGCATCACCGGGATGCCGCCCCGGATCGGATAGGCGAGATTGGCGGCCCGGCTCACCAGCTCCTGTCGCTCGGCATCGTAGCTGAGCGGGGCTTGGGTCTGCGGGCAGACCAGCGCCTCGAGCATGCGCCGGTCGAAGGCGGCCCGGCCCGCGCGCGGGTCCGGCTCGGGATCGGGCAGCGGGTCGATCGGCGGCACCGGCCGGGGCGGCGTGTCGGGGGGCAGGTTCGGATCGTCGCTCATTGCATTCTTTCCTCGCCCGAGCCGCCGCGCAGGGCGAACTCGATCAGCGTCACCAATGTCTCGCGCCGGCCCGGCAGGTCCGGCGCCTCGAGCAGCGCCTGACGCTCCTCGCAATCGAAGGGGCACAGCATCGAGAGCGAATTGATCAGCAACTCGTCCTCGGCTTCGCGCAGGTTCTCCCAGTCGGTCTGGAGCCCCTGCTCGTCGAAGAAGCGGGCGAGCAGCTTCAGGAACGGCTCCCGCCGCATGCCCGGGTCGGCCTCGACCGCGCCGCGGTCGCGCTCGAAGCCGGACCAGTTCACGGCGCAGCGGCGATAGGGCGTGAAGCCCTCGACCTCACGGCGGATCCTGAAACGCGACACTCCCGCAAGGGTGATCATGTAGCGGCCGTCCTCGGTCTCGGAAAAGGCGGTGAGCCGCCCGGCGCATCCGATGTCGTGCAGCCGCATCTCGCCCGGCGGGGTCTCGTAGGGCTGGATCATCCCGATCAGCCGCTCCGGCGTCTTCATCACGTCCTCGACCATGGCGAGGTAGCGCGGCTCGAAAATGTGCAGCGGCAGCCGGGCGCGCGGCAAGAGCAGCGCCCCCGGAAGCGGGAAGACCGGAATAGTATCGGGGAGGTCCGCGCCAGTGATCATGAAAGGCGACCTAGCCTGCCGCGCCCCTCAGGCAAATATCATCGATGAGAGCTTGCGCCGACCCGCGAGCGCGATCGGATCCTTTGCGGGCAGCGCTTCGAAAATGGTGAAGAGCTGGGTCTTGGCCGCGCCCTCGTTCCACTCGCGGTCGCGGCGGAAGATCTCCAGAAGCTGCTCCACCGCCTCGGCGGTCTCGCCCTTGGCATGCAGCGCCGTGGCGAGGTCGTAACGCGCCTGCAGGTCGCCCGGCTCGGCCTCGACCCGGCCACGCAGCTCGGTCACGGGACCGGCATTGCTGGCCTGCTTGGCCAGCGCGATCTGCGCATGCGCCGCGTCCAGTTCGGGCGTCCGGGCGATCTCGGCCGGGGCACCGTTGAGGATCGCTTCGGCCTGCTCGACCTGATCCAGCGCCAGATGCGCGCGCACCAGGCCGGCATAGGCGGCGGCGTTCTTGCCATCCTCCTGCAGGATCGCGCCGAACACCTCGGCCGCGCCGGTGGCGTCGCCCTCGTCCAGCATCGCCTCGGCCGCCTCGATCGCCTCCGACAGGCCGCCATCCTCTTCGCCGCCGCCCAGAGCGACGAGCTTCTGCACGAACTTGTCGATTTCCGATCCGGGCAGCGCGCCCTGGAAGCCGTCGACCGGCTGACCCTGCCAGAAGGCATAGACGGTGGGGATCGACTGCACCTGCAGCTGGCCCGCATAGGCCTGGTTCCGATCGACGTCGATCTTGACCATCTTCACCTTGCCGCCGGCCTTGGTCACGGCCGCCTCGAGCGCCGGGCCCAGCGTCTTGCACGGCCCGCACCACGGCGCCCAGAAATCGACGATCACCGGCACGGTCTTCGAGGTCTCGACCACGTCCTGCATGAAGGTGGCGTCGGAGCCCTCGCGGATCAGGTCGTCCTTGGGGGCGGCGGGGGCGCTGTCGTTGAGACCGAGCATGTGAAGCTCCTGCTGCTGTTTGCGGCCCTGTGCGGGCAATGTTCAGAGGTGAGTATATGTGCGCGGAGACGCGCCGCGCCAAGCCCTAGAGGTCGAAGGTGGCGAAGACCGGGGCGTGGTCCGAGGGTTTGTACCAGCCGCGTGCCGATTTCAGAATCCGGCTGCCATGCCCCGCCTTGGCGATGTCGGAGGTGGCCCAGACATGATCGAGCCTGCGTCCGCGATCCGCCGCCTCCCAGTCCTTGGCGCGGTAGGACCACCAGGAATAGAGCTGGCCCTCAGGGATGTCCTGCCGGGTCACGTCGACCCAATCGCCGCTGTCCTGCACCTGTGCGAGGTGCTCGACCTCGACCGGCGTGTGGCTGACCACCTTCAGGAGCTGCTTGTGGCTCCAGACGTCGTCCTCGCGCGGGGCGATGTTGAGATCGCCCACGAGGATCGCCCGCTCGGGCCGGTTGGCGTGAAAATCATCGCGCATATGGGTGAGGTAATCGAGCTTCTGGCCGAACTTCTCGTTCTTCTCGCGATCCGGCTCGTCACCGCCCGCGGGGACATAGAAATTGTGGATCGTCACGCCGTTTTCCAGACGCCCGGCGATATGGCGGGCATGGCCGAGCTGCGCATGATCATGCGCGCAGACCTCCTCGATCGGCAGACGCGAGAGGATGGCGACACCGTTATAGCCCTTCTGGCCGCGCGCGATCATGTGGTCGTAGCCCAGCGCGCGGAACGCCTCGAGCGGGATCTTCTCGACCGGGCTCTTGCATTCCTGCAGGCACAGAACGTCGGGCCCCTCCTCCTGCAGAAGGCGGGTCACAAGCGTCTCGCGCAGGCGGACCGAGTTGATGTTCCAGGTGCAAAGCGTGAAGGGCATGCGCGGTCTCCGGCTGTCGGGCCGGGCCTGCCTAGCCCCTCGCGGCGCCGAAGGCCACCCGCCCCCGGCGCGGCGGGCTCACGCTCGGACAGCGCGGCTCAGGGCTGAATCGTATAGCTTTCGGCCGCGCAGACATCGACGCGGTCGGGCACCACGGCGCCGTCCGAGAACATCATCAGCAGGTCGTAGAGGCATTCCGACACGTTGCGGATGGTAACGTCGGCATTGCTTCCCGACGGTACGACATATTCGCCCAGCAGGTCGTCGCGCCAGTACTGGTCCGTCACCGGAGAGGCGAAGAGCCGCACCAGATCCACCCCCGAGCGGTTGCGCACCCGCAGCGTCTCGGTCTCGGCCAGAGCGGCGGTGCCGAGAAGCGGGATCAACGCGGTGGCGAAAGCGAGGGGGCGGAAAACGGACATCGGCAACTCCTGTCGGTACAGGACCAGCCTAGCCCCTCGGCTGCGCCGACCCCAGAGGCGTTTCGCCCCGCTCACGCCGGCGCGACCGGAATTCCTCCAAGACCCTTCGATTGCGCAGAAAAAAGCCGGGCACCGGGCCCGGCCAAGTCCAACAGGGAGGTATGTGGCGCAACCCCGCCACGGGGGCTTCGGCATGGCAACGCGCGGCCTCGGGATCGGTTCCCGCCGCGCTCAGGCCACGAGCCGGTATCCCCCCGATTCCGTGACCAGAAGCCGCGCGTTCGAGGGATCGGGTTCGATCTTCTGGCGCAGCCGGTAAATGTGGGTTTCGAGCGTGTGCGTGGTCACGCCGGCATTGTAGCCCCAGACCTCGTGCAGCAGCACGTCGCGCGGCACCACCCCCTCGGAGGCCCGATACAGGAACTTGAGGATGTTGGTTTCCTTCTCGGTCAGCCGGATCTTGCGATCATCCTCTGCCACGAGCAGCTTCTGCGCCGGGCGGAAGCTGTAGGGCCCAAGCTGGAACACCGCGTCCTCGGATTGCTCGTGGGTGCGCAGTTGCGCCCGGATCCGTGCCAGCAGAACCGGGAACTTGAACGGCTTGGTGATGTAGTCGTTGGCGCCGGCGTCGAGGCCGAGGATGGTGTCGCTGTCGCTGTCATGGCCGGTCAGGATCAGGATCGGGCACTTCACGCCCTGCTTGCGCATGACCCGGCACAGCTCGCGGCCATCGGTATCGGGCAGGCCGACATCGAGGATCACCAGGTCGAACAGCCCGGCCTTCACCTGCGCCATCGCTTCGTGGCCGTTTCCGGCTTCGAAGACGTCGAAATCCTCGGTCATGACGAGCTGTTCGCTCAGCGCCTCGCGCAGGTCGTCTTCGTCATCCACCAGCAGGATCTTCTTCACTTGTGCCATATCGACGCCTCCATGACCTTCCGGCTCCACAGATGTGTAACGATCACGTGTGGCTCAAGTTTCGTGGCAATCTCTCACGCCGAGTTGTCGCGCCCGGGGGAAATGTTACAGTCGCCTCCCGCGCCGGGGTCGCCCGGCCTTCCGCAAGGATGCGAACATGCCCTTTCGCCCCGATCCCGTCGAGCGCCGCGCCCGCGCCCTGGCCGATCTTCGCCTCGGCGTGCCGGTGGTCTTGGGTCAGGACAAGGGGGCTCTCGTGCTCGCGGCCGAGACGGCGGGGCCCGACCGGCTGGCCGATCTGCGGAGGATGGGCGGGGCGCCGGTGCTGGCGATCACCGGGCGGCGCGCCACGACGCTACGCGCGCGGGCCTATGACGGCGATCTGGCGCGGGTGGCGCTGCCGGCGGATGCCGATTGCGGCTGGCTGCGGGCGGTGGCCGATCCGGCGGGCGACCTGAACACCCCGATGAAGGGGCCGCTGAAGACCCTGCGCGAGGGCTCGGCCGAGACACACCGCGCGGCGATCGCGCTGGTCAAGGCAGCGCGACTGCTGCCGGCGGCGCTGGTGCTGCCACTCGATGATGCGGCGGGCTTCGCGGCGGCGAACGAGCTGACCCGGCTCGACCTGCCGCTGCCGCCGGCGCTGACGCCGGCCTATGCCCCGGTCGCCGCTGCCCGGCTGCCGATGGAGGCGGCGGAGAAGGGCCGGCTGCACGTGTTCCGCCCCGGCGATGGCGGCGAGGAGCATTACGCGGTCGAGATCGGCAAACCGCTGCGCGACACGGCGCCGCTGGTGCGGCTGCACTCGGCCTGCTTCACCGGCGACGTGCTGGGTTCGCTCAAATGCGACTGCGGCCCGCAACTGAAAGCGGCGCTCGACCAGATGGGCGAGGCCGGCGAAGGCGTGCTGCTCTACCTCAACCAGGAGGGACGCGGCATCGGCCTCGCCAACAAGATGCGGGCCTATAGCTTGCAGGATCAGGGCTTCGACACGGTCGAGGCGAACCATCGGCTCGGCTTCGAAGATGACGAGCGAGACTTCCGGATCGGCGCCGAGATCCTGAAGCGGCTGGGCTTTTCGCGCATCCGCCTGCTGACCAACAACCCCAACAAGGTCGCGCGGATGAACGAGGCCGGGATCGCGGTGGAGGAGCGGGTGCCGCTCAAAGTCGGCCGGGGCCTGCACAATCACCATTACCTCGCCACCAAGGCGGCCAAGTCGGGGCACCTGCTGTGATCCATTCTCCCGCCGATCTCGTCCTGACCCGCCGCGGCCTGCGGGTGCTGGGCCGGCATCTCCCCTGCTCGATCGGCAAGGGCGGCATTCGCCGCGACAAGCGCGAGGGCGACGGCGCGACGCCGGTGGGCGAGCACCGGATCACCGGCATGTTCTACCGCCCCGACCGGCTGACCGCGCCCCAGCCATGGGCCGAGCCGATCCTGCCCGGCGACCTGTGGTCGGACGCAAGCGGCGATCCCGCCTATAACAGCCATGTCCGCGCGCCCTACCCCGCGAGCCACGAGGTGCTGCGCCGCGCCGACCCGCTCTACGACATCGTGCTGGTCACGGACTGGAACGAGGGTGGCGCACCGGGAGCCGGCTCGGCCATCTTCCTGCATCAGCGCCGCCGCCCGGGCTATCCGACCGAAGGCTGCATCGCCTTCGCGCGCCCCGACCTGATCTGGCTCGCCCGCCATGTCCCCTATGGCGCGCGGCTGATCGTCAGGCGCCGATCCGCTTCATCTTTCCGCTAATACGCGAAACCGACGCTCGCCTCGCGCGGGCCGCCGGTCAGTCGAGCCGATCCGGCAGAGCCCGTCCCCTGATCGCTTCGGCGAGGGGCAGCGGACGCTTGCCCTCGCGCTGGATCTCGATGAACTCGACCGCGCCATCGCCGCAGGCCACGACACCCTCGCCGATCACCATCCCCGGCGTGCCCTCGCCCGGCCCGGCGGCGGCGCGCAGGATCTTGAGCCGCTCGCCTTCGGCCATGCACCACGCGCCCGGAAAGGGCGAGAGCGCGTTGACCTGCCGCGCGACATGGGCGGCGGAGCGGGTCCAGTCGATCCGCGCCTCGGCCTTGTCGATCTTGGCGGCATAGGTGACGCCGTCATGCGGCTGTGGCTCGGGGCGAAGATCGTCGAGGTCGCGCAGCGTCTCGACGACGAGGCGCCCGCCCATGCTGGCCAACCGGTCATGCAGGTCCGAGGCGGTGTCCGTGGGGCCGATCGGCGTCGCCTCGCGCATCAGCACCGGACCGGTGTCGAGCCCGGCTTCCATCTGCATGATGCAGACGCCCGTCTCGGTATCGCCCTCCATGATCGCGCGCTGGATCGGCGCCGCCCCGCGCCAGCGCGGCAGCAGAGAGGCGTGTATGTTCAAACAGCCCCGCGCGGGTGCATCGAGGATCGGCTGCGGCAGGATCAGCCCGTAGGCCACGACCACCGCGACATCGGCGTTCAGCGCGGCGAAGGCCGCCTGCTCCTCTTCGCCCCTGAGCGATACCGGGTGCCGCACCTCCAGCCCCAATTCCTCGGCCCGGGCCTGCACCGCGCTGGGCCGGGGCTTCTTGCCGCGACCTGCGGGGCGCGGCGGCTGGGTATAGACGCAGGCGATCTCGTGGCCCGCGCGGAGCAGCGCGTCGAGCGCATGGACCGAGAAGTCGGGGGTGCCCATGAACACGACCCGCATCAGGAGAGCTTCCTCGCCTTGGCAACCAGCCGGTCGCGCTTGAGCCGGCTCAGCCGGTCGAAATACATGCGCCCCTCCAGATGATCGATCTGGTGCTGCAGCGAGGTCGCCCAGAGCCCGACGAAATCGCGCTCCTCGATCTCCCCCTCGGCATTGAGGAACCGCGCGGTGACCGCGCGCGGCCGCGAGATCACCGCCGAAACGCCGGGCAGGTTCGGCGAGGCTTCCTCGTGCTCGCGCAGCTGCACGCTCGCATGCAGGATCTCGGGGTTGGCCATCCGCACCGCCTGCCCGCGCCCGTCCGAGGCATCGACCACGGCGAGCCGCAGCGACACGCCGATCTGCGGCGCGGCGAGACCGACGCCGGGCATCGCGTCCATGGCCTCGATCATCTCGTCCCAGAGGACACGGATCTCGTCGGTGATCGCCTCCACGGGAGCCGCGGGCTTGCGCAGCGTCGGATGCGGCCAGCGCAGGAAGGGGCGGGTCATTCGGAGGTGTCCTCTTCGTGGCGATCGATGCACAGGATGCCGTCGAGATGGTCGAGCTCGTGCTGCACGCAGGTCGCTTCGATGCCTTCGAACGCGGCCTCGTGGCCGAGACCGGTCAGGTCCTGCCAGCGCAGCCTGACGCGCACGGGACGGCGGACCCGGCACGACGTGTCGGGGATCGACAGGCAGCCTTCCTCGCGCAGCGCCGTCTCCTCGGAGGCCTCCACCAGTTCGGGGTTCACGAAGACCTTGGGCGCCGGATCGCCGTCGCGCCACGCCACGTCGGTGACGAAGATCCGCATCGGCAGACCGACCTGCGGCGCCGCGAGGCCGCGGCCCGGCGCGTCGTACATCGTCTCGATCATGTCTGCGGCAAGTTGCGACAGGGTGGCGTCGAACCGCACCACCGGGACGCAGGTCGCGCGCAGCACCGGGGCCGGATGCCGGACGATGTCGAGCACGGCCATCAGCCGCGCGCCCGCTCGCGCTTGAGCTTGACCATCTTGCGGGTGATCATCTGCCGCTTCATCGGCTTGAGGTAATCGATGAAGAGCTTGCCATCGAGATGATCGATCTCGTGTTGCACGCAGGTCGCCCAAAGCCCGTCGAACCGCTCGGCATGGGTCTTTCCGTCGAGCCCGAGCCATTGCACCTCGACCTCGGCAGGGCGCTCGACCTCGGCGAACTGCTCGGGGATCGAGAGGCAACCCTCCTCGTAGACCGAACGGGCCTCCGAGGCCCAAGTAACGGTCGGGTTCACCAGCACCATGGGCCGGGGCGCACCCTCGTCCTCCTTGGTGGCGTCCATCACCAGCAGACGGCTCATCTGGCCGATCTGCGGCGCGGCGAGGCCGATGCCGGGGGCGTCGTACATGGTTTCGAGCATGTCGTCGGCCAGCCGCCGGATCTCGTCGGTGATGGAGGCGACGGGATCGGCCACGGTCTTGAGACGCGGGTCGGGATGGATCAGGATGGGGCGCAATGTCATGGCGCCGATCTAGGGCCAAGCGGCGCGCCTTGCAACATCGCCGCCCCTTGCGCTCGCGGCCCGGCCTGTGCAGCCTCTCGGCTCGAGACGCAGGAGACCGCCATGAGCCCCGACCACCAGACCGCCCCCGATTTCGACGAGATCATCGACCGTCGCGGCACCAATTGCTCCAAGTGGGACATGATGGAGCCGGTCTATGGCGTCAGCCCCGACGAGGGTCTGGCGATGTGGGTGGCGGACATGGATTTCCGTCCTCCCGCCTGCGTGCAGCGCGCGGTCGAGGAAATGGCGGCGCATGGCGTCTACGGCTACGCCGCCTCGGACGCGGCGCAGCGCGAGGCGATCGGCTGGTGGATGGACCGCCGCCACGGCTGGCGCCCCGATCCGGGCGACATCTTCACCACCCATGGCCTCGTCAACGCCACCGGCCTTTGCGTCGACGCCTTCACCGAACCGGGCGAGGGGGTGGTGCTGTTCACCCCGGTCTACCACGCCTTCGCACGGGTGATCCGTGCGGCCGGGCGGCAGGTGGTCGAATGCCCCTTGGCGCTGGACGAGGGGCGCTACGTCCCCGATTTCGAAGCCTGGGACGCGATGATGACCGGGCGCGAGAGGATGATGATCCTCTGCTCGCCGCAAAATCCCGGCGGCCGGGTCTGGAACCGGGCCGAGCTGGAGGGCTGGGCCGAGTTCGCGCGGCGCCATGACCTGATCCTCGTCTCGGACGAGATCCATTGCGACCTGACCATGCCGGGCGTGACCCATACCGCGATGACCCGGATCGACGGCGTGGCCGACCGGCTGCTGATGCTGACCGCGACGACCAAGACCTTCAACATCGCCGGCGCGCATATCGGCAACGTCGTCGTCTCCGACCCGAAGCTGAAGGCCCGCTTCGCGGCCCGGATGGGCGCGCTGGGGCTGTCGCCCAACAGCTTCGGCCTCGCCATGGCGACGGCGGCGATGTCGCCCGACGGGGTCGAGTGGCTGGAGGCGCTGCGGCGCTATCTCGATGGCAACCGGCGGCTGTTCGAGGAGGGAGTCGCGGCGATTCCGGGCCTCAGGCCGATGCCGCTCGAATCCACCTATCTGGAATGGGTGGATTTCTCGGGCACCGGCATGACGCGCGAGGAGGTGCTGGCGCGGATCGAGGGCGAGGCGAAGATCGCGGTGAACCACGGCACCAGCTTCGGCCTCGGCGGCGAGAGCTTCCAGCGGTTCAACATCGCGACCCCGCGCGCCCGGGTCGCCGAGGCGGTGGCGCGGCTGAAATCGGCCTTTGCCGACCTGCAGTGAGGCTCAGGACGGGGGCAGCCGCAGCGGCGGCTCGTCCTCGGTCCGCTCGAAATCGACGGGTGCGGTGTCGGCGACGCGGCTGTGGCGCTTGAACTCGTAGATCCGCTCGCCCTCCTCGACGCGGCTGGTCATGACGAGGCATTGGTAGAGATGGCGCGGCCCGTCATAGAGATCGACGAAGCCATGCAGGATCGGCGCGTCCTTGGCCGCGAGAGCGAAGCCGTCCTCCCACATGCGCAGCACCTGATGCACCTCGCCCGCGTCGTGGATGCACAGCCGCCCCGAGCGGCGTTGCGCGGCGCGACGCGCGGCTTCCATGGCGTCCTGCAGATCCTTCGTCAGATATTCGGTCATCTCGCGTTCTCCCCTGACTCCATCCTGCGCAGAAGAGTGTGAAATTCAAGCGACGTTCCCGGAAAATTCCCGGTCAGGCGCGTGCTTTCGGACGCAGCACATGCGGCTGCGCCGGATCGTAGAGCGCGCTGTCGGGAAAGCCCTGCCCGGCCCCCAGCGCCGGTCCCACCAGGATCAGCGCGGTACGGGTCAGCTTGGCCGCGCGCACCTTCGCATGGATGTCCGAGAGCGTGCCGCGGATCACCAACTGATCGGGCCAGCTGGCACGATAGACCACGGCGACCGGGCAATCCGCGCCATAGAACGGCGTCAGCCGCCGCTCGATATCCCTGAGCGCCCGGATGCCGAGATGGATCGCCAGCGTGGTGCCGGTGGCGGCGAAGTTCTCGAGCGTCTCTCCCGCGGGCATGGAGGTCGATTTCATCGACATGCGGGTCAGGACGATGGACTGCGCCAGTTCGGGAATGGTCAGCTCCTGCCCCAGCGCAGCGGCGGCGGCGGTGTAGGCGGGCACGCCCGGCACGATCTCGTAGGCGATACCGTCCGCCTTCAGCCGGCGGATCTGCTCGGCGATGGCGCCATAGAGCGAGGGGTCGCCCGAATGCACCCGCGCCACGTCCTCGCCCCGCGCATGGGCCGCCTTGATCTCGGCATGGGTCTCGTCCAGCGTCATCGGCGCCGTGTCCATGACCCGCGCGCCGGCGGGCGCGCCCGCCACCACCTCTTCGGGCACCAGCGAGCCCGCGTAGAGACAGACCGGGCAGGCCGCGATCAGCCGCGCCGCCTTGAGGGTCAGAAGCTCCGGATCGCCCGGCCCGGCCCCGATGAAATAGACAGTCATGGCGCGTGCCCTTCGTGACTTTGTTCTTCAAATACGCAAGACGACCGGGCTCGGCCGCCGCGCCGCCATGCCCTAGCGCGCATCGATCTTTTTGGCGTAGCCGCGCGGCGTGACCATGCGCGGCCCCTCCCCCAGCGCGACCAGCTTCGACTGCGACGAGCCGACCAGAACCACCGTGAGCATGTCGACCTCGTCCACCTCCAGCTCGTCGAGCCGGCGATAGCGGACCTCTTCCTCGGGCCGGCCAAGCGAGGAGGCCAACAGCACCGGCGTGTCGGCGGGACGGCGTGCGAGCAGGATGTCCCGCGCCTCGGCCAGCAGCGTGCGCCGCCGCTTCGACACCGGGTTGTAGAAGGCGATGACGAAATCGCCTTGGGCTGCGGCGTGCAGCCGCTTCACGATATCCTCGCGCGGGGTGAGCAGGTCCGACAGCGAGATGGCGCAGAAGTCGTGACCGAGCGGCGCACCGGCGCGGGCGGCGGCGGCCTGCAGCGCCGAGACGCCGGGCGTGCAGGTGACCTCGACGCGGCGCGCGGCCTCCGAGACGCCGCCATTGTCGCGATCGCGCCCCAGCAATTCGAAGACCAGCGCCCCCATGGCGTAGATGCCCGCGTCGCCCGAGCAGATCAGCGCCACGTCACGCCCCTCGGCCGCGCGTTCCAGCGCGTAGCGGCAGCGATCCTCCTCGCCGCCCAGCGGGAAGTCGGCGCGCGGCTTGCCGGCGGCGAGCGGTCCCAGCAGGTCGATGTAGAGCCCGTAGCCCACCAGTTCCTCGGCCTGCGCAATGAGCCGCGAGGCTTCGGGCGTGCGCCAGCCGGACTGGCCCGGCCCGATGCCCACGACCGAGAGGCGGCCCCGACGACGACCGCGCACCTCGAGGATCGGCGCAGGCGCCATGGCCAGTGCGCAGGTGGCGTTGGCGGTCTTGCGCTTGGTGACGGCCAGCGTCGCGTCCTTCCCGGCCTGCGCCAGCGCCGCACCCTCGGAAACGCCATGGCAGCCGACCTCGGCGAAGACGACCTCGGATGGGGTGGCGAGGCGCGATGCCTCGGCCTCCAGCTCGGCGGCGGTGAAGAGGCGCAGCGGCACGCCGAGATCGCGGGCGGCGGCGAGGATCGCGGGCTCGTCCGCCTTGAGGTCGATCGAGGCCACGGCCTGCACCGCCTCGGGCGCGATCCCCGCCTCGGCCAGCACATCGCGCAGCAGCGCGGCCAGTTCCTCGGGCGGGCAGTCGCGGGCGCAGCCGAGGCCGAGCACGGCGCGCTGCGGCGCGAAGTGAAGATGTTCCGGACCAAGCCCGCGCTGCGGAGCGTCCGAGACGGTGATCTTCAGCGCATCGCCCCGGGGCAGGTCGGCCAGCCACGGCGCCTCGCCGATCACCGTGGCACCACCGCCCGACAGCAGCGCCGCCATCGCGCCCTTGGCGTCCCCCGGGTTCACCAGCCGGTAGCCCAGAGGCGGCTCGTCGAGCGCCACGCCGAGCGCCACGTCGCCCGCGGTGGTGACGGCGGCGGTGCCGCCCAGCGCCTCGGCGATGCGTTTTGCCAAGCGGTTGGCGCCGCGATGCCCGCCGAGCAGCGGCACCACCACGCGGCCGTCATCGGAGACCGAGATCACCGGCGGCTCGGCGCGCTTGTCAGATAGAAGCGGCGCCACCGCCCGGATCAGGATGCCGCTCGCGCAGACGCCGACGACCGGCGTTCCCGCGGCGAAGAGGTCGCGCGCATGTTCGAGCGCATCGGCGAAGGAGGCGTCGGCCCGCTCCACCCGCCCCTCGCGGCCGTGCAAGGGCGCACCGAGCGCCTCGGCGATGCTACGGGCCACGGGTTCGCCCGAGCGGGAGAGCGCCAGTACAACGGGGGTCACAGCCAAGGATCGGCTCCCTTCGTGAGGATGATCATCGAGAAATAGGGCGCGGTATCGGGCGCCTCGGACAGCGGGCGGACGATCTCCGTCTCCAACGTGGCGCGTTCGACATAGGTGGCGTGCGATGTCAGGCCGAGGCTATCGATCACCGCGCGCACCTTCGGGAAATGCCGGCCGAGCTTCATGATCGCGACGCTTTCGGCGCCCTCGATCCGGGCGCGCAGCTCGGCCTCCGGCAGCGGGCCAGGCAACACGGTCAGCCGCTCGTTGCGCGCGGCCAGCGGCCTGCGGGCGGCGGCGGCGGCGGCCGTGAGCGATGTGACACCGGGCACGATCTCGACCCGGTGGCGGTCCGCCAGCCGCGCGAAGAGATACATGAACGAGCCGTAGAAGAACGGGTCGCCCTCGCACAGGCAGACCACGTCCTCGCCCGCCTCCAGCGCCTCGGCGATCTGTGCGGCACCTGCGTCATAGGCCGCCTGCGCCGGAGCACGCTCGACCGTCATCGGCACGTCCATGGCGATCTCGCGCGCCTCGGGCGCGATCAGCTCGGCGGCGATGGAGCGCGCGAAGCTCGCGCCGCCCGCCAGCGTCGGATAGGCGACGACGCGCGCCGTCTCGATCAACCGCGCCGCGCGCAACGTGATCAGGTCGGGCGCGCCGGGGCCGAGGCCCACGCCGTAGAGCGTGCCGGTCATCGCTTGATCAGGCTCCACTGCATCACCGGCATCGCCGGACGCCAGCCGGTGAGCCGGCCAACAGGTGCCGCGCGCGCGACCGAGATCCGCACCAGCTCGCCGCCATGCTCGGCATGCAGCGCGATCAGCGCCGCCTCGCTCTCGAGCGTCACCGCGTTGGCCACGAGCCGCCCCAGCGGCCGCAGCGCCGACCAGGCGGCCTCGAACACCTCTGCCGACAGCCCGCCGCCGATGAAGATCGCGTCGGGCGCGGGCAGCCCGTCGAACGCGCCGGGCGCATCGCCCTCGACGAGACGCAGCCGCGGCGTGCCCAGCGCCAGCGCGTTCTGCGCCGCCATGGCACGGCGATCGGCGCGCGGCTCGATGCCGATCGCATTGGCATAGCGCGCGGCGCGCATCCACTCGATCGCCACCGAGCCCGAGCCGGTGCCGATGTCCCACAAGAGTGCCCCGCGCATCGGCATCAGCTTGGCCAGGGTGGCGGCGCGCAGCTCGCGCTTGGTCATCGTGCCGTCGGAAACGAAGAGCGCGTCGTCGAGCCCCGGCACGCGCGGCAGCAGCGCCGCGTCGGGGGCGGCGACGCAGTCCACGGCCAGCGTGTTGAAGGCGGGCACCTCGTGATCCCAGCTTTCGGCGATGCCGTCGAAACGCGCCTCGGCCTCGCCGCCCATATTGGCCAGCACGGTCATCGGGCTCTTGCCGAAGCCGCGCTCGGTCAGGAACCGCGCGATCTGGCCCGGCGTCTCGGAGCCGGTGGTCAGGATCAGCAGCCGCGCCTGCGGCTGGATGAAGGCGATCATCTGCTCCACGGGGCGGCCATGCACCGTCAGCGTCTCGACATCGGCAAGGCTCCAGCCCATGCGGGCCGAGGCCAGTTGGAACGCCGAAAGCTGCGGGTGATAGACGATCTCCGAGGCCGGGATCGCCCGCCCGATGCGCGCGCCGACCGAGAACCACAGCGGATCGCCGGTGGCCAGAACCACGACGCGGCGGCCCTTGAAGGATTTCAATCGGTCGATCAGCGCGTCGAACGGGCTGGGCCAGGCGACGCGCTCGGCGCCCACCGCGCCTGCCAGTTCGTGATGCCGGTCGCCGCCGACGATGACCTCGGCCGCCTCGACCACGGCACGGGTAGCGGGCAGGAGACCGTCCATGCCGTCCTCGCCGATGCCGACGACGTGGAGCCAGGGCTCCTGCGCTGCGACCGCGTTCATGCGCGCCCCTCCGAAATGCCGTTGGCCAGCGCGTTCACCGCCGCCGAGGCCATGGCCGAGCCGCCCTTGCGGCCCCTGAGCGCCACGAAATCGCAGCCGCGCGGATCGCTCGCGAGCTCGGCCTTGGATTCCGCCGCGCCGACAAAGCCCACCGGAAAGCCGAGGATCAGCGCCGGCTTCGGCCAGCCCGCATCGATCCGCTCCAGAAGGTGGAACAGCGCGGTAGGCGCATTGCCAATGGCGATCACGGCGCCCTCGATCCGGTCGCGCCACAGATCGACGGCGGCGGCCGAGCGCGTGGTGTCCAGCTGCTTCGCCATTTCCGGCACGCGCGGGTCATTCAGCGTCACTACGACCTCGGTGTCCGGCAGGTGCCGCCGGATGATCCCCGCCGCCACCATCTCGCAGTCGCACAGCACCGGGGCGCCAGCGGCCAGAGCCGCCCTCCCCGCCGCCATGGCACCGGGCGAAAAGGCCAGCCTGTCGGCGATCTCGACCATGCCGCAGGCATGGATCAACCGGATCACCATGGGCTGGAGATCCTCGGGAAAGCGGTCGAGCCGCGCCTCGGCGCGCACCGTGGCGAAGCTCTGGGCATAGATCTTCGCGGGATCCGTCTCGTAGGGGCGCATCAGGCCCTCCCTTCCGCGCGGGGCGGGTCGGCCGCTATGCGTATTTGGAGAATGGTGAAGATCACTTGCACGACTTCAGCACGCTGAGCGGTCCCAGCGGGTGATCCGCCTGCGGATAGGGCGCATGGTGATGGTCGTGATCATGGTCATGACCATGATGGTGATGATGGTGGCCTTGCGCGTGCGCATGATCGTGCTCGTGCTCGTGCTCGTGCTCGTGATGATGCGGCAGCCCATGCGCATGGGCGTGTGCATGGCGCGCCTCGGCATCAAGGCGGCACATTCCCGTGCAGAAATCGGCGCAGAGTTCGCAATCCGCCACGTTGGAGCCCGGCGCATTCGCCCCCTGCCCCTCGACGTGGTGGTGATGGCTTTCCTGCACCGCGCCGACCTCCGCCTCGAAGCCCAGCACCTGCGTGCGGTACTTGCACATGCCGCAGGTGGGCGGGACCACCTCGCCGACCAGTTCGGTGACACGCTCGGAGAAGGTGCCCAGCACCTCGGGGTGGTCGCCCAGATAGCCCGCTTTGACGAATTCCAGCTCGGGATGCGCCTCGGCCACCTGATCGGTGAAGCCGTAGATGCGGTCGATCAGGATGCCGGAGAACAGGAAATAGGGGAACACCACGACCCGGCGATAGCCAAGCCGCGCCACGTGTTCGAGGCAGGGCTCGACCAGCGGGAAGGTGACGCCGGAATAGCCGGTCTCGCACCAGCCGAAGCCCATCCCCTCCCACAGGAGCCGCGCGATCTTGGCGACGTTGCCGTTGGCGTCGGGGTCGGAGGCGCCGCGGCCGATCACCACGAGGCAGGTCTCGTGCATCGGCACGTCGGAAGGGTTGGAATCGAGCGCGGCCTGGATGCGGTCGGCGGCGGCGGCGACCATGCGCGGATCGACCCCGAGTTCGCGGCCATAGATGATCTCGATGCCGTGCTTGGCGGCATAGGTGTTGAGCACGGTCGGGATGTCGTTCTTGGCATGCATCGCCGCGAACAGCATGCCCGGCACCGCGAGGATGCGGGTGCAGCCCTGCTCGCGCAGCCGGTCGAGCCCGTCGCGGATCACGGGGTTGGCGAATTCGAGATAGCCGTATTCTACCGGCCAGTCGGGCGGCAGCAGCGCCGGCAGCTTTTCGGCCAGCACCGCGAATTCATCCACCGCCGACTGGCTGCGCGAGCCGTGGCCGCAGATCATCACGCCGGTCTTGGGCGCGGCGCTCATGCCTCGGCCTCGTCGCCCTGCGGCTCCGCGTCATGCGCCTCGTCCGTTTCCTTGCGCCCGCCCTTGAGCGCGCCCCACAGCCCCAGCGCGATCGCGAGGCCGATCGCCGCGCCAGCGACCCAGTGATCGTGTCCGGCGAGGCCGGCCATGTGTCCGGGATGGGCGAACGCCATACCGGGCGCGGCCATGAGGGCGGTGGTCGGCAGGAGGATGTGGCGCATCGCGGACCTCTCGATCTGGCAATGGCCGGCGCCCGCCGCATCATGCGGCGGATCTAGGACGACGTGGCGCTCCGGTCCCCTGTCTGGGTCGACCCCCGCACCACCGACCGTTCCGGCCACTTCGGGCTTCGTCGGTCCCCTCCATAGCCGGGCGGCGGCGCGGGCGAAACCCCCGGATGCGTCACTTCAGGGGAATGTCCCGACGCTGGGCGACGTAACCGATGGCGGGAAAGTGCTCCCAGGCCAGCGGCGCCTGCAGCGCGGCCATCTTGCCGCCGCCATGGGTGACGAAGCCGTCGCCGCCGGTCATCAGGTGAAAGCTCACCCCATGCGTGCCGCTCACCACGTAGGTGTCGCCCGCCTTGGACAGCTGCGCCGGCCGACCGTTGACGCAGATCGCCCGGCCCTGCTGGCACGGGATCAGCCGCCATGTCGCCATGTCGCCCCGCGCATCGGCGCTGATCACCGAGACCGGGCCCTTCTGGAAGGGAGATTCCGTGTATTCGGGCTCGAACGGGTCGGGCTCGGGCAGCACCCGGACCGGTGCCGTGGGCGGCGAGATCGGCAGAGGTTCGACCGAAGCCAGAAGCGGCATCACCACCGGCTCCACCTCGGCGCAGCCCGCCAGCAGGGCCGCCGCCAAGGCCGCCCCCGTCATCGAAAATCGCATCGCACCACTCCTCTTGCCGCCTTACCGATCACGTAGCCGTGAGACAGCGCAAGACAAGCGCCTTCACCGTCGCCCGAACAGCTTCTCTATATCCGACAGACGCAGTTCCACATAGGTCGGACGCCCGTGGTTGCATTGGCCGGACCCGGGTGTGGCCTCCATCTCACGCAGGAGCGCGTTCATTTCCTCGGCCCGCATCCGGCGGCCCGAGCGGACCGAGCCGTGGCAGGCGACCCGGCTCAGGATCGCGTCGAGCCGCGCCGGCAGCGCGGTGGAGGCGTCGAGATCCTCCAGCTCGTCGAGGATGTCGCGCAGCAGCGCCGCGGCGTCGATCCGGCCGAGGATCGCCGGGGTTTCGCGCACCGCCACCGTGCCCGGACCAAAGGCCTCGATGGTCAGGCCGAGCTTCGACAACTCGTCGGAAGCCTCGAGCAGCCGCGCCGCGCCGGCGCCGAGATCGACGATCTCGGGCACCAGCAGCGCCTGGGCCGCGACGCCGGTCTCGGCCATCTGCCGCTTCAGCCGCTCATAGACCAGACGCTCGTGCGCGGCGTGCTGATCGACCAGCACCATGCCGGTCTCGGTCTGCGCGACGATCCAGTTGCCGTGCAGCTGCGCGCGAGCGGCGCCGAGCGGCAGCGTCTCCGCCTCCGCCCCCTCATCGGGTTCGACCCGCGCCGACGGCGCCTCGGTGCCGGGCAGCCGTGCGGGCGACGCGGGCGGCGCCGTCTCGAAGCCGAAGCTCGACTCGGCCATGCCCGGGGCCTGCCCCTGCCGCGCCACCTGCATCGCCCGCATCGAGGGGCGGTCCATCTGGTAGATCCGGGCCGGGCTGGCGGCATCGCGCCCGGGCCGGTCCTCCTCATCGATCAGGCCGCCGGCATCGCCGGCCTCCCCCCGCTGCGCCGCCGGGCCAGGGCGCATCAGCCCCAGCGTTTCGGTAGCGACGGTGGTCGAGGCGCGGTGCCCCGCGCCCGACAGCGCCGCGCGCAGGGTCGAGACGATCAGCCCGCGCACTGCCTGCGGGTCACGGAACCGCACCTCGGACTTGGCGGGGTGCACGTTGACGTCGACGAGGTGCGGCTCGCATTCGACGAAGAGCGCGGCGGCGGGAAAGCGGTCGCGCGACAGGTAATCCATATAGGCCGCACGCAGCGCCCCGGTGAGCTGGCGGTCGGTGACCGGGCGGCCGTTGACGAAGACATGCTGGCTCACCCCGGCGCCACGCGAATAGGTCGGCAGCGCCGCGAAACCGGTCAGGTGCAACCCCTCGCGGCTGCCATCCACGGGGAGCGCGTTGTCGTGGAATTCACGCCCCAGAATGGCGGCAAGGCGATTGCCCAGAGCCTCGACCGGATCGCCGGTCTCGGCATCGACGCGAAATATCTCGCGGTCGCGCCCCTCGGTGGCGTCGCGCAAGCTGAAGGCGACATGCGGCTCGGCCATGGCCAATCGGCGCAGCGCCTCGGCCAGCGCCTGCCCCTCGGCCCGGTCCGAGCGCATGAATTTGAGCCGGGCCGGCGTCGCATGGAACAGGTCGCGCAGCTCGACCACGGTGCCGCGATCGAGCGCGGCGGGCGTCACCGGTCCCAGCCGCCCGCCCTCGACCCGGATCGCCGCCGCCTCGAAACCGGCGGCGCGCGAGGTCAGGGTGAGCCGCCCCACCGCACCGAGCGATGCCAGTGCCTCGCCGCGAAAGCCGAAGGAGTGGATCGCCAGAAGGTCGGAGCCGTCGATCTTCGACGTGGCGTGGCGCGCCAGTGCCAGCGGCAGCTCTTCGGGGGTCATGCCGCAGCCGTCATCCTTGACGCGGATCAGACGCTTGCCGCCCGCGGCGATGGTGACCTCGATACGTCGCGCCCCGGCGTCGAGCGCGTTCTCGACCAGTTCCTTGACCGCCGAGGCCGGGCGTTCGACCACCTCGCCCGCGGCGATGCGGTTGATCGCCGCCTCGTCGAGCTGGCGGATCACCGGGCGCGCGGGCGGAGTCGGGCTGGAAGCGTCGTTCAGGGTCATGGAGCCAAGCCTAGCACGCGCGCGCCAGGCTCCGCGAGGGGCTCACTCGGCCGGCAGCGCGACCTCGGGCAGCGTCACCCGCGGCCGGGCAGCGGCCTCGGCTTCGCCCAGCCCCTCGGGGCGGCCCACCACCACGAAATGCAGCGCTTCGGGATCGACCAGCTCGCGCGCCACGCGGTTCACCTCCTCCAGCGTCACCGCCTCGATGAAGGCGTTGCGCTCGGTGACGTAGCTCTGCGGCAACCCGGTGACCTGCATGCCGACGAGGATCTCGGCGATCGGGCCGTTGCCGTCGAAGCGCAGCGGGTACTCGCCGGTGAGATAGGTCTTGGCGTCGTCGAGTTCGGTCTGCGTGACGCCCTCCGCCGCGATCCGGGCCCATTCCTCGCGGATCACCTCGATCGCCCGCGCCATCCGGTCGTTGGCCGAGGCCACCGAACCGATCCAGAACTCGGCATTCTCCAGTGGCACCAGATCGGTGCTGACGCCGTAGGTAAGGCCGCGCTTCTCGCGCAGCTCGGTCATCAGCCGGCTTTCGAAGCCGCCGCCGCCGAGGATGTGATTGAGCACGTAGGCCGCGAAGAAATCCTCGTCCTCGCGCTTGAGCCCCCTTTGGCCGAACAGCGCCACCGATTGCGGCGAGGGGTAGTCGATCACGTCGATTCCGCCCGAGAGCCCGAAATCGACATGGCCGGGCAGCTCCGGACCGCTGGCGGGCAGATCGCCCAGCAGCTCGTCGAGGAGCGCGCCGAGTTCATCGGGGGTGATGTCGCCCACCGCGCCGACATGCACGCCCTCGCGGGTCAGGGCCGCCTCGTGTGCCGCCACGAGATCCTCGCGGGTCAGCGCCGCGACGCTCTCGGCCGTGCCGTTGTCGGGCCGGCCATAGGGGTGATCGCCGAAGGCCGCCTCGTAGAAGGCGCGCCCGGCGATGCGGTTGGGGTTCTGCGCATCCTGTCGCAGGATCGACTGCACCTGCCCGCGCACCCGCTCGATGGCCTCGGGATCGAACCGCGGCTCCACCAGCGCGGCGCGCAGCAGATCGACCGCCGCGTCGCGGTTCTCGCTGAGCATCTTGGCCGAGACCGAAAGCGTGTCGGCGCCGACATCGAAGCCGAACTTCGCCGCGAGATCCTCGCGTGCGGCCTGAAAGGCGCGGGCATCCATCCCGGCCGCGCCTTCCTCGAGAAGCCCGGTCATCAGGTTCACCGCGCCGAGGCTGTCGGGATCATCGAGACCGGTGCCGCCTTCGAAGCGGATTTCTAGGGCGGTGAAGGGGATCGAGTGATCCTCCACCAGCCATGCCTCGATCCCGCTCGGCGAGGTCACCTCCTGGATCTCGATCTCGGCCCGGGCCAGCCCGGCGAGCCCCATGAGCAGCGCCGCGCCCAGGCCCATCTTCGTGCAGATGTTGCGGATCATTGGTCTGTCTCCTCGCGGCTCGGAACCACGGTCATGGTGACGCTGCGATCAGGGTCGAACAGCTCGCGCCCGGCCGCGACGACATCCTCGGCCTCGACCGATTGCAGTATCTCGGGCCAGGCCTGCACGTCTTCGACGGTGAGGCCCTGGCTCAGCGCCGCGCCGTAGCGCCGCGCCAGCCCTTCGACCGAATCGCGGGCATAGATTTCGGAGGCACCGATCTGGGTGCGGATGCGCTGCATCTGCGCCGGTGTCGGGCCGGTCTCCAGAAACGCCTCCACCGCCGCGTCGAGCGCCGCCTCGGCCTCCTCGAGCGATACGCCGGGCTTGGGCACCACCGACAGCGAGAAGGTGGTGTCGTCGAGCGACATGCCGTCATAGCCGGCCCCGGCATGCAGCGCGATGTCCTGCTCGAACACCAGTTCCTCGCCCAGCACCGAAGTGAAGGAAGAGCCGCCGAGGATCTCGGCCAGGAAAGTCAGCGCCGCCGCCTTCTCCTGCGCGCCCGAATCGCGCTCGGGCGCGAGATAGCTGCGCACGAGATAGGGTTGCGACACCCGCTCGTCGGCATAGCTGAGGCGCCGCGCGGCGCGCTGCGGCGGCTCCTGCGGGCGCGCCCGCTCGGGCAGGTCGGGCTCGGCCGGGATAGGGCCGTAATGCTCCTCGGCCAGCGCCAGCACGTCCTCGGGCTCGACATCCCCCGCCACCACGAGGATCGCGGCGTTGGGCGAGTAATAGGTCTCGTAGAAGTCGCGCACCTCTTCGCGGCCCAGCCCCTCGATCTCGTGCATCCAGCCGATCACCGGGGCGCCATAAGGGTGGTTGAGATACTGCGCCGCGGTCATCTGCTCGCGCGCCAGCGCGCCGGGGCTGCTCTCGGTGCGCTGGTTGCGCTCCTCGATGATCACCTGCCGCTCGGTCTCGATATCCTCGTCGGTCAGCCGCAGATCGTTCATCCGCTCGGCTTCCATCTCCATCATCAGCGGCAGCCGGTCGGCCGCGACGCGCTGGAAATAGGCGGTGTAGTCGGTCGAGGTGAAGGCGTTGTCGGAGCCGCCATTGGCGGCGACCGTGGCCGAGAACTCGCCCGCCTCGAGATCGTCGGTGGCCTTGAACAGCAGGTGTTCGAGGAAATGCGCGACGCCGGAGGCGCCCTGCGGCTCGTCGGCGGAACCGGTGCGGTACCACAGCATCTGGGTGACCACGGGGGCGCGGTGATCCTCGATCACCACCACCTCGAGGCCGTTGTCGAGAGTGTAGGTCGTCACCGCGTCATCCGGCGCCGCCACGGGGGCGGCTTCCTGCGCCGAAGCGGGCAGTGCCAGGATGAGAGGGGCGGCCAAAGCCAGTCTGCGCAGCATGAAGTGCCTCCTTCGCTGCGCTCAACCTACGATGCAGCGCCGCCACCGCAAGCGTTGCCACGGCTTCGTGAGCCGCCGCGAGCGCTCAGAAGGGCGGCTGCAGCGCCGTCTGGGCGGCGCGGGCGCGCAGCGCGATCTCGGCGGGGGCCGGATCGGCACGGTTCGGCGTGCCCGGCGCCGGTTCCGGCAGGTCGAGCCGCGCCGGGACCTCGAGCGGCTGCTGCGGGACCACGGTGGTGGGATCCGGCCCGGCCGGGCCGTCGCCACCGCCGCAGGCCGCGAGTGTCAGCGCGGCCAATCCCGCCGCCAGAGCCAGTCGCATCAGTCGTCCCCGTCTTCTTGTCCGATCAACTGCCTAGCGCATGACGCGATCCGGGTCACGGGCTCTTTGCCCCGCGCCGGCGCGTCGGGCCGGAACGTCGCTCCGGCCCCGCCTTGTCGCCGCCGAACAGCACCAGCCCCACGGCGCCCAGAAAGATCGCGATGTCGGCGATGTTGAAGGCATAGGGATTCTCGATGCCGCAGCAGCTCACATTCAGGAAATCCGCTACCGCGCCGTAGAGCACCCGGTCGATCACGTTGCCCAACGCGCCGCCCACCAGCAACCCGGCCGAGAACCGCGCCAGCCAGCTGCCGCCGTCGCGGGCGATCCAGGCCAGCACCGCCGCCGAGATGGCCAGCGCCAGCCCGACCAGCACCCAGCGCATGTCGAACCCGGCGAAGAGGCCGAAATTGACGCCCCGGTTCCAGGCCATGCGAAAGCTCAGAATGCCGGGGATCACCTCCATCTGGAGCCGTTCCATCAGCCCGAGCGCGTGTACCACCAGGTATTTCGTCGCCTGATCGGCGAGAAACACCCAGAAGCCGGTCCAGAGGGTCAGTCGCACCGCGCGCTCCTCAGTGCCGGAAGTGGCGCATGCCGGTCAGCACCATCGCCAGCCCCGCCGCGTCGGCCGCGGCGATCACCTCGTCGTCGCGCATCGAGCCGCCGGGCTGGATCACCGCCGTCACGCCCGCGCCCGCGGCCTCCATGAGACCGTCGGCGAATGGGAAGAAGGCGTCGGAGGCCACCACCGAGCCCTTGGCCGGGCTCTCGGAGAGGCCCAGCGCCTCGCCCATGCGCCCCGCTTTCGCCGCCGCGATCAGCGCCGAATCGAGCCGGCTCATCTGGCCCGCGCCGACGCCGACGGTCTGGCCGCCCTTGGCATAGACGATGGCGTTCGACTTCACGTGGCGCGCCACGGTCCAGGCGAACATCAGGTCGTCCAGTTCCTGCGCCGAAGGCGCGCGCTTGGTGACGACCTTGAGGTCGTCGCGCGACACGAAGCCCGAATCCTGGTCCTGCACCAGAAGACCGCCTGCCACCTGCCGGAAGGCGAGGCGGGGCGCGCGCGGATCGGGCAGCGCATCGGTCACCAGAAGCCGCAGGTTCTTCTTGGCGGCGAAGACGGCGCGGGCGTCCTCATCGGCACCCGGCGCGATCACCACCTCGGTGAAGATCTTGGCGATCTCCTCGGCGGTGGCGCCGTCGAGCGGGCGGTTCAGCGCGACGATGCCGCCGAAGGCCGAGGTGCGGTCGCAGTCGAAGGCCCGCGCATAGGCCTCCCTGAGCGAGCCGCCGGTGGCGACGCCGCAGGGGTTGGCGTGCTTGATGATCGCGCAGGCGGGCTGGTCGCCGCCGAATTCGGCCACCAGCTCGTAGGCCGCGTCGGTGTCGTTGATGTTGTTGTAGCTCAGCTCCTTGCCCTGGATCTGCCGCGCGGTGGCGACGCCGGGGCGGTTCGAGCCGTCGGTGTAGAAGGCCGCGTTCTGATGCGGGTTCTCGCCGTAGCGCAGCGTCTGGGCGAGCGTGCCGGCAAGGGCGCGGCGGCGCGGCGCGGCCTCGCCGATGGCCGAGGCCATCCAGGTCGAGACGGCGGCGTCATAGGCGGCGGTGCGGGCATAGGCGGTCTGAGCGAGCCGCTTGCGGAAGGCCAAGTCGGTCTGGCCGTCGCGGTTCTCGAGCTCGGACAGCAGCGCCTCGTAATCCTCGACATCCGTCACCACGCAGACATCGGCGTGGTTCTTGGCGGCGGCGCGGATCATCGCCGGTCCGCCGATGTCGATGTTCTCGATGCAGTCGTCGTAATCGCCGCCCTTCGCCACCGTCTCCTCGAACGGGTAGAGGTTGACCACCAGCAGGTCGATCGCCGGGATGCCATGCTCCTGCATCGCCGCGACATGACCCTCGTCCGAGCGCACCGCCAGCAGGCCGCCATGCACCTTGGGGTGCAGCGTCTTGACGCGGCCGTCCATCATCTCGGGAAAGCCGGTGATCTCGGCCACGTCCCGGACGGGCAGCCCCGCATCGCGCAGCGCCTTGGCGGAGCCGCCGGTCGAGAGCAACTCGACACCGCGCGCATCGAGCGCCCGGGCGAGGTCCACGAGGCCGGTCTTGTCGGAAACGGAGAGCAGCGCGCGGCGCAGCGGGGCAAGCGAGGTCATGGGTCGTCCTTCCTGGTCCTGGTCCGCGGGACTCATGCCGGATCGTCCTCCCCGCGCCACAGGTCGCGCGGGGCCGGCACGCCGTCGCCCATTCGGACGAGCGACCAGCGGACGAGCGTCGCATAGGCCATCGCGCGACCGGATAAAACCACCTGTTGCGTCGGCACGGGTCTGGGACGGCTCTTTTCGAGATAGACCGACGGCGCCAGCGCCAGCCGCGCGCCGCCGTCATGCGCCAGCCGCCAGACCTCGCCCGAGCGCAGCCGCAACAGCGCCGATGTCGCCTGCGCGTCAAGCTCGGGCGCCACGTCGGGATGCAGGTGGAACCGGATCACGAAGGAAACGCCCGGATCGCGCCCGGCATGGCTCGCGGCATCGAAGGCGCGCTCGTCGGCCGGGCCCAGCGTGGTCAGCAGGTCCTCGCCCACCAGCGCGCCGCCATCGCGATCGAGGCCGAGCCTGCGGTCATGGGTCAGCCCGAACCCCGCGCGCCAGGCGTCGTGGCTGGCTTCGATTCGCTGCAGCCCGTCGGCATCGGTCCGGTGCGACAGCACCTCTCGCGGCCCCTCGACCAGCGGCTCGGCGCCATCCGCGCCCCGGCCCAGCCGGGCCGACGAGAGCCCTTCGAGGCAGAGCGTCGAATGCGACAGCGTGGCCCGTCCCGCGCGGCGCCAGTCCGGCCCGTGATGCAGCCCCGAGCCGCAATTCACGATCAGAGGTCGACGGCCGCAGGTCATCTCGAAGGCCAAGGTCGAGGCATGCGCCCCCGTCGCGCGCGGGCCGCTGGGCGGCTTGGCCGCATCCAGCAGCACGGTGCTGCGGCCCACCGCGAGGCGCGCATAGCCCATGCAGGCCCCGCTGAGCGGCGGTACGCCGGGCCCGCCGGCCCGGGCCAGCGCCCGGTCGAGCCGCCCCGGCGCGCCGCGGCCGCCGCCATGAAACCGCGCCAGCCCGCCATCGGCATGGCGCAGCGCCCGCAACAGCGGCGCGATGCGGTTGATGGCGTCGCGATGCTCCGGCGTCGTGTCCGGGCCGAGGATCGCGGCCGCCTCGCCCAGCGCGCAGAACAGGTCAAGGAGCGCCTCGGGCGCCCGCGAGGCGATGCCGCCGTCGGGACCGACCGCCTCGGCGACCGCGCGCGCCAAGGCCGCGGCGCGCTGCGTCGGCTGGCGCGGCTCGCTATGCAATGCGGTCTCGGCCCAGAGCAGCGCCGTGAGCGCCGCGATCCGCTCCGGCGCGCCCGAGGCCCGGGGCCAGTGCCGCGCCAGCCAGCGCGACTGCAGCGACAGGCTGCGCAGGAAGCTCGGCATGTCGGCCCGGGGCGAGGCCGTTTCGCTCAACCAGCCGGCCTGCGCCACCCAGCGCGACAGCCGCGCCGCCGTGGCCTCGGGTGTCCATCCCGGGCCGCGCCCGTCCCCGTAGCGGGCGATCCAGTCGAGAAGCCAGGTCCAGGCAAGATCGCGCGCCACCGGGCCGCCAAGGCTGGACAGGTCGTCGATCCAGCCGAAGCGATGCAGCGCCGCGCCCTGCGGATCGGTATCGGGGCCCAGCATCCAGATCGAGCGGTCCCCGGCCTCGACCAGCTGCCCGGCGCGGTGGTGCCGTCCCGCCAAAAGGTCGCGGCCGCGCGCGGCATCGCCGAAGCCGTCCGGTTCGGCGAGGCGCGCCAAGACGTCCGGCACCGGGGCGCGCGCATCCGCGCGCCACCTCAAGCGCTCCAACCCCCAGATCCGCTGCATGAGCGCCACCGGCCGCCTCCCCCTGCCCCACATTCGGGCCATGCTAGGGCCGGGACCCCGCGCTTGTCACCCGTCGCGCGCGCCCGGTCGCAGGCAGGCGATGAAGAAGCCGTCCATGCCACCCCGCTCGGCCCAGAAATCCGGCCTGAGCCGCAGCCCCTCCGGCCCGATCCAGTCCGGCGCGATGCCGGGCCGTGCCAGCACCTCGCGGTCGTTGACCAGCCCCGGATGCCGCGCCAGTGCCTCCTCGACCTGCACCTCGCCCTCGTCGGGCAGCAGCGAGCAGGTGCAGAAGACCAGCCGCCCGCCGGGCTTCAAGAGCCCCAGCGCGTGATCGATCATCTCCGCCTGTAGCGCGATCAGCGCGCCGAACTCCGAGCCGTCCTTGGCGTGCGGCAGGTCCGGATGACGGCGGATCGTGCCCGTGGCCGAACAGGGTGCATCCAGAAGGATCGCATCGAAGCCGGTCTCGTCGAACTCCAGCGCGTCGGCCTGCACCACGCGCGCCGCAAGCCCGGTGCGGTCGAGATTCTCGCGCAGCCGCGCCAGCCGCGCCTCAGAGAGGTCGAGCGCCGTGACATCGGCGCCGGTCGCGGCGAGCTGCATCGTCTTGCCGCCCGGCGCGGCGCACAGGTCGAGAACCCGCTCGCCCGGCCGCGCATCGAGCACGCGCGCCGCCACCGCGGCGGCGGCGTCCTGCACCCACCAATCGCCCGCGGCGAAGCCCGGCAGCGCCGAGACCTGCCCTGCTTCGCGCAACCGGATCGAGCCGGTGGGCAGCAGTTCGCCACCCAGCGTCGCGGCCAGCGCCGCCGCGTCACCCTTCGCCGTCAGGTCGAGCGGCGGGACCTGCACCTGCACCGCCTCCATCGCCTCGACCGGCTTGCGGCCCCAGGCCTCGACTAGCGGTCCGCGCAGCCAGTTCGGCAGCTTTGGCGCCGGCAGCCTGGCCCATGCCTCGGCCGGCTGCTCGCCGATCTTGCGCAACACCGCGTTGACGAGGCCCTTGTAGCTCTGGGTGCGTTTGCCCTTGGACATGATCTGCACCATGGCGTTGACGACGCCATGCGCCGCGGCACCTTCCATGATCTCGACCGCGCCGAGGCGCAGCGCGTTGCGTACCGCGAGCGGCGGTTGTTTCACGAGAAACGGCTTGAGCGCCCGGTCGGCGCGCGGCAACTGCCGCAGCACCTGGGTGGCAAGACGCTGGGCACGGGCGCGATCGGGGGGCGACAGCCGCTCCAACGCCCCGGCAGCGATGCTTTCCGACAGCAGCCGCTGCGCGCCCGTCGCCTGCTCGATGAGATGCAGGGCCGCGCGGCGCGCGGCGATGCCGTCGTCTGGGGACGTGGCGCGGGCTTGGGTCATGGCGGGTCCGGGGCTTGTTGGAGACGCGTCAGCACGTATATCCCAAGCATCCGCCGCACAAGCGCCGCCCCCGAGGAGAGCCGCCATGGCCGACGACAGCCCGACCCCTGACATGCCCGCCGACCTGCCGCCCGCCGCGCAGCGGGCGCTGGAGGAAGCCCGCGCCCGGCGCGCGGCGCTCGACGACGCGGCGAAGCTGCCGACCGAGCTCGGCGGCCGCGACGGCCCCGAGCCGGTGCGCTATGGAGACTGGGAAAAGCAGGGCCTCGCCATCGACTTCTGACGGCGCGGCTCCTGAGGGCTCAGCGCTCGAGGCCCAGCACGTCGATCATGTCGTAATGGCCCGGCGAGCGCCCCTGCCCCCAGAGCGCGGCCCGCACCGCGCCGCGGGCGAAAATCATCCGGTCGGTCGCCATGTGCCGCAGCACGATGCGCTCGCCCTGACCGGCGAAGATCACGTCGTGCTCGCCGACGATGTCGCCGCCGCGAATCGCCGAAAAGCCGATACGCCCCTCGACCCGCGCGCCGGTGATGCCGTCGCGGCCCCGGTCGGCGACCTCGGACAGCTGTACGCCGCGCCCCTCGGCCGCCGCCTCGCCCAGCATCAGGGCGGTGCCGGAGGGGGCATCGGCCTTGCGGTTGTGATGCGCCTCGACCACCTCGATGTCCCAGCCCTCCTCTAGCGCCGCCGCGACCATCTTGGTCAGGCCGGTCAGGAGGTTCACCCCGAGGCTCATGTTACCGGCGCGCACCTGCACCGAATGCCGCGCCGCCGGGACCAGCCGCTCGATCTGGCCCGCGTCGAAGCCGGTGGTGCCGATCACGTGCACCGCGCGGGCCTGCGCCGCGAGATGCGCCACCTCCAGCGTGGTTTCGGGGGTGGTGAAGTCGATCACCGCCTGCGCGCGCGCCATCGCCTCGAGCGGATCGTCCGAGACGGTGACGCCCATGGCGGGCCCGCCCATGGCATGGCCGACATCCTGGCCCACCCAGTCATGGCCCGCGCGCACCACCGCGCCGGCGAGCCGCGCCCGGTCGCTGTCGCAGACGGCCTGCACGAGCATCCGGCCCATCCGGCCCGCCGCCCCCATGATCACGATTCCCGGTGCCGTCTCGGTCATGCGCCTGTCCCCTTGCTGTGCCGCTCCTTCCTCGCCCGCGCCGCGCCCGCTTGGCAAGCCCGGCCGCGGAGACTAGATGGTGCGGCATGAGCAAAACCCGCGCCTCCGAACCCCGTGGCCCGTCGCAGCGCCAGCTGCGCGTGGGCGAACTGATCCGCCGCAGCCTCTCCGAGCTGCTGAGCCGCGGCGACCTGCACGAACCCGAGCTGTCGGCAATGTCGATCACCGTGGGCGAGGTCCGGGCCACGCCCGACCTGAAGCGCGCCACCTGCTTCGTGCTGCCGCTGGGCGGCGGCGACGAGACGGTGATGCTGGACGCGCTGCGCCGCGCCAAGCCCGAGATCCGGCATCAGCTGGCCCGGACCATGAAGCTCAAGCACGCGCCGGACCTGAAATTCGAGATCGACCGCACCTTCGACCGGATGGACGAGACGCGCCGCCTGCTTTCGGACGAGAAGGTCCGCCGCGACGTCGAAGCCGCGCGCGACGCGACGGAGGGGGACGGGGAATGATCCCCCGTCTGGCGCTGGCCACCCTTGGTCTCGGCGCGGCCTGCGCCCTGCCGGTGCCGTCGCAGGCGGCGGCTTGCGAGGACGTCGATTACGAGGGGCTGTCATACACGATCTGCGAGGTCGATCCGGCGAGTGACGACCTGCGGCTGTTCCTCACCGACGGCAATGGCGGCCTCTATGGCAGCTTTCAGGCGATCGACCGCGAGATCGACGGCGAGGCGCTGGTCTTCGCGATGAACGCCGGCATGTATCACCCCGATCGCCGCCCGGTGGGCCAGTATCTCGAGAATGGCGAAGAGGTGATGCGCCTTGTCACCAATGCCGGGCCCGGCAATTTCGGCATGCTGCCCAACGGCGTGTTCTGCATCAACGACGACACGGCGCAGGCGATCGAAACCCTGCGCTACGAGCGCGAGGCGCCCGAATGCCGCTACGCCACGCAATCGGGGCCGATGCTGGTGATCGACGGCGAACTGCACCCGCGATTCCTGCCCGACAGCACCTCGCGCAACATCCGCAACGGCGTCGGCACCACCGATTCCGGTGATCGCGCCGTTTTCGCCATCGCCAACCAGCCGGTGACCTTCCACGAGTTCGGCTCGTTCTTCCGCGACCATCTGGAGCTGCCGCAGGCGCTCTATTTCGACGGCAATGTCAGCCGGCTGCACGCGCCGGGGCTGGGCCGCTCGGATTTCGGCTTCGCGATGGGGCCGATCGTCGGGGTGCTGGCCCCCGTTGACGAGGCACGTCCCGACGGCTAGGCCGCGCGCCTCGCACGCAGGCATCAGGAGGGCCGCATGGCACGCAAGCGCAAGGGCCGCGACATCTCGGGTTGGCTGGTGGTGGACAAGCCCGCGGGCATGACCTCCACGGCGGTCGTCAACAAGGTCAAATGGGCCTTCGACGCCAAGAAGGCGGGCCATGCCGGCACGCTCGACCCCGACGCCACCGGCGTGCTCGCCGTGGCGCTGGGCGAGGCGACCAAGACCGTGCCCTTCATCACCGATGCGCTCAAGGCCTACGAGTTCACCGTGACCTTTGGCGCCGCCACCAACACCGACGATGCCGAGGGCGAGGTGATTGCCCGCTCGGACGCGCGCCCAACGGACGTCGAGATCAAGGAGGCGCTGCACGGCTTCGTCGGCGACATCGAGCAGGTGCCGCCCGCCTTCTCGGCGGTGAAGATCGACGGCCAGCGCGCCTATGCCAAGGCCCGTGCAGGCGAAGAGGTCGAGCTTGCCGCCCGACCGCTCTGGGTCGAGAGCCTGATCCTGCTGGAGCGACCCGACAGCGATCACGCGAAGCTGGAGATGGTCTGCGGCAAGGGCGGCTATGTCCGCTCGATCGCCCGCGATCTGGGCGAGAAGCTCGGCTGCCTCGGCCATGTGCGCGAACTGCGCCGGGTCTGGTCGGGGCCGTTCTCGGCAGCCGAGGGCGTGACGCTCGAGCAGATCGAGGCCGAGGCGAAGTCCGAGGCGCTCGACCGTTTCCTGCGCCCGCTCGAGGACGGGCTGGCCGACCTGCCGCGCGTCACCTGCTCGGCCGAAGCGGCGGGGCGCCTCAGGAACGGCAACCCGGCCCCGGTGATCGCCTCAGGGCTCGACTACGGCGAAGAGGCCTGGGCTGCGCATGAGGGCCGGGCCGTGGCGGTGGGCCGGGTGATGGGGCCCGAGCTGCATCCGAACCGGGTCTTCGTGATCTGACATCGCTGCACCATGCTTCGAGGCTTGGCGCGGCGCACCCTTCAGAAGACCGCGCGCCGCACGAGATTCAGCCCGGCGATCAGCAGCACCGCCAGCGTCACCCGGCGGAACGCCTGCTGGTCGATCCGGTCATGCACCAGCCCGCCCAGCATCATTCCCGCCACGGCGGGGACGATCATGAACAGCGAGAACGGCAATGTCGCGCCGTTGAGCACCCCCGATTGCAGATGCGCGCCCGACAGCGCCAGCGCGCCGAGGCCGTAGATCACCCCCTGCACCCGGATCGAATCGCCCTTGGGCGTGTCGATCGCAGTAAGATAGGCCACCGTCGGCGGCCCCCAGACCCCCGACACCCCGCCCACGAAGCCCGAAAAGCCGCCGATCAGCGCCTCGATACCGTTGGTCTTCTCGGGAAGCTTCGGCTTCCATCCCGACAGCTGCAGCAGCGCGAAGGCCGAGACCGGCGCCCCGATCAGCAGGAACAGCGCCTCGGCCGACAGCACCCGCACCAGCTGCGCGCTGATCGCGAGCATCACGCCGCCCACGATCAGGTAGACCCGAAAGCGCTTTACCGTCGACGCCGCCGCGCGGCCGCCCTGCCGCAGCGCCTGCATGCCGTTTGTCACCAGCGTCGGTGCGATCAGCGCCGCGAGCGCCAGCTCGGGCGGCAGGAACAGCGACATGGCCGAGATCATGATCATCGGCATGGCGAATCCGACCATGCCCTTCACGATGCCCGCGCCGAAGCCCACGAGGACGGAAAGCAGCAGCAGCTGCGGCGGCATCAGCTCGGCGAAGGGAAGCATGCGGTCTCCGGGGGTTGCGTTGCCGCCCCTGTGGCCCGGCGCCGTTCAGACGGCAAGGGGACGCGGCGCGCCGAGCCGCGGGTGCAGCTTCGCCGCAATGGCCGAGGCCGCGGCCATGCCGGCCCCGCAGGCCGCGAACACCCCCGCCACCGGCGCCACGGTCAGCACCAGCCCGGCCACCGCCGGGGTGAGGATGCCCGACACGTCGCGAAAGCTCGCATAGACCGCGGCCATCTCGGTGCGCTCGGACGGCTTCACCGCCATCAGGAAGGGCAGCCCAGCGCAGACGTCGAGCATCACCAGGCAAACCGATCCCGCCATCAGCGCGGCGAGCGCCGCCCATGGCGCGCCGGAGAGAAGCGTCGCCGCGACGAATAGCGCCGCCGCGACAGCAAAGCTGCCGCGCACCGCGAAACGCACGCTGGTGCGCTGCACCAGCCGCAGCATCAGGGGCGTGGTGAACAGCAGCGCGTTCGACAGCGACAGCATCACCCCGCCGAGCCTGTCTCCCAGACCCTGCTCGATGCAGAAGATCGGCAGGTAGACGATGTAGACCCACCAGCCGCAGGAACGGATCACCGCGAAGAGCCAGCCCGCCACGAGGCGCGGCTGCGCGCCGAAGCGTCCGAGAAACGCCAGCGGGTTCGGCGCCGGTCCCCGGGCCCGGACGATCTGCCGGCCATTGCCGAGCCGCATCCGCCAGAACGCCGCCACCACCGCGAGCGCCATCGCAGCCGCCAGCAGGAACGGCGCCGGATACCACCAGTCGAGCAGGATCACCCCCAGCGCCGGACCGACCATCCACGACGCCGCCGAATAGACCAGCCGCGTCGATTCGTTGCGCCCCAGATCGCTGCGCGCGATGTGATCGAGCACATAGGCGTTGAAGCAGACCATCCACAGCACCGTCGCCAGCGCGTTCGACGCGAGACCCAACGCCAGCAGCCCGGGCCGCCCGGTCAGGGCGAGCCCGGTGCCCAGCACGTAGAACAGCCCGACCCCGGTGAACAGCCAGCGCCGGGGCACGCGCCTGTTCACCCAAGGCAGCAGCAATCCGCCGCAAAGCGACGAGATCCCCACCGCGAAGTAGATCACGCTCACCAGCGCGGCGTCGCCAAAGGCGCGATAGAGCGCCAGCGGCATCACCGAGAGCAGGATGCCCCGCACCCCGGCCTCCAGCGCCGCCAGCCTCGCGAAATCCTCGACGCGCGGCGTCGGCGAATGGGTGAGGAAGATCGGGGCGCGGGGGGTGACCATGAGGCGACTCGCATCGACGGCAGACACTTCCTCCTTGCGCCCGCCGCTCCCGCCCCGGCTGTGCCGGACGCGACATCGCGATGTCGTATCGGGGCCAAACGCACGGGGCGGCGGAACCGCGCCGTCACCCGCTTCGCGCGATCGCCTCGATCAGCCGGCCACGCGCCGGGGGCAGCGGCCGGTCGCCAGATCCCGGCAGCAGCCGGTGCTCGATGAACCAGCCGGTGGTGCCCAGCGCCGCGACGATGTCCTGCGGCCCGGCCTCGCCCTCGCCGCGCAGCACCGGCGGCAGCGGCAGCAGCTTCGCGGCCCAGGCCCCCGCCCCCGCCCGGCTTACCGCGCGGCCCGATTTCGGGCTGACCAGCTCCAGCCCCTCGGTCTCGCCGGTGACCGCGCAGCGCGTGAGGTCGAGCGCGAAGCCCATCTCCTCCAAGAGCGCCATTTCCCAATGCAGGTAGGCCAGCGGCCAGAGCTCGCTTTCGCCCAGCAGATCCAGAAGCGCCATGGTCCGGTCGTAGAGTGGCGGGTGCGGGTCGCGCTCGGGCAGCACGCTGACCAGCAGCGCCGCGACCGCGTTGAGGCCGGCCAGCGCCAGCCGGTCCTCCATCACCTGCGCGGCGCGAGAGCGCAGCGGCTCGAAGGTGAAATTCCCCAGATGCTCGCCCAGTCGCGCCTTCCAGGTGAGATCGAGCTGCGCACCGGGTTGCAACAGCGGCGCGATGCGGCGCGAGCCGCCGCCGCGAACCACGCCCGCATGCAGCCCGTGGCCGCGGGTGAACACCTCGACGATGGCCGAGCCCTCGCCATGGCGGCGCACCCGCAGGAGCGCGCCCTCTTCGCGCCACTCGATCATGCGCGGATCACGCGCGCGCGCGGCCCGGCTTGAACGGCGCCATGCCGGCGCGGGCCAGCTCGTCGGCGCGCTCGTTCTCGGGATGGCCGGCATGGCCCTTGACCCAGGTCCAGGTCACGTCGTGCCGCGCCGCCGCCTCGTCGAGCCGGCGCCACAGGTCCTCGTTCTTCACCGGCTTGCCGGTCGAGGTCCGCCAGCCCTTGCGCTTCCATCCCGCCATCCACTCGGTGATGCCCCCCTTCACATAGGCACTGTCGGTCACGACGGTAAGCTTGGAGGACTTGCCCAGCGCCTCGAGAGCCGCGATCGCCGCCATCAGCTCCATGCGGTTGTTGGTGGTCATCGCCTCGCCGCCCTTGAGCTCGCGCTCCTTGGTAACGGTGTCGCCGTCCTTGGCCTGCAGCAGCGCGCCCCAGCCGCCGGGGCCGGGATTGCCCGAGCAGGCGCCGTCGGTGAAGGCGAAGATCTTGGCCATGGGGGCGTCCTTGGTCAGGGGGTCGGGGCGTTCCCTTTAAGCGAAGCTCCGCCGTCCGGCAACGTACCATGCGGAACTCGCCCCCCGGGTGAGGATGTTCAATCGGGGTGACTTAACCGAATGCGGAGCCCTTCCCATGTTCCACCACTCCTCCAAGCTTCAGTACCAGGTGCGCGTCGACAAGCCCTCACCGGCCTTCGCCAAATATCTCCAGCAGGCGATCGGCGGCGTCGAGGGCGAGATCCGCGTCGCCATGCAGTACTTCTTCCAGGCGATGGGCGCGCGCGGCGACAGCAAGTACCGCGACATGCTGATGATGACCGCGACCGAGGAGCTGAGCCATATCGAGTTTCTCGGCCACGCCGTGGCGCTGAACCTCGAAGGCGCGCCGGTCGAGGTGCAGGACGAGGCCGCGAAGGACCCGGTCGTGCATGCGATCCTGGGCGGCATGAATCCGCGCCACATCCTCAGCTCGGGCCTTTCGGCGATGCCGGTGAACGCGAACGGCGTGCCGTTCGACATGAGCCATGTCTACGCCACCGGCAACCTCGCCGCCGACATGATGGCCAATGCCACCGCCGAATCGGGCGGCCGGGTGCTGGCTTCGCGGCTTTACAACATGACCGACGACGCGGGCATGAAGGACATGCTGTCCTTCCTGATCGCCCGCGACACGATGCACCAGCAGCAGTGGCTGGCGGTGATCGAGGAGTTGGGCGGCTGGGAAAAGGCGTTGCCGATCCCGAACTCGACCCCCGAGGAGCACGAGGCGACCGAGCACAGCTACTACTTCCTCAATACCTCGCTCGACGAGCCGACCCCCGAGGGCCGCTGGACCTCCGGTCCCTCGCTCGACGGGCGCGGCACCTTTTCGAAGAAGGACAAGCCCGAACCGCTGGGCCAGAAGCCCGATCTCGGCAAGGCCAAGCCGAAATCCGGCACCCAGACCGAGCAGCAATGAGTTCAGGAGGGGCGGGCTTCCGGGCGCGCCCCTTCCCTTTCATCCTTCTTCAAATACGCAGATCCGACACCAGCCGTGCGCGAGGTGCCGAACGTGGTGCCCGCCGCCAGCCGGGGGATTTGCGTATTTGGGGAAAGATGAACAACAAGGAGCGCTCTCAGAGCAGCGGCAGCGCCAGGCAGATCACGACGAGACCGGTGAGCAGCAGCCGCAAGCGCAGCCACCAGCCCGGCGCGAGGCCATGTTTCTGGAAGCCCGCATCGAGCGCCAGAAGGCCAAGAAAGCCGGCGATCAGCACCAAGCTCGACCGCTCCCAGCCGCCACCGACGAGGAAGGCGACCCAGAGCGCGGGGAGGGTCGAGACGCCGTAACCGATGGCAGCGGCGCGGCCGCTGGTCTTGGTCGCGAAGCCCCACAGCACGCCGGACATGAAGCTCAGGATTACGCTGCCATAAAACACTTGGACGTAGGGTCCGACCAGCCTCTGCGGCAGCCAGCCTGGCACGAGGCCGGGAAACCACGTCGTCAGCAGCCCCCAAGCGAAGGGAAGCACCCCCGCGAGCCCGAGGAGCAGGGCCGCGGGCGGGATCACGCAGGTTCGCGCAGGATGCGGGGTACCTTGAATTCGACGTTTTCCTGCGCCGTCTCGACCAGCTTCACGGTGACGTCGAAGCGGGCGCGGAAGGCATCGATCACCTCCTGCACCAGCACCTCGGGCGCGCTCGCCCCGGCCGTGAGGCCGAGCGAACGGATGCCGTCCAGCGCGCGCCAGTCGATCTCGGTGGCGCGCTGCACAAGCTGCGCATAGCCGCAGCCCGCCTTGGCCGCGACCTCGACCAGCCGCTTGGAGTTCGATGAGTTCGGCGCCCCCACCACGAGCAGCGCGTCGCACCGGGGCGCCATCGCCTTCACCGCTTCCTGCCGGTTGGTGGTGGCGTAGCAGATGTCCTCTTTTCCGGGTCCCTTGATCGCCGGAAAGCGCGCCTTGAGCGCCGCGACGATGCCGGCGGTGTCATCGACAGACAGGGTGGTCTGGGTGACGAAGGCGAGCCGCTCGGGATCGCGCACGGCGACGGTAGCGACATCGGCCTCGGTTTCGACCAGCAGCACCTCGCCCTCGGGAAGCTGCCCCATGGTGCCGATGGTCTCGGGGTGGCCCGCATGACCGATCATGATCATCTGCAGCCCCTCGGCCGCGTGCCGCGCCGCCTCGTTATGGACCTTGGTTACCAGCGGGCAGGTCGCATCGACCGCGATCATCTCGCGCCGCGCCGCCTCGGCCGGGACCGATTTCGCCACGCCATGCGCCGAGAAGATCACCGGCCGGTCGTCGGGCGCCTCGTCCAGCTCCTCCACGAAGACCGCCCCCTTGGCGCGCAGGTCATCGACCACGAAGCGGTTGTGCACGATCTCGTGGCGCACATAGACCGGCGCCCCCCATTTCTCGAGCGCCATCTCGACGATCTTGATGGCGCGGTCGACTCCGGCGCAAAAGCCGCGCGGCGCGGCCAGATGGAGCGTCAGGGGCGGCAGGGTGGTCTCGGGCATCGGGGGCCTCCGGGGCGCGCTGGCCGGTGGATTGCGATGCCGCACAGCTAAGCGTTCCGACGCCCGAGGTCCAGCGGCCACCCCGACGGCCCGCCTGCGCGGCGGCTCATTCCTCGTTCGCGGCCGCCGCACCGTTCTGGCGCGGCGCCCGGCCGATCACCTCGCGCAGCTCCTCGAGCTCGATGAAATTGTCGGCCTGGCGGCGCAGCTCGTCGGCGATCATCGGCGGGGTGGAGCGGATCGACGACACCACCGAGACCCGCACGCCGCGCCGCTGCAACGCCTCGGCCAGCGCCCGGAAATCGCCGTCCCCGGAGAACAGCACCGCATGGTCGATGCGATCCGCGAGGTCGAGCGCATCGACCGTCAGCTCCACGTCCATGTTGCCCTTGATCTTGCGCCGCCCCTGCGCGTCGGTGAACTCCCGCGCGGGCTTGGTGCGCATCGCGAAGCCATTGTATTGCAGCCAGTCGACTAGCGGCCGGATCGGCGAGTACTCATCGCCATCGAGCAGCGCGGTATAGTAGTAGGCCCGGATCAACCGACCCCGCCGCAGGAACTCCTGCCGCAACAGCTTGTAGTCGATATCGAATCCCAGCGCCTTGCCGGTGGCATGCAGATTGGCTCCGTCGATGAACAGGGCCAGTCTTTCGTCCCGATAAAACATTGTGGAAAATTCCTTGATAAAATATCGCCGAAGCTTGCCGGATCGATCTCTTGGCGGACCTTCCGCACTCCTGCCCCTCTTTGTCTGGGAAAATCAAGCGAATGGCGCAAGATACACATATCGACACCTCGCCCGGCGGACGGCAGGCCCTGATCGCGCTGGGCGCCAATGCCGGCTCGCCCGCGGGCGCGCCCGAGGCGACGCTGCGCGCCGCCATGGCGCGGATCGAGGCGCTCGGCACCGGCGCGCGGCACAGCCGCCTGTGGCGTAGCCCGGCTTTCCCGGCGGGCAGCGGCCCCGATTTCGTCAACGCGGCGACGGCGATCGAGACAGAGCTCGGCGCCGAGGCGCTGCTCGGGGCGCTGCACGAGATCGAAGCCGAGTTCGGCCGCGAACGGCGCACCCGCTGGGGACCGCGCAGCCTCGATCTCGACCTCCTGGCGCTGGGCGATCTGCTCTGTCCCGACCTCGCCGGCTGGTCGCTCTGGCGCGATCTGCCGCTCGACCGTCAGGCCCGCGAGGCGCCCGACCGGTTGGTCCTGCCGCATCCGAGGTTGCAGGATCGCGGCTTCGTCCTGCTGCCGCTGTCGGAGGTCGCGCCGGACTGGCGCCACCCCGTCACCGGCTCCGACGTGGTGGCGATGCGTGATGCGCTGCCGCCCGGGGCGCGCGAGGGGCTGGAGCCGCTGGGTTGAACCGGGCCGTCCGGCCCGTCCCACCCCTGCCCCGCCTTGTGTTCCGCCGCCCGGCGCTGTATGCGTGCGCCTTCGAGGCCGTGCCGCGCGATTCCGCGTGCGGCCGCCCTTTGCCCAACCTGAGATGGGAGTCGTCCGATGGCCCGCGTGACAGTCGAAGATTGCGTTGACAAGGTTCCGAACCGGTTCGAGCTGGTGATGCTCGCCGCGCATCGCGCCCGCGAAATCACCTCCGGCGCGCCGCTTACGGTCGCCCGCGACAACGACAAGAACCCCGTCGTGGCGCTGCGCGAGATCGCCGACGAGACCCAGCAGGCCGACGATCTGCGCGAGCGGATGATCGAGGCGCACCAGACCCAGATCGAGGTCGACGAGCCCGAAGCCGATTCGATGTCGCTCCTGATGAGCCAGGAAGCCGACAAGCCGGCGCAGGACGACATGAGCGAAGAGCGCCTGCTGCGCGAGCTGATGCAGGTCCAGAAAGAGGGCTGATCGCAGCCCGCACCAGGCCGGGGGGTAGGACGCCCAGATGACATCCGCAGACGAGCTGATCGCTCTGGTCCGCAGTTACAACCCGGCCACCCGCGACGCGTTGATCCGCGACGCCTATGCCTTCGGCGAAGAGATGCATGAGGGGCAGTTCCGCAAGTCGGGCGAGCCTTATTTCATGCATCCGGTCGCCGTGGCGGTGATCCTCGCCAAGCAGCAGATGGACGATGCCACCATCGTCACGGCGCTGCTGCACGACACGATCGAGGACACGCGCGCCTCGTTCTCGGAGGTCTCCAAGCGCTTTGGCCGCGAGATCGCCGAACTGGTCGATGGCGTCACCAAGCTGACCAACCTGCAGCTGTCCTCGACCCGCACCAAGCAGGCCGAGAACTTCCGCAAGCTGTTCATGGCGACCTCGCGCGACCTTCGGGTGACGCTGGTCAAACTCGCCGACCGGCTCCACAACATGCGCACGATCCGCTCGATGCGGCCCGAAAAGCAGGCCCAGAAGGCGCGCGAGACGATGGAGATCTACGCGCCGTTGGCGGGCCGGATGGGCATGCAGTGGATGCGCGAGGAACTCGAGGACCTGTCCTTCCAGGTCCTCAACCCCGAGGCGCGCAACTCGATCATCCGCCGCTTCATCATGCTCCAGAAGGAGGCCGGCGACGTCGTCGAGCGGATCACCTCCGACATGCGGCTCGAACTCGACCGGGCGGGCATCAAGGCCGACCTGTTCGGTCGCGCGAAGAAGCCCTATTCGATCTGGCGTAAGATGCAGGAGAAGGATCAGGGTTTCTCGCGGCTCTCCGACATCTACGGCTTTCGCGTCATCACCGACAACGAGGCCGACGCCTACCGCGTGCTCGGCGTGATCCACCAGCGCTGGCGCGCCGTGCCGGGCCGGTTCAAGGATTACATCAGCCAGCCGAAATCCAACGGCTATCGCTCGATCCACACCACCGTCTCGGGCCGCGACGGCAAGCGGGTCGAGGTGCAGATCCGCACCCGCGAGATGCACGAGGTCGCCGAGACCGGGGTCGCCGCGCATTGGTCCTACCGCGACGGCCTGCGGGTCGAGAACCGCTTCGCGGTCGATCCGGCGCGCTGGATCGCCCAGCTGACCGAGCGGCTGGAGACGGGGCATGACGACGAGGATTTTCTCGAGGCCGTGAAGCTCGAGATGTACCAGGACCAGGTGTTCTGCTTCACGCCCAAGGGCGAGGTGATCAAGCTGCCGCGCGGCGCCACGCCGATCGACTTCGCCTTCGCGATCCACACCCGGATCGGCAGCGCCTGCGTCGGCGCCAAGGTCGACGGGCTGCGCGTGCCGCTCTGGACCCGGCTTAAGAACGGCCAGTCGGTCGAGATCATCACCGCCGACGGGCAGCGCCCGCAGGCCAGCTGGATCGAGATCGCGGTCACCGGCCGCGCCAAGGCCGCGATCCGCCGCTCCTTGCGCGAAGAGGACCGCGAGCGCTTCGTGAAGCTTGGCTCCGAGCTGGTGCGCGTGGCCTTCGAGAATGTGGGCCGCCGCGCCACCGACAAGGCGCTGCGGACCGCTGCCCGGACGATGGGGCTGGAGAGCGCCACCGAGCTTCTGGCGCGGTTGGGCTCGGCCGACATCACCACCCGCGAGGTGGTGCAGGCGCTCTATCCCGAGCTGGCCGCGCGCGGCGACACCCAGGAGGTCGCGCAGGAGCGCGCCGTCGCGGGCCTCGCCGCCGGGCAGAGCTTTCGCCGCGCGCCCTGCTGCCAGCCGGTGCCGGGCGAACGCATCGTCGGCATCACCTTTCGCGGTCAGGGCGTGGTGATCCACGCGATCGACTGCCCGACGCTGGCGCATTACGAGGAACAACCCGAGCGCTGGGTCGATCTGCGCTGGCAGGACGGCACCCATGGCGCCGTCAACACCGTGAGCCTCGACCTGACGATCACCAACGATGCCGGCGTGCTGGGCCGGATCTGCACGCTGATCGGCGAGCAGTCGGCCAACATTTCGGACATGACTTTCCTCGACCGCAAGCCCGATTTCTACCGCATCCTCGTCGATGTCGATCTGCGCGACGCCGAGCATCTGCATCGGGTGATGACCGCGCTCGAAGCCGAAAGCCACGTCTCCTCGATCGAGCGGCATCGCGACCCGTCGCGCGCCCTGCCCCACGCCCCGGCCCCGGCCGGGGGCTGAGCGGGAGCGCGCGCGTGGTCTTCAAGCGGCGCGACAGGCGGTCGGTGGGCCGCGCGGTGGCCGAGGCGCTCTATCCGAGGGGCGGCTGGCGCCGCGCCTTCGGCTACGTGAAGCACCGGTTGCAGCGCCTGCCCGACACGCCCGAGAAGATCGGGCGCGGCATCTTCGCCGGGGTGCTGGCGAGCTGGACCCCGTTCTACGGGCTGCATTTCATCATCGCCGTGATCTTTGCCAAGATCGGCCGGGGCAACATGCTGGCGGCGCTGCTTGGCACCTTCTTCGGCAACCCGCTCACCTATGTGCCGATCGGCGTGGTGGCGCTGCAGACCGGCTATTTCATCATGGGCCGGCCGCCGCATCGCGACATCGAGACCTCCCTGATGGGCAAGTTCGGTGCCGCCGGGCAGGATCTGTGGCACAATTTCGGGGCGCTGTTCGGCCCCGACCGCGCCGATTGGCGGGGGCTGGCGCTGTTCTATGACGACGTGTTCCTGCCCTATCTTGTGGGGGGCATCCTGCCGGGGCTGATTTCGGCCTTCGCCTGCTACTGGCTCTTCGTGCCGGTGATTTCGGCCTACCAGAACCGCCGCCGCCGCAAGCTGCGCGCCAAGCTGCAGGCGCTTGGAAAAAACCCGTCCACCCCGGCTGACGGGGCGGCGGGACCGGACTAGTCTGCGCCCAAAGGAGACAGATGATGACGGATCTCAGGCTCGGCGTGAACATCGACCACGTGGCCACGGTACGCAACGCGCGCGGTGGCGACACGCCCTCCCCGGTGCGGGCGGCGAAGCTCGCCGAGGAGGCGGGCGCCGACGGCATCACCGCGCACCTGCGCGAGGATCGCCGCCACATCTCCGATGCCGATATCGAGGCGCTGGTGGCGGCGCTGAAGGTGCCGCTCAACTTCGAAATGGCCGCTACCGATGAAATGCAGGCGATCGCGCTGCGGCACCGGCCCCACGCCGTCTGCATCGTTCCCGAAAAGCGCGAGGAGCGCACCACCGAAGGCGGACTCGAAGTCGCGAAGGACGAGAACCGGCTGGCACATTTCATCGCGCCCCTGCGCGAGGCGGGCTGCCGGGTATCGATCTTCATCGCCGCCGACCGGCCGCAGATCGATGCCGCCGCCCGGATCGGCGCGCAGGTCGTGGAGTTGCATACCGGGGCCTATTGCGACGCTCATGCGGCCGGGGATACCGCCACGCGCGACGCCGAACTGGCGAAGATCACCGATATGGCGACCCATGCCCATGCGCTCGGCCTCGAAGTGCATGCCGGGCACGGGCTGACCTATGACACGGTCGGGCCGATCGCCGGACTGCCGGAAGTTCGCGAATTGAACATCGGCCATTTCCTGATCGGCGAGGCGATCTTCCGCGGGCTGTCGCCCGCCATCGCCGAGATGCGTCGCCGGATGGAGGCCGCGCGGCGAGTGTTGCGCTGAACGGGTTCCCGCTTCGGGCGATCACGATTTCCGCCTTCACGTGGCAAGGGCCGGTTTTCGCAAGTCTTTGCCAAGGCCTTGGCAATTTTCTGCCAGACGGTGGGGCATCGCGGCGCTGCCTGAAAAACCGGCAGGAACGAGACGCCGTCGCAGCCGTTCTGCCCTCCGAGACCGCCGGGGCCCACTCACCCCCCTAACTGCCCCGGCCGGTCAGAATACTGGAGGAAAGGAACGATTATGTTCATGAAGTCCAAGAGTCTCGTCGCCGCCGCTGCCCTCACCGTCGCCGCCTCCGGCGCCTTTGCCCAGGGCCAGGAGGGCCTCGTCAACGTATCCGTGGACGACAACACCGTGCAGGTGCCGGTGAGCGTCGCGGCCAATGTCTGCGATCTCGACGTCAACGTGCTGTCCGGCCAATTCGTCGGATCGGACAAGACCGCCTGTGAAATCGACCAGGAAACCGCTGCCGCAAACGGCATCGATACCGGTTCGAATGGCGGGTCGGGCAACGGCCAGCAGGAAGGCCTCGTCAATCTCTCGGTCGATGGCAACACCGTTCAGGTGCCGGTGGGCGTGGCCGCCAATGTCTGCGACGTCGACGCCAACGTGATCGCCCAGCAGATCAAGGGCACCGACGACAGCGCCTGCGAGATCGATCAGGAGACCGCCGCCGAGAACGGTATCGACACCGCGGGCCTGAGTGACAGTGACATGACCAACGCAACGGATGCGGCCGAGGACGCGGCGGAGAACACGGTGGAGAACGCCGAGGAAGCCGCCGAGAACACGGTCGACGCTGGCGAGAACGCCCTCGATAACGTCGAGGAGACCGCCGAGGACGCGCAGGACGACCTCGAGGAGACCGCCGAAGACGCGACCGACAGCTGATCCGTCCAGTACGACTCAAAGGGAGCGTCCGGCCACGGGCCGGGCGCTTTCTTTTGCTCCCAAACACCCGTGGATACAGCAATTTTTCCCACCGAATCAGGACCGATCATCGGTGTTGGGCGTTGTTATCCCGAAGCCCCTTGCGGGCGAAAACATGACATGGAGGACATCATGGCCGACCATCTCGACACTCTCAAGAAACTGCACACCCGCGTCATCGACAGCCGCGACGGCTACAAGCACTCGCGCGAGGAAGTGAAGGACGAGCGCGGCTTCGTCGGCTTCTTCGACCGCCGCATCGCCGAGCGCGAGCAATTCCACACCGTGATCCATCGCCAGCTTGGCGCCGAGGGCGTCGAGGTGAGCGAGAGCGGCTCCACCGCCGCCGCGGCGCATCGTGGCTGGCTGTCTCTCAAGGATTCGCTGACCGGCGACGACGAGGCGGTCTATGACGAGATCATCAATGGCGAAGAGCAGCTCCTGAAGCTCTATGATGAGGCGATCGAGGCCACCGCCGGCAAGCCGGAATGGTCCTTCCTCGCCACCCAGCGTGCCGATGTTGAAAAGGCGCTGAGCGAGGCGCGCTCCGAGAAGATGCGCCACGCGGCCTGATCCACCGCCCTTTCGGTTCCGAAGGCGCCGTCCCCCCCGGGGGCGGCGCTTTTTCGTCGCCGGCCCCGATCCCCACACAGATTGCCCGCCCTCCCGGCATCGGCTACCCAAGGCCCATGATACTGGGCATCGGCACCGACCTCGCGAATATCGACCGCATCGCCGGCGTCCTCGAACGCCATGGCGACCGCTTCCGCAATCGTGTCTTCACCCCGGTCGAACAGGCCAAGGCCGAGCGCCGCCGCGACGTGGCCGGCACCTATGCCAAGCGCTGGGCCGCCAAGGAGGCCTGTTCCAAGGCGCTGGGCACCGGCCTGCGCATGGGCATCGCCTGGAAGGACATGGCGGTGTCGAACCTTCGCACCGGCCAGCCGGTGATGGAGGTGACGGGCTGGGCCCGGGAACGGCTCGACGCGATGACCCCCGTGGGCCACGAGGCGATCATCCATGTCACGCTGACCGACGACCACCCCTGGGCCCAGGCTTTCGTGGTGATCGAGGCACGGCCCCTCGCAGGCCATTGATGCTCGCGGCGACGCGCAGACGGATCGGGGGCAATCGCGGTCTCGGACCGCTTCTCTTGGCGCAGCTACCCGCGGATTTCGCCGACTGGCTCGATTTCGTGGCCGTGACCGCGCTTCTGACCTTCACCTGGTCCGCGCCCACCCATGCCTATGCGTGGCTCGCGGTGGGGCTGGGCCTGCCCTATCTGACGGTCGGTCTCTTCGCCGGCGCGCTGGTCGACCGGCTCGATCTGAACCGGGTGCTGGTCTGGTCCAATATCGGCCGCGCGGTGGCGACGGCCGCGCTGATCCTCGCGCCGAACTGGCAGGTGCTCGTCACCATCATCTTCGCGCGCGGTTGCGCCGACGCCTTCTTTTCGCCCGCCAAGCAGGCGGCGCTTCAGGCTCGCACCATGGAGGCCGATCTGGTCTTTGCCAACGGGCTCAGCCATTCGATCAATCAGTCGAGCAAGATCGCCGCCCCTGCGCTGGGCGGCGCGATGCTGGCCTTTCTCGACCCGCAAGGGGTCTTCGCCTTCAACGCCGCCGTCTCGGTGCTGGCGGGCGTGGTGCTGTCGCGTCTCGATCCGTTCGAGCGTCCGGGCCCGGCCCGCGCGCCGCGCCCGATCCTGCACGACATCGCCGAAGGGATGCGGCTGGTACGCCAGAGCCCGGTGCTGGGTGCCGCGATCACGCTGATGGCGCTCGGCTTTTTCGCGATGTTCTTCTACGACACGCTGATCGCGCCGTTGATCGAGGCGCTGGGGCAGGACGCGACGGCGCTTGGCCTGTGCCTTGCCGCCCTCGGGACCGGTGGCGTTCTGGGCGGGCTGCTCCTGGGCGGCACACGCGGCATATCCGGTGCCTTCGGCACCGTCGCGGCGGGCAATCTCGCCTCGGCGCTGATTCTCGGCGGCATCGGCCTGGCCGAGATCGCGGACTGGCTCGCGCCGCTACCGCTACTTCTGGCCCTGTTCGCGCTCGCGGGCGTGGTGTCGGCGCTGGCGCTCGTACCCTACAGGGCGCTGATCCAGTCGGGGGCCGGTGCGGGCGGGGTCGGCCGGGTCTCGGCGCTGTCGGAAGCGGCGAACATGGCGGCGCTGCTGATCGCGCCGTTCCTCGGTGCGGCGCTGGCCGAGGCGGTGTCCGTCGGCGCGGCCTTCGTCGCGGGTGCCGCGATCACGCTCATCATCGCGCTGGCGGCGCTGGGGCTGGCCTTGCGGTTTCGCGCGCGCTAGATGGCGCCTCTGGCGGTTTCCTTGACTAATCCCCCCGCCCCCCGCATGTAGCCCCGAAACCCCGAGGGACCCATCGCATGGCCAGCAGATCCGATACCGAGAAGCAGGGCTTCGTCCACAGCGTGTGGGAAACCGTCAAGACGGTGTTCTGGGCGCTGCTGATCGCGGGCATCTTCCGCACCCTGTTCTTCCAGCCGTTCTGGATTCCCTCGGGCTCGATGAAGGACACGCTGCTGATCGGCGATTTCCTCTTCGTCAACAAGATGGCCTATGGCTACTCCTACGCCTCCTGCCCCTCGGTACGGCTGGATTCGATCGGCATCGACATCTCGGCCGAGGATGTCTGCGGCTGGGCCAAGGGCGACAACGACCGGCTTTGGGGCGAATACCCCGAGCGCGGCGACGTGGTGGTGTTCCGCCACCCCGTGACCGGAGAGGATTTCATCAAGCGCGCCATCGGCCTGCCCGGCGACCGGATTCAGGTCCGCGACGGGCGGCTCTTCATCAATGACGAGGCGGTGGGCCTCGAGCCTGCCGGCACCTTTACCGAGGTGATGGAACGGCAGGGGCCGCAGGGCTTGCTGCCGCGCTGCCGCAACGGCGCCGTCGGCATGGGAGCCACCTGCGAGAAGACCCGCTATACCGAGACGCTGCCCAACGGGCGCAGCCATGACGTCCTCGACATTACCACGCAGTCGTCGGACAATACCGGCGTCTACACCGTTCCCGAGGGGCATCTGTTCTTCATGGGCGACAACCGCGACAACTCGACCGACAGCCGGGTGCCGCAGAACGCGCGCGGCGTGGGCTTCGTGCCCTTCGAGGATCTCGTGGGCCGGGCCGACCGGATCATGTTCTCCTCGGCGGGCCGCTCGATGCTGGCCTTCTGGACCTGGCGCTCCGACCGCTTCTTCAAGGCGGTCGAGTGAAGCTTTCGGCCGAACTCCGTGCCTTCGCGGCCCGGCTGGGGCACGAGTTTTCGCGGCCCGAGCTGCTGTCGCGCGCCGTCACCCATGGCTCGATCTCCGGGCCTATGCGCGATGACAACCAGCGGCTCGAATTCCTGGGCGACCGGGTGCTGGGCCTGGTGATGGCCGAGGCGCTGCTCGAGGCGGATCGGAACGCCACCGAGGGCCAGATCGCGCCGCGCTTCAACGCGCTGGTGCGCCGCGAGACCTGCGCCGAGGTGGCCCGCGAGATCGAGATCGGCGCGGTGCTGCGGCTGGGACGCTCCGAGATGAAGTCCGGCGGCCGCCGCAAGGAGGCGCTGCTCGCCGATGCGATGGAGGCGGTGATCGCCGCGGTCTATCTCGATGCGGGCTTCGAGGCGGCCAAGCGGGTGGTGCGCGGGCTCTGGGGCGACCGGGTGAACCGGGTCGAGGAAGATGCGCGCGATCCCAAGACCGCGCTTCAGGAATGGGCGCAGGCGCGCGGCGAGCCGCCCCCTGCCTATGCGGAGACCGACCGCGAGGGACCGGACCACGCGCCGGTCTTCACGATCGAGGTCAGGCTGGCCTCCGGCGCCGCGGAGAGCGCCACCGCGGGGTCGAAACGGCAGGCGGAACAGGCGGCCGCGGCCGCGCTTTTGAAACGGGTGAGCGAATGAGCGAGCACGACCAGACGCCGGAAGGCGACGACACCCCGGGCGCCGCTCAGGGCGCAGGCCCCGAGGCGCTGCACGAGAATGACCTGTCAGGCGCGCCGATCGGCAGCGACCAGCATGGCGAGGATGGCCCGACCCGCGCCGGTTACGTAGCGCTGATCGGCGAGCCGAACGCCGGCAAGTCGACCCTGCTGAACCGCATGGTCGGTGCCAAGGTGTCGATCGTCACCCACAAGGTGCAGACCACCCGCGCCCGCATCCGCGGCGTCGCGATGGAGGGGCGCTCGCAGATCGTCTTCGTCGACACGCCGGGGCTGTTCCGGCCGCGCCGCAGGCTCGACCGCGCGATGGTCGCCGCCGCCTGGAGCGGTGTCGCCGATGCCGACATGGTGGTTCTGCTGATCGAGGCGCATCGCGGCATCACCGACGGCGTGAGGGCAATCCTCGACTCCCTGCCCGAGCGGCTCGGTCGCAAGCCGGTGGCGCTCGCCATCAACAAGATCGACAAGGTGAAATCCGAGGCGCTGCTGAAGCTCGCGCAGGACTGCAACGCCGCGCATCCCTTCGTGAAGACCTTCATGATCTCGGCCGAGCGCGGCCACGGTGCCGCCGACCTGAAGGAATGGCTCGGCGCCGAAATGCCCGAAAGCCCCTGGCTTTATCCCGAGGACCAGCTTGCCGACCTGCCGCTGCGGATGATCGCCGCCGAGATGACGCGCGAGAAGCTGACGCTCAGGCTGCATCAGGAGCTGCCCTACGAGCTGACGGTCGAAACCGAGAGCTGGCAGGAGCGTGAGGACGGCTCGGCCCGCATCGACCAGATGATCTATGTCGCCCGCGAGGGCCACAAGGGTATCGTTCTGGGCAAGGGCGGCGAGACGATCAAGGCCGTCTCCAAGGCCGCGCGCGAGGAGCTGGCGGAGTTTCTCGGGCGCAAGGTGCACCTGTTCCTGCAGGTGAAGGTGCGACCGAACTGGCTCGAGGAAAAGGAACGCTATTCCGAGATGGGCCTCGATTTCCGCGATGGGAATGGCTGAGCCGCGGCTTGCCTCGGGCATCTGGGTCTCCGCCTATCTGGCCCGTCTCAGGCTGCACGACATCCCCGCCTTCGTCACCGCCAAGGGCGACGAGACGGCGGGCGCGGTACTGATCAAGTCCAATACGCTCGACGGGCAGGCGCGGCTCCATCAGCGCAGCCTCGACCTGATGACCGGGGCGCGGGCCTGGATCGTGTTGGCCGAAGGGCCTGAGCCGGAGGTCGATGCCAGCATCGAGAAGCAGAAACGCTTCGACCCCGATCTGTGGGTGATCGAGGTCGAGGACCGCGCGGGCCGGACGCTTCTGGACGAGCCGGGGCTGGCCGACTAGGACGAGGCCATCCCGGGCCCCGATCGCTCATACGGGCGCCGGGGCGATCTCGTTACCTGTCGTTCTCCCGCCTTCAGAGCCCGGCTCAGGCCGACCGCCAGCGCTCGAGGATGTGCCGCGCCACCATCAGGTCGAGATGCGCGCCGCCGCCATTCTTGAACAGCGTGATCTCCTCCTCGCTTTCGCGCCGGAACCGCTCGGGCTCCGAGAACTCCGCCACCACGTCCTCGCGCGCGATCGCCCCCGCCTCCAGCGGGATCTTCAACTCGCCGATATGATCGAGCGTGGTGGCGCGCGCATCGACGAAGATCCGTGCCCGCTGCAACGCCCGGTCGTCGGTCTCGCGCATCTGGGGCGTGAAGGCGCCGATCAGGTCGAGATGCGTGCCGGGGCGCAGCCAGTCGCCCCGTACCACCGGCGCCTTCGCCATGGTCGCGCAGGTGACGATGTCGGCGCGACCCACTGCCGCTTCCAGATCCTCGGCTACGGTGATGTCGGGGTGTTTCGCCTTCAGCCGCTCCGCCCCCTCGCGCGAGCGGTTCCAGACCGTGAAGCGCGCGTCGGGAAAGGCCGCGCCATAAGCCTCGCGCAGCGACGAGGCGACATTGCCGGCCCCGACGATCAGGATCTCGCGGCTGTCGGGGCGCGCGAGTTTCATCGCACCTAGCAGGCTGTCGGCGGCGGTCTTCCACTTGGTGACGAGGTGGAAGTCCACCACCGCCTCCAGAGTGCCGTCCCTATCCGAAAGCAGGTTCACCGCGCCATTGATGCTGGGGCCGTCATTGCCCGGAAAGATCGTCGCGACCTTCACCGCGATCCCCAGCCCCTCGATCCAGGCGGAGCGGTTCAGAAGCGTATCCTCGCCCCGGTAGAGGAAGGTGTCGGTGACCTGAGCGGGCGGCAGTTCGTGCCCCGCCTCGATCGCGCGGGCCATGGCGATCCAGTTCAGCCTGGCCTCGGCCTCGGGTGGGACGATCTCGGTCATGCGGCCTCCGCTTCGCTCAGCAGCCCCTCGGCCACCAGCCTTTTGGCCAGCCCCTCGGGTCCGGTGAAATGATGGGTCTGCCAGCCGCGCGCATGGGCAGCCGCGATGTTGTCGGCGCGGTCGTCGGTGAACAGGAGCCGCTCCGGCGCCACGCCGGTGTCGCGCTCCAGCCGCTCGTAGATCGGCGCGTCGGGCTTGGCCATGCGCAGATGCCCCGAGACGAAGAGCGCATCGAACTCGGCGAAGACTGGGTAATGGGCACGGGCGATCTCGAAGGTCTCGACCCCGAAATTCGACAGCGCGAAGACCGGCACGCCACGTGCCTTCAGCGCCCTGAGCAGCCGCCCCGAGCGCGGGATCTCCGGGCTCGCCATCTCGATCCAGCGGTCGTGCCACAGCATGATCTCGGCCGCGCGCGCGGGATGCGCCCGGGCCAGGGCACTTACCTGCCCGTGAAAGCTCTCGCCCAGATCGACGCGCTCGTTCATCCCGTGCAGGTCGACTGCGCCGAACAGCTCGGCCCGGCGCTCGGGTCCGATCACCGCATCATAGACCCGCTCGGGGTTCCACTCGATCAGCACGTTGCCGATGTCGAAGACCACCGCCTCGATATTCACGATCCCGTCCCTTCCGTCTTGGCCTTGCGCAGGGCCCGTTCCAGCGCGTCGAGGAACCGCGAGCGGTCCGCCTTGGTGAATCCCTTGCCGCCGCCCTGTCGGAACGGATCGGCGGCGCGGATATCGGCCATCAGGTCGCGCGTCGCCAGCACGTTGCCGATATTGGCCTGCGTCAGCGGCTCGCCATTGTGCCTGAGCACCTGCGCCCCCGCCTCGACGCATTTCGCGGCAAGCGGGATGTCGTTGGTGATGACCACGTCCCCCGCCTTGGCACGATCGGCGATCCACATGTCGGCCACGTCCGGCCCCTCGGGCACGATCACCGTCTCGACATAGGGGTTCTGCGACGGGCGCAGCCCGCCATTGGAAACGATCGCCACCTTCATCTTGTGGCGGGTGCCCACCGTCTCGCATTCGGCCTTCACCGGGCAGGCATCGGCATCGACATAGATCATGACCACAGCGCCGCGGCGTGGAAGTCGACGTGGTCCTCGATGAAGGACGACACGAAGAAATAGCTGTGGTCGTAGCCGCGCTGAAGGCGCAGCGTGCCGGGCTGACGCCGCTCGGCCATGGCGCGGGCGAAATGCTCGGTGCCGAGCTTGTCGCCGAACTGGTCGGCGGTGCCGGTGTCGATCAGCAACGGCCCATCGAAGCCGGTCTTGGTCATCAGGAGCGTCGCGTCGTGGCGCGCCCATGTGGCCTCGTCCGCGCCGAGATAGGCCGCGAACTGCCGCCGTCCCCACTCGCTCTGCGTCGGGTGGCAGATCGGCGCGAAGGCCGAGACCGAGCGGTAGCGTCCCGGCAACCGCATCGCCATGGTCAGCGCGCCATGCCCGCCCATCGAATGACCGGTGATCGACTGGCGGCCCTCGTCGATGGCGAACTGTCCCTCCAGCAGGCCGGGCAGCTCCTCGGTCACGTAATCCCACATCTGGTAATGCTCGGCCCAAGGGTCCTCGGTGGCGTTGAGGTAGAACCCCGCCCCCTGCCCCATGTCGAAGCCGTCGTCGTCGGCCACGCCCGCTCCGCGCGGCGAGGTGTCGGGAAACACCAGCGCAATGCCCTGCTCGGCGGCCCAACGCTGCGCGCCCGACTTGGTCATCGCGTTCTCGTGGGTGCAGGTGAGACCCGACAGGAACCACAGCACCGGCACCGGGCCTTCCTGCGCCTCGCTCGGCAGGAACAGCCCGAAGGTCATCTCGGTGCCGGTCGCCTCGCTGGCATGGGAATAGACCCCCTGCACGCCGCCGAAGCAGGTGTTCTCGCTGATCGTCTTCATGTCGTCTCCGTCTGCGCCCCGATCACCGTCAGGATCTCTTCGAGCGGTTTCTTGTTCAATGCCGCCGCCGGCACGGTGGCGTCTTCGGCGGGGTGGCCCACCGCGAGGATCATCACCGGCTTTTCGGCCACCGGGCGGTCGCATAGCTCTGTGAGGAATTTCATCGGGCTCGGCGTGTGGGTGAGTACCGAGAGCCCCGAAAGATGCAGCGCGCCGATCAGGAAGCCGGTGGCGAGGCCGACGCTCTCGGGCACGTAGTAGTGCTTGTAGCGCGAGCCGTCGGGCCGGGTGCCCCAGCGCTGCGCGAAGACCACGATCAGCCAGGGCGCCACCTCGAGATGCGGCTTCGAGGCCCCGGTGCCGATCGGCTCCAGCGCGGCGATCCACTCGTCGGGCGCGCCGCCACCGTAAAAGGCCCGCTCCTCCTCCTCGGCCGCGGCGCGGATCCGGGCCTTCATGTCCGGGTCCGAGATCGCGACGAAATGCCAAGGCTGCTGGTTCGCGCCCGATGGCGCGCGCCCGGCCGTGGCGATCGCCGTCTCGATCACCTCGCGCGGCACGGGGCGGTCGCAGAATTCGCGCACGCTGTGGCGGGTCGCCATCGCGTCGAAATGCGTGCGGGCGGCCTCGACCATCGCCGCGTCGGTCATCTCGCGTCGGTCCGGCAATGGCGTGGGCCTGTAATTCGTCGTCTCGAAGCTCATCGCGCCCTCCCCTTGCGAGTGGGCAGTCTCTCCAATGCCCCTGCCGGGCGCAACCCGCCTCAGCCGCCGCCGATCAGCACCCCCGCCGCGAAGACCAGCGAACCGCCCAGCACCACCTGAAAGGCGGCGCGGAAGAACGGCGTGTCCATGTAGCGGCTCTGGATCCAGGCGATGGCCCAGAGCTCGACGAAGACGATCACGATGGCTGTGATCGTCGCGGTCCAGAAATGCGGGATCAGGTAGGGCAGCGCGTGCCCCAACCCGCCGATCGTGGTCATGATCCCCGTGGCGAGGCCGCGCTTGACCGGCGAGCCGCGCCCGGAAAGCTGCCCGTCATCCGAGGCGGCTTCGGTGAAGCCCATCGAGATGCCCGCGCCGACGCTGGCGGCGAGCCCGACGAGGAAAGTGGTGTGGGTGTCCTGGGTGGCAAAGGCGGTGGCGAAGATCGGCGCCAGGGTCGAGACCGAGCCATCCATCAGCCCCGCCAGCCCCGGCTGCACGTAGGTCAGTACGAACTGCCGCCGCGCCGCGTGGTCCTCGTCGGCGCGGGCCTCGTGGTGCAAATGCTCCGCCGCCAGCGTCTGCGCGGTGTTCTGGTGCCCCGCCTCGGCGGCGGCGAGATCACCCAGAAGCGTACGGGTCGCGGCGTCGCGCGCATGGGCGGCGGCGCGCGCGTAGAAGGCCCCGGCCTCGCGCTCCATCTCGGCCGCTTGGGCGCGGATCGTCTCGAGCCCGAGATTCTCGACCAGCCAGACCGGACGGCGGGCGTGGAACCCCGCCACGTGCTCGCGGCGCAAAAGCGGGATCACCTCGCCGAAACGGTCACGGTGCAGCGCGATCAGCTGGCGCCGGTGATCATCCTCCTCCTCGGCCATGCCGTCGAACACCGCGGCCGTGGCCGGGTAGCCGGTGCGCAGCCGCTCGGCATAGAGCCTGTAGATCCGTGCGTCGTCCTCCTCGGAGGAGATCGCCAGCGCGAGGATCTCCTGTTCGCTGAGATCGTTGAATCGGCGTCGGGAGGAGAATCCGGGAATCATGACCGCACCTTCTTTAGAACGATTCCAATCTACCGCTGCATCCGGGTGACGCAACCCGGCGTCACGGCATGGCTGGCCGTCGCTCGACGGGATGCCTATGCTGTCGACGATCCACAGGAGACGAGATGACCGCCGAGGCGCAAGAGATCCGCAAGGGCCGCAAATACGACCAGGTGCTGGAAGGGGCACGCGAGGTGTTTCTCGGGGAAGGTTTCGAAGGCGCCAGCGTCGATGACATCGCCCGCGCGGCGGGCGTCTCGAAGGCGACGCTCTACAGCTATTTCCCCGACAAGCGGCTGCTGTTCCTGGAAGTGACCCGCAACGAGTGCCGGCGCCATGCCGACAATGCGCTGTCCGAGGTCAAGGGTTCGGGCCCGCCGGACAAGGTGCTGCGCATGACGGCGCGGCGGATGATCGCCTTCTACACTTCCGATTTCGGGCTGCGGGTCTTCCGCGTCTTCGTCGCCGAAAGCGCGCGTTTTCCCGATATCGGTCGCGCCTTCTATCGCAGCGGCCCGGAGATGGGCCGTGCGCTGCTCGTGGAGTACTTCCGCGAGGCGGTGGAGCGCGGCGAACTGGTGATCGAGGATTTCGAACTGGCGGCCGACCAGTTCCACGAGCTGTGCCGGGCCGACCTGTTCTACCGGGCGATCTTCAGCGTCACCGACCAGTTCACCACCGAGGAGTGCGACCGCGTCGCCGATGGCGCGGTCGATACCTTTCTGGCCCGCTACGGCGCCTAGTCCTTGCGCCGCACCTGCAGCTGGTTGCCCTGCTTGCGGGTCTCGAAGCGCTTGAGCTCCTGCACCAGCTCGGACAGCTTGCGCTTGCCGTAGCTGCGCACGTCGAAATCCGGATTGTCGGCGGTGATGTACTGGCCGATCGGCCCGAGCGGGTACCACTCGTCGTCATCCTGCTCGATCTTGTCCATCGCCCGCAGGATCAGCGGCACCGCCTCGAGCGGCGACTTCTTGCCCGCCGGTGCGGCCGGCGTCTCGCCCGTCGCGGCGTCGGGCTTGGTGGCCACCGGTTCGTCCACGATGTTCTCGATCAGCACGAAGCGGTTGCAGACGTTGCGCAGGCTCTCGGGCGCCTTGGCCTCGCCAATGCCGATCACGTCGAGCCCCTGCTCGCGGATACGGTTGGCCAGGGCGGTGAAATCGCTGTCCGAGGATACCAGCACGAAACCGTCGAAGCGGCCCGTATGCAAGATGTCCATGGCATCGATCACCAGGCCGATATCGGAGGCGTTCTTGCCCTTGGTATTGGCGGTTTCCTGATGCGCCACGAGCCCGAGCGCCCGGACATTATCGGCCCAACCGCGCAGCCGCTCGGCCGACCAGTCGCCATAGACCCGCCGCAGCGCCGGCTCGCCGAAGGAGGTGATCTCCTTGAGGATCGGCTTGGCGAAGCGCGCCGGGATGTTATCGGCGTCGATCAGCACGGCATAGAGCGGGCGGGTCTCGGGCATCTGGTCCTCCTGGGTTTCACTCGCCCATCGCGCCCCCGCCCCGCGGCGTCAAGCCGGGCGGGGGCAAAACTCTTGCAAGAGTTTTGGCAAGGATCTTCGAAGATCCTTGTCTCAGTAGACCACGACCGAGCGGATGCTTTCACCCGCATGCATCAGGTCGAAGCCCTTGTTGATCTCGTCGAGCTTCAGCTGATGGGTGATCATCGGGTCGATCTCGATCTTCCCTTCCATGTACCAGTCGACGATCTTCGGCACGTCGGTGCGGCCGCGCGCGCCGCCGAAGGCGGTGCCCTTCCAGGTGCGGCCGGTGACCAGCTGGAACGGCCGGGTCGAGATCTCGGCCCCCGCCGGCGCCACGCCGATCACCACCGAGACGCCCCAGCCGCGATGCGCCGATTCCAGCGCCTGCCGCATCACCGTGACGTTGCCGGTGCAGTCGAAGGTGTAGTCCGCGCCGCCGATCAGGTCGCCACGCCGTTTGGTCATGTTGACCAGATGCGGGACGATGTCGCCGTCGATCTCCTTGGGGTTCACGAAATGGGTCATGCCGAAGCGCTCGCCCCATTCCTTCTTGTCGTTGTTGAGATCGACGCCGATGATCATGTCGGCGCCGGCAAGCCGCAGCCCCTGAATCACGTTGAGGCCGATGCCGCCCAGCCCGAACACCACCGCCGTGGAGCCCATCTCGACCTGCGCGGTGTTGATTACCGCACCGACGCCGGTGGTGACACCGCAGCCGATGTAGCAGATCTTGTCGAAGGGCGCGTCCTCGCGCACCTTGGCGAGCGCGATCTCGGGCAGCACGGTGTGGTTCGAGAAGGTCGAGCAGCCCATGTAGTGCAGGATCGGGTCGCCATCGAGGGTCGAGAAGCGCGAGGTGCCGTCGGGCATGAGGCCTTGCCCCTGGGTGCCGCGGATCGAGGTGCACAGGTTGGTCTTCTGGCTCAGGCAGGACGGGCATTGCCGGCATTCGGGGGTGTAGAGCGGGATCACGTGATCGCCGGGCTTGAGCGAGGTCACGCCTTCGCCGACCTCGACCACCACGCCCGCGCCCTCATGCCCGAGGATCGCCGGAAACAGCCCCTCGGGATCGGCACCCGACAGGGTGAATTCATCGGTATGGCAGATGCCCGTGGCCTTGATCTCGACGAGGACCTCTCCCGCCTTGGGGCCTTCGAGATTGACCTCCATGATCTCGAGCGGCTTACCGGCCTGGGTGGCGACTGCGGCACGTGTGCGCATGGGATGACCTCCGTGTTGGCACGCGCCGGGGAGGCGACGCGCTTCGCGCGTCAAGGTCGCGGAAAGCGCGGCCGAGATCAATGCCGCAGCCTCTTGCGCGGGACCGTGCGCCGGGTCAGGCTCGGCCCCATGCGATACCTGATCCTGCCCCTGCTCCTCGCGGCCTGCGCGGCCTATCCTCCGGCGCCCGAGCCGGTCCCGTCCCCGCCTGCGGCGGAGCCCGGCGCCTGCGGCGCGGCCGAGCGTCAGAGACTTGTCGGTGCGCCGGTCACCGCGCTCGAGCGCGAGTTGATCCTCGGTCCGGTGCGGATCATCCGGCCCGGGGACGTGGTGACGATGGATTTCCGCCCCGACCGGATCAATTTCGAGATCGACGCCCTGGAGCGGATCGCCCGGGTCTATTGCGGCTGAATGGCCGTGGCTTGGCTCGCCCCGCGCCGGAGACGAGGACGGCCCGGAGGCAAGGTTGCCGCCCCCGGGCCGTGTCGGATTTGCAAACAGGCCCCGCCCCATCGCGGGTCAGGTGGGGGCTATTATCGCCACGAAGGGACGGTTGGCCTGCCGCTGAACCCTTTGTGCCGATGATCCGCGGCACGGGTGGGGTGCGCGGTGGCCAAGGGAAGGGTGATTTCGCGGCATTCGCATGGCGCAGCCTCCCGTGACGGCGGCCGGGCTTGAAAAGAGGCCCCGCCCGCGTAACTCTGAGGGCATGACGCTTCAGCCCCCCACGCCGTTTCCCGGCCGCCTGCCAGAACAGGTCGCCTTTCACCGGACCGAGCTGGGGCCCATTCTCTCCGTATACGGGCGCATGGTCGCGGCGGGCGAATGGCGCGACTACGCGATCTCCTCCCTGCGCGAGATGGCGGTGTTCTCGGTGTTTCGCCGCACCGCCGAGACGCCGCTCTACCGCATCGAGAAACGTCCGAAGCTGCGGCACCGGCAGGGACAGTTCTCGGTGCTTGGCCCCGAGGGGCAAGTGTTGCGCCGGGGCGACGAGCTGGCCCAGGTGCTCAAAGTCTTCGACGCGCGCCGCTTCCGGGTGATCGAATAGCCCTCAGAGCCTGCGGCGATGCGTCACCGGTCCGCCGCCCTGCGCCTCGATCCGAAGCGCGGCCTTGGTCGCACCCTCATAGGTCACCGCCATGGCATGGCCATTGGCATGGATGATCGTCTCGGCATCCACCATCAGCGCCACGTGCCCCTTCCAGAACCACAGGTCGCCGCGCTGCGGCGCCTCGCCTTCGGCGTCACGGCCCAGCGCCTGCTGCAGGTCGCTGTCACCGGGGCAGGCCACGCCGCAGGCCAGTAGCGCCGCCTGCACCAGCCCCGAGCAATCGATGCCCAGCCGCGAATTGCCGCCCCAGAGATAGGGTGTGCCGAAGAACATCTGCGCCACCGTCACAGGGTCGGAGAAGGGCCGATCGATTTCGCGCAGGTGCTTCTTGGGGATGAAGCCCTCCGGCGTCTCGAACAGCTCGCGCCGCTCGTGCAGCACGGTGACCCGGCTGCCGAAGCTCAGATGCGCGAGGTCGGGCGACTTGATGCTCTCCTCGGCATAGAGATGGGTGGCCGGTGTCGCGACGATATGGGTCGCCGCGCGGGGCGCGCCGAGGCCCGGCTCCTCGACATAGCCGCAATAGCCATCGCGCCCGGCGCGGATGAAGGCCCAGCCATCGCGCCGCTCGAAGATCTCGACGCCCTCGCCCAGCAGCAACTGGCGCTCGCGGGCGCCGCCGGGTGCGGCCAGCAGGTCGAGCACCGGACGCGTCACCCGCGCCCCCTCGGCCGGGACATAGCGCTCGGCCTCGATCTTGCCCGCCAGCTCCAGCGCCGCGACGCGGCCATTGGCCGGGGTCAGTCGGCGATCCATGGCGCTCATTCCAGCCCGAGGAGATCGGGCATCGCCTCGAGCAGCGCCCGCGCGCCCATGCCGACGCCGCCCTTGGGCCGCGCCGGGGCCGGTTTGGGGTTCCAGCCGTAGATATCGAAATGCGCATAGCGCACCGGTTCGGCGAAGCGGCGCAGGAACAGCGCGGCGGTGATCGAGCCCGCCATGCCGCCCGAGGGCGCGTTGTCGAGATCGGCGATACCGGGCTCGATCATCGCCTCGTAGGGAGCGTGGAACGGCATCCGCCAGACCGGGTCGGCCGCCTTCGCCGCGCCGCGCGAGATCGCCGCCGCGTCGGCATCCGCATCGGTATAGAACGGCGCGAGATCGGGGCCGACCGCGACCCGCGCCGCGCCGGTGAGCGTCGCCATCGAGATCATCAGATCGGGACTCTCCTCTGCCCCCATGGCCAGCGCATCGGCCAGCACCAGCCGCCCCTCGGCATCGGTGTTGTTGATCTCGACGCTGAGGCCCTTGCGCGAGGCAAGGATATCCCCCGGGCGGAAGGCATCGGCCGAGACCGAATTCTCGACCGCCGGGATCAGCACGCGCAGCCGCAGCTTCAGCCCCAGCGCCATGATCATCCGCGCGAGGCCCAGCACGGTGGCGGCGCCGCCCATGTCCTTTTTCATCAGCCCCATGGAGCTGCCCGGCTTGAGATTGAGCCCACCGGTGTCGAAGCAGACCCCCTTGCCGACCAGCGTCAGCGTCGGGCCGCTCTCGCCCCAGCGCATGTCGATCAACCGGGGCGCGCGATCGGCGGCGGCGGCCCGGCCCACGGCGTGGATCAGCGGCAGGTTGCGCGCAAGAAGCTCCTCGCCGGTGGTCACCGCCATCCGCGCGCCAAAGCGCTCCGCCAGAGCGGCGGCGGCGGCCTGCAGCTCGGCCGGGCCCATATCCGAAGCGGGGGTGTTGATCAGGTCGCGGGTCAGCACCTCGCCCGCCGCGATGGCACGCAGCCGCTCCGCATCGACGCCCTTCGGCGCCACCAGCCGTGCCTTCGGCGCGGCCTGCTTGGCATAGCGGTCGAAGCGGTAGCTCTCCAAGAGCCATCCCAGGGCGGTCTCCCGGGCAAGATCGGGGTCGGTGGCGGCGTCGAGGGCATAGGTCCCCTCGGGCAATTTCGAGGCGGCGCCCGCCGCGACGAAGCGGCCCCGCGCCCGTGCCTTGTCGTCGCCCAGGCCCACCAGCGCGCCCCACAGCCCGCCCGCGGCGTCGGGCAGCGGCAGCACCGCGCCCGCCCCTGCGCCGAAGCCCTGCGCCACGGCCCAGCCGCGCGCGGTCTCGGGCAGATCGGCCAGTGCCGCGTCCAGTCCCTCGGGCGTCACGAGGCGCAGCGGCAGGGCGGACGAGTCGGGGGCGGCGAAATCGGGCATGGGCATGGGCCTGCTCCTTGGGCGGCTTTGGCGGCGGTGTCGGGGCGAGACTAGCCCGCCCTGCCGCAGCCGCAACCGGGATCGCGCCTCAGCCCGGGCGGCGCAGCGCCGCCAGCGCCCCGGCACCGATGCGCCACAGCCGCGCCACCACCGCCCCGAGCGCCGCCGCGTCGCCGGAGGCGGCGCAATCCTCGACACTGGCCGCGACGCGGGCCATTTCGGACAGACCGAGCCGCAGCGCCAGCCGGTGCAGCCCCCGCGCCTCGATGCGCAGCCGACCGAAGGCGCAAGCGGCGAGCTGCGCCTCGATCCGGCTCAGCCGCACCGACAGGTCGAGCGCCGGCGATGGCCCGCGCCGCCGGCCCGATCCCGTCGTGCCCAGCCGTCGCGCCCGCATCAGCGCCTCGGGCGGTGGCTCCGGCAGCGGCAGGCGCGGCGCAAGCGCGCATGGCGCATCAAGGGATCGGTCGGCGTCTCTCATGCGTCGAGTCTGACGCCACCCAATGTGGAAAGCGTTGCCCGGACCGCGAGATATGTCTCGAATCCAAGCTCAATTCCGCCTATTTGCAACGGAACGACGCATGGAGACGCTGATGATCATCGCCAGACCCCTCCCCGATTACCTCACGAAGCGCTACCACGGCTGGAAGGCGACCGCCTATGCCGAGAACAGCGCCTGGTACCGCAAGCTCGCCGATGACGGCCAGCATCCGCGCGCCATGGTGATCTCGTGTTGCGACAGCCGGGTGCACGTCACCTCGATCTTCGGTGCCGATCCGGGCGAGTTCTTCATTCACCGCAACATCGCCAACCTCGTGCCGCCCTATGCCCCCGACGGCAATCAGCACGGCACCTCGGCCGCGATCGAATACGCGGTGACGGCGCTCAAGGTGCCGCATCTCATCGTGATCGGCCATTCGAGCTGCGGTGGCGTGCGCGGCTGCTTCGACATGTGCGAGGGCCACGCCCCGGCCCTGGAAGAGAAGTCGAGCTTCGTGGGCCGCTGGATGGACCTGCTGCGCCCCGGCTATGCGCGGCTGCCCGAGGGCACCGAGGCCGAACGCGTCGCGGCGCTGGAAAAGCAGGCGGTGCTGGTTTCGCTCGAGAACCTGATGAGCTTTCCCTACGTGAAGGCGGCGGTCGAGCAGGGCAAGCTGACGCTGCACGGGCTCTGGACCGACATCGGCGCGGGCGGGCTCGAATGCTACGATTCCGATCGCGGCGATTTCGCCCCGGTCTGATCCCTCTCCGATCTGGGCCGCGTCAGCCGGAACATCGGCTGCGCGGCGAAGATCACCAGCATGATCCGCACCAGATGCAGGACCGAGACATAGGCGACGTCCTGGCCCATCGCCAACGCCAGCAGGCTCATCTCGGTGAGCCCGCCCGGCGAGTAGCCCAGAAAGCTGAGCGACAGCGGCAGCCCGGTGATCGCGCTCAGCCCCCAGGCGAAGATCACCGCGACACCGATCATCACCACCGATGACAGCGCCCCCAGCGACAGGTCGCGGCCGATCTGGCGGGCGCCGACCCCGATGAAGCGGCAGCCGATCACCGTGCCGATCACCAGCTGCGCCACCACGATCAGGAATCCCGGCGGAGCCACGGTGACGAGCCCGGCGAGATGCAGCGCCCCGCTCAGCAGCATCGGCCCGGTGATCTGCGGCGCCGGCAGCCGCAGTGACTTGCCCAGCGGCACCCCGGCCACGGCCGCGGCCCCCAGAAGCGCCCAGTCGAGCGGCGACAGCGCCGAGGCGGCGGTGCCACGCGCCACCTCGCCCGAGCTGACATCGAGCGCGTAGCCATAGAACAGCACCACGAAAAGGATGACGAGCAGCACCCGCGCGGCATGGGCCAGCGCGATCCGCTTCTCGTTGCCGCCCGCCGCGCCGCCGAGGATCAGCATGTCGTTGAGCCCGCCCGGCATCGCCGAGAAGAAGGCGGTGACCGGGTCGTAGCGCCCGATCCGGCGATAGACGGCATAAGAAGCCAGCGCCGTCAGCGCGAGGAACGGCAGCAGGAGCGCGAAGCTCGCGGCATAGCGCGAGGCGGCGGCGAACATCTCGGGCCGCATCGCCGAGCCGAGCATCACGCCGATCACCGGGATCACGAAGGGCCGCAGCCGATCCGGCCCCCGCACCGGCAGCGACAGAACCGCCGCCAGCGTGTTGCCGATCATCGGCCCGAGCATCCAGGGCAGCGGCATGCCCGCGAGACTCGCGAGCCAGCCCGACAACGCACCGATGGCCAAGGCGAAGACGGCGCGGCGCCCCGGCACGAGGCCGCGCAGATACATGACGACAGCATCCATACCGCCTGCTTAACGTCGCGGCGGTTGGAGGTATAGGGGGATCAGCGGTGCAATTGCCGCTGCCGCTCGGCATAGCGGGCACGGTCGGCATCGCTTCGCTCGTCGATGCAGCCGGGGCAGGAGATGCCCTCCACATAGGCCGGGTCCCGCATCGCCCGCGGCGAGACCGGCATCCGGCAGGCGCGGCACAACACGTGGGAGCCGGGTGCCAGCCCGTGGCCCACCGCGACGCGCTCGTCGAAGACGAAGCATTCGCCGCGCCACAGGCTCTGCCCGGCGGGCACCTCTTCGAGGTATTTCAGGATGCCGCCCTTGAGGTGGAACACGTCCTCCACCCCCTGCGCCTTGAGAAACGAGGTCGATTTCTCGCAGCGTATGCCGCCGGTGCAGAACATGGCGATGCGCTTGCCCGCGAGCGCCTCGCGGTTGGCCTCCCACCAGTCGGGAAACTCGCGAAAGCTCGCGGTGCCCGGCTCCACCGCCCCCTCGAAGCTGCCCACCGCGACCTCGTAGCCGTTGCGCGTGTCGATCACCGCGACATCGGGGGCGGAGATCAGGGCGTTCCACTCGGCGGGATCGACATGGGTGCCGACCTGCCCCAGCGGGTCGACGCCGGGCTGGCCCATGGTGACGATCTCTCGCTTCAGCCGAACCTTGAGACGGCGGAAGGGGGCGATCTCGGCGTCGCTCTCCTTCCATTCGAGTCCCGCGAATCCCGGCCAGCCACGCAGATGCGCGATCAGGTCGAGAATCGCGGCACGGTCCGGAGCGGCGACGGTACCGTTGATCCCCTCGGCCGCGAGGATCAGCGTGCCGATGATCCCGCGCGCGGCGCAGAATTCGAGCAGCGCCTCGCGGCGCTCGGGCGCGTCCGAGAGGGGCGCGAAATGATAGAGGGCGGCGACGGTGAACATGGCGCGCGGGATTACGCCGGGGACGGCGCCTGCGCAAGCCGGGTCGCGCGCCATGGGCAACTTTGTTCTGCAAATACGCAATCCGACGGCTACCCCATGCACCCCGCAGGGCAGGTCGCCGCATCGGATCAGACCAGCCGCAGCCCCACATCTTCGGTCATCCGCCCGATCAGCGCCGCCGGGTATCCCGCCGCGCGCAGCTCGGCGAGCAGCCGCTCAGCCTGCGCCGCATCGACGGCGGCGAGCAGCCCCCCGGCTGTCTGCGGGTCGAACATCAGGTCGGCGCGCGGCCCGCCCGCGCCGATGATGACCGCCCCCGCCCCGGCCATGTTGTCGGCGAAGAGCGTCGAGCGCGTGCCCGTTTCGGCCAGTTCCAGTGCCCCCTCCATCAGCGGCACATCGGCGACGCGCAGCTCGGCGCCGCAGCCGCTCGCCTCGCAGATCCCCGAGAGATGGCCGGCGAGGCCGAAGCCGGTCACGTCGGTCATCGCCTGCGCCCCTGCGAGGATCGCCGAGGCCCGGCCCTGCGGCTGCAGCATCGTCTCCCATGCCCCGGCCACGACCCGCCCCGGAGCCGCCCGCGCCATCTCGGCGGCCATGATGGTGCCCGATCCCACCGGCTTGGTGAGGATCAGCGCCGCGCCGGGCCGCGCGCCCGCCAGCGTCACCGGCTCGCCCTCGCAGAGGCCGGTGACGGTAAAGCCCACGGTCAGCTCCGAGCCGAGCGAGCTGTGGCCGCCGAGGATATGCGCGCCGGCCGCATCCATCACCTCGCGCGCCGCGGCCATGATCTCGGCCATGGTGCGGCGCTGCATCTCGGCGCTCATGCGCGGCAGGATCAGGCTCACCGTCGCGGCCTGCGGCTTCGCGGCCATGGCCCAGACATCGCCCAGCGCGTGGATCGCCGCGATCCGGGTCATCAGGTCGGAATCCTCGACCATGGCGCGCAGGTGGTCGGTCGAGATCACCTGCTTGGCGCCGCCGGTGACGATCAGCCCGGCATCGTCGCCGGGCAGTGGCAGCACGTCCTCGCGGGCGCGCATGGGCAGACCGGCCAGCGCCTCGCGCAGCGCGCCGCGCCCGACCTTGGCACCGCAGCCGCCGCACATCGGCTTGTCCCCGAGCGCCTCGACCACCCCTTCGGCCAAGGGATCGGGCAGCTTCGTCGCGGCCATCTCCGGCAATTCGGACAGCTTGTTCATGAACTTGCGGTCGATCCGGTCCTTCCAGCGCCAGAGCACCGGATGCGCCACGGCGCGTCCCCATTTCTCGGCCATCGCGGATTTGTCGCCCAGCGAGACCAGCTTGAGATAGTCCTTCTGCGGCCGGTAATCGCGCATCGTCCCGCCCGAGAGCGCGGCGCGCAGGTTGTGATGCAGGATCGGCGCCTGCCGCACCGCATAGACCCCGGCCTTGGGGCGCGGGGTCCGGACCATATGCGCGCAGTCGCCCACGGCGAAGACACCGGCCGCGCTGGTCTCCAGCGTCGGCGCGACTTGGATGAAGCCGTCATCGAGCGCCAGCCCGGTCCCGGCCAGCCAGCCCTGCGGCCGTGCCCCGGCGGCGCCGATGGTAAAGTCGGAGGCGATCTCGCGCCCATCCTCGAGCAGCACCCGGTCGGCTTCGATCCGCGCGACGCCGGCATTCTCGACCACCTCGATGCCGAGCCGCGCCATCCGGTCCAGCACGATGCGGCGGGCGCCGTCGGAGGTCTCCGAAAGCAACCGGTCCTTGTCGATCACCGTCACCTGCGCCTCGCGGTGCCGCAGTCCGAAGGCGGCCGCCATGGTCAGCTCGGCCCCGGCGACGCCGCCGCCGATCACCGCCACGCGGGCCGGGCCGTCGCCCGCCCGAAAGACGCCCCAGTCGCGGGCCAGCCGCCCCAGCGGCTTGGCCGGTACGCCGTGTTCGGCGAAGCCCGCGACCTGAGGCATCTGGCTGGTCACGCCGACATCGAAGGAGGCCGCGTCGAAACCGATGCGCCGCGCGCCGACGATCACCTCGCGCGCGGCGAGATCCAGCCCCTCGGCCCGGCCGAGGATCAGCCGCGCCCCCGCGAAGCGCGCCAGCCGCACCAGATCGATCTGCGGGGTGTCGGCGTCGTAATGCCCCGCCACATAGCCCGGCAGCATGCCGGAATAGGCGGTAAGCGGGCCGGGATCGATCAGTGTCAGGCGCACGCCCGGCAGCGGGTTCATGCCCCACCGCTTGAGCACCAGCGCATGGGCGTGGCCGCCGCCGATCAGAACGAGGTCGCGGGTCAGGGGGATGAGGGGCGTCATGCGCGGGGATCTATCGCCCCGCCCTTCTCCGCGCCAGAGCCGCTCGCGCTCACGGCACCAGCCAGCTGCCCTGCCAGCCCTCCTCGCGCTCGAAGCGGGCGCGGCGGTGGATCTCGCCGAGATGCAGCGCCTCGATCCGAAGCACCCGCGCGCGCAGCACCGCGAAGCGGGCCGGGCGCGGGTTCGGATGCCAGGCCTCGGCCGAGGCGATCGGTGTGCCGGGCGGCGGCACCGTGCCGTAGCGGGCGCGGGCCTCCTCGGGCACCTCTTCCCAAAGCGTCTTCTCCTCCTCATGCGGCAGCCGCACGACATGCGCCCGCATCCGCACCTGCAACGACGCTTCGGCGTCCCAGACATGCAGCGCCGCACGCGGCCCGTCGGTCAGCTGCAGCACCTTGGCGGCGTCGGCATCGGAATGCAGGTCGAGCGTCCAGTCGGCCGCGTCGAAGCCGCGCAGCACCATGGTGCGCGCCGAGGGCCAGCCCTGCGCGTCGCGCGTCGCCAGCACCGGCAGCCGCGCCGCCGCGTCGCGGTCCACGAGACCCGCCCCGATGCGCGCGCGCACCAGATCGAGCAGCCCCGAAAGCGTCGTGATGTCACTCATAACCCGTCATCTCCAGATATCCCCTGCCCTCATGGCTCCCCGTTACCGTCACCGGCCCCTCCCAGTAAGGGGGCGACAGCGCGTTCCATGCCGCCGGGTTCAGCGCCGTCACCTCGACCGCGACCTCCCGTTGCGACAACCGCACCGCCCAGCGCACCGGCACCTCCACCCCGTCGAGCGACGCCATCTCCAGCGGTTCGGCCTCGAAGTCGCCCACATAGGGGGCGAGCGTCCCGTCCGGCGCGATCCAACTGGCGTAACTGTAGCCTGCCGCATCGTTTTCGCGAAGCTGGAAGCCCATCAGCTTGGCACCGCCCTCGAAGGACAGCGAGAACCAGTCCCAGCCGGTCTGGCGCTCCGACAGCGGCTGCGAGGACCACTCATGGTCGAACCAGGCATGGCCGCCGACCTCGACCGGGCCGTCGGGCAGCCTCAGCATCCCCTCCACCGCGAAGAAGGGCTGCGAGTAGTAATAGGAGGCCTGCCCCTCGCCGGACTTCACCGAGTAGCCCGCCTCGCCATGCAGGACCAAGGGCCCGGTGGCGGACATCGACAGATCATAGCCGAAGTCCGGGCCGCTGGCCGCGAGGTCGAGATTGTCGAAATCCGGCCCCGCCATGCGCCAGTCGTCGATCCATGCCGCGAAGGGCGCGGCCTCGACCCCCGCCTGACCGATGCCGCCCCGCGCCAGCCGCTGGGTGAAGAGATGGCGCTCGGGCGTGGTGACGGCGGCATGGCCGAGCCAGATCTGCGGGCTGGCGAAACCCTCGGCCTCGCGCGGGGCCAGCGCCGAGCGGAACAGGGTCCATTGCAGCCCGTAGGGCGTGCCGTCGGGGCCGGTCAGGTTGGCGGTGACGTACCACCACTCGATCCGGTAGTCGGGATGGGCCCCGTGATCCTCGGGAAACGCCGGGGCGACGGAGGGGTCCGGCAGGGCGAAGCCGCCCGCCTCGCCGCCGAGGCCCGCGAAGCCCTGCGCCTGGGCCAGACCCGGCAGGCAGATGAGAAGAAGAACCCTAGCGTTCATTGGCGAAGACCCCCAGCAGCGCGGCGGGCGGCGTGCGGGCCAGCCGGATCGCGGGCCACAGCGCCGCAAGCCCGGCCGCGACCAGTGCGAACAGCCCGAGCCGCGCATAATCCCACGGGAACAGGAACATCGGCAGCCGCCAGCCGAAGGCCGCGACATTGACCACCGAGAGCAGCACCCAGGCCAGCGCCAGCCCGAGCGGCAGCGCCATCAACGCGGTCAGCGCCGCCAGCAGCACCGCGCGGACCACCTCAAGCGCCGCCAACCGCCGCCGCGTCAGTCCCAGCGCCCAGACCGGGGCAAGCTGCGGCAGGCGCAGCGCCGCCAGCGTCAGCAGCGACATCAGGATCGCGAAGCCCGCGACGGCGAGCGTCAGCACGTTGAGCGCCGCCGTTACGGCGAAGGTGCGCTCGAACACCTGCATCGAAAAGCGCTTCACCGCCGCCTGATCGGTGATCGCGCCCTCCGGCAGTCCCTCGGCCACCAGCGCGGCGCGGATCGCCGGCACCTCGTCCGGGTCGAGCCTGAGGCCGAAGCGGCGCGGCACCACCTCCGGGTGCAACTCGGCGAACAGGGCCTCGGTGACGATCACCTGCCCTACCGGGTTGCCGTAATCGCCATGGATGCCCAGCACCGGCAGCACCGTGTCCGGCCCGAGCCGGACCGGATCGCCCAAGCTCAATCCGGCGCGGCGCGCGAGCTGCTCGTTGACCAGCACCCCCTCACCCGCGGCGAGCCGTTCCCAAGGGCGGTCCACCGCCTGCAGGAAGCGCCAGTTCTGCGGATAGGTCGGGTCCGGCCGCGCGAGGTTCAACTCCACCGGCAGACCCGCGACCTCGGTTTCGACCGAGGCCAGCGGCAGGACCGAGCGCACGCGCGGCGCGAGAAAGGCCTCAATCGCGCGGGCCTGATCATCATCGGCGGTCTCGATGTAGAGCTCCGGCGCGAGGCGCTGATCGAGAAAGCCGGTGAAGGTCTGACGGAACGAGCTGACCATGGTGGAGACGCCGATATTGGCGGCCATCGCCAGAAGCAGCGCCATCAGCGCCAGCGACAGCCCCGGAAGCTGCTGGCGCGTATCGGCCCAGAACCACTGGGCCAGCGGGCCGCGCGCCAGCCGCGCCGCGATGGCCAGAACCGCGCCCAGCACCACCGGCAGGGCCAGCGCCGCGCCGACGAGTCCCGCGCCCAGAAGGCCGAAGCCCGCCACTAGCCCTTCGCCCCAAAGCGCCAGCCCCACCGCCACGCCGATCAGCCCCAGCGCCGCGCCGCCCTGCCATCGGGCGGAGCGCGCATCGGCCATGGCCCAGGCCCGGCGCCCGCCCGCCGCCAGAAGCGGCATTCGCGCCAGCCGCCACAGCGCCGCCCCGGCGGCGAAGCCGGTGCCCAGAACCGCGATGCCGAGCCCCGAGAGCCACCAGACCGGGCGCAGCCGCAGCCCGCCCGCCACCTCGGCCCCGTAAAGCCCGCGCAGCGTCGCTGCCACATCGGGCAGAAGCTGTGCCGCCAGCAGCCAGCCCAGCCCCACCCCAAGCGTGCCCGCGATCAGCGCGAAGCCCAGAAGCTCGGCCATCATCAGCGCCACGAGGCGGCGCAGCGGCACGCCCAGGGCCCGCATCGTGCGCAGCACCGGGCGACGCTGCTCGAAGGCGAGCCCGACCGCGCCATGCACGATGAAGATGCCGACCGCGAAGCACAGCAGGCCGAAGGCGGTGAGGTTGAGGTGGAAGCTGTCGGTGAGCCGGCCCACCTCGGAGCCCGCCTGTGGCGGGCGCAACGCCAGATCGGGGGCGATCTCCTCGAGCGCGGGACGGCCCAGAGGCTGCTCGGGCGCAACGATCAGCGCGTCGAAGCCAGCCCGGTCCAGAAGCCGCAGCGCGACCGAGACGTCGGTGACCACGGTGCCCGGCGCGGTGTCGGGCGCGACCACCTTCTCGGCGTCGATCCCCGGCAGCGCTTCCAGCGCCTCGGCCCGGCCGAAGACCTGCCCGGCGCCGGTGAGAAAAGCGGCGATGTCGGCGTCCTCGGCTGCCGGACCGATGCCGCCGGGCGCGGTCAGCGGCTCGATCCCCACCAGCTTGGCGCCGCCGAGCCGTCCCTGTACCACCGGGCTCACCTGCCAGCTGGCGCGGCGCAGCGCCACGTAATCCGCCAGAGCGATCTCGCCCCCCGCCGTCGCCACGATCCGCGCATAGCGCCCCTCGCCCAGCGTCGCGGCGGCGGCATCGTAGCTCGCGCGGGCCTCGGCATTGATCGCCTGCACCCCGGACCACAGCCCGGTCGCCAGCGCCAGACCGGCGATCAGGGTGAAGAGTTGCAGCGGCGCGCGGCGCCAATGCGACAGGAGCGCCCGCAGGACCGTCCGGGTCACGCGATCCGCCCCGCATGCAGGTGCAGCCGCCGCCCCATGCGGGCGGCGTGACGCTCGGAATGTGTGACCATCAGCAGCGCCGCGCCGGTTTCGGAGACGAGCTCCAGCATCGCGCCCAGCACCGCCTCGGCGGTGGTTTCGTCGAGATTGCCGGTGGGTTCGTCCGCCAGCACGAGGCGCGGCCGCGCGGCAAGGGTGCGGGCGATCGCGGTGCGTTGCTGCTGGCCGCCCGAAAGCTGTTCGGGGTATTTCGACAGGTGCGGCGCGAGGCCGAGCCGCTCGGCCAGCATCATCGCCCGCCTTGCGTCATGCCGTCCGGCAAGCCGCGCCTGGAAAGCGATGTTGTCGCCGACGCTGAGCGACGGGATCAGGTTGAACTGCTGGAACACCACGCCCACGGTGCCGCGCCTGAGCGCCGCGCACCCCGAATCGTCGAGCGCCTCGACCCGGGCGCCGTCGAGCGCGATGCAGCCCGCATCGGGCCGGTCGAGCCCGCCCACGAGATGCAGCAGCGTCGACTTGCCGGAGCCGCTTTCGCCGGTCAGGGCGAGGCTCTCGCCCGCTTCGAGGTCGAGATCGACGCCCCGCAGCACCGGCACCGGCCCCTCGGCTCCGGTGAAACTCTTGTGCAGGTCCCGCAATCGCAACAGCATGGGGCGAAGCTAAGCCGATCCGCGGTACCGGAAACAGCGGCATCGCACCGCGATGCATCGGAAACAAAAAACTTCGCCTTCTGGAACCACTTGATCTGCTCCGGCGTTGACATGTTTGCTGGTGTGAAACACGAGCTTTCGACGTGTTCACCGACGAGGGACCACCGATCTTGACGATGCACCAGACGCCGCTGCGAAGCCGGTTGCGAGAGGATCTCGCCCCGCGTCACGAGCGGCTCGATGCCTGCTTCTCCCGCTTCGACCTGACGACCCGGCCCGGCCTGTCGGGCTTTCTCGCCGCGCATCGCGCCGCCTTCGCGGCGATCCGCCCCGCACCCGGCGGCCTGACCGGTCAGCCGCTGCTCGACCGGATGATCGCGGCGCTCGACACCGATCTCGACCGGCTCGGCCACGAGTCCTTACAGGCGCTTGCGCCCTGCAGATTGAGCCAGCCGATGGCGCAGGACTACGTACTGCTCGGCTCGCGTCTGGGCAGCCAGCTCTTGCGACGCCGCTGGGAGGCAGGGCGCGATCCGGAACTGCACGCCGCCGGCAGCTACCTGTCGCTGCCGCCGATGGCCGCAGAGTGGCGCGCCTTCTGCTTGCAGGCGAGCGCGCAGCCCGGTCTCGGTACGGAAGCAGACCGCGTGATCGCCGAGGCCGGCGGGTTGTTTGATCTCTTTCTGACGGCGGGGCAGGATGCCGCCCTGCCTCCTCGGGCTACGCCCGCCCCTCTGACCGAACGGACCGCCTGAATGACCGATTCCCTGGCCGATGCGCCGGTCGACCTCAGCAATTGCGAGAAGGAACAGATCCAGTTCCTCGGCCATGTGCAGCCCTATGGCTGCCTGATCGCCGTTTCGCGGGACTGGGTGGTCCGGCACGCCTCGGCCAATACCGGCGAGATGCTCGGCCATGAGGCGCAGGCGATGATCGGAACGTCGCTGGCCGATCTGTTCCCGCGGGACGTGACGCATGATCTGCGCGGTCGCCTGCAGATGCTGGGCCACGGCGCCGGGGCGGCGCGGATCTACGGGATCGACCTGTTCGAAGACGGCCGGGCCTTCGACGTCTCGGTGCATCTGTCCGAGCCTCATTACCTGTTCGAGTTCGAACCCAAGACCGAGGGCGGCGCTCGGGACGAGATGTCGCTGGTGCAGCCGCTAGTGGCCCGGCTGCGCCGCCAGCCGGATATCGGCCGCATGGCGCGCGAGGCTGCGCGGGCGATGAAGGCGCTCACCGGCTTCGACCGGGTGATGATCTACCAGTTCCAGCGCGACGACAGCGGCAAGGTGATCGCCGAGTCGGCGGCACCGGGCCTGACGCCCTTCCTCGGGCTGCGCTTCCCCGCGAGCGACATCCCCCCGCAGGCGCGCGCGCTCTACATGCGCAACCCGATCCGGCTGATCCGCGACGTCGACGCGCCGCCGCAGCCGATCCTCTCCGCCCCCGAGGCGGAGGGCGAGCGGATCGACCTGTCGCATTCCGTGACCCGGGCGGTCTCGCCGATCCATCTCGAATACCTGCGCAACATGGGCGTCGCGGCCTCGATGTCGGTGTCGATCCTGCGCGACGGCAAGCTGTGGGGGCTGATCGCCTGCCATCACGGGACGCCGCATTACCTCGACTACGAAAAGCGCTCGGCGGTGGAACTGTTCACGCAGCTGCTCTCCTACGAGATCGCCGCGCTGGAGAACGAGGCCGAGCGCGCGCAGGCCGCCAAGGCACGGGTGCTGCATACCTCGCTTCTGGCGCGGATGACCGACAGCACCGCCATCGCCGACAACTTCAAGAAAATCGCCGGAGAGATCGGCGAGGTTATCCCTTTCGACGGCATCGCGATCTGGATCAACGACCGCTACCACGCGATCGGCGCGACCACTACCGGCGAGGAGTTCGCGGGGCTGCTGCGCCACCTCCATTCCACCCATGCCGGGCATGTCGAGGCCACCGACAGGCTGATCGATCGCTACCCGGCGGCCGAGAGCTTTGCCAACCGCGCCGCCGGGATCCTGGCGCTGCCGATCAGCCGCGGCCCGCGAGACTACATCGTGCTGTTCCGCCGCGAGCAGGTCGAGGAGGTCACCTGGGCCGGCGATCCGGCCAAGCCGGTCTCGACCGGGCCGAACGGGCTGCGGTTGACGCCGCGCAAGAGCTTCGAGGCCTGGACCGAGACGGTGCGCCACCAGAGCGCGCCCTGGACCGACAGCGAGATCGCCGCCGCCGAGACGCTACGGATCACACTGCTCGAGGTGGTGCTGAAGATCGCCGATGATTCCATCGCCGAGCGCAAGCGCGCGCAGGAGCGGCAGGAGCTGCTGATCGCCGAACTGAACCACCGGGTGCGCAACATCCTCAACCTGATTCGCAGCCTGGTGTCGCAAAGCCGCTCCGGCGTCACCTCGGTGGAGGAATACAGTCGCCTCGTCGATGGCCGGATCGACGCGCTGGCGCGCGCGCATGACCAGTTGACCGGTTCCGACTGGGAGGCGGCCTCGCTCAAGACGCTGATCGAGACCGAGATCGACGCCTTCATCGCGGCCCAGCGCGACCGGGTGCGGATCACCGGGCCCGATGTCGGCCTGACGCCCGAGGCCTTTTCGACGCTGGCGCTGGTGGTGCACGAGCTGGTCACCAACGCCGCGAAATACGGTGCCTTGAAGGACGGGCATGGCTGGGTCGAGGTCGGGCTGTCGCGCGATGTGCAGGGCGATCTGCGCGTCGAGTGGCGCGAGCGCGGCGGCGCGCCGCTGCGCGCCGGCAAGGGGCGTGGCTTCGGGACCACGGTGATCGAACGCTCGATCCCCTTCGAGCTCGGCGGCGATGCCGAGCTGCGCTTCGCGCTCACCGGCGCCGAGGCCCGCTTCCGGATTCCCGCCCGCTTCGTCGCGACCGCGCCGGAGGCCGCCCCGGCCCGGGACGACGCGGCTCCGGACGATGGCGAGACGCCGTTCACGCTCGCGGGCAAGGCTCTGGTGGTCGAGGACAACATGATCATCGCCATGGACGCGTCCGACATCCTCTCGGAGCTGGGCTGCGCTGCGGTGTCGATGGCGAACGGCGTCGGCGAGGCGCTGCGGCTGATCGAGGCCGAGCAGTTCGATCTCGCGCTGCTCGACGTCAATCTCGGCAACGAGACCTCGCTGCCCGTCGCCGAGACGCTGCGCGCGCGCGGCGTGCCGTTCCTGCTCGCCACCGGCTATGGTGCGACCGAGGACATCACCGCGGCCTATCCCGACGCCCCGACCCTGAAAAAGCCCTATACCAAGCGCAGCATGCGCGCGGGCTTCATGGCGCTGCTGCGCGACGGCGACGGCTGATCGACTCTGGACGCGGCAGCATTGGCACGGCAGTCTGCGCCGGCATTGAATTGACAGGAGAAACGGCATGGTGGCAGCAGCGGCACGGAAGACGGGCCTGGCATTGATCGGGCTCGCGGCGCTGGCCGGTTGCGACGCGCTGCCGAGCGCCGCCCCCGCCGACCAGGCGGTGCCGATGGCGTTCCAGCAATGCCTGACCCGGATCGACGAGACCGCGGCGCGGATCGGCCAGAGCCCGGCCGTGCTGGCCGAGACCTCCGAAAGCCGCATCGTGCGCTTTACCGATGAGGGCGAGATCGTCACGGTGACCTGCGACGCTCTGGCCAGCCGCATGGTGGTGCAGACCCGCCCGGCCCCGACGCCCATGGCCGAACCGGCCTTCTGACGGTGCCGCGTGCCCCGGGGCGCGCGGCGCGAACCGGACTGCCGGGGAGGGGCGGTTGATGCGTGACGACAGGGACAATTTCGAGATCCCGGCCTGGGTGGACGGCCAGCTGAGACCGGTCGACAAGATCGCGGTGCATGAACGCGGGCTGCGCCATCCGGCGGTCAGCGTCTTCGTGATGTGGCGGGGCCGGACGCTCTTGCAGCAACGCGCCGAGGCCAAGTACCACACCCCGGGGCTCTGGGCGAACAGCTGCTGCACCCATCCGCTCTGGGGCGAGGCGGCCGAGGATTGCGCGCGGCGACGTCTCGGCGAGGAGCTGGGTCTCACCGACCTGCCGCTGCGCCCGGCCGGGCAGATCGAATACCGCGCCGATGTCGGCGGCGGGCTCGTCGAGCACGAGTTGGTCGAGGTATTCCTCTCCGAACCCGCGCAGGAGCCACGGCCGCGCCCGGCCCCCGAAGAGGTGCAGGACACGGCCTGGATCACGCCCGAGGCGCTGCGCGCCGATCTGGCGGACCGGCCAGAGCGCTACACGCCCTGGCTCAGGATCTACATGGGGAAGGCCGGCCTTCTGGGCTGAGCCGGTTCAGTTCGCGGCTTCGCTGCGCGTCGAAAGCCCTTCGATATAGGCATAGATGTCGGCCGCATCCTGCGGATCGCGCACCTGGTAGGCCATCTTGCCGCGAGCGCGACGATCCTCGAGCGTGGCGCGCAGCCAGGCGGTCGGATCGGTGACGTAGCCCAGGAAGCTCTCCTCGTCCCACTCCATGCCACGGTCGCGCAGCCTGATCATCGCGTCGCCGTAGCGGAAATCCTCGACCGAGCCGATCACCCGGCCCTCGATCCCGTAGAGATTCGGACCGGTGCGGGCGTTGCGGCCCGCCAGAACGCGGCCCTCGGGATCGCGCACCACGTGGCAAGCCACGCATTGGCGGCCGAACTGGACCTCTCCATTGGCGACGTCCTGCGCCGTGGCGGGGGCCGACCAAAGCCCCAGCCCGGCCAAGGCCAGCGCCGTGCCTCGTGACAGCAAATTCATCGAGATCTCCTTGAACCCGTCAGTGACCGATGCCCCAGTCAGTCTAGCAGATATATGCTTCGGGACGGGCATCCAATCCCTGTCCCGACACGGTGACGTGTCGGGACGAAAAGGCGGCTTTCGAAGGTTTCCCCGGTGCTTCAGCCTTGGGCGATCAGCCCGTCCATCACCTGATCGAGCGTGGCGGGCAGGCGGCGCACCCGCACGCCGCAGGCGTTCTCGATCGCGTTGATCACCGCGGCACCGGAGCCGCAGACCGACAGCTCGCCGATCCCCTTGGCCTGCAGCGGGTTGGCCCAGTCGTCACGCTCTTCGAGGAAATGCACCCCGAGCTGCGGCACGTCGAGATTGACCGGCAGGTGGTACTCGGCGAGATCCCGGTTGACCATGTGGCCGTCGCGCGGATCGTGCTCCATCGCCTCGGTCAGCGCCAGGCCGATGCCCCAGGTCATGCCGCCATGGCATTGCGAGCGGGCGGTCTTGAGGTTGAGAATGCGACCGGCGGCGAAGGTGCCGTCCATGCGGCGCACCCGCGTCTCGCCGGTCACGTCGCTTACCGCCACCTCGGCGAAGATCGCGCCCCAGGTCGCCTGCCGCACCTCCTGCCCGGCCTTGCCCGGCTGCAGGTGGCCCAGCGCCCGCCATTCCTCTTCGCCCAGGATTTCGGCCAGCGGCGTCTGCCGGTTCTCGTGGATCGCGAGGCCGTCCTTGAGGGTGAGCTCGGGCTCCTTCACCCCGAGCTTCGCGGCCAGCCGCTCGCGCAGTTCCATGCAGGCGAGATAGACCGCCGTGGAGGTCGAGGCCGCGCCGAAACTGCCGCCCGAACCGGAGGCCGGCGGCAGGTCGGTGTCGCCCAGCACCGTTTCGACCCGGTCGGGCGCGAAGCCCAGCATCTCGGCCGCCACCTGCGTCAGGATGGCGTAGGAGCCGGTGCCGATATCGGTCATGTCGCATTCGACCCGAACGCCCTGACCGGTCAGCACCGCCCGCGCCATCGCCTCGATCATCATGTTGACGCGCACCGCGCCCGCCATGCCGGTGCCGATCCACCATTCACCCTCGCGGCGCTGGCGCGGCGGCGTGTGGGTCCAGCCGAAGCGCTTGGCCCCCTCGCGCAGCGTCGCCTCCATGGTCGATGACGAAAACGGCTTGCCGTTCTCGGGGTGCTTGTCGGGCACGTTCCTGAGCCGGAACTCCAGCGGGTCGATCCCGGCCTTCTTGGCCAGCTCGTCGATCGCGATCTCGAAGGCGGTGACGCCGACCGCCTCGCCCGGCGCCCGGACCGATCCGGCGGCGGGGCGGCGGATGCGGGCGATCTCGTGGCCGATCACCCGGTTCGGCGCGGCGTATTGGAAATGCGTGCCCTGCGCCACCGGCTCGGAAAAGACCTCGCCGGGAAGCTGGCTCACGAGGTTCTCGTGGCCGATGGCCGAAAGCTTGCCCTCGGCATCGCAGGCGAGCCGGATCCGCTGGCGTGTCTCCGAGCGGCGGGTGACGGTTTCGAAAACCTGACGGCGATGCAGCACCACGCGGACCGGGCGGCCCAGCGCCTGCGCCGCCAGCGCCGCGGCGACCGCCTCGGGGGCGAGGCCCAGCTTGGAGCCGAAACCGCCGCCGACATAGGGTGAAAGGATGCGGACCTTGTCTGGCGCCACGCCCAGCACGTCGGCGAGTTCGGCCTTGTTGAACTTCAAAAGCTGGTAGGAGCCGCGCAGTGTCAGCACGCCATCCTCGTCCCATTGCGCGATCGAGGCATGCGGCTCCATCGCCGCGCTCGACATCGACGGCGTGTGGTAGGTCGCGTCGAGCGAGAAGGTTGCCGCCGACATGGCGCCTTCGAGATCGCCCTGATCGAGCTGCTTCTGCTCGGGCTTCTCGACCTCGGCCGCCGGGTCCTCGGCGTCGAAGACATGGGTGCCGTCGGGCTCGATCGTCACCATCATCGCCTGCGCCGCGTGGCGCGCCTGTTCGAAGCTCTCGGCCACGACGCAGGCCACGGGCTGGCCCACATACCAGACCTGACCCTGCCTCTGCACCGGCGACTCCCCCGCCATGCCCTGCGCGGCGTTGCGGATCATCCGCTCGTCCTCGATCACCTCTATCACGCCCGGCATGGCCCGGATCGCATCGGCGTTCGAGCCGGTGATCCGACCGATCGTGGTGGCGCGCACGAGATAGCCTTCGGCCATCGCCTCGGGATGCGCCTCGGCCGCATAGGTGGCGCGGCCCGAGACCTTCAGCGGCCCCTCGGGACGGTCCATGCCGGTGCCGAGCACGCCTTGGGCCATGCCGTCGAGGCGGCGGTCGGTGTCGGGGGTGTCATGCTTGAGACGGCGCGTGGTTTCGAGCGTCATTGATCGGCCTCCGTCGCCTGGGTCAGTACGGCGGCGAGGGTGCGCCGTGTCAGCGGGATCTTGAAGTCATTGCCGCCATGGCCCTTGGCCTCGGCCAGAAGAATGTCGGCGGCGCGGTCGAACAGGGCGGCCGAGGGCGTTTCACCGACAAGGGCATCCTCGACATCCGCGTCGCGCCACGGCATCGGGCCAAGACCACCGAAGGCCAGCTGCGCCTTGGCGATGCGACCGTTCTCGACCGCCACCACGGCGGCGACGGACACCAGCGCGAAGGCATAGGAGGAACGGTCGCGGACCTTGCGGTAGATCTGCCGCCCCCCGGCCGGCGGCGGCAGGATCACGGCGGTGATCAGCTGGCCCGGCTCCAGCACCGTCTCGATATGCGGGGTGTCGCCCGGCAGGCGGTAGAAATCCTCGAGCGCGATCTCGCGGGCGCCGCCCTGCCCCTCGACCTCCACCCGCGCGCCCAGCGCGCGCATCGCCACGGCCATGTCGGAGGGATGCGTGGCGATGCAGTGCTCGGAGGTGCCTAGAATCGCGAGGATGCGGTTCATGCCGTCCCTCGCGGCGCAGCCCGAACCGGGCTCGCGCTTGTTGCAGGGCTCGCCCCGGTCATAGAAATAGTAGCAGCGCGTGCGTTGCAGCAGGTTGCCCCCGGTCGTGGCCTTGTTCCTGAGCTGGCCGCTGGCCCCCGCGAGCAGCGCCCGGCTCAGCACCGGCCAGTCGCGGCGCACCCGCGCATCGGCGGCAAGGTCGGAATTGGTGACCAGCGCGCCGATCCTGAGCCCGCCCTCCCCGGTCGCCTCGATACCGCCCAGATCGAGCCGGTTGATGTCGACGAGCTTGCCCGGCGCCATCACCTCCAGCTTCATCAGGTCCAGAAGATTGGTGCCGCCGGCGATGAAGCGGGTTTCTGCGCCGCCCGCCTCGCGCAACGCTTCGGCGGTGTCCCCCGCGCGGACATAGTCGAAGGCTCTCATGCCCGTGCCTCCTCTCTCGCGACCTGCCGGATCGCATCGACGATGCCCGGATAGCAGGAGCAGCGGCACAGATTGCCGCTCATCCGCTCGGAGATCTCCTCGATCGAGGCCTCGACCTGCGCCTCCAGATCGTCTGTGACGTTGCTCGGCCAGCCGGCCTTGATCTCTTCGATCATCGCCGTGGCCGAACAGATCTGCCCGGGCGTGCAATAGCCGCATTGATAGCCGTCATGCTCGACGAAGGCCCGTTGCAGGGGCGAGAGGTCGTCGGGCCGGCCGAGACCCTCGATGGTGGTGATCTCGTCACCCTCATGCATGCAGGCCAGCGTCAGGCAGGAATTGATGCGGCGGCCATTGACCATGACGGTGCAGGCCCCGCACTGGCCATGATCGCAGCCCTTCTTCGACCCGGTGAGACCGAGATGATCGCGCAGCGCGTCAAGCAGCGAGGTACGGGTGTCGAGGTCGAGCGCGTGGCGCTCGCCATTGACGTCGAGCTGAAATTGCATGGGGGAGATCCTTCGGGCCGGTCGGAGAACACGGTTCCAACCGGCGCCGATGCGAGGCAGTTCCCGCTTGGTATTCCGGCCTAGCTCTCCAGCGTCACCGTGCCATGCCACAGCCCCGGATCATCGGTGACGAATCCGGTTTCGTGCAACGCGATCCGGGCATCGCGGCCCAACGCGGGAATCGCGTGGTCCATGCCGCCCCGCACCCGACAGAAGCTGTGGCCGAGCGGCTCCAATCGACCGCCATCGGCGGCGTGAAGCCGCGCCGTCTCGATCGGGCGGGGCCGCGCCTCGGGCAGGTCGAGCCGGTTCAGCGGCACCAGCATCCAGGCCGGGGTGAAGCCGAGATCGAGATCGCAGGCCGGCACCGGGTCCTGCCCCTCGAGCGCGAAGCCCTCGGACGTGCGGGTGATCCGGTAGGCCACAGGGCTCTCGCCGCGCAGGCCGGTGACATCGGCGGAGAGGCAGGACCAGCCCGCATCGCAGCGGATCGCGTAATCGAGCGCGACCCCCCGGCCCGCCTCGTCCCAGCGCGCATGGCCCATGATCAGCCAACCCGCATCGAGCCGGGCAAGACGGCAGCGGTCGGTGCCGTCACGGTCGAGCCTGTGCCAGATCACGCTGGCCACGGTGGTGCCGGTCATCGCGAACCTCCCATCGCATTCGCCCGATGGTGGCACGCGGCTCGCCATCCTGTCCACGATTCTGGGGGCTTGCGGCGGCTCAGCCGGTCTCCTCGCCCTCCTCGAGCGCCTGCAGGAAGGCCGCGCCGAAGCGTTCGGCGTGGCGCGGCCCGAGCAGCCGCTCCATCGCCTCCATGTCGCGCGGCCGCGCGCTCGCCACCCGGGCCAGCTCCTTGGCCGAACAGCTCATCGGCTTGTCGTGGCCGGTTTGGCCCCGCATCAGTTCGGCCTGAATCGCCATCAGACGGTCATAGAGCGAGCCGGCGCCACGCGTGGCGAGCTTGCGCCGCGCCGGGTGGATGTCCTCGGCGGCACCGGTGATCACCGCGAGAAACTCGCGCCCGTAGCTTTCGAGCTTCTTGGCACCGACCCCGCCGATCCGCGCCATCTCGTCGAGACTGGCGGGCTTCTTCTCGGCCATCTCGATCAAGGTGCGGTCGGTGAAGATGATGTAGGCGGGCAGACCCGCCGCCTCGGCCAGCGCGCGGCGCTTGGCCTTGAGCGCCGACAGGAGCGGCGCGTCCTCCTCGGACACCATCTCGCGCACCTTCGGACCGAAGCGCGCCGATTTGACGGTGTCCCTCCTCAGCGTGATGCTTTCTTCGCCGCGCAGGATCGGACGCGCCGCCTCGGTCATCCTCAGCGCACCGTGGCGCTCGGGGTCGGGGCGCATCAGGTCGCGACCCATGATCTGCCGGAAGATCGCCTGCCACTGCGCCTTGGAATGGGCCTTGCCGACGCCGAAAGTCGGCAGGTCCTCGTGGCCACGCTGCCTTACCTTGTCGGTGGCGTTGCCCATGACGATGTCGATCAGATGTCCCGCGCCGAACCGCTCCTCGGTCCGGAGCGCCGCCGAAAGCGCCATCCGCACCGGCTGGGTCGCGTCGAAGGTCTCGGGCGGTTTGTCGCACAGATCGCAATAACCACAGGCCACCTCAGGCGCCTCGCCGAAATATCCCAAGAGCACGCGGCGCCGGCAATCGAGCGCCTCCGCCAGACCGAGAAGCGCGTTGAGCCGCCCGTGATCGGCGGCGCGGCGCTCCGGCGGGGCCAGCCCCTCGTCGATCTGCTGGCGCCGGTAGCGGATGTCGTCGGGGCCGTAGAGCGTCAGCGTCTCGGACGGCGCGCCGTCGCGCCCGGCGCGGCCGATCTCCTGATAATATGCCTCGATCGATTTCGGCAGGTCGGCATGCGCGACCCAGCGGATGTCGGGCTTGTCGATGCCCATGCCGAAGGCGACGGTGGCAGCGACGATCAGCCCGTCCTCGCGCTGGAACCGGGTCTCGGCCTCGCGCCGCGCCTCGGCCTCCATGCCGCCGTGATAGTGCAGCGCCGAATGCCCCGCCTCGCGCAGCGCCGCCGCCAGCGCCTCGGTCTTGGCCCGGGTGCCGCAATAGACAATGCCGGACTGTCCGCGCCTGCGATCGGCGAAATCGAGGATCTGCCGACGCGGGCTGTCCTTGACCGCAAAGGCGAGATGGATGTTGGGTCGGTCGAAGCCACGCAGGAAGGTCTCGGGCTGGCGTCCCTCGAACAGCTTGCGGACGATCTCCTCGCGAGTCTCGGCATCTGCCGTCGCGGTAAAGGCCGCGAGCGGCACGCCGAGCTGCCGCTTCAGATCGCCGATGCGCAGGTAGTCGGGGCGGAAATCATGGCCCCACTGGCTCACGCAATGCGCCTCGTCGACGGCGATGAGCGACGCCCCCGCCCGCTTCAGGAGCGGCACGGTGGCGCCGGAGGCCAGCCGCTCGGGCGCCATGTAGAGGAGCTTGAGCCGCCCCTCGCGCAGGCTCGCCAACACCGCGTCGGTCTCTTCGGGTGTATTGCCGGAGGTCAGCGCGCCCGCCTCGACACCGGCCTCGCGCAGACCGCGCACCTGATCGCGCATCAGTGCGATCAGCGGCGAGATCACCACCGTGACCCCCTCGCGCGCCAGCGCCGGCAGCTGGTAGCACAGCGATTTGCCGCCGCCCGTGGGCATGATCGCCAGCACGTCGTGCCCGGCGGCCACGGCGTCGACGATCTCTTCCTGGCCGGGACGAAAGGCGTCGAAGCCGAAGACCTCGCGCAGATGGGTCGCTGGGCTCATCGGGCATTACCTCGGCTCGGGCGAGACCACGCCTCCCATGAGGCGTGGCGTATGGTTACTTTGTTCTGAAAATACGCAATCTCGACGCTGAGGGCCGGGGCAGGCCTTCAATAGAACAGCGCCGCGTTGTTCCGCAGCACGATCTCGAGCGCGTAGATGCCGACCAGCACGACGAGCGGCGCGAGGTCGAGCCCGCCCATCTGCGGCAGCATCCGCCGGACCGGCGCGTAGAGCGGCTCCAGCAGGCGGGTCAGCCCGTCCCAGATCTGCGCCACCAGCGGCTGGCGCAGGTTCAGCACCTGGAAGCTGATCAGCCAGCTCATGATGAAATGCGCGAAGATGAAGAAGGTCGCGATGTCGAGAATCAACATCAGGATCTGGAAGAGCGAGGTCATGGGCGGTCCGTTCGGGCTGTCTCGGGTCGCCAAGACAGGTAAGGAGCGAAGCCCCCAAGAGCAATCCCGAAGGCCGTGGCTGCGTCGTCGTGACCCCCGCGTCACCCGTTGACCTTCGCGTCACCTCCAAGCAACCTGCGCGGCGATCCAGGTCCCGGAGTCCCGCATGTATCCCTTCGTCCGAATGTTCTGGCAGTTCTGGCGCCACCGCAACGACGCACCCCTGCCGATCACCGGCACTCATGAGAGCCGCCACGTCGTGATGCCGTGGGATCTCGACTTCTGGAACGAGCTGAACAACGGCCGCACGCTGTCGCTGTTCGATCTCGGCCGGATGCCGCTGTCGCAGCGGATCGGCGTGATCGGCGCGCTGAGACGGCAGGGCTGGGGCATGGCGGTGGCCGGCGTCTCGGTGCGCTACCGCCGCCGGGTCCAAGGCTTCGCGCGGCTCACGATGCGCTCGCGCGCCGTCTGCTGGGACGACCGCTACGTCTATACCGAGCAGGGCATGTTCCGCGGCGACGGCGAATGCACCAGCCACGCCTTGGTGCGCCTGGCGATCACCGACCGCAAGCGCGGCGGCGTGGTGAACCCGGCGCGGCTGATGGAGGCGCTGGGCCAGGATCCCGCCTCGCCGCCGATGCCCGACTGGATCGCCGACTGGGTGCGCGCAGAGGCAGAGCGGCCCTGGCCGCCGATGGCGGATGCCGATCCCGCGACCGAGGTCATGGCCGCCTGATCGGCCACGGGCGGGCGCGCCGCGCCCGCCCCGTCGGACCGCTCAGCGGCCCTTCTTCTCCCCGAGCGAAAGCGGCTTGACCGCGCCGGAATGCGCCGTGGCCGGCGCCTTCGGCTTGTCCTGCTTGGGTTTCTTCGCTTCGCGATTGCTGCGTCTGTGATCGCCTTTTCCCATGATGGTCTCGTAGGTTGAAAGGACCGTCCGGCGACAGGCCGGACGGATCGTCCCGATTCAAATCAAGGTTGCCTGACGAAACGGTCAGGGCGGTGATCCTGGCAGGGCGCGCGGGGGTCTTTCCGATCCTGTCGCGCGCGGTTCGAATCTACGCCCGCGCCTTGCCTCCGGCAAGCGGGCTCACGTGCATCCCCCCTGCCCCCGACGCGGCGTTCGGGCCGCGCTCGGACGGCGATGCGCCGCGTGGGGCCCGCCGCGCTTGCCCCCGCCCCCGCCGCCCTGTCAGATCCGCCGCGACAGGCGCAAGGGGACCGGCATGGCGACGAAGAAGCGGATCTGGGGCTGGATGATCTTCGACCTCGCGCAGCAGCCCTATGCGACGCTGGGCCTGACCTTCATCTTCGGTCCCTATTTCGCCGCCGTCGCCACCGCGCGCTTTGCCCGCGAGGGGATGGGCCCCGCCGAGGCCGATGCGGCGGCACAGTCGCTCTGGGGCATGGGCCAGACCCTTGCCGGCCTGTTCATCGCCTTCACCGCGCCGGTTCTGGGCGCCTTGGCCGATGCTTCGGGGCGGCGGATGCCATGGATCGCCGCCTTCTCGGTGATCACCGTGGCCTGCGCGGCGGGGCTTTGGGTGCTGACGCCGGACGGATCGATGCTGATCCCGGCTCTGGTGCTGTTCTTCGCGGGCTTCGTCGCCGCCGAATCGGCCACCAACGTCAACAACGCGCTGCTGCCTTCGCTCGCCACCGGGCCGACGATCGGCCGGATTTCGGGCTCGGGCGCGGCGCTGGGTTATTGGGGCGGGGTGGCATCGCTGATCCTGATGCTGCTGTTTCTGGCCGAGAACGACGCCGGCGTGACGCTCCTGGGCACGCCGCCCGTCTTCGGCCTCGACGCGGAGGCACGCGAGGGCACCCGCGCCGTCGGGCCGGTGATCGCGCTGTGGTACGCGGTGTTCATCATCCCCTTCTTCGCCTGGGTGCGCGACGCGGGCCCGGTGGCGCGCACCCGCGTGACCGCACGCAATGTCGCCGCGCGGCTGTGGGAGACGCTGCGCGACGTGGCCCGCAGACCCAGCCTCGCGGCGTTCCTCGGCGCCTCGATGCTCTACCGCGATGCGCTGGCCGCCGTGTACGCCTTCGGCGGGCTCTATGCGACGCTGGTGCTGGACTGGTCGGTGATCCAGATCGGCGTGTTCGGCATCATCGGCGCCATCTCGGCGGCGATCCTCACCTTCGCCGGCGGCCTGGCGGATGCCCGGCTCGGGCCCAAGCCGGTGATCCGGGCCGCGATCTGGATCCTGATCGCGGTTTCGGTGCTGGTCGTCTCGATGACCCGCGACAGCCTGTTCGGGCTTGCCCTGCCGCCCGGCTCGCGGCTTCCCGATATCCTGTTCTATGTCTGTGGCGCGCTGATCGGCGGTGCCGGCGGCGCGCTCTACTCGGCCTCGCGCAGCCTGATGGTGCGCCATGCCGACCCGGCGCGCGCCACCGAGGCCTTCGGGCTCTTCGCGCTGTCGGGCCGCGCCACCGCCTTTCTCGCGCCCATGGCGATCACCTTCGCCACCTGGATGAGCGGATCGGTGCGCGCCGGGCTTCTGCCGGTGATCGCCCTGTTCGCGCTGGGGCTGTTTCTGCTAGGATGGGTCAACAAGAACGGAGATCGAGCAGCATGATCCGCCCCCTCGCCGCCGCCCTGCTGGGTCTGGGCATTCTCGCCGCCTGCGAAAGCGAGCCCCCGGCACCCCGCGCCGTGGTGTCGTCGCAGAATTCCAACGACACCCGCGTCGCCAAGCAACTCTTCGGCCACGTCCCGACGGCCTCGGCGCAGCGGCCCGAATCGATCGGCTTCTATTCCAAGGGCTGTCAGGCCGGTGGCGCGCGGCTGGCCGAGACCGGCCCGACCTGGCAGGCGATGCGGCTGTCGCGCAACCGCAACTGGGCGCAGCCCGAAACCATCGATTTCGTGCAGGACCTGTCGCGCGCCGCCGCCGCCCTGCCGGGCTGGAAGGGCATCTATGTGGGCGACATGAGCCAGCCACGCGGCGGCCCGATGCTCACCGGCCATGCCAGCCACCAGACCGGGATCGACATCGACGTCTGGTTGCGCCGCGCCGACCGGTTGGACCTGTCGGTGGCCGAGCGCGAGGCGATCTCGTCCACCGACATGCAGGCGCGGGGCGGGGCCTATACCAACGCCAACTGGACGCCGCAGCACATGGCGCTCGTGAAGGCCGCGGCCTCGGACCCGCGCACCGCGCGGATCTTCATCTTTCCGGGTGCCAAGGTGGCGATGTGCGACGCCGAGACCGGCGACCGGGCCTGGCTCAACAAGGTCCGGCCCTGGTACGGGCACAACACTCATTTCCACATCCGGCTGGACTGTCTGCCCGGCGACACGGCCTGCGAAGCCCAAGACCCGCCGCCGCCGGGCGATGGCTGCGCCGAGGCGCGCGAATGGCAGGCCAACATCCTGAACCCCAAGCCGGCCCCGCCGGCAGATCCCGACGCGCCCGAGCCCGAGCCCAAGCGCGAGATCACCATGGCCGACCTGCCCGGCCAATGCGCCGCCGTGCTGGCGAGCGACTGAGCCGATGAAGGCGATGATCCTCGCGGCCCTGCTTTCCGGCGGGGCCCCGTCGCAGCAGCATGCCGACTACATCGGCAGCCATGTCTGGCCCGAGAGCGAGCACGAAGCCGGGGGCTTTTCCGCGATCGAGACCGACGGCACCGGCTTCGTCGCGATCAGCGACCGGGCCTGGATCGTCGACGGACGCTTCATCCGCGACGCGGAGGGCCGGATCACCGGCGTCGAGATCCTGCGCTCGGAGCCGCTGCGCTCGGGCCGCGAGGGGATCATGACCGGGCATCTGGCCGATAGCGAAGGGCTGGCGATCGGCGCCGACGGGCGGCGCTGGGTGTCGTTCGAGGCGCGGGCGCGGGTGCGCTCGGAAACCGGGCCCGACGGCCCCGAAGTGCTGCCGCGCCCCAAGGCGTTCCGCAAGATGCAGCTCAACAGCGCGCTCGAGGCGCTGGCGGTGGACGCCGCCGGCGCGCTCTACACGATCCCCGAACGCTCGGGCCGGCTCGACACGCCGTTCCCGGTCTATCGCTGGAAGAACGGGCGCTGGACGGTCCCCTTCACCCTGCCGCGCCGCGACAGTTTTCTGGTGACCGGCGCCGATTTCGGCCCGGACGGCAAGCTCTACGTTCTCGAACGCGATTTCGTCGGCATCGGCTTTCGCAGCCGGGTGAGCCGCTTCGAGGCCGACGGCACGGGCGAGGAGCTGCTGCTCGAGACCGCGGTCGGGGTGCATGACAATCTCGAGGGGATCTCGGTCTGGCGCGACGATCTGGGCCGGATCCGGCTCACCATGGTCTCCGATGACAATTTCCGCTTCTTCCAGACCACGGAGTTCGTGGAATACGCGCTGTCCGAATGACAATCGTCGCAGCTGTCGAAGATTGGCAACACACAAGCTTCCCCCGCGTAATGTCACATAAATTTCTGTTTGACGATCGCCGTTCCCATGCCAGCTTTGGATCAGGCGAAACCAACTGAAAGGAGGTGATCCAGTGTCGAGAAGGGTATTGGAGAAATGTGTCGGGACAGCTTGGGAGGCGCGCGGCTGAGGCAGCCCTCGGGCGCACACCCCCCAGGTGGATCACGGTCTAACCGACCCACCTCCTGATCTTCGAAGGGTCGTTCCCAGTTCGCCGGGGACGACCCTTTTTGTATGTCGCGCGGCCCCGCGCTATCTGGGGCGCAGGGCTTTGGAGGCAGGCATGCTGAGGATCGACGACCGCATCACGATCGAGGATTGGGAGCTGACCGAGCAGTTCACCCGTGCCTCCGGCCCCGGCGGCCAGAACGTCAACAAGGTCAGCACGGCCGTGGAGCTGCGCTTCGAGGCGGAACGCTCGCCCAACCTGCCCGACCCGGTCAAGCGGCGGCTGAAGCGGCTGGCGGGGCGGCGCTGGACCAATGACGGCGCGGTGGTGATTTTCGTGCAGGACACCCGCCACCAGCCCCGCAACCGCGAGATCGCCCGCGAGCGGCTGGCCGAGCTGATCGCCAAGGCGACCGAGGTCCCGAAGCGCCGGATACCAACCAAGCCGACCAAAGGCTCTGTGCGGCGGCGGCTGGAGGCAAAGAAGCAACGGGGGGAAGTGAAGGCGCTCAGGAAGGCCCCCTAGCTCGACCTTGGCCTAGAACACCCTGAACGTCTGCGTCGTCAGCGTCCGCTCGATGCCTTCGATGCCCATCAGGTGCTCGTTGAGATACATGCCGATATCCTCGCCCTCCGGCACGTAGATCTTCACCAGCAAATCGAACGCCCCCGAGGTCGAGTAGAGCTCGGAGTGGATCTCCTTGAGCGCGATGGCGTCGGCCACCTTGTAGGTGGTGCCGGGCTTGCAGCGGATCTGGACGAAAAGCGGGAGCGACATGGCGGACCTCAGACGGTGACGGGGATGGGGGATTGCGGGCCGACGCCGAAGACGCGCTTGTAGCGGGCGATCTCGTCCGCCGGGCCCATCGCCTTCTCGGGGTTGTCGGAGAGCTTCACGGTGGGCCGCCCCTCGGCGGCGACGGCCTTGCAGACGAGGGAGAAGGGCGCCAGCGCATCGCCGGCCAGCCCCTTGAAGTCGTTGGTCAGCATCGTGCCCCAGCCGAAGCTCACCTTCACGCGGCCCGAGAAGCGCGCGTGCAGTTCGAGGATCTTCTCGGCGTCGAGCCCGTCGGAGAAGATCACCAGCTTCTCGCGCGGGTCCTCGCCGCGCTCCTGCCACCAGCGGATCGCAGTCTCGGCGCCCGTGGCCGGGTCACCAGAGTCGATGCGGATGCCGGTCCAGCCGGCGAGCCAGTCGGGCGCGCGGCGCAGGAATCCTTCGGTGCCATAGGTGTCGGGCAGGATGATGCGCAGATTGCCCTCATGCTCCTCGTGCCAGTCGGCGAGCACCTTGTAGGGCGCCTCGGCCAGCTCGGCATCGCTGTCGGCCAGCGCGGCATAGACCATCGGCAACTCATGCGCGTTGGTGCCGATCGCCTCCAGATCGCGGTTCTTGGCGATCAGGCAGTTCGAGGTGCCGGCGAAACTGTCGCCCATGCCCTCGATCATCGCCTGCACGCACCAGTCCTGCCAGAGGAAGGAATGGCGGCGGCGGGTGCCGAAATCGGCGATCCTGAGGCCGGGCGTGCCGCGCAGACGCTCGACCTTTTCCCAGGTACGGGTCATGGCGCGGGCATAGAGCACCTGGAGCTCGAACCGGCCCATCCGCCCGAGCACTGCCCGCGAGCGCAGCTCCATGAGGACTGCGAGCGCCGGGATCTCCCACAGCATCACCTCGGGCCAGTCCCCCTCGAAGGTCAGCTCGTACTGCCCGTCGCGCTTCTCGAGATGGTAAGGCGGCAGGCGCAGCCCCTCGAACCACTCCATGAAGTCGGGCCGGAACATCTGCCGCTTGCCGTAGAAGGTGTTGCCGCGCAGCCAGGTGCTCTCGCCCCGGGTGAGCGAGAGCGAGCGGATGTGGTCGAGCTGCTCGCGCAGCTCCCCCTCGTCGATCAGCTCGGCGAGGCGGATCGACTTGGTGCGGTTGATCAGGGAGAAGGTGACCTGCGTGTCGCGGTGGTTGCGAAACACCGACTGGCACATCAGCAGCTTGTAGAAATCGGTGTCGATCAGTGAGCGGACGATCGGGTCGATCTTCCACTTGTGGTTCCAGACGCGGGTGGCGATATCCATCAGCCCAGCACCACGCCGGCGTCGCGCATCGCCTGCCGCGCCGCCCCGAGGCTGCCGTCGAGGTCGATGCCGCGCGAGAGGTGCTCGATCACCGTGACATCGTAGCCGAGCTTGGCGCCGTCGAGCGCCGAGTAGTTCACGCAGAAATCCGTGGCGAGGCCGGCCAGCGTGATCGCGGTGATGCCGCGCTCGGACAGGTAGCCGTGCAGGCCGGTCGGCGTGGCATGGTCGTTCTCGAAGAAGGCCGAGTAGCTGTCGATCTCGCGCCGGAACCCCTTGCGGATGATCAGGTCTGCGTCGGTCCGCAGGTCGGGGTGAAAGAGCGCGCCGGGGCTGCCCTGCACGCAGTGGTCGGGCCAGAGAACCTGTGGCCCGTAGGGCATCTCGGTCATCGACATCGGCGCCGCGCCCTCGTGCTGGCTCGCGAATGAGAGGTGATCGGCCGGGTGCCAGTCCTGCGTCAGCACCACGGCGCGGAATTCCTCCATCAGCGCGTTGATGCCGAGGACGATGGTGTCGCCCTCGGCCACGGCCAGCGCGCCGCCGGGGCAGAAGTCGTTCTGCATGTCGATGACGATCAATGCCTCGTTGGCGGGGCGCATGGGCTTTTCCTCCGGTCTTTCATCCGAGGTAAGCCCCCCGCCGCCCAGCGTCAAATGTCGCGCATCGCCGCCGCGATCGCGTCGGCCGCGCGTGTCAGCCCCTCGGCGTCGAGCGTCCCGGCCTCGACATGGGCGGCGAAGACCGGCGCATGCGCGGCGCGCGAGCGGGCATAGGCGGGGTCGTAATGCTCGACCATCAGCGCCGCCGACAGCTCGACCATGCGGCCCTCGGCCAGAAGCTTCTGCCAGCCATCGACCACCGCGTGACCGCGATGCGCGCGCAGCTGGTCGAGGAGATGCGACAGCCGCGCGGGATCGGCGCTGACATCCTCGTATTGCCGCGCGAGGAACTCGGCGCGTGCCCCGATCGGCGCGGTGATCTCGATGCGCGGCGCGCGGGTCATCAGCGCCCAGAGCGACGGCGGCAGGGTGATGCGGCCGATCTTGGAGCTTTCGGCCTCGACCAGCACCGGGCGTTCGGGGTCGAGCCGGGCCAGACGCGCCGCCAGCGCGCTCTCGAAACCCTTCTGCGCGGGCTGCTCGTCCGGATCGCCCCCGAGGAGCGAGCCGCGATGGTTGGCCAGCCCCTCGAGGTCGAGCACCTGCCCGCCCCGCGCCTCGACCAGCGGCAGCAACGCCGTCTTGGCGGTGCCGGTGAAGCCGTCGAGCAGCACGAGACGATGCGGCAACGCCGTCTCGTAGAGCGCATCATGCACCAGCCTGCGCCATGTCTGGTAGCCGCCCTCGACCACCTCGGCGCGCCAGCCGATCTGGGTCAGGATCGAGGCGAAGGAGTTCGACCGCTGCCCGCCGCGCCAGCAATAGACCAGGGGCTTCCAGCGATATTCCCGGTCCGCCAGCGGCCCCGCGATATGCGCGGCGGCGTTGCGCGCCACGATCGCCGCGCCGATCTTGCGCGCGTCGAAGGGCGAGACCTGCTTGTAGATCGTGCCGACCTCGGCGCGCTCGGCGTTGGACAGCACCGGCAGGCTGATCGCGCCGGGCACGTGGTCCTCGGCGAATTCGGCGGGGCTGCGCACGTCGATCACGTCGTCGAAGCCGTGATCGAGAAAGGCGGGGATGGTGTCGAAGCGGGTGCTCATGCGGGTCTCTCTACAGCCCTCGCGTTCAGGCGGGAAGCGGCGCGCCGACCGCGAGGGCGGGATCTGCGTATCTGGAGACAGATGAACCGAGAAGCGCGCCTCCCCTTTCATCTTTCTTCAAATACGCAATCCGGAACACAGGGGTCGGGAACGACGAAGGGGCCGCGGCGTGCAACCGCGGCCCCCCCTGCCCCCGTCCCTCGCGGGCGGATTATTCCTCGACGTCGAAGGTCAGCGCCTTTACCTGCTGGAACTTGCCGGTGTCGCGCAGCTTCTGCAGCACCTCCTCGGAGACCGCCTCGTCGGCGTAGAGGATGGCGATGGCCTCGCCCGCGCGCTGGTTCCGGCCGAGGGTGAAGTTGGCGATGTTGACGCCGTTCTCGCCCATCATGGTGCCCAGCACGCCGATGATGCCCGGCACGTCCTGATTGGTGGTGTAGACCATGTGGCGGCCGATCTCGGCGTCGATGTTGATGCCCTTGATCTGGATGAAGCGCGGCTTGCCGTCCGAGAACACCGTGCCCGCGACCGAGCGCTCGCGCTTTTCGGTGACGACCGTGACCTTGACGTAGCCTTCGAAGGTGCCGGACTGGTCCTGCTTGGTGGTCGAGATCTGGATGCCGCGTTCCTTGGCGATCACCGGGGCGGAGACCATGTTCACGTCCGGATTCACCTTGCGCATGATGCCCGCGACCAGCGCCGAGTTCAGCGCCGCGAGGTTCATCTCCGAGACGACGCCGTCATAGAGGATGTTGATCGCCTTGATCGGCTCATCGGTCATCTGGCCGATGAAGTTGCCCAGATGGCCCGACAGGCCGATCCACGGGCCCATGATCTTCGCTTCCTCGGCGGTGATCGAGGGCATGTTGATCGCGTTGGTGACGGCACCGGTCAGCAAATAGTCCGACATCTGCTCGGCCACTTGCAGCGCCACGTTCTCCTGCGCCTCGGTGGTGGCGGCACCCAGATGCGGGGTAACGACGACGTTGGGCAGGTTGAACAGCGGCGAGTTCGTCGCCGGCTCCTCGGCGAAGACGTCGAAGGCAGCGCCGGCGACGCGGCCTTCGGTGATCGCCTCGGCCAGAGCCGCCTCGTCGACGAGACCGCCGCGGGCGCAGTTGACGATGCGCACGCCGGGCTTGAGCTTGGCGATGTTTTCCTTGGACAGGATGTTCTTCGTCTGATCGGTCAGCGGCACATGCAGCGTGATGAAGTCGGCGCGCTTGAGCAGCTCGTCCAGTTCCAGCTTCTCGACGCCGATCTCGGTGGCGCGCTCTTCCGACAGGAAGGGGTCATAGGCCACGACCTTCATCTTGAGGCCATGCGCGCGGTCGATCACGATCGAGCCGATATTGCCGGCGCCGATCACGCCCAGCGTCTTGCCGGTGACCTCGACGCCCATGAAGCGCGACTTTTCCCACTTGCCCGCATGGGTCGAGGCGTTGGCCTCGGGGATCTGGCGGGCGACGGCCATCAGCATCGAGATCGCGTGCTCGGCGGTGGTGATCGAGTTGCCGAAGGGCGTGTTCATCACGATGATGCCCTTCTTCGACGCCGCCGGGATGTCGACGTTGTCGACGCCGATGCCGGCGCGGCCGATCACCTTGAGGTTGGTCGCGGCCTCGATCAGCTTCTCGGTGGCCTTGGTGGCCGAACGGATCGCGAGGCCGTCGTAGTTGCCGATGATCTCGGCCAGCTTTTCCTTGTCCTTGCCGAGCTTCGGCTGGAAATCGACCTCGATGCCGCGATCGCGGAAAATCTGCACGGCGGCGTCGGAGAGGGCGTCGGAGATGAGAACCTTGGGCATGGAATGCTCCTGTGGCGGTCGGACGGCTGGCGTCCGGGGAATAGGGAAGAAGGGGGCGCGTCAGCACGCCCCCGAAGGGGATCAGGCGGCTTCGGCCTGCGCCGCGATCTCGGCCTCGAAGGCCCAGTCGAGCCAGGGCATCAACGCCTCGAGATCGGCGGTCTCGACCGTGGCGCCGCACCAGATGCGCAGGCCCGCGGGCGCGTCGCGATAGGCGCCGATGTCGAGGGCCACGCCCTCCTTCTCGAGCCGCTTGGCGACGGCCTTGGCAAAAGCGGCCCCGTCCTTGATGCGCTCATCGGTGAATTTCAGGCAGACCGAGGTATTCGAGCGGGTCGCCTCGTCCTCGGCGAGGTTGGCGATCCACGGCCGCGCGTCGCAGAAATCCCAGATCACCTTGGCGTTGGCGTCGGCGCGGGCCTTCAGCCCCTCCAGCCCGCCGACCTCACGACCCCAGGCCAGCGCCACGAGGTAATCCTCGACGCAGAGCATCGACGGCGTGTTGATGGTTTCGCCCTTGAAGATGCCCTCGATCAGCTTGCCGGCCTTGGTCATGCGGAAGATCTTCGGCAGCGGCCAAGCGGGGGTGTAGCTCTCCAGCCGCTCGACGGCGCGGGGGCTCAGGATCAGCATGCCATGCGCCGCTTCGCCGCCCATGACCTTCTGCCAGGAGAAGGTGGTGACGTCGAGCTTGTCCCAGGGCAGGTCCTGCGCGAAGGCGGCCGAGGTGGCGTCGCAGATGGTCAGGCCCGCGCGATCCGCCGGGATCGCGTCGCCGTTCGGTACCCGCACGCCCGAGGTGGTGCCGTTCCAGGTGAAGACGACGTCGGTGTCGTAATCGAGCGCGGCCATGTCGACGATCCGGCCGTAATCGGCGGTCTTCACCTCGGCGTCGATCTTGAGCTGCTTCACGACGTCGGTGACCCATCCCGCGCCGAAGCTTTCCCAGGCGACCATCGTGGCCTTGCGGGCGCCGAGCAACGACCACATCGCCATTTCGACGGCGCCGGTGTCCGAGGCGGGCACGATGCCGATGCGGTAATCGGCGGGCACGCCGAGGATCTCGCGCGTTTCCTCGATCGCGGCGGCGAGCTTAGACTTGCCGATGGCGGCGCGGTGCGAACGGCCGAGCGGTGCGTCGGAGAGCTTGTCGAGGCTCCAATGAGGGGGTTTGGCGCAGGGGCCGGAGGAAAAACGCGGATTCGACGGACGGGCGTCCGGAGTCGTTTTGACCATTGCTGGTATCCTTGCAGATAAGCGCCTCTCGTTGGGGAGAGGTGTCCCGCCGCCGCAGATACGCCCCCTCATGCGCTTTCACAACGGGGAAATTGCCGTTAAGGCAGCGCCAAACGTCGCAAGCGGGCCGTCCCGCGCCACTATCGGAAACTTTTCCCCATGTTCACCGCGCTCCTCCTCTCCGCCCCCGGCACCCGGCTCGACCCGATTCTCGCCGAGAACCTGCGCAGCGCCTGGGGCGGCAGCGCGCTCGACTGGCTGTCGCCCGGCGAAGCGGTGGAGTTCGGCCTCCCGGCGATGCCGGACAATCGCTGGGACGTCTGGGCCGATCTGCAGCAGGCGCGCGTCGATCTGGTGATCCAGAAGACCGAGGGCCGCCGCAAGAAGATGCTGCTCGCCGACATGGACAGCACGATGATCCAGCAGGAATGCATCGACGAGCTGGCCGCCGAGGCCGGCGTCGGCGAGCGCGTGGCCGAGATCACCAAGCGGGCGATGAATGGCGAGCTCGATTTCGAGGGCGCGCTGATCGAGCGCGTGGGCCTGCTCAAGGATCTCGACGAGGCGGTGATCGCCCGGGTGCTGGAAAGCCGCATCACCCACATGCCCGGCGGCCGCGAGCTGATCGCGACGATGAAGGCCCATGGCGGCTACGCGGCGCTGGTCTCCGGTGGCTTCACGGCCTTTACCGAGGTGGTGGCCGAGGCGCTGGGCTTTCACGAGCATCGCGCCAACACGCTGCTTGCCGCGGGCGGCAAGCTCACCGGCGACGTGGCCCGTCCGATTCTCGGCCGCGAAGCCAAGGTACAGGCGCTGCACGAGATCACGGAACGGCTCGGGATCACCCCCGAGGACGTGATCGCCGTGGGCGACGGGGCCAACGATCTCGGCATGCTCGGCCTTGCCGGGACCGGGGTGGCGCTGCACGCCAAGCCGGTGGTGGCCGAGCAATGCGAGGTCCGGGTGAACCACGGCGACCTGACGGCGCTGCTTTATATCCAGGGTTATCGCCGCGCCGAGTTCTCTGCCTGAGGGCACGGTTCTCCGCTCGGGCGCACAACCAAAGTTCACGTTTTGATCTTGCTCGAATCGCCGTCTCGTCGGAGACTGGGGGGCGAGGCAGGATCGGGCGTCGAAACCGGCGGGCAGCAGCCACCACAAGGGGGGAAGATGGCCATGGCCGACAAGCGTTTCATGTATATCTATCACGGCGGCGGCGACATGCGGCAGCCGGAGACGGAAGAGGCCCGCAACGCCGAGATGGCACGCTGGCAAAGCTGGATGGACGGCATCCGCGACCATATCGCCGACGAGGGCGCGCCGGCCGGGAAATCGCACACGGTCAGCCGTGACGGCGTCGCCCATGACGGCGGACCGAACCCGGTCTTCGGCTACACGCTGGTCAATGCCACCGATATCGACGAGGCGATCGCGATGGCAAAGGATTGCCCGATGGTGCTCGACGGCGGCAGCATCGAGGTCTGCGAGGCGATGCAGATGTGAGCCTTGCGGCCGGCCCGGCGCTGTACGGGGCCGGCCGCGCGCGGTACGACCGCCGGGATTTGCGTATTTCCGGAACAAAGTTGCCGGCGGTGGCCCTTCGGGCTGTCGCCGGGCGCTCTGGTTCAGCCAAGCAGCGCGGGCGCCGGGCGGATCGCGCCGACCTCGGTGCCGCGCCAGTTCCTGAGCATCGGCCGCATCCGCCTGACCGTGGCCGGATGCGCGGGATCGAGCACGCCGAGGCGCACCAGCAGCGCCGCGATGGCGCATTCGCTGGCCCGTGTGGTGCCGTCGGTGATCTTCACCGCGACCCCAAGCCGCTGCGCCGGGAGAATCGCCACGAAGACCCCCTCGGCCCCGGTCTTGATCGCCACGCCGTCCATCGCGCGCATCAGCTCGGTGCAGGCGCGGCCCTCGCCCGCCACCAGTTCGGGATGCGCGACCATCGCATCGCGCAGCCGCACCATCGCGCGCTCGCGGGCATCGCCATCGGGCCGCGCGGCGGCAAATCGCGCCATGGCACGTGCCAGCCCGGTCATCGACGTGGCGAAGTTCGGCGCCGAGCAGCCATCGATGCCGTAGAACGGGCTCGGTTCGCCGGTCACCTCCTCGAAGGCGGCGCGCACCGCCTGCTGCACCGGGTGATCGGGCCGCTCGTAATCCGGGCCGCCCCGGAGATGGCGGTTCAGAGTGAGAAATCCCGCATGCTTGCCGGAGCAGTTGTTGTGAATCTGCCGAGGCGCGCCATGGGCGCGGATCAGCGCCTCGCGGGTCGGCTTGTCGCGCGGCGTCTCGGCGCCGCAGCGGTAATCCTCGTCCGCGAATCCCTGACGCGCCAGCCATTCCGAGATCGGCCCGGAATGGATCGCCGCGCCCTGATGGCTGGCGCAGGCCAGCGCCAGTTCGTGCGGACCCAGCCCCGCCGCATCCGCCGCGCCACTTTCGATCAGCGGCAGCGCCTGGATCATCTTGCACGACGAGCGCGGATAGATGATCGCCTGCGGATCGCCCAGCGACCACGACACCCGGCCGTCGGCGTCGCAGATCACCGCATGCCCGCGATGCACGCTTTCGACGCGGTCGCCGCGCGTGACCTCCACCAGGACCGCGTCGTTCCGTGCAGGGCTTTCGATTTCGTTGTCGATCAGTTCCGTACCAAGCATCTGGTCCTCCGGCCATGAGCCACCCCGTGACAAATGCGCCACGGTTCCGGTCACGGAGGATCGCGCCCCTGTTTGGGCGGAGATCCGCGCAGACATGTGACCGCGCGGGGCTTTCCCACGGGACGGGAATCTTGATAAGCCTCTGGCTATCGAGTTGAACCCGCCCCTTCCAGTCGAAAAGGCGCCGGGGGCATCCACGAGGCCAGACAGCTGGAGGCTGCTAAATGATGTCACGACTTTTCCGCGCGTTCGGGTCCCTGACGGCAGGTGCGCTCATCGCCGCCGCCGCCACGAGCGCCGTCGCGCAGGAGGCGTCGAACCGCGTCGCCGCGGAAACCGATTGGAGCGTGTTTCAGGAAACCGATCCGGTCGAGTGCTTCGGCGTCTCGGCCCCCAAGAGCCAGCTCAATACCAAGGATGGCCAGCCGGTCACCGTCAATCGCGGCGAGACGCTGCTCTTCGTGTTCTACCGTCCGGCGCAGGGCGTGAACGGGCAGGTGACCTTCACCGGTGGTTACCCCTTCGCCTCCGGCTCCACCGTGACGCTCGAGGTGGGTGGGCAGGACTTCCAGCTCTTCACCGAGGGCGACTGGGCCTGGCCCGCGACGCCGCAGGACGACGCGGCCATCGTCGCGGCGATGAAGCGCGGCGCCGAGGCGACGCTGACCGGCATGTCGGGCCGCGGCACCCAGACCAAGGACACCTTCTCGCTCCTGGGCTTCACCGCCGCGGTGGACGAGGCGGCGAAACGCTGCACCAGCTGATTCCACGCCCTCCGGGGCATGGCATGTTATACAGAAGCGGGGCCGGTTTTCCTTGATGACCGGGCCCGCTTTCCCATATGAGCCGGGCACCCCCGGCCCCGAGGTACCCCGATGACCGCAACCGCCCCGATCACCCAGGACGTGATGACCATCCCGCGCAAGGCCGCCGAAGGGCTGCCGAACCTCGTCGGCATGCGCCGCGAGGCGATGCGCGACGCGCTGATCGCGGCCGGCACGCCCGAGAAACAGGCGAAGATGCGGGTGAACCAGATCTGGCAGTGGATCTATCACTGGGGCGTGCGCAGCTTCGACGAGATGACCAATCTCGCCAAGCCCTATCGCGAGCTTCTGGCCGCCAACTTCACCATCGGCCTGCCCGAGATCGTCTCGAAGCAGGTTTCGACCGACGGCACCCGCAAATACCTCGTCCGGATCGCCGGGGGGCACGAGGTCGAGACCGTCTACATCCCCGAGGACGAGCGCGGCACGCTGTGCATCTCGTCCCAGGTGGGCTGCACCCTGACCTGCTCGTTCTGCCACACCGGCACCCAGAAGCTGGTGCGCAACCTGACGCCCGGCGAGATCATCGGCCAGGTGATGCTGGTGCGCGACGACCTCGCCGAGTGGCCGCGCCCCGGCGTGCCCAAGGAGGAGCGGCGGCTGCTGTCGAACATCGTGCTGATGGGCATGGGCGAGCCGCTCTACAATTTCGAAGGCGTGCGCGACGCGATGAAGATCGCCATGGATGGCGAGGGCATCGCCCTGTCGCGCCGCCGGATCACGCTGTCGACCTCCGGCGTCGTGCCCGAGATCGCCCGTACCGCCGAAGAGATCGGCTGCATGCTCGCGGTCAGCTTCCACGCCACCACCGACGAGGTGCGCGATAAGCTGGTGCCAATCAACAAGAAGTGGAACATCGAGAAGCTTCTGGAGGCGCTCAAGGCCTATCCCAAGCTGTCGAACTCCGAGCGCATCACCTTCGAATACGTGATGCTCAAGGACGTGAACGACAGTGACGAGGATGCCCGGCGGCTGGTGAAGCTGATCGAGGGCATCCCGGCCAAGATCAACCTGATCCCCTTCAACGAATGGCCCGGCTCGCCCTATGAGCGGTCGTCCAACAACCGGATCCGCGCCTTCGCCGACATCATCTACAAGGCGGGCTATGCCAGCCCGATCCGCACGCCGCGCGGCGAGGACATCATGGCCGCCTGCGGCCAGCTCAAATCCGCGACCGAGCGCGCCCGCAAGAGCCGCGCCGAGATCGCGGCCGAAGTTCAGGGATAAGGCGCCGGACACACCGCGCCACGAGGGGAGAGAGCAGTGCAGATCAAGCTCAACGGGATCGAGTTCGAGGTGGCGGCGGCGGAGGGGAGCCTGCGGGAGGCGATCCTTTCCGACCCGGTGATCGCCAAGGCGGTCTGGCGCGACGTCTATGCCTGGGACGCAGGGGCGCAGGAGGGCAGGTTCACCGGCCCGGTGACCCAGACCGGAGCGATCCCGCTTGCCAACGGCATCTCCTTCTACGTGGCCCGGGGCGACGGGCTCGAGAAGAACGAGAGCGCGTCGAAAACCTCCGGCGAGCGTTTCCTGAAGGCGCTTGGCGTGAAATCGACCCTCGACGTGCTCAAGGCGATGGCGCGACTTCTGGGAATGCCGCAAAAGACCCTGCCCAAGGAGTTCGATCCGCTCAAGCCGGTGGCCTCCTACGCGCTCAAGATGCATGTGGAGCATTCGGTGCTGCGGCTGCGCAATGCCAGCCGCAACCTGCAGGCCTATCTGCTGCTGCCCGGCCAGGTCGGTTTTCACCACGAGATCACGGCGATCAAGGACCAAGAGGGCTATGACGCGCTGGTGGCCGAAAAGCCCGAATTGAAGACGCTGACGCCGCTGTTCCTCGTTCCTGCCCGCTCCAAGGCCAACCGCGAGATGCGCGCCACGGCACTGATGGCGCAGACCCGCGAACTGGCCGCGCAGGCGCAGGGCAAGACACCCGAAGAGTTGCCAGAGGCGCTGCGCATGCGGATCGGCCGCAATCAGGCCGAATTGCGCATGCTGTCGCAGGCAGCGGCGCAGGCGCGGGCCCAAGGCGGGCAGCAACCGGTGCGCCGCGCGACCGCCTGAGGCGGGAACATCCCTATCGCCGAGCCGTTGGCCGTGCATCCGTAGCAGGAGGCACGGCCATGAGCTATTCCGAGGGCGACAAGGTGAAGTGGAACTGGGGCAACGGCACCGGGATCGGCAAGATCACCAAGGTCTATCACCAGAAGATCACCAAAACGATCTCGGGGGCCGAGATCACCCGGAACGCCAGCGAAGACGATCCCGCCTACCTGATCGAGCAGGAGGATGGCGACGAGGTGCTCAAGGGCCACTCCGAGGTTTCCAAGGCCTGAGGGGCGCGCGCATGGCCAATGCGACGCCATGCGTATTCTTGGAAAGATGAGTTTGGGCGGCGCGCCCTATCCCGGGAGCGCCGCACCCTTTCATCTTTCTTCAAATACGCAAATCCTGCGGCTGGCCCCTACTCGTCCCGGCCCGGGATATGTTCGCGACGCTCGCCTGCATGGGTCCATGTGCGCATCGCCTCGAAGGCCTCCTCGGCGGTCTCCACGAACTTGAACAGCTGCAGGTCCTCGTCGGCGATGGTGCCGGCATCGGCCAGCGCCTGCCAGTCGACGATCTTCTCCCAGAAGGCACGGCCGAACAGCAGGAACGGCACCCGCTTCATCCGCCCGGTCTGGATCAGCGTCAGCGCCTCGAACAGCTCGTCGAGCGTGCCGAAGCCACCGGGGAACACGCACACCGCCTTGGCGCGCATCAGGAAATGCATCTTGCGGATCGCGAAGTAGTGGAAGTTGAACGCCAGCTCCGGCGTCACATAGGGGTTCGGCGCCTGCTCGTGCGGCAGCACGATGTTGAGGCCGACCGAACGGCCCCCCGCCTCCTGCGCGCCGCGATTGCCCGCCTCCATCACGCCGGGACCGCCGCCCGTGACGATGACGTTCTCGGTGCCGCCCGATTGCAAGGACCACTCGGTGACCCGGCGCGCGAACAGCCGCGCCTCCTCGTAGAAGGCCGACAGCTCCGCCAGTGTCTCGGTGCGGGCGGTGTGCTTCTTCGCAGGCTCGGGAATGCGGGCGCCGCCGAACAGCACCACGGTGGAGTTCACCCCGGCCTCGTTCATCAGCAGTTCGGGCTTGAGAAGCTCGAGCTGCCAGCGCACCGGGCGCAGATCGTCGCGCAGCAGGAACTGCTCGTCGGCAAAGGCCAGACGGTAGGAGGGCGACATGGTCTGCGGCGTCTGGGGCACCTGCCCTGCGGTGCGCTGGTCCTCTTGGCTGTCGCGCATCAGGTGTCGTCTGTCCTTGGTCATGCCGTTCCCTTACCCTGGGGCGCGTTGCGCCGATTGCCGCATCCGGTCTATAGCCGCCCCCGAGCCGCATCACAAACCGGAGCCCGTCCCATGGCCGATACGAACACTGCCCAGCTCGAAACCGCGATCGAGGCCGCCTGGGAGGCGCGCGACACGATCACCCCCGCGACCGGCGGCGAAACCCGCGAAGCCATCCTCGACACGCTCGACGCGCTGGATTCGGGCACGCTGCGGGTCGCCGAAAAGCGCGGCGACGACTGGCACGTGAACCAGTGGGCCAAGAAGGCGGTGCTCCTGGGCTTCCGCATCAAGGACATGGAAATGCAGCCCGGCGGCCCGCAGGGCGGCGGCTGGTGGGACAAGGTCGACAGCAAGTTCGCCGGCTGGGGCGAGAACCGTTGGCGCGATGCGGGCTTTCGCGCCGTGCCCAACGCCGTTGTCCGTAAATCGGCCTATATCGCGCCGGGCGTGGTGCTGATGCCCTCCTTCGTGAACCTCGGCGCCTATGTCGATTCGGGCACGATGGTCGACACCTGGGCCACGGTCGGCTCCTGCGCCCAGATCGGCAAGAACGTGCACCTGTCCGGCGGCGTCGGCATCGGCGGCGTGCTCGAGCCGCTGCAGGCCGACCCGACCATCATCGAGGACAACTGCTTCATCGGCGCCCGTTCCGAGGTGGTCGAGGGCTGCATCGTGCGCGAGGGCTCGGTGCTTGGCATGGGCGTCTATATCGGCAAGTCGACCAAGATCTTCGACCGCGAGACCGGCGAAGTGAGCTATGGCGAGATCCCGCCCTATTCGGTCGTGGTCTCGGGCTCGCTGCCCTCGAAGGGCGGCGTGAACCTCTACTGCGCCGTGATCGTCAAGAAGGTCGATGCCCAGACCCGCTCCAAGACCGGCATCAACGAACTGCTGCGCGACTGATCCCGTGATCGCGGTGGCGGGGTGGAACCGCGCCGCCGCCGCGACCCTTGGGAGGGCATGATCCAGAACCTGCCCCTGCCCTATCTGCTGGCCGTCTTCGCACTCGCGGGGGCGGCCGTCATCTATTCTTCGATCCGCGCCACGCGGCTCGCCGACATCATCGCCGACCGTACCTCCATGGGCGAGGCGATGGCCGGCGGCATCATTCTCGGCGGCGCGACCTCGCTGGCGGGGGTGGTGGTCTCGGTCAACGCCGCGCTGGACGGCGACGCCTCCTTCGCCTTCTCGAACGCGGTCGGGGGGATCGCGGCGCAGACCCTGTTTCTCGCCATCGCCGACCTGATCTATCGCCGCGCCAATCTCGAGCATGCGGCGGCCGAGCCCGCCAACCTGATCCAGGCGGTGATGCTGATGGTCCTGCTCAGCCTGCCGCTTTGCGCCATCGCCGGGCCGAACATCTCCTATCTCGGGGTGCACCCGGTCTCGGTGGCGCTGTTCCTCGCCTATCTCTACGGGGTGCGGCTCTCGGCCCAGGTGTCGGAGCACCCGATGTGGCGCCCGGTGATGACCTCCGAGACCCGCACCGACGAGCCCGAGGACGAGGACGAGGCGAACCGCTCCGTCACCGGCCCGGCGCTGCGCTTTGCGGCGCTGGTGGCGGTGATGGGTCTTGGCGGCTGGGTCATCAGCCAGGTCGGCGGCGCCTTCATCGAGCGCTTCGGCCTGCGCTCCAGCCTGGTCGGGTCGCTGATCACCGCCGTCGTCACCTCGCTGCCCGAGTTCGTCACCACGATCGTCGCGGTGCGGCGCGGCGCCTTGCAGCTCGCGGTGGGCGGCATCATCGGCGGCAACACCTTCGACACGCTGTTCCTCGTGGCCTCCGACCTGAGTTTCCGCGAGGGGTCGCTCTACCACGCGGTGGGCACCACCGACCTTTACTGGCTCGGCACCGGCTTGCTGATGACCGGGATCCTGCTGGCCGGCCTGATCGCCCGACAGCGCGAGGGCCCGGCCCGGATCGGCTTCGAGAGCGTCGCCATGCTGGGGGTCTACGCGATAGCCGCGACGATCGAAGTGATTGGTTGAGGTCGAGCGGGGCGCGGAACGCATCCTCACCTTCGCGTGTTCAGACCCTGAAGGGCCGGGGGGACCGGTCGGAATACTGGAGTGGACGACATGAGCGGTGTGGGTTGGTTCACGGCGATCATCATCGGCGCGATCGCCGGGTGGTTGGCCGAAAAATTCATGAAGGCCGATATGGGCCTGCTGATGAACATCATCCTCGGCATTCTCGGGGCGATGCTGTTCAATTTCCTCCTCGGTCTCGTGGGCGCCGGGCTCACAGGATTCTGGGGTTCGCTGATCGCCGGCTTCATCGGCGCCTGCATCCTGATCGGCATCGCGCGGATGATCCGCGGCAGGAAGCACGGCTGATCCGCAGTCTCGACGAGACCTTCTGGACCCCGCGCCGGTGGCGCGGGGTCTTGCGCATCGCGCGCATGGGTGCCACCTGCGTCGGGACGGGAACGGAGACGATCATGGCCCAGAAGCAGGACAAGCCCAGGCGCACCCAGCAGGTCTACACGCTGCTGGTCGAGGTCGGCCGCAGGACCGGCGACGGTCTGCCCGAAGGCGCCACCGGCGCTGCGCTGATGTGCTACGCCTCGGGCGTCGACGAGGCCGAGGCGGTGCGCGAGACCGTCGCCATCCTCAAGCAGGCCGATCTCGCGCCGCTCGACGTCACCGGCTACGGCACGCTCGACGAGCGGCTGGCCGAGGGGCACGACATCGACGATGACGAGCGGGCGCTGATGGGCCGCGCGCTCGAGGAGAACTCGGTGATCGTGGCGCAGATGACGCCGTTCTTCGAGGACGCCAAGGGCGGCACGGACACGCTGCACTAGCCCCGATTGAAACCGCCCTTCCCCCGCGCTACCCCTTCCTCAACCGAAGGAGTGACCGGATGTCCCAGACCACAGACCCCGCCGATCTGACCGCGCGGCTGATCCGCTGCGCCTCCGTCACCCCGGAGGAGGGCGGCGCGCTGGTGCTGCTGCAGGGGATGCTGGAGGCGGCCGGTTTCGACTGTACCCGCGTCGATCGCGGCGGCATCGCCAACCTCTTCGCCCGCTGGGGTGACAAGGGCGCGGCGCGGAGCTTCGGCTTCAACGGCCATACCGACGTGGTGCCGGTGGGCAATCGCGACGACTGGTCGGTCGATCCCTTCGGTGCCGAGGAGAAGGACGGCCAGCTCTACGGGCGCGGCGCCTGCGACATGAAATCCGGCGTCGCGGCCTTTGTCGCGGCCGCCATCGACTTCGTGCGGGACACGCCCCCCGACGGCGCGGTGATCCTCGCCATCACCGGCGACGAGGAGGGCGAGGGCGTCGACGGCACCCGGGCGCTGCTCGACTGGATGGCCGAGACCGGCGAGAGGATGGATCTGTGCCTCGTTGGCGAGCCCACCTGCCCCGAGCGTTTCGGCGACATGATCAAGATCGGTCGGCGCGGCTCGCTCAACGCCTTCCTGACGGTGACCGGCACGCAGGGGCATTCCGCCTATCCGCACCGGGCGAACAACCCGATCCCGGCGATGGCGCGGCTGGTGGACCGGCTGTCGAGCCACCCGCTCGATCAGGGCACCGACCATTTCGACGCCTCGACGCTGGCGGTGGTGACGATGGACACCGGCAACCCCGCCACCAACGTGATCCCGCGCCAGACCCGCGCCACGCTCAACATCCGCTTCAACGACCTGCACTCGGGCGCCAAGCTGACCGAGTGGCTGCGCGCCGAGGCCGATTGGGTGGCCGAGGAGTTCGGCGTCGAGATCGGCGTCGAGGTGAAGATCTCGGGCGAATCCTTCCTGACGCCGCCGGGACCGCTGTCGGATCTGGTGGCGGCCGCGGTCGAGGCCGAGACCGGGCTGCGCCCGGAACTCTCGACCACGGGCGGCACCTCGGATGCGCGCTTCGTCAAGGATCACTGCCCGGTGGTCGAGTTCGGGCTGGTCGGCCAGACCATGCACCAGGTCGACGAGCGGGTGGAGATCGCCCAGATCCACCGGCTGAAATCCGTCTATGCCCGGATCCTCAAGGACTACTTCACGTGAAACACGAGATCACCGAGACCACCGACCTCACCCATTGCCACGCGCTGCGCCGTACCGTTTTCATCGAGGAGCAGAACGTCTCCGAGGCGGACGAGATGGACGGGCTCGACGCCGAGGCGATCCATCTCATCGCCACCTGCGACGGCAAGCCCGCCGGCACCGCGCGGCTGCTGATCCGCGGCGAGACCGGCAAGATCGGTCGCGTCGCGGTGCTGCGCGAGCATCGCGGCACGGGCTTGGGCGCGGCGATCATGCGGCAGGCCGAAGAGGCGCTGCGCTCGCGCCCGGGCGTGACGCGGCTCTATCTCTCGGCCCAGACTCACGCCCTGCCCTTCTACGAAAAGCTCGGCTATGTCGCCTACGGCCCGGAATACGACGACGCCGGCATTCCGCATCGCGACATGGAGAAGCGGCTGGACCGCTAGGGCGGGCCACCTGATCGCGTGACGACCCCCCATGCGCGTGCTACCTGCTGCGCATGAACAGATTGCCCTCCCGCGAGGAGGTCCTGCAATGGATCTCCGACAACCCGACCCAGACCGCGAAACGCGACATCGCCCGTGCCTTCGGCATCAAAGGCGCGGCGCGGATCGACCTCAAGCGCCTGCTGCGCGAGCTCGAGGACGAAGGGCACCTGCAGAAGAAGCGCAAGACCTACCGCGACCCGGACCGGCTGCCCCCGGTCTCGGTGCTCTCGGTGCTGCCGCCCGATGCAGATGGCGATCTCTGGGCCCGACCGCTTGAATGGCATGGCGATGGCGAGGAGCCCAAGGTACTGATCCTGACACGCGAGAGCGACGCGGGCCTGGGTGCGGGCGACCGCATCCTCGCCAAGCTCACCGCCACGCCGGGCGAGGAGCACGACTATACCGCGCGGTTGATCCGCAAGATCGGCACCAACCCGCTGCGCATCCTCGGCATCTTCAAGAAGGCCAGCGAGGGCGGGCGCATCGTGCCGATCGACAAGGGCGTCGACAAGCAGTGGATCGTTCCCGAAGGCGCCGAGCACGGCGCCAAGGACGGCGAGCTGGTCGAGGCCGAGCAGTCGGGACCCAAGGGCCGCCTCGGCCTGCCCAAGGCGCGCGTGATGTCGCGGCTGGGCGATCCCACCGCGCCGCGCGCCGTCTCGCTCATCGCGATCCACCAGCACGGCATCCCGGACCACTTCCCCGACGCGGTGCTGGCCGAGGCCGATGGCAAGAAGCCCGCCGGGCTCAAGGGGCGCGCCGATCTGCGCGAGCTGCCGCTGATCACCATCGACCCCAGCGACGCGCGCGACCATGACGACGCGGTGCTGGCGCAACCCGACGACGCGCCCGACAACGAGGGCGGCCATATCCTCTGGGTCGCCATCGCCGACGTCGCCCATTACGTGACGCCGGGCTCCGAGCTCGACCGCGAGGCGCGCAAGCGCGGCAACTCCACCTATTTCCCCGACCGGGTCGTGCCGATGCTGCCCGATCGGCTCTCGGGCGACCTGTGCTCGCTGCACGAAGGCGTGCCGCGCGCGGTGATCGCGGTGCGCATCCGCATCGACGCGAATGGCGAGAAGATCGGCCACCGCTTCGAGCGGGCGCTGATGCGCTCGGCCGCCTCGATGTCCTACGAAGAGGCGCAGAGCGCGATTGACGGCCAGCCCACCGACCGCGCCGCCACCATGCTGGACGAGGTGCTGCGCCCGCTCTGGGCCGCCTATGGCGCGCTCAAGAAGGCACGCGAGCGGCGCCAGCCCCTGGAACTCGACCTGCCCGAGCGGCGGATCGAGCTGAACGAGATGGGGCAGGTCACCTCGATCTCCTTCAAGGACCGGCTCGACGCGCACCGGCTGATCGAGGAATTCATGGTGCTGGCCAATGTCTGCGCCGCCGAGACGCTGATCGCCAAGCGCCAGCCGCTGCTGTTCCGGGTCCACGAGGAGCCCAACCCCGACAAGCTCGACGCGCTGCGCGAGGTGGTGAAGGGCTCGGGTCTGACGCTGGCCAAGGGTCAGGTGCTCAAGACCGCGCATCTCAACCAGCTTCTGGCGCAGGCCGAGGGCACCGAGCAGGACGAGTTGATCAACCTCGCGACGCTGCGCTCGATGACGCAGGCCTATTACAACGCCGAGAATTTCGGCCATTTCGGCCTCGCGCTCAGGGACTACGCGCATTTCACCTCGCCGATCCGGCGCTATTCCGACCTGATCGTGCATCGCGGCCTGATCTCGGCGCATGGCTGGGGCAAGGACGGTCTCAGCGACACCGATCTCGAACGGCTCGACGAGACCGCCAAGCAGATCTCCGACACCGAGCGCCGCTCAATGCTGGCCGAGCGCGACACCACCGACCGCTACCTCGCGGCCTTCATGTCCGAACGGATCGGCGCCGAGCTTCCGGGAAGGATCAGCGGCATTGCCCGCTTCGGCGTCTTCGTGAAGCTCGACGAGACCGGCGCCGACGCTCTGGTGCCGATCCGCTCGCTCGGGAACGAGTTCTTCCACTTCGATGCCGAAAGCCAGACGCTGATGGGCTCGGATAGCGGCCGGGTGATCGGGCTGGGGCAGCGCGTCACCGCCCGGCTGGTGGAGGCGGCGCCGATCTCCGGCGGGCTGATCGCCGAGCTGGTCGAAATCGATGGCGCGACGATGCCGCGCGGCCCCTCGCGCCGCCCCGGCAAGCCGCCGCGCCGCAAGGCGGGCGTCGCCAAGAAGAAGGCGGCCGTGCGCGCCAAGAAGGAAAAGCGCAAGGTCACGCGCAAGCGCTGATCCGTTCCGCGTGGAACTCTCCCACCCTTCGCCGGTTCGCCCAGTGGGAAACCGGCGGAGGGACGATCATGGCACGGCACGATATCGGCGCGCTCGAGGATCTCGAGGAGAACCGCCCGCTCAAGGTCATGGCCGGCGAGACCGCGATCCTCGTGATCCGGCGCGGATCGGAGGTCACCGCGCTGGCCCATGCCTGCCCGCATTTCGGCCTGCCGCTCTCCAAGGGTCATCTCGATGGCGACCGGCTGATCTGCGCCTTTCACCACGCCTGTTTCGACGTTTCCTCGGGCAAGCAGACCCAGCCGCCGGGCCATGGCGACCTGCGCCGCTATGCGGTGGAGCAGCGCGATGGCCACGTCTTTGTGGAGGTGCCGGAGGCGGCCGACCCCCACCCCGCCCCGGCGCATGTCCGGCGCGGCAAGGAAACGCGCCGCATCGTCATCGCCGGCACCGGAGCGGCGGCCGATGCCTGTGCCTTGACGCTGCGCGAAGAAGGCTTCGAGGGATCGATCTCGATGATCTCGCCGGAAGGGCAGCCCCCCTATGACCGGACCCTGCTCAGCAAGGGAGTGCTGGCGAGCGGCGAGTTGCCGCGCCACCTTACCCTCACCCCGCCCGAGGCGCTGGCCGAGCGCGATATCGACCTCGTCGAAGGACGCGTGGCAGCGATCGACGCCGCCGCGAAGGAGGTCCGCACCGAGACCGGCGCGACCCATGGCTATGATGCGTTGCTGATCGCCACCGGCGGCACCGCCAACCTGCTCGACCTGCCCGGCGCCGATCTCGGCGGGCTGTACCACCTGCGCTCGCGGCAGGAGGCCGAGATCCTCACTCGCGCCGCCGGCGAGGCCAAGCGCGCGGTGGTGGTCGGCGGTGGCTTCACCGGGCTGGAAGCGGCGCTGAGCTTCGCCAAGCGCGGGCTGGAGGTGACGGTGGCGCTGCGCGAGGAGACGCCTCTCGCGAAGATCGTCGGCGAGGAGGTCGGCCGCGCGATCCGGGCCGAGCACGAGGCCAAGGGCGTGCGCTTCGTCACCGGCGCCAATGTCGCGGGCTTCGAGGGCGAGGGGCGCGTCTCGGCGGTGCGGCTCGAAAGCGGCGAGCGGTTGGAGAGCGATCTGGTATTGCTCGCGATCGGCGTCCGCCCGGCCACCGCGATCGAGGGGCTGTCGCCCGATGAGGATGGCGGGCTGCGCACCGGGCCGGACCTCGCCATCGAGGCTCTCGATGGCGTCTGGGCCGCCGGCGACGTGGCGCGCGTACCGACGCCATGGGGCCGGGTCCGGATCGAGCATTGGCGGGTCGCGCGTCAGCACGGCGCCCGCGCGGCCCGCGCCATGCTCGGCAAGCCCGCGAGCGAGATCGACGTCCCCTTCTTCTGGACCGCTCTGGGGCGGCAATACCGCTATCTCGGCCATGCCCAGGACTGGGACGAGATCCGTATCGACGGCGACCCCACCGCCGATTTCACCGCCCGCTACGTCAAGGACGGCCGGGTGATGGCGCTGCTCGGTGCCGGGCGCGACGCCGAGATCGCGCGCGCCCATGCCGAGATGATCCGGGCCGCCGGTCCGCTGCCCGGTTGAGCCGCGCGACTGAGCGGTTTCCCGCCGCCCCGCCCGTCCCCCCTGTGGCGACTCACCCGCATCGCGGTAGTGCTGCCACAAACGAAAAGGAGCAGTCGGTGCGGATCTTGACGACACTTCCACGGGCGGGCCTTCTGGGCCTCGCACTCGCGGCCTTGGCATCATGCGGGGCGGTCTCGGGCCCTCTCGACAGTTCGCCTCGCCCTCCGGCCCGTGCGGAACAGATGGACGAGAACATGCGCCCCCGCCCCAATTCCGGCTTTTCCAACTGGGTCGCGGGCTATCGCCCTCGCGCGCTCTCGGCCGGCGTCTCCGGCGCCACCTTCGACCGCGCCTTCGCCTCCGCCGGCTACATCCCCGGCGTGATCGAGAAGGATCGCAACCAGGCCGAATTCACCAAGACGCTCGGCGAATACCTCTCTACCGCCGCCTCCGACACGCGCGTCGAGACGGGCCGCGCGATGCTGTCGCAATATGCGAGCCTGCTGTCGGAGATCGAGGCTCGTTACGGCGTCGACCGGCAGACCGTGCTCGCGGTCTGGGGCATGGAGAGCAATTTCGGCAAGCGACGCGGCGACGTGCCGGTGGTCTCGGCTCTGGCGACGCTGGCCTATGAGGGGCGGCGCGGCCGCTTCTTCGAGCAGCAGCTCACCTCGGCGCTGAAGATCCTGCAGAACGGCGATGTCAGCCCAGAGAACATGAAGGGTAGCTGGGCCGGGGCGATGGGCCACACCCAGTTCATCCCGACGAGCTACGAGGCCTATGCCGCCGATTTCCGGGGCGACGGCCGCCGCGACATCTGGTCCGACGACCCGACCGACGGGCTCGCCTCGACGGCCAAGTACCTGTCGAATTTCGGCTGGCGCAAGGGCCAGCCCTGGGGAGTCGAGGTGGTGCTGCCGCAAGGCTTCAACTACGGCCTCGCGGGCGGCACCAAGAAGAGCGCGGCCGAGTGGCAGAGCCTGGGCGTGCAGGCCGCCAGCGGCGGTCGGATCGGCGATTTCGGCGCGGCCGAGATCCTCGTGCCCGAGGGCGCGCAGGGCGCGGCCTTCATGACCTTCCGCAATTTCGACGTGATCAAGCGCTACAACGCCGCCGACGCCTACGCGATCGGCGTGGGCCATCTGGGCGACCGGATCGCCGGTGCCGGGCCGCTCAGGACCAAGATGGCAACGGGCCGGGCGCTCAAGCGCGCCGAGCGGGCCGAGATCCAGAGTCGGCTTACGGCACTGGGCTATAACACTGGCGGCGCCGACGGCATCATCGGCCCGAACTCGATCGAGGCGATCCGCGCCTACCAGCGGGCCAACGGCCTGCCGGTTGACGGCTTCGCCTCCGAGAGCCTGCTCAAGCGGCTGCGCTGAGCGCGCGGCGGGCTCAGCCCGCCGCCCCCTCCTCGGGCCAGACCAGCCCCATGATCAGCAGGTCGTCGAACGCGCCATCGACATGATAGGCCGCGACCTTCCGGCCCTCGTGGCGAAACCCCATGCGCTCGTAGAGGGCGATCGCGGATCCGTTGGAGGCCCGCACGTCGAGCTCCACCCGGCGCAGCCCCGCCGCGCGCGCCGCCGCGAGCGTCGCGTGCAGCAGCGCCCGGCCAATCCCGGCGCCGCGGCGATCGGCGACGACGCCCATGCCCAGGACGCCGCAATGCGTGTGGACCGGCCGGCCCGACCTCTTGATGTCGCACCATCCGACGATGCGGTCGCCCTCATGCGCCACGAATTGCGGGTTGCCCTCGTGCAGGTTCGCCTCGACGAAGGCCCGCGCGGCGTCGAGGGGCGGGGCCTCGAAGGAGGCGAGGAAGCGCCGCTCGCGCGCCACCCCGTCGAGCGCGGCGTGGAAGCCCTCGACGTCGTCGAGGGTGATCGGCGCGATCCGTGCCGCCATGGGCTCATCCTTCATTCGACCGCCCTGCAGTCTTCGCCGCGCATGCAGGCGGCGAGCCTCTCGCGCATCGCCGTGTCGGGCGCGGCCTGCACCTTGCCCGGGCAGGGGTCGAGATCGACGATGAGCCGCCCGTCCTCGACCCGCGCGAAGACCAGCACCTCGTCGCCGGGCGCGAGGCTGCCGCACCACGGGCCCGCGCAGGAGGGTTGCAGCACCATCGCCGTCCCGACCGGCGTGTCGAAACCGGTGGGGCCCAGCTGGTGGCCCGTGAAATCGGCGGGCACCGGGTTCGGCGTCGCGCTCACCGGTTGGGAGAGGTCCTGCATGGGCGGCAGCTTCGATGCGTCGAACGCGAACCGTCCGACATAGGCGCGGTAGGTCTCGGGCGCGGCGTGGATCTCCGAAAAGCTCCGCACCGGGTCGGGCACGAGGCAGGAGAGCGCCGAGGCCGGGCCGGCGGCGAGGATCGCCAGCCCGGCGGCGATCAGATGAGCGGCCCGAGCCGCTCCAGCACCTGCTCGTAGACGTGGCGCTTGAACGGCACGATGGCCTCGGGCAGCTCGGCGGGGTCGATCCATTTCCATGCGCTGAACTCCGGGTGCTTGGTGGCGATGTCGATGTCGCGCGCCTCGCCCCTAAAGCGGGCGAGGACCCAGGTCTGGGCCTGGCCGCGATAGCGCCCGCCCCAGATATGCGGCACCACCTCCATCGGCAGGTCGTAGCGCAACGGCTCCTCGGTCTGGGCCACGATGTCGACCTTGTCGGCGGTGATGCCGGTCTCCTCCTCGAGCTCGCGCAGCGCCGCGGCGCGGGCGTCCTCGCCCGCGTCGATGCCGCCCTGCGGCATCTGCCAGGCCTCCTGGTCGCGGTCGATCCGCTGGCCGACGAAGACCCGGCCCTCTTCGTTGACCAGCATGACGCCCACGCAGGGGCGGAACGGCAGTGCGGCGATGCTGGCAGGCCTCACTGAGCCGCCTCCCCCGCCGCCTCGGCGCGCTTCTCGGGATCGGCCAGCGCGCGGGGACCGAGCGCCGAGAGCCCCTTGAGGATGTCGATCGCATAGGCGAGTTGGTAGTCCTGCTCGCGCAGCTCGGCGGCCTTCTCGGCGCGCTCGCGATCCGCCTCGAGCTGCTTCAGCTCGTCCTCCGAGAGGCTGTCATTGTCGAGACTGCCGCGCAGGTCGGCCTCCGAACGCAGCGGCCGCGCCGTCGTGTCCTCCTCGGTCTCCTCCACGGGCGCGGGGCGCGGCTGCTCGACGATGATGTCGGGCGAGATGCCCAGCGCCTGGATCGAGCGCCCCGAGGGCGTGTAGTAGCGCGCCGTGGTCAGGCGCATCGCGCCCTCGCCCCTGAGCGGCATCACCGTCTGCACCGAGCCCTTGCCGAAGCTCTGGGTGCCCACGACGATCGCCCGGCGATGATCCTGCAGCGCGCCGGCGACGATCTCCGAGGCCGATGCCGAGCCGCTGTTGATCAGCACCACCATCGGCTTGCCCTCGATCAGGTCGCCGGGCGTGGCGTTGTTGCGGTCCGATTGCTCGACGTCGCGGCCACGGGTCGAGACGATCTCGCCCGCCTCGAGGAAGGCGTCGGAGACGTAGATCGCCTGGTTCAGCAGACCGCCGGGGTTGTTGCGCAGATCGAGCACCACGCCGTTGACGTTCTCGAGCCCGCCGGCCTTCTCGATCTCCTCGGCCAGACCCTTCTTCAGGTCCGGGAAGGTCTGGTCGTTGAAGGTGGTGACGCGCATCACGATGGTGTCGCCCTCGGTGCGCGCGCGCACCGCGTTGAGCTTGATCGTGTCGCGGATGATCGAGACGTCGAAGGGCTCGTCCTCGCCGTCGCGCACCACGGTGATGACGATCTCCGAGCCGACCGGCCCGCGCATCAGGTCCACCGCCTCGTCGAGGGTCAGGCCCAGAACGCTCTCGCCGTCGACGGCGGTGATGAAATCGCCCGCGAGGATGCCCGCCGCATCGGCCGGGGTGCCATCCATCGGCGAGACGACCTTGACGATCCCCTCTTCCTGCGTGACCTCGATGCCAAGCCCGCCGAACTCGCCGCGAGTCTGGGTACGCATGTCAGCCGCGTCCTCGGGCGACAGGTAGCTCGAATGCGGGTCGAGCGAGGTCAACATGCCGTTGATGGCAGCCTCGATCAGGTCGCCCTCATCGACCTCCTCGACATATTCGGCGCGAATCCGCTCGAAGATGTCGCCGAACAGATCGAGCTGCTCATAGACGCTGGCATTGCGCTCGGCCTCCTGAGCGACGAGCGGTCCGGCCACCTGCGTCGTGACGATCAGTCCGAGCGCGGTTCCGCCAAGCGCCGCCAGTACCAGTTTCCTCATGCGCAACATTCCCTCTGCCTGCGGCCCGGGCCGCCTTTCGGGCGCGCGCCGGTCAGGCCGGCGCGAACCATGTTTCGGGGTCGACGGGGGCATCCCCCTCCCGTACTTCCAGATAAAGCGTTTCCGACCGCGGCGCGCCACCGCCCTGCGCCGTTTCGGTCAAGATTTCGTGCGGTGCGGGCGGGTCTCCGCCCATCAGGCCCAGCGCCGCGCCCGCCGGCAGGATCTCTCCGGTACGGCCATAGACCTCGGCCAGCCCGGCCAGGATCACCAGGACGCCCGCCGCCGGTTCGAGGATCGCGACATTGCCGTAATCGAGCAACTCGCCGCGAAACCGCAGCGTCGCCGCCACCGGGGTGGTGACGAGGCTGCGCGGCGCGGTGGCGATCACCAGACCCGGCCGGGTGACGCCTGCCGCATCCGCCTCGCCGAAACCGCGCAGCACCTGCCCCTGCACAGGGAGCGGGATCCGTCCCTTGAGACCGGTGGCGTCCGGCACCGTGCTCGACAGCTCGGCATCGATGGTCTGCGCCAAGCCTGACGCAAAGCCGTCCAGCGTGTCGGTCGAGGCGATCAGCAGCGCCGTCGCCACCGGATTCTCGGTAAAGCGCATCGGCAGGTCGGTGCGCTCGGAAATCGCCTCGGACAATGCGCTGCGCGCGCTTTGGGCCCCCGAAAGCCCCTCCTCCAGCGTGGAGATCGCGCTTTGCTGCAGCGCCGCGAGGTCGGCGGCCTCCTGCAGGTCGGCCCGCAGCCGCTCGGCTTCGGCCTGCAGCGCCGGCGTGACCTCCGAGGCGATTAGCCCGGCACGCGCGGTGCCCAGCGGTCCGGCCGGGTGCAGCAGCAAGAGCGGTGCCGGGGCACGCGACATGGATTGCAGCGCGCCCAGCAGCTCCGCGATCTCGTCGCGTCGCGCCTCCAGTTCCACCGCGATGGCCCGCTCGCGGATCGCGGCGCGGCGCAGCCCGTCGCGCAGCGCCGTCAGACCCGCCTCGTAGGCCCGCACCGTTTCGGTCAGCGCCGAGACCCGGTCGCGCGCGCCCTGCGCCGCGTCGAGCTGCTGCGAGGCGGCGGCGAGACGCTCGGCGGCGGCCCGCGCCGCCGCCGCCGTCTCCTGCGCGGTGGCCGGCGCGGCCATCAGCGCCAAGGCGAGGAAAAGCGCCGCCCTCATCCGATGAGGCTGCGCCCGGTCATCTCGGGCGGCAGGTCGAGGCCCATCAGGTCCAGAAGCGTCGGTGCCAGATCGGCAAGCCGACCGTCGCGCAAGCGTGCCCCCTCGGGGCCGCCGAACAGCGCGACGGGAACCGGGTTCAGCGTATGCGAGGTGTGCGGCCCGCCGGTTTCGGGGTCGATCATCATCTCGCAATTGCCGTGATCGGCGGTCACGATCATCGCGCCGCCCGCCTGTTCAAGCGCCGCGCAGACCTTGGCCAGGCCCTGATCCACCGCCTCGCAGGCACGGATCGCGGCATCGAGATCGCCGGTATGGCCGACCATGTCGGGGTTGGCGAAGTTGGTGACGATCAGGTCGTAGCCCTTGCCGATGGCCGCCACGAAGGCCTCGGTCACCTCGTCGGCCGACATCTCGGGCAGCATGTCATAGGTGGCGACATTGGGCGATTTCGGCATGAACCGGTCCTCGCCTTCCTCCGGCTCCTCCTTGCCGCCATTGAGAAAAAAGGTGACATGCGGGTACTTCTCGGTCTCGGCGAGACGGAACTGCGTCAGCCCCTTGGAAGCGACCCAGGCGCCCAGCGTGTTGACGATGTCGCGCTTGGGGAACACCGTCTCGTACCAGGCGACATGCTTGTCGGAATATTCGACCATGCCGAGCCTCGCGGCCAGTGCCGGGGCGTCACCGCGCTCGAAGCCGTCGAACGCCGGATCGGCGATGGCCGCGAGGATCTCCCGCGCCCGGTCGGCCCGGAAATTGAGGCAGAACAGCCCGTCCTGCGGCTGCATGCCGGCATAGTCGCCGATCACCGTGGCGGGGATGAACTCGTCGGTTTGGCCCGCGTCCCAGGCGGCCTTCACCGCCGCCAGCGGATCGGCGGCCGCGCGGCCCTCGCCCTTGACGATGGCGTCATAGGCGGTCTTCACCCGGTCCCAGCGATTGTCGCGGTCCATGGCGAAGTAGCGGCCGATCACGGTCGCGATGCGAGTGCCCTCGGGCAGCTTCTCGATCAGGTCCTCGAGATAGGCATCCGCCGATTTCGGGGCGACGTCGCGCCCGTCGGTGATGGCGTGCACCGTCACCGCCACGTCGCGGTCGCGCAGTGCCCGGGCCGCGGCGACGATATGGTCGAGGTGACCATGCACGCCGCCATCCGAGACGACGCCGAACAGATGCGCGGTGCCGCCCGAATCCTGCAACGTCTTGGCGAAATCTGCGATCGCCTCGGCCTCGAAGAAGCTCCCGTCCTCGATCGCGAGATCGATCTGGCCGAGATCCATGGCGACGACCCGGCCCGCGCCGATATTAGTGTGACCGACCTCGGAATTGCCCATCTGCCCCGAGGGCAGGCCCACATCCGGCCCATGCGTGGTCAAGGTCGCGTTGGGGCCTTGCATGATCCGGTCGAAGGCCGGGGTGCGGGCCAGCGCCGGCGCGTTGCCTTCCGTTTCGGCGCGTAGCCCCCAGCCGTCGAGAATGCACAGGACCACGGGTTTGGGTGTCGCCATCGGGAAAGCCTCCTCGGGAACGTTTCGCGCCAGTCCTGAGCCAAAGCGTTCCGATTGTCCACTGACGCGGGGTCAGAGCATGCCGTCGGGCCCCATCTCAGACCCGGTGATAGGGCGCTCCGGCGAGGATCGAGGCGGCGCGGTAGAGCTGTTCGCTCAGCATCGCGCGCACCAGCATGTGCGGCCAGACCATCGGGCCGAAGGACAGCATGGCATCGGCGCGGGAACGCAGCGCCGGGTCGATGCCGTCGGCGCCGCCGATCACGAAGGCCACTTCCGCCCGGCCCTGGTCGCGCCAGCCCGCCAGCATGTTCGCGAAATCGGGCGAGCTCATCTCGCGGCCGTGCTCGTCCATGGCGCAGATCACCGCGCCGCCGGGAATGGCGCGGTCGAGCAGCGCCGCCTCGGCGGCCATGCCGCCGCCCTTGCGGTCGTCGACCTCGGTGATCGTGAGCGGCCCGAGGCCCAGCGCCCGCCCGGTCCGGTCGAACCGGGTGGTGTAGTCCTCGACCAAGGCGCGCTCGGGGCCGGATTTCATCCGGCCCACCGCGCAGATCCTGACGCGCATCAGCGGAAGGCGTCGGCGGCCGCCCCCTGGGGCGCCCACATCTTCTCCAGCTGGTAGAACTCGCGCACCTCGGGTCGGAACACGTGCACGATCACGTCGCCGGTATCGATCAGCACCCAGTCGCCGGTCTCCTTGCCCTCGGTCTTCGAGAGCACGCCGTAATCCTGCTTGAGCTTGTCCGTCAGGTGTTCGGCGATGGCGGCGACCTGACGCGAGGAGCGGCCCGATGCGATCACCATGTAATCGCCCATCTCGGAGCGCCCGCGCAGATCGATCTGCACGACGTCTTCGGCCTTGTCGTCATCGAGGGAGACGAGGATCGCTGCCAGCAGCTTTTCGCTCGTCGCGGAGGGCGCCCCGGCCATCAGGCCCGCGCCCTGGGGAGCAGCTTGCGCCGCTTGGGTGGAAAGGGACAGGTCATCATCCTCCGGTTTCACGCCGCCGACTTTGCCCCGGCGCCGGGCATGTTTCAAATGTAGCAAGGGGGGGGGTCGTTTTCAACGATCCCGCACCTCGCATCCGATCACTCGGCGGTGGGTCGCGCGACACGCAGGGCGGAGCCGTCGAGCACCCGGACCTCGCGCTGCGGGAAGGGAATCGAGATGCCCTCGGCCTTGAACGCGTCCCACAGAGCGAGAAACACGTCGCCGCGGATATTGGTGAGCCCCGCCGTCGCGTCGTCGATCCAGAAGCGCAGCAGGTAGTTCACGCTCGAATCGCCGAAGGCGGTGATATGGCAGACCGGTGCCGGCTTTTCCAGAACCCGCTCGCAGCCCGCCGCCGCCGCGATCGCGACCCGGCGCACCAGATGCGGATCGTCGCCATAGGAGGTGCCGAAATCCAGATCGATCCGCACCGAGTTGTCGGAATGGGTCCAGTTCACCACCTGGGTGGTGATCAGGTCCTCGTTCGGGATCAGGTATTCCTTGCCATCGCGGGTGACGACGGAGGCGTAGCGCGCGCCCAGCGTCGAGATCCAGCCGAAGGTCTGGCCGACCGAGATCACGTCGCCGGGCTTGATCGACTTGTCCATCAGGATGATCAGCCCCGAGACCAGGTTCGACACCACCTTCTGCAGTCCGAAGCCGAGGCCGACGCCGATCGCGCCCGACAACACCGCGAGGCCGGTGAGGTCCACCCCCACCGCGCGCAACCCGACGAAGACCGCGATGCCGTAGAACAGCAGCTGGCTGAGCTTGACCGCCAGCACCTGCATCGAAGGGCTGATCTCCCGGTTGCTCTCGATCCGGTGCGCCGAGCTGCGCGCCAGCAGCCGCGCCACGAAGAAGGCGACGCCCAGCACCAGCGCCGCCTTCAGCACCAGAAGCACCGAGATCCGCAGATCGCCGGCCTGGATCGCGAGCCCGTCGAGCAGCCGCGCCGTCTCGGTGGTCAGGTCGAGGATGCGCAGGGTGATCCAGGCCCATGCGCCGTAGCGCACGATGCCGCGCAAGAGCGGATTGACGATCAGCCGCGACACCAGCGCCACGAAGAGCCAGCCGGTGGCAAGGTTGGCGGCGATCCGCAGCACCGCCGCGCCGGCTGGCGGGTCGAGCTGCCGCACCACCGCCACGGCGATCCACAGCAGCGTCACGAACAGCACCGCGCGCAGACGCCGGTGCAGCGTCACCGCATAGCGCATCCGCCAGCGCGGCCAGCCCTCGCGGTGCCGCATCCAGTCATGCAGTTTCGGCCCGAGCCAGGCGCGGCCCAGATGCGCCAGCGCGAAGGCCCCGAAGAGGATCAGCAACTGCCACGCGTTCCAGGGCTGCATCACGCCCTGCAACACCCGCTCGGCATCGCTCAGCAGCCGATGGCCCAGATCCTCGGCCGCCTCGGCCAGAACCTCCGGCGCCTCGGCCGCCTGCTCCGCCATTTCGGCGGCGGCCGCCTCGGCCTCCGCCGTGGCGGTCTCCGCCACCTCCTCCACCCCGGTTTCCGGCTCCATCGCGCGCTCTGCCCTCTCTTTTACGTGCAGAGCATGTAGCGCCGCCGCCCCCCGGTCCAGCCGCCGCAGGCTCTTGTGCCGCAGGGTCCGAGGGAGTATCTGAACGCCATGACTCGGGTCTTCGACATGGATGATCGCGCGCGCCTGCCCTGGCGGTTCTTCGGCGCAACCTGCACGATCCTCGCGCGGCTTTGACGCGGCGGGGCGCTCTGGCGCCCGCTCGACCCTTCGGCGCGCAGCCGCGCGCCCTGTCAGACATATCCAGCCGCAAGAGGACCACTCCATGACCGGCAAGACACTCTACGACAAGATCTGGGACGCGCATCTCGTCCATCAGGCCGAGGACGGCACCGGCCTGCTCTATATCGACCGCCACCTCGTGCACGAGGTCACCAGCCCGCAGGCCTTCGAGGGGCTGCGCATGGCCGGCCGCCAGGTGCGCGCGCCCGAAAAGACCATCGCCGTGCCGGACCACAACGTCCCCACCACCGAGGGCCGCGACAAGGTCATCGAGAACGAGGACAGCCGGATCCAGGTCGAGGCGCTCGACAAGAACGCCCGCGACTTCGGCATCAACTACTACCCGGTCTCGGACGTGCGTCAGGGCATCGTCCACATCGTCGGCCCCGAGCAGGGCTGGACCCTGCCCGGCATGACCGTGGTCTGCGGCGACAGCCACACCGCGACGCATGGCGCCTTCGGGGCGCTGGCGCATGGCATCGGCACCTCGGAGGTCGAGCACGTGCTCGCCACGCAGACGCTGATCCAGTCGAAGTCCAAGAACATGAAGGTGGAGATCACCGGCCAGCTGGCGCCGGGCGTCACCGCCAAGGACATCACCCTCTCGGTGATCGGCAAGACCGGCACCGCCGGCGGCACCGGCTACGTCATCGAGTATTGCGGCGAGGCGATCCGCTCGCTGTCGATGGAAGGCCGGATGACGGTCTGCAACATGGCGATCGAAGGCGGCGCCCGCGCCGGTCTGATCGCCCCCGACGAGACCACCTTCGCCTATGTGAAGGGCCGCCCGCACGCGCCGAAGGGTGCGCAGTGGGAAGCCGCCATGGAGTGGTGGAAGACGCTCTATTCCGATGACGACGCGCATTGGGACAAGGTCGTCACGATCCGTGGCGAGGACATCGCCCCGGTCGTCACCTGGGGCACCTCGCCCGAGGATGTGCTGCCGATCACCGATGTCGTGCCCGACCCGACCGCCTTCAAGGGCGGCAAGGTCGAGGCGGCCAAGCGCGCGCTCGACTACATGGGGCTGACCGCCGGCACGCCGCTCAAGGAGATCAAGATCGACACGGTCTTCATCGGGTCCTGCACCAATGGCCGGATCGAGGATCTGCGCGCCGCCGCGGCGATCCTCAAGGGCAAGAAGATCAAGGACGGCATGCGTGCCATGGTCGTGCCGGGCTCGGGCCTCGTGCGCGCCCAGGCCGAGGAAGAGGGGCTCGCCGACATCTTCAAGGAGGCAGGCTTCGAGTGGCGCCTCGCCGGCTGCTCGATGTGCCTGGCGATGAACCCCGACCAGCTGGCCCCGGGCGAGCGCTGCGCCGCGACCTCGAACCGCAATTTCGAGGGGCGCCAGGGCAAGGGCGGGCGCACCCACCTGATGAGCCCGGCAATGGCGGCGGCCGCCGCGATCACCGGACACCTGACCGACGTGCGGGAGATGATGTGATGGACAAGTTCGAAAGCTTCTCGGGCGTCGCCGCCCCCATGCCGCTGGTCAACATCGACACGGACATGATCATCCCCAAGCAGTTCCTGAAGACCATCAAGCGGTCCGGGCTGGGCGTGAACCTGTTCGCCGAGATGCGTTATCTCGACGACGGGTCGGAGAACCCCGATTTCGTGCTCAACAACCCGGCCTACCGCAACGCCGAGATCATCGTCGCCGGCGACAATTTCGGCTGCGGCTCGTCGCGTGAGCACGCGCCTTGGGCGATCAAGGATTTCGGGATCAAATGCGTGATCTCGACGAGCTTCGCCGACATCTTCTTCAACAACTGCTTCAAGAACGGCATCCTGCCGATCGTGCTGCCCCAGGAGCAGGTCGACGTGCTGATGAAGGACGCCGAAAAGGGCTCGAACGCGCGGCTCGACATCGACCTCGAGAACCAGACCGTGACCACCTCCGAGGGCGAGAGCTTCCACTTCGAGGTCGACCCCTTCCGCAAGCACTGCCTGCTCGAGGGGCTCGACGACATCGGCCTGACGCTGGAGAAGGCAAGCGCCATCGACAGCTTCGAAAGCCAGGCGAGCCAGGCCCGCCCCTGGGTCTGAGATCGAAGATTCGGACAGGAAAAGGGCGGCCCGGCGGGCCGCCCTTTTCGCATTGTGACGATGGGGTGTTGCTCGTGCCGTAAGGTCACGCCTGCCCTACCCTGTCTGGTAGGACCTGCCCGAACAGCCACTATATACCCTCTCCAAAAGGCATAAGTTGCTGATCGAAGGCCCCATTATCGGTCCATTGCAGTGCCGACTCCGTCGCAAAAGCGCCGCAGTTCAAGCGCTTCTTGAGAACTATGCGTTGCCGCCTGAACTGGGAAAGGGCACAAATAGTGGCAGGATTGAGGCATGACGGCCCGCTTGGGCCGAAATTCGCCGGTAAAGAGCCGCGATATCAAAACGTGGCCGCCCGGCGCAGGAATGGGCAGACTATGGTCGCGCGACTGACAGGTGGACTCCTGCGGGCGGTGCTGATGATGTTGCTGATCGCAACACCATCGATGCTGCTGCAGACGGGCGGTTCCGGCACCCCGGAGATCGTGGCGCTGGTGGCGATCGCCGCGGGGCTGTTCACCGCGGTCGAATACACCTCGCTGTCGCCGAGCTTGGTCGAATTCCGCGATGCGCCGCCCTTCAACCGCATCCGTTTCGCCACGGCGGCGCTCTCGGTGTTCCTGCTGTCGCTGCTGGCGGGTCATGCCGACGACGCCTCCACCTTCACGGCGCTTGTCGCGGCGCTGACGGCGCCGCTGGGCCATGCGCTCGACATGCCCTATTCCCCGGTGCGGCTGGTGATGCTGACACTGCCGGAAGGCACCTCCGGCGCGCTGGCCGACCAGGTCCGGGTCGGCGCCGCGCTGAGCTACCTGCTGTCGCTGGCGTCGCTGCTGATCTTCGTGGCACTGCTGCGCTTTCGGGGCTGGCCGATGCGCTCGGGCAATTTCAACGTCTGGATCAACCTACCGACCTTCGATCCGACCTCGGGCCCGGACGTGATCTGGCGCCTGCGCCGCGACGGGCAGGTCAACCTCGTGCTGGGCTTCCTGCTGCCCTTCATCGTGCCGGCCCTGTTCAACATCGGCGCGCCGATCTTCGGGCCGATCGACCTGTCGAACCCGCATACGCTGATCTGGACCATGACCGGCTGGGCCTTCCTGCCCGCGAGCCTGTTGATGCGCGGCGTGGCGCTGCAGCGCGTCGCCGACATGATCGGCGCCCAGCGCGAGCGGGCCTCGGCGCGCGAAGCCGGGCTGATGCCCGCGTGAGCCTTGGGGCGCGCCTCGGTCGCGCCCTTCTCGCCGTCCTTCTTGCCGCCCCGCTCGCGCCTCTGGCGCCCCCCCTCTCGGCCGAACCCCTGCGGCTCGCCACCTACGCCCCGGCGCTGAGCCGCGACGGCCCCGGACTGCTGCTGCGTGACATCCGCCGGGGCGAGGCGCAGGTCACGGCCGTTGCCCGCGTCATTACCGACACCGCCCCCGACATGCTGCTGCTCACCGGTTTCGACCGCGATGCCCGAGGTGTCGCGCTTGCGGCCTTCGCGGCGCTGCTGCGCGAGACGGGCGGACCGGATTACCCCTATCTCCTCGCCCCGTCCTCGAATGCCGGGCTGGCCTCCGGGCTGGATCTGGACGGCGATGGCCGCCGCGACCGGGCGCGCGACGCCCATGGCTATGGCCGCTTCACCGGCGACGGCGCGATGGCGCTGCTGTCGCGTTTTCCGATCTCCCTCGTGCATGACTTCACCGGGTTGCTCTGGCGCGACCTGCCCGGCGCGGCGCAGCCCAAAACGGACGACGCCCCCTTTCCATCGGCCGAGGCGCAGGCTGCGCGACGCCTGTCGAGCACCGGGCACTGGGTGGTGCGGGCCGAGACGCCGCAGGGGCCGCTCACCCTCATGGCCTTCGCCGCCACGCCGCCGGTCTTCGACGGGCCCGAGGATCTCAACGGCTTGCGCAATCTAGACGAGATCCGGCTCTGGCTGCGGTTTCTGGACGGCGATCTCGGCCCACCACCGGCGCCGCCCTTCGCGATCATCGGCCTCGCCAATCTCGACCCGGCCGATGGCGAGGGCCGTCGCGCCGCGATGCGCGCCCTGCTCGCCGATCCGCGCCTCGTCGACCCCCAGCCCCGCAGCCCCGGCGGCCGCGCGAACGCGACACCGGGCCAGGCGGGCGATCCGGCGCTCGATACCGCCGATTGGGAAGACCCGCCAATGGGTCCGGGCAACCTGCGGGTCGATTACGTTCTGCCCTCGCGCGCAGGGCTGCGGGTCACCGGCGCCGGCGTGACCTGGCCCATCACGGGCCCGCTGGCCGAAGCCGCGGCAAAGGCCTCGGCGCACCGGCTGGTCTGGGTCGACCTCGAACTGGAGTGAGCGCATCGGGTCGGCGGCGGGATCTGCGTATTTCAGGAAAGATCGACCAAGGGGGCGCGCCGCCTCGTCTGCCCTTTTCAGGTTCACATGGCACCCGGTTTCGGGTTGGCGCGCGGCATCGGAGGGCGGGGCGCGAACTTGACCCTGCGACGGCCACAGGCTACCGCATCGCCATTCCATTCGTTTCAATCCGGAGCCCGCAACGTGTCCAATCCTTCCCTTCTGATCCTCGCCGGCGACGGCATCGGTCCCGAAGTCATGAACGAGGTGAAGAAGATCATCGGCTGGTACGGCGAGAAGCGCGACCTCGCCTTCGACGTCGAAGAGGATCTCGTCGGCGGCGCCGCCTATGACGCGCATGGCACGCCGCTCACCGACGCGACGATGGAACGCGCCCAGAACGCCGACGCCGTGCTGCTCGGTGCCGTGGGCGGGCCGAAATACGACACGCTCGACTTCTCGGTGAAGCCCGAGCGCGGCCTGCTGCGCCTGCGCAAGGAAATGGACCTGTTCTCGAACCTGCGCCCGGCGCAGTGCTTCGACGCGCTGGCCGACTTCTCCTCGCTCAAGCGCGACGTGGTCGCCGGGCTCGACATCATGATCGTGCGCGAGCTGACCTCGGGCGTCTATTTCGGCGAGCCGCGCGGCATCCACAAGGAAGGCAACGAGCGCGTCGGCATCAACACCCAGCGCTATACCGAGAGCGAGATCGCCCGCGTCGCGCGCTCGGCCTTCGAGCTGGCCCGCCGCCGCGGCAACAAGGTCTGCTCGATGGAGAAGGCCAACGTCATGGAATCGGGCGTGCTCTGGCGCCAGGTGGTGACCGAGATCCACGAGGCCGAGTACCCGGATGTCGAGCTGAGCCACATGTATGCCGATGCCGGCGCCATGCAGCTCTGCCGCTGGCCCAAGCAGTTCGACGTGATCGTCACCGACAACCTGTTCGGCGACCTCCTTTCGGACGCCGCCGCGATGCTCACCGGTAGCTTGGGCATGCTGCCCTCCGCGAGCCTGGGCGCGCCGATGGCCAATGGTCGCCCCAAGGCGCTCTACGAGCCGGTGCACGGCTCGGCCCCCGACATCGCCGGTCAGGGCAAGGCGAACCCGATCGCCTGCATCCTGAGCTTCGCCATGGCGCTGCGCTACAGCTTCGACAAGGGCGACGAGGCGACCCGCCTCGAACAGGCCGTCGAGAAGGTGCTGGCCGATGGCAAGCGCACCGCCGACCTGCTCGGCCCCGAGGGCGGCACGCCGATCTCCACCGCCGAGATGGGCGACGCGATCATCGCCGCGCTCGACGCTTCGCTCTGATCCGCTTGCGGGCGGGGAAACCTGCCCGCAACGCTTGACCCCGGGTTGCATCGCACCCCGGGCTCGGCCATTGCTGGCGCTAACACCACCAGCCTGACCGGGAGAACGCGCATGGGCGACAATGCGAAAGGCGCGCTGCTGGCGCTTGTGTCCTTCGGCGTCTTCGCCACGCATGACGTGGTCATCAAGGTGCTGGGCAGCGGCTACTCGCCGGTGCAGCTGATCTTCTTCTCGGTGACGCTGGCCTTCCCGCTGGCGCTTGTGATGATTATCGGCGACCCCGAACCCGGCACGCTGCGCCCGCGCCACCCATGGTGGGTCGCGCTGCGCACCTGCGCCGGTTTCCTGACGGCGATCTGCGCCTTCTACGCCTTTTCGGTGCTGCCGCTGGCGCAGGTCTACGCGTTGATCTTCGCGACGCCGCTGCTGATCACCGTGCTGGCGATCCCGGTGCTGGGCGAAACCGTCGGCGCCCGCCGCTGGGCGGCGGTGCTGGTCGGCCTCGCCGGCGTGCTGATCGTGCTGCGCCCCGGCCAGACCGAGCTGTCGCTGGGCCATCTCGCGGCGCTTGGCGTCGCGGTCGGCGGCTCGACCGCCTCGATCGTGGTGCGCAAGATCGGCCATGACGAACGGCCGGTGGTGCTGCTTCTCTACCCGATGGTCGCCAACTTCGTGCTGATGGGCGCGGCGCTGAGCTTCGTCTACAAGCCGATGCCGCTCGAGGATTTCGGGCTGATGGCGCTGATCGCCGTACTGGGCTGGACCGGCGGCCGCATCATGGTCGCGGCCTACTCCACCGGCGAGGCGGTGGTGGTCGCGCCGATGCAGTACAGCCAGATCATCTGGGCCACCGGCTACGGCGCGCTGTTCTTCGACGAATTGCCCGACGGGCCCACGGCGCTGGGCGCCGGCATCATCATCGCCTCGGGCATCTACATCGTGGCGCGCGAGGGCCGCGGCGGCAACTCGGCGCACCGTCCCGTCTCGCAGACCCGGCTGCGCTACGAGACCGGATCGGCGCCGCGCGCCAGCGTGCTCAAGCGGTTCCTGCGGCCCGGGCGTTTCCGCGCGGAATGAACGCGGCCCCTCTTGCAAAGCCGCAAACAAGGCGTTAGGTCGGCGCCACGGTCGGAGTGTAGCGCAGCCTGGTAGCGCACCTGCTTCGGGAGCAGGGGGTCGGAGGTTCGAATCCTCTCACTCCGACCAGTTTTTCCCCGCATGACAGCTTTGAACCGCCTGCGGGCGCTTTCCCTTCCGTCGCGAAACGTGTAGGGACCGCTCGAACTTTCAGGAGGCTCCAGAACATGGGCTACAAGGTCGTCGTCGTCGGCGCCACGGGCAACGTGGGTCGCGAAATGCTCAACATCCTGGACGAGCGCGCGTTTCCGATCGAGGAAATCGCCGTTCTCGCCAGCCGCCGCTCGCTCGGCACCGAGGTGAGCTTCGGCGATCGAACTTTGAAAACTCAGGACCTCGCCGCCTTCGACTTCACCGGCTGGGACATCGCGCTCTTCGCCGTGGGCTCCGAGGCCACCAAGGAATACGCTCCCAAGGCCGCCTCGCAGGGCTGCGTGGTGATCGACAACTCGTCGCTCTACCGCATGGACCCCGACGTGCCGCTGGTGGTGCCCGAGGTCAATGCCGACGCGGTGATGGGCTACACCAAGAAGAACATCATCGCGAACCCGAACTGCTCGACCGCGCAGATGGTCGTGGCGCTCAAGCCGCTGCATGACCGCGCCAAGATCAAGCGCGTCGTCGTCTCGACCTACCAGTCGGTCTCGGGCACCGGCAAGGACGCGATCGATGAGCTGTGGAACCAGACCAAGGGCATGTACGTGCCCGGCCAGGAGGTCGAGCCCTCGGTCTATCCGCGCCAGATCGCCTTCAACGTGATCCCGCATATCGACGTCTTCATGGAGGACGGCGGCACCAAGGAAGAGTGGAAGATGGTCGTCGAGACCAAGAAGATCCTCGACCCCGCCATCAAGCTCACCGCCACCTGCGTGCGGGTCCCGGTCTTCGTCGGCCATTCCGAGGCGCTCAACATCGAGTTCGAGGAGTTCCTCGACGAGGACGAGGCCCGTGACATCCTGCGCGAGGCCCCGGGCATCATGGTGATCGACAAGCGCGAGCCGGGTGGCTACGTGACGCCGGTCGAATGCGTCGGCGATTTCGCCACCTTCATCTCGCGCATTCGCCAGGACAGCACCGTCGAGAACGGCCTGAACCTGTGGTGCGTCTCCGACAACCTGCGCAAGGGCGCGGCGCTCAACGCGGTGCAGATCGCCGAAGTGCTGGGCCAGAAGGCCCTGAAGAAGGGCTGAGACGTCCCGAGGGGCGGCCCTCCCGGCCGCCCCTCTTTCGCTGCGGGACCGGTTCAGCGTTCCGCCGGATGCGGCAGTTTCTCGAAGGTGACGAGACCCGAATAGGAGTGCAGCACCGCGACCCGTTCCTGCCCTTCGGAATCGCGGACCAGCATCCGTTCCTGCCCCTCCGACTGCCCCAGATGACCCGTTATCGTCCAGCCGAGGCTCGCGAAGTCCTGAACGCGCTGCGGCACCCGCGCCGCCTGCGCGCTGGCGATCGAGCCCGCGACCAGCAGGCCGATCACGATGGTGATGCGAATGGTCGATTTCATATTAGTTTCCTCCCTTGCGCCTTGATCGATCAACGGTCGAGCAGCCTGACGTAGTCCCAGGTCTCGATGCTCCCATCGCGCGGATGAATGGTCAGTGATACCTCGCTGCCCGTGGCGTCGAAGGCGACGATCCGGCGCGCCTCCGCATCGACGAGCCGGGCGTCGCGATAGCCATTTTCCGTGAGCTTGGAGAGGACGCCGTCGAAATAGGTCGGAGTTTTCTGCGCTGCCATTTGGCCCGAGGATAAAGATGGAATTATCAGAGCGGCACAAAACAGACCGCTCGCCAGAAGCAACGTTTTCATGGCGTTTCCAATCATTTATTAAAGGACGACTTCCCCGTTCCGACGCGTGACCGGGGGAAAGCCATCTAACGGTGAATGAACCGAAGGCAACGCCGCTTAAATAGGCTTACGCTGCGTCATCGGTAGGCTCAAACTACTATTTTTTGGCGAATTTCGCAACAATGCGACCATTCGAGGCTGAATTTCCGTAACATTGTTATGCCCGGTCCGCAGGACGCTGCACTCTAAGTTTTTGTCAGCAGGTTGGTTTTCGCGGAGCGATTGCAATGACATTTGCCGGCGAATGCCGCGAAATGAAAACGGGCAACTCAACCATAAGGAATTTCGTTTCGCTGATCGGGATAACCGCGAGTTGCAGCTGAGCGAAAGCGCGATTCGTCCGAACGCTCAGACGGTCGCGAGCGCCTCGACCAAGGCGCGCCGGATCACGGCGAGGTCGCAGGGTTTTTCCAGTACCGGCGCGCCGATATTGGTGATCGTCTCGCCGAGGCGCTGCACATCGCCCGAATGCAGCACGAAGGGCACGCCCCGCGCCCGCAACCTCTCGACGATCGGAAGGCAGGTCTCCGAATGCCCGAGCGAGACGTCGAGCAGGGCGACGTCGATCGGCTGTTCCACCCGCTCGAGCCCCTGTCGCAGGTTGCGGCCATAGACCACCCGCGCGCCCGCCTCTTCTAGGCTCTCGTTGATGTCCATCGCGATCAGCACCTCGTCCTCGACCACGAGGATGGTCTTGCCCGAAAGGCTGGCGCGGCCGGCATCGGTCGAGCGGTCCATCATGTTCATTACGGCCTCAGATACTGGTCGGGAATTGGATGTCGACGCGCAACCCCTCGGCGCGCCAGTCGTAGCGGATCTCGCCCTCGCCCATGGCGAGCATTCGACCGATGATCGTCATGCCGACACCGTAGCGCTCCGGCCCGGGGCCCGGATCGGCACCGCCGGTCTCGGTCCAGAGCAGCCGCAGCCGCCCGTCCCCATCGGAACCGTCGATCACCTGCCATTCCAGCGACACGTGCCCCTCCTGCGCGGCGAAGGCCCCATGCTTGACCGCGTTGATCGCCAGCTCGTGCAGCGTCAGCGCCAGCACCGAGACCACGTTGCTGTCGAGCGGCACCTTGCCCCCGCTCAGCGTCAGGCTGTCCCGCCCCTGCGGCGCATAGGGGGTCAGGAGATCCTCGAACAGCTTGCGCGGATCGGTCGGCCCTTCGGTGAAGGAGACCTCGAGCATCGCCTCGTGCGCGCGGCCCAGCGACCTGATCCGCGCGTTGATCTTCTCGGCCAGCCCCTCGGCCCCGTCGAGCTTGCCGGTCATGGTGACGATCGAGGAGATCACCGCGAACATGTTCTTCATGCGGTGGCTGATCTCGCGCTCCATCATCCGCGCGTGCTTCTCGTCGGCCCGCGCCGCATGGACATCGGTCACGTCCCATTGCGAGCCGAAGAGATAGCGGACCGAGCCGTCCTCGTTGTAGATCGGCCCCAGATGCAGCGCGTTCCAGAAGGTGCTGCCATCCTTGCGGTAGTTCAGCAGCTCCACCACCACCACGTCCTCGGAGGCGATCGCCTCGCGCAGCTTGCGCACCTGCGCCGGGTCGGTCCCGGGGCCCTGCAGGAACCGGCAGTTGCGGCCGACGATCTCGTCCTCCTCATAGCCGGTCAGCTCGCGGAAGGCGCGGTTGACGAAGACGATCGGCTGATCTTCCTGGTTGGGGTCGGCCAGGCAGATCGCCATGCGCGTCTGCGCCATCGCCTGCTCGAACAGCACCCCGGATTCGGCGTGGATCTGCATGCGCTGCGCCTGCTCGCGGGCCCGATCGAAGTCGTTCCCGCGCTCGGTTTCCCGATCACTTGCCGTCCGATGCGCCTGATCGCTCATCTCTCACCCATCCGTCTCGGTCGCATACGCCATGGCCAATCGCTGAGATCGAAAATTAGTTCACTTGAAGGGCCGATCCAGAGCCATGGCCCCGAACCTTACGGAACCGGCCCCGGCCCGCCGGGCAGAAATCGGTAGCGATGCCCAGCATCGACCCTACGACACTGCGGGTCGATGCGATGGCACCTTCGGCCTCGGTTGGGACATTCGCTCCAGACGCGTGATGCCTCCCGCGGCCGTGGTCTAGAGCATTCCCGCATCCCCCAACCGGCACGAAAGCCTATTTCCGGAAAGACCAGGATGCTTCAACCGGAGCACGGCTCGGGCTTGAAGGCGCCCCGCATCCATTATCCCGTCTCCAATCCGTATATGACCCAAGGCCCCTTGCCCGTGCCAGCATGGACGAAGTGACAGGCTTCCAACTTCGATCATTCGGCACTGCCTGCCTTCGATCCGCTTCCAGATTTCAGGCGGCGGTGAAGGGCTTGGTTGGATGCCTGCAGTCAATCTTCGGATACCACCGAGACCGAGCCGTTTCTCTCGATATAGGCCAGCGGCACATCTTCGATACGGGCATATCCCTGACCACGGATCTTCTGCTCAAGGTCACGCCGTCCCATCTGGGCATGACGTAGCACGGCTTCGTCCACTGCCCCGTTTCGGATCACTTCGAGAGGCCTTCCCTTCAACAGCCGCGAGAACACCTCGCTGTGGATCGCGAGCCAGCCCATCGCGACCCAAAGCCCCCCAAGGACAATGCAGGCCACCATCACGGGCCCAAGCGGAGCATTGCCCGTCAAAGCGCGGCTCAAGCTGGAGCCGATCAGCACGGTCAGCACCACGTCGATGACCGAGGTGTTGGCAAGCGACTTCCGGGGCAGGAGGCGGAACAGGGCGACGGCGAAAACGAAGACCACAATGGCTCGCAGGCCCAGTTGAAAGGCCGTCAGGTCCGATGAGGCGTCGCCGAGAAGGTTCGTGAGATCCATGGCAGGAAGATAGTGCCTGCCGTGGGCGCGTCTATCAGGCCCGGTTCCCCGCAGGGGGGCATATTTCCGTCCACGCATCTCCAGCCGAGCCCGAGGCGGCTTTCAAGGCCCCGGAGCGGCGCTCGCCTCCTCATCTTCCTGCGGCTTGTTCGCCATCACGGGTCGAACGCATGGGGAGCGGTTCCTGACCATCCCGCAGGGGGGGGTGCCTTCCTCTCCAATGCGGTGGCCCCTCGGCAGAAACGCCAAGCCGTTCCGCTTCGTCCTGTCCAAGCAGAGCGGCGGTCGGCTCTCGCGATCCAACGAGAGCGGGTAAGGGTGGCGCCCGGCGATGGTCCCGAGCGCGGGAACTCAGCCCGCCGGCAGGGCTTTCGCCCACGGCCATTCATCTCCTGCGGCCCAGCGTTTCCCGCGTCATTCGGGCTTAGGAACTGGTGGCTCCCCCCGCAGGTTGTTGCGGCAAAGGAAGCATCGGAACCTGCCATGCCTCGACAATTCGAAAAAGAGCCGAGACGAGGCGCGCCCGATGAGGGCGGTGTTGACCGGTCCTTTCGGTCGCGTCTGGAGCAGGCGGCGCAGCGGGATTTCGATGAAGCGGTACATCTTCTGCGATGTGCCGGCCTTCTTGAGGCAGCGGACTGGAGAGCCGCGGCGCGGGCCATGCGCCGGATCGGTGAGGCCGACCTGTCGCTCGGCCGGCTCTACGAGGGCCATGTGAATGCCCGCCATCTCATCGAAACCTATGCCGACCCGGAGCTACGGTCGGAATGCCAGGCACAGATGGAGGCGGGATGGCTGTTCGGGGTGTGGGGCGCCGACGGTGCCAAACCCGTCAGCGCAACCGGCGATCGGCTCTCGGGTGCCAAGCGCTTTGCCTCCGGGCTGGGCCATGTCGACCGCGCCATCGTGAGTGCGGCATCACCGGAAGGGCAACGGCTGTTCATTGTCGATGCCCGGGATGCGACGCGCCACGATCCGGGCGCGTGGCGCATGTCCGGCATGCAGGACAGCCGCTCCGGAGGCTTCGATTGCGAAGGTCTGCCGGGGCGGCCGCTCGGCGGGCCGGATGTCTACACGCGTGAGCCGCATTTCCTTGGCGGCACCTGGCGTATCGCCGCCGTGACGCTGGGCGGGATCGTGGGGCTGCTGGAACGGGCGTCCGATGCGTTGCGGGCTCGCGGTCAGGAGGAAGCCGAAGCGCATCTGTTGCGGCTGGCGCCGATCGCCGGCCGCGTGGTCTCGGCCTGGCCCGCCATCCTGCGCGCCGGCGAGATCGCCAGTGGGGAGGACGGGATGGCTGCACCGGAGGCCGCCGCGACGCGTTCGCTGTCGGTGCGGCTTCTCGGCGAGGAGATCGGCCAGGACGCGATCGCTGCGGTCGAGCGCTCGGTGGGCCTGTCGATGTTCGACGAAGCGGACCGGGTCGGACGCATGGCCCGCGACCTCGCCTGCTACATGCGCCAGGCGGCGCGAGACGCCTTCTCGGTGACGGTCGGTCGCGCATTTCTGATGGGGGACAGGCCGTTGGGAGACTGGCTCGATGGCTGATCTCATGCGCAAGGCGAGCCTCCATGACTTGACCAAGGGCCGCCCTCCGGTCGTGCTCGCGCCGCATCCCGATGACGAGTCGCTGGGCTGCGGCGCGCTGCTGGCCAAGGCCTTCGCGGGACCGGGCGCGCGTGTGATCTGCATGACAGATGGCGGTGCCTCGCATCCGGGGTCGCTCGAATGGCCCCGGGCGCGGCTGGCCGGGCTGCGGGCGCGCGAACTCGATGCGGCGATCGCGGCGCTTGGCGGCGATCCGGCCTGCGTTACCCGGCTCGGGCTGCCCGATGCGGGCATGCCCGGGCTTGCACACCGCTTCGACGAAATCGCCGAAGCGGTAGTGGAAATCATCCATGCGGCGGGTGCCCAGGTTCTCATCGCGCCCGCCCCGACCGACCCGCATTGCGATCACGAGGCCACGGCCGAGATTGCCCGCATCGCCGCCCTGCGCGCGGGCACGCGGCTGCTGTTCTATCCCGTCTGGTCGGGCTGGCACGATCCCTCCTACCGGGTACGTCTGCCGCATCGCATCGAGCATCGCTTCGACATCTCCGCATCGCGCGAGGCAAAGGCCGCGGCCATCACCGCGCATCGCAGCCAACTCGGGCAGGTGGTGCAGGACGATCCCGACGGCTTCGTCCTGCCCGAATCCTTCCGCACGCAGTTCGAAACCGGCGACGAGATCTACTTCGAGGGGGCGGCATGACCGCGGTGTCATGCGATCAACTGGAACGGATCTACGCTGTAGGCGACGATCCGTGGTCGTTTCGCACCAGCGCCTACGAGCAGGCCAAGTTCCGTGCCACCTGCGCAGCCTTGCCGCGACGCACCTACCGTTCCGCGCTGGAACTGGGTTGCGGCAATGGCGAGCTGGCGCGTCATGTCGCACCACACTGCGCGGCCTATACCGGTGTCGACGCGGTGCAGACGGCGCTCGACGCCGCCAGGCGGGCCATCCCGAAAGGGCGTTTTCACCGGCTCTTCCTGCCGGCCCCGCTGCCGGGAGGAGACCATGACCTGCTGCTGCTGTCAGAAGTGCTCTACTTCCTCGACCCTCCGGGACTTGCCGCCCTCGCGCAGCAGATCGACCGGCGCTGGCCTGCCGCCGATCTGGTCTGCGTGACCTGGCTGGGGCCGAGCGGCAATGCGCTTCAGGGAGAGGAGGCGCTCGAGATTTTCCGCGCCAGTAGCCGCAGGGCTTTGCGGTGCGTGACCTCGACCGACCGCTACCGCATCGACGTGGCGGAGGAAGGGCGATGAAACCGGTCTGCGAGGTCTTTGGCCACGACGCGGTCGCGACCGCCGGTGCGGTGGTGGTCATCCCCGCCTGCAACGAGGCCGAGCGCATCGGCGCCTGTCTCGATGCGCTGGCGGCACAGGAGGGGCGGCGGGATTGCGCCCTCCATGTCTGCGTGAACAACACCGAGGACGACACGGCGGCGATCGTTCGCGACCGCGCCCGTCGGCATAAGCTGGCCCTGGTGCTGAGCGAAATTTGGTTACCGCGCGGCGGCGTCGGGCGGGCGCGTCGGCTCGGGCATCTCCTGGCGATGCGGTTCAGCCCGCAAGCCACGGCCTTTCTATCCACCGATGCCGATTGCCAGGCGGAGCCGGGCTGGATCGGCGCCATGAGAGCCGCTCTCGAGACGCATCCGGCGGTGCTGGGCCGCATCGAGGGGCTCGACGACCTGCCTCCGGAGATGCTCGAGAAGGTGCGGCGCGGCGGCCAGATCGAGGACGACTACATGCGGCTCTCGATGGAGTTCGCGCGCCTCGTCTCAGAGGACGAAGCGACCTCGATCGGGCTCAACACCGCCGGCGGGGCCAATCTCGGAATACGCCGGGCGGTCTATCGCGCGGTCGGTGGTTTCCGCGCTCTGCCAAGCCGCGAGGACCGCGACCTGATCGACCGGGTGATGGCGGCGGGCTATCGGCCTGCCCGTGCCGAGGTGGCCGTGGTTCGGGCGTCGATGCGCCCGGAGGGGCGGGCCCCCGGTGGCATGGCGGACAAGATCGCCGAACGCCTTACCGGTGCCGCGACATCGCTCGACACGGCCCTGGCTCCGATCAGCGCCATGCTGGCAAGGCTTTCATGCGGCGGCAGGCAGCCATTCGAGTTCTCCCTGTCCCGGGCGGCAGAGGATCTGCCGATCCTCGCGGCGCATGTGGAGCAGCTTCGGCACAAGAATGGCCCCGACGAGCGGTACCGATATCTGCGATCGGTCGGAAGCCTGGAGTGAACCTGCCTATCGGACGCGCGGATCGGCCCGTCGCGCGTGATGCTGATGATCCGGAGGGTCACGCGGGAAGCCGAACACCGCAGCATTCGGGATAAATGCCCGCTTCTTGGGTATGACCGCGTGAAAGGCGGCCGAGGCGGGGTCGGCAGTCGGGTCGCCCGGGCGCGTCTCCTATCAAGCAGTTCCTTGCCGCGCCCGGCGCCCATAGTAGTTTGTACGTTTGCGGCGTGCTACATCGCCCGAACAGGAGGGACGTGCATGCTTTCAGGTGCCGACGAACGACTGATGTTCCTCGAGGGCGGGGGCGAAGTCGGGGCGATGATCGAGGCATGGGGGTGGCATGGGCATCCCCTCGGGTCTCCGTGTGACTGGCCGCAAAGCCTCAAGACGGCACTACAGATCATGCTGGCATCTCCCCTGCCGAGCTGGATGTGCTGGGGCCCCGAGCAGCACCTGTTCTACAATGACGCCTACCGCCCACTGCTTGGCACGGCGCATCCCGAGGCTCTCGGACAGCCGGCGGCGCAGGGCCTCGCGGCGTTCTGGAGCGAAATAGAGCCGGTTCTGGCCGGGGTCACGGAAGGGGGAAAAGCGGCCCGGCTGAAGTTGTCATCTCCCCCGATCCACGGCAGTCCCGCCCTGACGAACGCAATGTCGCTCGCACCTGTTGCGGACGATCACGGCCGACCGGCGGGGGTGCTCTGCACGATCCTTGATGCGTCGGTCACGGAACCCGCCGAAGAGAAAACCGACGAGCTGCAGGTTCTCCAGCACAAGCTTCTGGAATTGACGCTGCAGGAGCGGCCCCTCGAACTGATCCTCGACGAGCTGATGCGGGCGGTTCAGAACTTCGTTGGCCGGGAGGCCGCCTGCTCGATCCTTCTGACCGACAAGGAGGGCGGCAGACTCTACCACGGCGCCGCAATCGGCTTGGCCAAGTCCTATACCGACGCCATCGACGGTGTCGCGATCGGGCCGGCGGTCGGGTCCTGCGGCACCGCCGCCTATGAAGGTGCTCCGGTCCACGTCGCCGACATCGCGACCGACCCGCTCTGGAAGGATTTCCGCGATCTGGCCCTGCCGCATGGCCTGCGCGCCTGCTGGTCGCATCCGGTCGTGGGCGCCAAGGGCAAGGTGCTGGGCACCTTCGCGATCTACAGCCCCAAACCCGGCCTGCCGACGAGGCGAGAGGATGATTTTCTCGATCTGGTGGCCCGGATCACGGCCCTGATCCTGGAGAGATACTCGGTCCAGGAAGCGCTGAACGATCAGGCACGGCTCTTGGAAACCTTGAACCGGACCGGAGCGGGAGTGGCGGCCGAGCTGGATCACGAGGCGCTGGTGCAGATGGTCACCGATGCCGGGGTCGAGCTCACCGGTGCCCAGTTCGGCGCGTTCTTCTACAACGTCGTCGGGGCCTCCGGCGAAAGCTACATGCTTTATACGCTGTCAGGTGTCGACCGCATGGCGTTGAGCTGCCCCGTCTGAGTGCTCCAGGTTAATTGTTAGTGCATGGTCGGCCTCCGGTCGACGGGCACGATGCTTTCTGGTGCAGGTGGCCGATAGCCCAAGGCGCTGTGGGGCCTGACGGTGTTGTAATGCCTCCGCCATCGCTCGATCAGGATCTGTGCCTCACGCAGCGTGTAGAAGATCTCTGCGTCGAGCAGCTCGTTGCGGAAGCGGGCATTGAAACTCTCGCAGTAGCCGTTCTCCCAGGGCGATCCCGGTTCGATGAAGGCGGTCTTGGCGCCGACAGCTTCGATCCAGTCGCGGACCTTCGTGGCCACGAATTCGGGGCCATTGTCGGAACGGATGAACTCAGGCGGCCCGCGCAGGATGAACAGGTCCGTCAAAGCGTCCACCACGTCGGTGGAGTTGAGCTTCCGATCGACGCGGAT
>NZ_JAPWGO010000019.1 GCF_027213785.1 Limimaricola sp. G21655-S1 | reverse complement strand
CAGCTCCTCGTCATCCTCAATGCCATGATCCGGAACAAACAGCCCATTCGCCTTTGAAAAACTACACAGTTGCCCCCTCGTTCATCTTTCCCGAAATACGCCGGGAGGAGCCCCGAAGGGGCAGGGGCAGCGCCCCCGTCCGCGGGCGGGCCTCAGCGGCCGGGCTGGCTGCGCTCGATCGGGTTGCGGTAATACATGCGCCGCACCGAGCCGGTCTTGGAGCGCATCAGGATCGTCTCGGCGGTGAGGTAGCCGCCATCGCGGCGGATGCCCGGCACGAGGTTGCCGTCGGTGACGCCGGTGGCGGCGAAGATCACGTCGCCGGTGACCAGCTCGTCGCGGGAATAGATCCGGTCGAGATCCTCGATTCCGGCCTTGCGGGCGCGGCCCACCTCGTCCTCGTTGCGGAACAGCAGCCGGCCGAAGATCTGCCCGCCCATGCATTTCAGCGCCGCCGCGGCGAGAACGCCCTCGGGCGCGCCGCCGGAGCCCATATACATGTCGATCCCGGTCTTGGCGGGCTCGGCGCAATGCATCACGCCCGCGACGTCGCCATCGGTGATCAGCCGGATCGCGGCGCCGGTCGAGCGCAGCTCGGCGATCATCTCCTCGTGGCGCGGCCGTTCCAGCACGCAGACGGTGATGTCGCCCGCATCGGTGCCCTTGGCCTTCGCCAGCGCCGCGACCCGCTCGGCCGGGCTCATGTCCAGCGTGACCACGCCCGGCGCAAAGCCCGGCCCGATCGCGAGCTTGTCCATGTAGACGTCGGGCGCGTGCAGCATCGAGCCGCGCGGGCCCATCGCGATCACGGTGAGCGCGTTGGGCATGTCCTTGGCGGTGAGCGTGGTGCCCTCGAGCGGGTCGAGCGCGATGTCCACGGCCGGGCCCTCGCCGGTGCCGACCTCCTCGCCGATATAAAGCATCGGCGCCTCGTCGCGCTCGCCTTCGCCGATCACCACGCAGCCCGCGATGTCGAGCATGTTGAGCTGGGTCCGCATGGCGTTGACGGCGGCCTGATCGGCGGCCTTCTCGTCGCCGCGACCGATCAGCGGCGCGCAGGCGATGGCCGCGGCCTCCGACACCCGGGCGAGGCCGAGCGACAGCATGCGGTCGTGGAATTCGGGAGCTTGGGGCATCGGGGAGATCCTCGGGCAATCGTGAAGCGTTGCCTCGACCTAACCGGGCCGCCGATGCGGTGACAAGCGCGTGAGGATATGTTTGCGCAAACGGTGCGCGCAGAGGCGCCGCGCAACCGATCGTCGCCCTGGAAATCCACGGATTTGGACGTGTTGGAGGGGCGGATCCCCTCGCCTCAGACCTGCTCGATGCGGATCGCGACGGGGGTGCCCTGCACCACGCCGGTGGCTTCGAAGCCCGACAGCGCCTCTTCGAGGGCCGAGCGCGTGGTCTTGTGGGTCACGATCAGCACCGGGGCCGAGACGTCCTCGTGGTCGTATTGGCGCATCCGGTCGATCGAGATGCCGGCCTCGCCCAGCACGCGCGCGACCTTGGCGAGCGCGCCCGGTTTGTCCAGCAGGCGCATGCGCAGATAGTAGGGCGCCGGCACGGCGGCCTGCGCGGCACGGGCGGCGCGCAGCCCCGAGGCGGGCTGGCCGAACACCGGCAGCCGCAGGCCACGGGCGAGATCCATCACGTCGCCCATCACCGCGCTCGCGGTCGGGCCCGCCCCGGCGCCGGGGCCGCGCAGCACCACCTGGCCGATCGCGTCGCCTTCGAGCACGACCATGTTGGTGCCGCCCTCGAGCTGGCCCAGCGGCGAGGAGGCAGGCACGAGGCAGGGCGACATGCGCTGCTCCAGGCCGCGCCCTGTCATCTGCGCCACGCCCAAGAGCTTGATGCGAAAGCCCATGTCGGCGGCGTGATTGATGTCCTCGATGGTGATCGCGCCGATGCCTTCGAGCTCGACGCCCGAGAAGTCGACCTTGGTGCCGAAAGCGATCGCGGCGAGCAGCGCCAGCTTGTGGCCGGCATCGATGCCACCGACATCGAGCTGCGGGTCGGCCTCGAGATAGCCCAGGTCGGCGGCTTCCTGGAACACCTCGTCATAGGGCAGGCCGGCGCTCTGCATCCGGGTCAGGATGTAGTTGCAGGTGCCGTTCATCACACCCATCACGCGGGTCATCTCGTTGCCCGCCAGCGATTCGGTGAGCGCCTTGATCACCGGGATGCCACCGGCGACGGCGGCCTCGAAGCGGATCACCCGGCCTTGCGCCTCGGCGCGTTCGGCCAGCGCCTGGCCGTGATGGGCGAGCAGCGCCTTGTTGGCGGTGACCACGTCCTTTCCGTGATCGAGCGCGATCTCGACCACGCTCTTCGCGATGCCGTCATGCCCGCCCATCAGTTCCAGCACCACGTCGACGTCGTCGCGCGCGGCCAGCTTGGCGGCATCCTCCTCCCAGGCATAGGCCGAGAGATCGACGCCCCGGTCACGGGTCCGGTCGCGCGCCGAGACGGCGGTGATCTCCACCGCGCGCCCGGCCCGGGCGGCAAGCAGCTCGGGATGGGTCTGGACGATGCGGACGACCCCCGCGCCGACGGTTCCGAGACCGGCGATTCCGAGGCGAAGGGGAGAGGTCATGGGAGGCTCCGGTCTGTCTGGCTGCGCCGGACTGTTAGCCCGTGAAGGGGATCACTGCAACGCGGCAGGGGGCGTCACGCCCGCATCGAGCCGGTCGCGGGTCGCGGGGTCGATCACCGGCGCGGCGCGCAGCGCCTCGGCCCGCGCGGCCAGGGCCCGCAACCGGGCGTCCTGTGCCGGGCCCGTCGCAGGTGCGTTCGGCACCGGACGCGTCGCGAGGGCGGCGGCCCGCGCCGCCAGATCCTCGGCGCTCTGCGGCGTGACCCGCCGCGATTGCCGCGCCGCATCGGCCTGCGCAAGCAGCGGCACCACGTCGATCAAGGCGGGCGGCGGGCCCGTGCGCTCGGCCTCGGGCACGCGGGCGTCGATTTCGGGGAATTGGGTGCAGCCCACGACGATGAGGACGAGCGGCGCGAGGGGGGAAAGGCGGGGCATCTGGGTCCGGGGCTTGGGCGGTCGGAGCTTAGGCCGGGCCGCGGGTGGCGGCAAGCCGGGGCAGGGGGACTGCAGCGGTGGGGGTGACGGGGCCGCGGGGCCGGGCTATGCCGAGGCCGTAACAGCGGGGACGTGGCGATGAAGATCGAATTGCGGGCGGCGCCCGCACGGCGGGCGATGGCAGTGGGCGTGCTCTACGGCTTTGGCGGCGTTGCCATTTACACCGCGCTGTCCGAGGCTTCGGGCCTCGTCTGGGCGTTGGCGCTCTTGTGCCTCGGGGCGGCCGGACTGGGCGCCGGCGAGGCGCTGCGCCGCGCCACGCGGCTGGGGCTGCAACTCGACGAGGCCGGGCTTTCCGACAGCGCCGGCACGCTACTGGCACCCTGGCAGGACATCGTCGCGATCGAGCGCGGCAGCTTCTCGCTGCGACCATCCAACGGTTTTACCCTTCGGCTGGCGAAGCCCGGCGCGCGGGCCTGGCGGCCGGGATTGTGGTGGCGGCTTGGCCACCGGCTCGGCGTCGGCGGCGTGACATCGGCCAACGAGACCAAGGCCATGGCGCAGGCGATCGAGATCCGCCTCGCCGACCGGGTCGCGCCGCTCCCCTAGCAGAGCCTGTCGTCGAGGCTTGCCGTGGCGCTGAAGCAGAGCTGGTTCGCGAAGCGCAGCTGCGTCACGGCCCGGTCCTCGAAGGTGAAGGGCGCGAGCCCCACGTCGAACAGCGGCATGTAATCGACCCAGGTCTCGATCAGCGTGGCGACCCTGCGATCGGGCATGTCGGGCAACTCGTCGCGTATCTCGGCCAGCATCGTGTCGGTCAGCTCCGGGATGCCCGTGCCGCGCGCCTTGGACCAGCGAACCGTGTAGAGGTCCTGCGCGGCGTCATAGGCGAAGACGCTTATCCGGATCCGCGGCACCCGCCCGTCGACCACCAGGAATTGCTGCAAGCTGTGCAGGCTGTTCAGGTAGGTCGAGGTGATGTAGTCGGATTCCCGGCTCAGCGCGTCGCCGATCGTGTAGGCGGCGCGCGCATTGGTGGCCTTGGCGCGGAAGGCGTCGAAAAAGACCCAGGATCCGGCGAAGGCCCAGATCAGCAGCGGCAGCATCAGCACCGCCTCGACCACCATCGCCCCCTCGTCGTGGCGGCGCAGGCGGCGGCCGAGCCGCGCTGCGATGGACAACGGCCCCCTCATGGTTCGATCACGAAGGCAGAGGCGGAGGCCAGCGCATAGGCGCCGCCCGACTGGCGCGGCAGCGTCGCGCCCAGCCCGCTGGTGGGGAAATACGGGTCGAAGAGCGAGCAGGCGCGCAACAGCATCAACTGGTTCTCCACGCCGGCGACGAAGCGGCGCACCGGGATCGAGGTATCGGCACGGTCGACGCAATCTGCAGCGGCAGGCGGCATCAGCCAGGCCAGCGGGTCGAGCGGCGTCATCTCGAGCCGCAGGTTGAGCGCGCAGTCGGGCAGCAGCAGCGCGTGTTCGCAGATCGAGGCGCTCACGGTCTGATGCGTGACCGGGGTGAGCGTTCCGAGCCGGATGTCGCGCACGGTGATTTCCAGCCCCCGGTCGAGCATCACCTGCCTGAGCGTCACCATGCCCAGCTCGAAGGTCGACATGACCGCCAGCATCAGAAACGGGAAGATCATCACGAACTCCACCGTGGCGGCGCCGTCGCGGGCGCGTACCAAGCGGCGCAGCAAGGGGGGCAATCGGTTCATTGGATCAGCCTCAGCGCGTTGATCTGGGTGGCGATCGACGTGAAGGCCGAGGCGATCTCGAGCCCTTCGACGCGGTAGAAATGCGAGGGCGAGGATGCACAGTCGGCCATCACCCCGGCGGCATGGGCGTCGACTTCGAAGCCGATGGTGAAGACGACGATGCCGTTGGCGCGGGCGGCGGCGCAGATGGCCTTGGTCCGCAGATCCTTCTGGGCCGACCAGGTCGTGTCGTAGATGCTGTTCCAGTAATCCTTCACCAAGGAGTTATAATTCTGCCGATAGCGCAGATGATGCGCGTGTTCGCCTATGGACATGCGGTTGAAGAGTTCGGCCCAACTCAGCCGCGTGCCGCGCGGCGCCGTGACCCATGTACGATCCTTGGCCCGGAAGTATTGGAGCGGCGCGACATAGACGTAGTAGTCATCCGTGCCGTCGAGCCAGACGTCCGAAGGGGCGATCGTGTTGTAGGGTGGGCGGAGCGTATAGTCGCGGGTGTTCTCGCCATCGGTCATCACGACCAGAACCTTCATCCCCTCGGGGTGGTTGAAGTCGCGCGGCCAGCCTGACAGGTCTCCCGAGACCCGACCTAGCCCGAGCATGCCGTTGAGCACGCCGCGGGCGGTGGGGTCGAGCAGCGCCGCGCCCCAGTTCACCCCCATCTCGATCGAGGTCCAGCCACTGGCGCTCAGATTCGCGATCTTGCTCTGCAGCGCGTTCCGGTCGTTCGACCAGGCCATCACCTCGAAAGGGGAATCGGTGCGGCAGACCGGGTTGTTGTTGCGCATGCTGCCATAGCTGCCGGAATTGGTGTTGGCCTCGAAATGGCCCGCCTGGATCAGGCCGACCGGCAGCTGCGCGGTGGTCAGATAGGCGGTGGGCGGCAGGTCCACGCAGTAGCTGTAGTCATGGCCGCCGAGCAGGCCGTACTGTTGGCCCAACTCGCGCCCGAGATTGACCTGGGTGGAGTAGGGCACGATCGAGATCGACAGGTTCTCGGGCAGGACGCTCGCGAACATGGTGTCGATGAACTCGGCGCCGGCGCTCTTGAGACGGGTCAGGCGGCTGTTGCTGCCCATCGAGCCCGAAACGTCGAGCACGAGCCCGATCTCGATGTCGCTTACCGATTCGGTGGCCGAGCCCGCGGCGGGGGCGGTCATGGTTTCGATGCCGGCCATGCGCAGGAAGGTGGCGGGGACCGGCATCTGCGCGCTGGCGCGAACGGTGCGCGAGTTCAGCGTGTTGATCACCTCGACCCCCTGAAGGGCGTCGGACAGCCCGGCCTTGGCGAAGTGATCGCGCACCACCGTTTCGGGATCGAGGCTCTGCTGCAGGTCGGCGGCGGCCAGCACCGCGCGGTCGAGCGTGGATTGCAGGTGGTTGCGCTTGGCCTCGACGCGCATCGTGTCGACGCCGAGCCCGCCGACCGCCAGCATGATCATCATCACGAAAAGCGAGAAGATGATGATCGAGCCGCTCTCGTCGCGCGGCAGCCGGCCAAGGCCCTGCCGGGTCCCCGTGACCCGGATCATGCCCCTCCTCCGTCGATCATGTGCGTTTCCCATCGAAGTACCCTCTCGTCGACAGGAGCATCCAACACCGTGGCCATGACGAAACTGGGGCGCTGATTGGTCCGGATCGGTGCATTCCGCCACGCCATCGCCGCAAGGGGTGGTCGATTCTCGCGTTTGACGGTCTAGGATCGGACAGGGACCGCCGGGACAGGCCGGCAAGATTGGGAGAAACATTCGCCATGACAGAGCACCAGCCTCAGATGGCAGAGCCGGGCTTTCGCGACTCCGTCGACATGATGTTCAACCGCGCCGTGGCGCTGATGGACCTGTCGCCGGGGCTCGAGGAGAAGATCCGCGTCTGCAACGCCACCTACACCGTGCGCTTCGGGGTGCGGCTGCGCGGCCAGATCCACACCTTCACCGGTTACCGCTCGGTGCATTCCGAGCACATGGAGCCCGTGAAGGGCGGCATCCGCTACGCCTCGACCGTGCACCAGGAGGAGGTCGAGGCGCTGGCGGCGCTGATGACCTACAAATGCGCCCTGGTCGAAGTGCCCTATGGCGGCTCCAAGGGCGGCCTCAGGATCGATCCGCGCGATTGGGACGAGCACGAGCTGGAACAGATCACCCGGCGATTCGCCTACGAGCTGGCCAAGCGCGACCTGATCCATCCCAGCCAGAACGTGCCCGCCCCGGACATGGGCACCGGCGAACGCGAGATGGCATGGATCGCCGACCAGTACGCGCGGATGAACACCACCGACATCAACTCCCGCGCCTGCGTCACCGGCAAGCCGCTCAACTCCGGCGGCATCCATGGCCGGGTCGAGGCGACCGGGCGGGGCGTGCAATACGCGCTGCGCGAGTTCTTCCGTCACCCCGAGGACGTGGCCAAGGCCAATCTGTCGGGCAAGCTCGAGGGCAAGCGGGTCATCGTGCAGGGCCTCGGAAATGTGGGCTACCACGCCGCCAAGTTCCTATCCGAGGAGGATGGCGCCAAGATCACCGCGATCATCGAGCGCGACGGTGCGATCACCGATGAGAACGGCCTCGATGTCGAGGCGGTGCATCAGTGGATCGGCAAGCATGGCGGGGTGAAGGACTATCCCGGTGGCACGCATCACGCGGATGGGGCGCGGCTGCTCGAGGCGGAGTGCGACATCCTGATCCCGGCGGCGCTGGAGAGCACGATCAACCTGTCCAACGCGGACCGGATCAAGGCGCCGCTGATCATCGAGGCCGCGAACGGCCCGGTCACCGCCGGGGCCGACGACATCCTGCGCGAGAAGGGCGTCGTGATCATCCCCGACATGTATGCCAATGCCGGCGGCGTCACCGTCTCCTATTTCGAATGGGTCAAGAACCTCAGCCATATCCGCTTCGGCCGGATGGAGCGCCGCGCCGACGAGGCCCGTGCGCAGCTCATCGTCGACGAGCTGGAGCGGCTCTCGAACGATGAGGGGCTGGGCTGGAACCTGTCGAAGAACTTCAAGGAGCGCTACCTGAAGGGCGATGACGAGCTCGAGCTGGTGCGCTCGGGTCTCGATGACACGATGCGCACGGCCTATCAGGCGATGCGGGAGATCTGGCACAACCGCGACGACGTGCCCGACCTGCGCACCGCCGCCTATCTCGTGGCGATCGGCCGGGTGGCGCTGAGCTACCGCTCCAAGGGACTCTGAGACCCGGCGGCGGAGGCGGCATGGACTGGAGCGCGCCGCTCGACGGCTATTGCGAAAGGCTCGGCCCCGGTTTGTGGGCCGAGCCGCTGAACCTCGTCTCCAACGCCGCCTTCGTCATCGCCGCGATCTGGTGCTGGCGCCGCTCCGAGGGGCTGGGCCTGCCACGGCTGCTGTCGGCGCTGCTCTTCATCATCGGCGTCGGTAGCGCGCTGTTCCACTCCTTCGCCACCGTCTGGGCGATGCTGGCGGACGTGCTGCCGATCGCGGTCTTCATCCTCGCCTATGTCTATGCCGCGAACCGGGTGTTCTGGCGCTGGCCCGTCTGGCTTTCGGGGCTGGGTGCCGCCGGTTTCGTGCCATGGGCGCTGCTGCTCACCCCGCTTTTCGCGACGCTGCCCTTCTTCGAGGTCTCGGCCTTCTACTGGCCGGTGCCGCTGCTGATCGCGCTTTACGCGGTGCTGCTGTGGCGGCGCTGGCCGATGGTCGGGCGGGGGATGGCGCTGGGCGCGGGGCTGTTATGCCTGTCGCTGGCCTTCCGCTCGATCGATGAGACCTTGTGCGCGGCAATGCCCGCGGGCACGCATTTCGCCTGGCACGGGCTGAACGGCGTCATGCTGGGCTGGATGATCGAGCTGATCCGCCGGGCGCTGCTTGCGGGACCGCCCGCCGCCCGCTAAAGCCGGGACCGACCAGACAGGAGAGCCCCATGTCGATCGACAACGACACCGCCCGGCGGGTGGCCAAGCTGGCCCGGATCCGGGTCGAGGAGGAGGCGCTGCCCGCGCTCGCCTCCGAGTTCAACACCATCCTCGGCTTCATCGAGCAGCTGCAGGAGGTCGATGTCGACGGCGTCGAGCCGATGACCGGCGTCACGCCGATGCATCTCAAGCGCCGCGACGACGTGGTTACCGATGGCAGCCAGCAGGAGAAGGTCCTCGCCAACGCGCCCGACGCGCGCGAGGGCTTCTTCGCGGTGCCGAAGGTCGTGGAATAAGGGGCGCAGCGATGACCGAACTGACCAAGCTGACCATTGCCTCGGCGCGCGACGCGCTCCGCAAGGGCGAGATTTCCTCGGTCGAGCTGACCGGCGCGCTGAACGCGGCGGTCGACGGCTCCGACAAGCTCAACGCCTATGCGCACAAGACACCCGAGATCGCCGAGGCGCAGGCCCGCGCCGCCGATGCGCGGATCCAGGCGGGCGATGCGCCCGATTTGTGCGGCATCCCCTTGGGTATCAAGGACCTGTTCTGCACCGAGAACACGCCGAGCCAGGCCGCGAGCCGCATCCTCGACGGCTTCCGCCCGCCCTATGAATCCACCGTCACCACACAGCTGTTCCGCGACGGCGCGGTGATGCTGGGCAAGCTCAACATGGACGAGTTCGCGATGGGCTCGTCGAACGAGACCTCGGCCTATGGCGCGGCGGTGAACCCCTGGCAGGCCGATGACGGCGTCGCGCTGACGCCCGGCGGTTCGTCGGGCGGCTCGGCCGCCGCCGTGGCCGCCGATCTGTGCCTCGGCGCCACTGGTACCGACACCGGCGGCTCGATCCGCCAGCCGGCGGCCTTCACCGGCATCACCGGCATCAAGCCGACCTATGGGCGCTGCTCGCGCTTCGGCATCATTGCTTTCGCCTCGTCGCTCGACCAGGCCGGGCCGATGACCCGCGACGTGCGCGACGCGGCGATCATGCTGCGCGCCATGTCGGGCCACGACCCGAAGGATTCGACCTCCGCCGACATCGCCGTCCCGGATTTCGAGGCGATGCTGACCGGCGACATTCGCGGCAAGGTGATCGGCATCCCGCGCGAATACCACGTCGACGGCATGCCGACCGAGATCGAGACCCTCTGGACCCGTGGCACCGAGATGCTGCGCGACGCCGGTGCGCTGATCCGCGACATCTCGCTGCCGCACACGAAATACGCGCTGCCCGCCTATTACGTGATCGCGCCGGCCGAGGCGTCCTCGAACCTCGCGCGCTACGACGGCGTGCGCTTCGGCCACCGCGCCAAGCTGGCGCAGGGCGACGGCATCACCGAGATGTACGAGAAGACCCGCGCCGAGGGCTTCGGAGCCGAGGTGCAGCGCCGCATCATGGTCGGCACCTACGTGCTCTCGGCTGGCTTCTACGACGCCTATTACAACCGCGCCCGCAAGGTCCGCACGCTGATCAAGCGCGACTTCGACCAGGTCTTCGCGGAAGGGGTCGACGCGATCCTGACGCCGGCGACCCCCTCCTCGGCCTTCGGCCTTGGCGCGATGAAGGACGCCGACCCGGTGCAGATGTATCTCAACGACGTCTTCACCGTGACGGTGAACCTTGCCGGTCTGCCGGGGATCTCGGTGCCCGCCGGGCTCGATCACAAGGGCCTGCCGCTCGGCCTGCAGCTGATCGGGCGTCCGTGGGAGGAGGGCGATCTGCTCAACACCGCCTATGCGCTGGAGCAGGCCGCAGGTTTCGTTTCCAAGCCCGCGAAATGGTGGTAACGGGCGCAGTCGATCAGATCAGGGCCGGAGTGACGCCGTGAAACCGCTTGCCTCTCGTATCAACCTCGCAGCCCTTGCGGGCGCCGCCATGGTCCTTTCGGCCTGCGCGGCGCAGCTGCCCGACAGCGGCGCCCGCGCCCAGCGCGAAGCGCAGCTGACGGGTCAGTCCCAGAGCCAGACCGCGACCTTCGGCGCGCCCGCGGGCGGCGCCATCGCCAGCTCCGAGCTGTCGGCGGCGGGCATCGACGTGGAGCGGCGCGGCGGCGTGCAGGCGAGCCCGACCAATGCCGCGCCCGGCGCCGGCGGCGCCGCGATCTCCGACGAGCAGAGCTTCGAGGCGGTGGCGGGGCGCGAGACGATCCAGTCCGACGCCGAACGCCGGGCCCAGCAGGCGGCGGCCTACCAGGTGATCCAGCCCACAGCGCTGCCGCAGCGCGCCGGCGACACCGGGCCGAACATCGTCGAATACGCGCTCAACGCGCCGAACAAGCGCGGTCAGGAGTGGTATTCGCGCTTCATCCTCGGGACCATGGGCAACCGGTTCGAGCGCAATTGCGCCTCCTACCGTTCGCCCGACGAGGCGCAGCGCGATTTCCTGGCGCGCGGCGGCCCCGAGCGCGACCCGAAGGGCATCGATCCCGACGGCGACGGTTTCGCCTGCGGGTGGGACCCGGCGCCGTTCCTTGCGGCGGTCGGCCGCTGAGGGCTCGATGCCCGAGCCGCTGTCCCCGAATCACGGGCCGCGACGCCTTGGCGCGCGGCCCGATCTCGTCGTGATCCACTACACGGCGATGACCAGCCATGACGAGGCACTGGCGCGACTCTGCGACCCGGCGGCCGAGGTCTCGGCGCATTGGCTGATTTCCGGGGCCGGCAAGGTGACGGAGCTGGTGCCCGAGGCACGGCGTGCCTGGCACGCGGGCGCGGGGCGCTGGGGCGCGGTGGAGGACGTGAACTCCCGCTCCATCGGCATCGAACTCTACAACAGGGGCGACCATCCCTTTGCAGGGCCCCAGATGGCGGCGCTCGAAACACTGCTCGCGGGCATCCTCGGGCGTTGGTCGATCCCGCCCGAGCGCGTGATCGGCCATTCCGACATGGCGCCGGGGCGCAAGGACGATCCCGGCCCGCGATTCGACTGGCGCAGGCTGGCGCGGCACGGGCTGTCGGTCTGGCCGCAGCCGAGAGAGGCACGGGGGCCGCAGCCCAGCCCCGCAGGCTTCGACGCGGCCGCGCGCGGTTTCGGCTACACCGCCGAGGTCACCCATGCGCAGCGGCTCGCGGCGTTCCGGCTCCGGTTCCGCCCGCGCGCCACTGGCCCGGTGGATGCGACCGACATGGCGCTGATCGCCGATCTCGCGGCGCGCTTTCCCGTTGACCGGGGCGCGCCCGCACCATAGGTCAGCCGGGCGCGGATGGCTGGATGGCCGCGGGCCTTTTCGGGTTCGAGGAAAGTCCGGACTCCACAAGACACGGTGCCGGGTAACGCCCGGCCGGGGCAACCCGAGGGAAAGCGCCACAGAGAACAGACCGCCTTGGTCAATTCATCGGGGGTTCGCCCCCGGCGAAACCGGGGCAAGGGTGAAACGGTGGGGTAAGAGCCCACCGCGGGACGGGCAACCGGACCGGCACGGCAAGCCCCACCGGGAGCAATGCCAAATAGGGGCCTCGCGCGGGTGCTGATCCGGTCCGCCGGATATCGCCGCAGGGACGTCTGACCCCGAGAGGTCCGGGTTGGCAGCTTCAGGCGCGTTGGCAACAGCGCGTCGAGATGAATGGTCATCGCCGGGGGCGACCCCGGAACAGAATCCGGCTTACAGGCCATCCGCGCAAATCATCGGCCCGTTTCGCGGTTGACAGCGCGAAGCGCACGGTTAAAAGCCGGGGCTCAGACGTATTTACGCGGGCGCCGTCAACGCGCACGCCCCGCGAGCAGGAGAGACGACCATGGCGAAGCCGACGACGATCAAGATCCGCCTGAACTCGACCGCGGGGACCGGCCACTTCTACGTGACCAAGAAGAACGCCCGCACCATGACCGAGAAGATGGTCGTGCGTAAGTACGACCCCGTCAAGCGCGAGCATGTCGAGTACAAGGAAGGCAAGATCAAGTGATCTGAGCCTCCTCGGCAGAGTTCAGGGCCGCGTTCCGAAAAGAGCGCGGCCTTTCTCCATTTCGCGACTTTGTTCCTGAAATACGCCGGGGGAGCCCCGCAGGGGCGGGGGCGGAGCCCCCTCTCGCCCTCTCAGACGCCCAGTCGGTCGCGTAGCGAGAACCAGGTCATCGCCAGCGTCAGCAGCGGCGCACGGTATCGCGCACCGCCCGGAAATTCCGGCACCGGCAGGCCCGAGAAGGTATCGAAGCGCCCGGCCTGTCCGGCCACCGCCTCGGCCATCACCCGACCCGCCATGCCCGACAGGGCCACACCGTGCCCCGAGAAACCGGCTCCCGACAGGATGTTCGGTCCGATCCGCTGCAACGAGGGCAGGCGCGACATGGTGATGCCCAGCGTGCCGCCCCAGACATTGTCGATGCGCACGCCCGACAGTTGCGGGAACAGGCTCTCCATCCGCGTGCGCAGCTTGGTCGTGATATCGGTCGGAAAGCCGATGCCGTAGCTTTCGCGGCCGCCGAAGAGAAAGCGGCGATCCTCGCTCATCCGGTAGTAGTTCACCACGAATCGCGAATCAGCGACGGCGATGTCGCGTGCCAGCACCTCGCGCCAGCGCTCGCCCAGCGGTTCGGTCGCGGCGATGAAGCTGTTGATCGGCATCACCCTAGCCGCCACCTCGGGCATGATGTCGGGCAGGTAGCCGTTGCCCGCGAGGATCACGTGATCCGCCGTCACCCGCCCCTTCGGGGTGTGCAGCACGGCGGCAGCGCCGCGCTCCACCCGCGTGACCTCGGACAGCTCGTGGATCGTGGCGCCGGCGATTTCGGCCTCGCGCGCCAGCGCCCTGGCATAGCGCAGCGGGTGCAGATGGCCCGCGCCTTCGTCGATCAGCCCGCCATGATAGGCCTCGGTCTTCACGAGGGCGCGGATCTCGTTGCGGCCGAGCGGCCGGATGGCGTCGTAGCCATAGGCCGTCGACAGGTGCTCGGCCTCGGCGCGGTCATCGGCCGCCTCGCGCCCCGAATAGGCGCCATGCACCACCCCCGGCAGGTAGCGCGCTTCCGGCGCATGGGTTTCGCAGAAGTCGCGCAGCTGCCGCTTGGCCTCCTCGGCGAGCTCCCACAGCTGCCGGGCCGGGCTTTCGCCGAGGCGCTGCTCCAGCCAGAGCTGCCCCTTGTTGAAGCCGGACCCGACCTGACCGCCATTGCGCCCCGAGGCCCCGAAACCGGCGCGATGCGCGTCGAGCACGACGACGTCGAGACCCGCCCGTGCAGCGGTCAGCGCCGCCCAGAGGCCGGTGAAGCCCGCCCCTACGATCGCAAGGTCGCAGCGGCGGTCGCCACTCAGCGGCGCACGGTCGGCCGCGGGCCCGGCCGAGGCCACGTACCAGCTGCGCGGCATCTGGCCGGGGCGGTCGTTGCGATAGAGCGGGTTCATACGTTCAGGAGCAGGTGCTGACGCTCCCACGGGCTGATCACCTGCAGGAACTCGTTGTATTCGGCCCGCTTGACGATCGAGTAGACCCGCACGAATTCCGGTCCGAGCACCTCGTGCAGCTCCTTCGCCCCGTCGAACAGGTCGAGCGCGGCGTAGAGCCCTTGCGGGATCTCGTCGGCGGCCTCGTAGGCATCGCCCCGGAACCGCTTGTCGGGCCAGATCTCGTTCTTCATGCCCAAGTATCCGCAGGCGAGGGAGGCGGCGATGCAGAGATACGGGTTGCAGTCCATCCCGGCGAGCCGGTTCTCGACGCGGCGCGCCTGCGGTGGCGAGATCGGCACCCGGATGCCGGTGGTGCGGTTGTCGCGGCCCCATTCGAGGTTGATTGGCGCAGCGTGGTCGCGCACGTAGCGGCGGAACGAGTTCACATAGGGCGCGATCATCGCGATCACGCTCGGCATGTGCTCCTGCAGACCGCCGATGAAGTTGAAGAAGGCGTCGGTCTCGCCGCCTTGCGGGCCGGTGAACAGGTTGCGCCCCTTGGCGTCGATGATCGAGTGGTGGACATGCATGGCCGAACCGGGCTCGCCCTCGATCGGCTTGGCCATGAATGTGGCGAAGCAGTCATGCTTCAGCGCCGCCTCGCGGATCAACCGCTTGAAGAAGAACACCTCGTCGGCGAGCTTCACCGGGTCGCCATGGCGCAGGTTGATCTCGAGCTGGCCGGCGCCGCCCTCTTGCGTGATGCCGTCGATCTCGAAGCCCTGGATCTCGGCATATTCGTAGATGTCGTCGATCACGGGGCCGTATTCGTCCACCGCGGTCATCGAGTAGGCCTGCCGCGCGGCGGCGGGGCGGCCGGTGCGGCCCAGCATCGGCTCGATCGCCTTGGCCGGGTCGACGTTCTTGCCGACGAGGTAGAACTCCATTTCGGGTGCCACCACCGGGGTCCAGCCCTCGGCCTTGTAGAGATCGACGACGCGCTTCAGGACGTTGCGCGGCGCGCAGCCGACCGGTCGGCCCTTCTGGTCATAGGCGTCGTGGATCACCTGCAGCGTGCCGTCGGCGGCCCAGGGCGCAGCGGTGGTGGTGGCGAGGTCGGGCTTGAGGATCATGTCGGGCTCGACGAAGCCCTCCGGGCCCGCCGCCTCGCCCCAATCCCCGGTGATGGTCTGGAAGAAGATCGAGTTCGGCAGGTGGAAGAACTGCTGCTTCTCCCACTTTGCCGCGGGGACCGCCTTGCCCCGGGCGATGCCCGGCAGGTCGGCGATCACGCACTCCACCTCGTCGAGGCGGTGCTGGTCGAGATAGAGGCGGGCGGCTTCGGGGATCTCGTCGATCCAGTTCATGCGGCCCCCTTCAGCACGCGGGCCATGCGCGCGGCCAGCACGTCGGCATCGACCGGCTTGTCGAGATTGGCGAGCGCCTCGTCGATCTGCTCCTGCGGCACCACGCCGATGGCGCGGGTCGTGGCGAGCCCCTCGATGAAGCGGGCGCCGAATTCGGGATGCGGTTGGACGGTGAAGACGTGGTCGTCCCAGGCCAGCGCCGCATGGGCGCAGAAATCGTTCGAGGCAACGACACGCGCGCCCTCGGGGCGCTCGACCACTTGGTCCTGATGCCAGGCGTTGAGCGCGATCTCACGGCCTTCGAAGTCATAGGTCTTGCGGCCCACCGACCAGCCCCGGTCGAACTTCTCAACCCGGCCGCCGAGCGCCTGCGCGATGATCTGGTGGCCGAAGCAGACGCCCACGAGCGGCATCCGTTTCCCGTGAATCTCCCGGATCAACGCCTCCAGCGGCGCGATGAAGGGATGGTCCTCGTAGGCGCCGTGCTTGGAGCCGGTGATGAGCCAGCCGGCGCAGTCCTCCGGGCCGTCCGGAAACTCCATCGCCTCCACATCGTAGCGACGGAAGGCGAAGCCATGCCCGTCGAGCAGCCGCTCGAACAGGTCCGAATAGTCGCCAAGTTCCGGGCGCAGCGCGTCTGGCGCATGGCCTGTTTCGAGTATGCCGATCTGCATGAAGCACCGTGTCTGTGAATACCACGGAAGCTAGACCGGGCAGGGGGCCGGGGCAAGCGGTGCGCGTCTCAGCGCATCAACAACCCGAAGCCCCGCGCCCGGCGCGGCGCCGCGCTTGGCAGGTGGCGGTTCAGGCGCCGCCCGATCATCCCCATCACGCCGATCACCACCAGCGTCAGCAGCACGAAATACCCCGCGAGGATCGGGTAGGGCACGAAGGGGTTGAAGGTCTTGTCCGCGAAATAGGAGGCGTAGTAGAGCGCGTCGCCCTGCTGCCGCGACGCGGGAAAGCCCGAGAAGAACACCAGCGTCGTGGCGTGGAACAGGAAGATCGCCTCGTTGGTGTAGGCGGGCCATGCCAGCCGCAGCGTGGTGGGCCAGATCACCCGGCGGAACTTGCTCCAGCCCGACAGCCCGTAGGCGTCCGCCGCCTCGACCTCGCCGCGGGGCACCGAGCGCAGCGCGCCGTAGAAGATCTCGCCCGAATATGCGGCGGTGTTGAAGAACAGCACCACGGCGGCGCCGAGCCATGCGGAGGTCAGCGCGTCGAAGGCCGGGACCTGCCCCTTGAGCGACAGGAACAGGAAATAGGCGAAGAAGAACTGGATGAAGAGCGGCGAGCCGCGAAACAGGAAGATCACCCACTCGGCGGGCTTGCGGAACCATGGCGAGGCCGAGGCCTTGCCCACCGCGAGCGCGGTGGCGAGCGCGAAGCCCGACAGGAGCGCCACGATGCCGAAATAGACGTTCCAGATCATGCCCGAACCGATCAGCACGAATTGCTGGCACAGCGTGAAATCCGAGCGCGGCAGCAGCCGCTCGCCATAGCCGAGCGAGCGCAGCCCGTAATCCATGAGGGTGTCGTAGCAGATCATGGCGGGCCCGCCTTGTTCATGCCGATGGGTCCGGTGCGCTTGTGGTTGGCGAGCGTCTCCTGCCCGTGGCTGAGCCGCAGCATGATGCGGTCGAGCACGATCTCGGAGATCCGGGTGAAGCCGAGATAGAAGACCAGCAGGAACAGGAAGTACCACATCCGCCAGTCGCCATGCGGGTAGTCGGTGAATTGCGGCGTCTTGGTCGAGCCGAGCTCGCGGGCCCAGTAGACGATGTCCTCGACGCCCAGGAGGAACAGCAGCGGCGAGGCCTTGATCAGCACCATCCACAGATTCGAGAGACCGGGCAGGGCATAGACCCACATCTGTGGCACCAGGATACGGCGGAACACCTGCGCGCGGGTCATGCCATAGGCCTCGGCGGTCTCGATCTGGGGACGGGGGACGGCGCGCATCGCGCCGAACAGCACGTTGGCCGCGAAGGCGCCGAAGACGAGGGCGAAGGTGAAGACGGCGAGCCAGAAGCCGTAGACCTCGTGCACCCATTGGGCCGAGGTCGAGAGCGGCATCTTGGCCTCGGCGCAGACGATGAAATCGTTGCCCTGCCGGATCGGCTGGTCCCAATCGGGGCATTTCGCCTTGTGGCGCAGCCATTCGATGCCCTGGTCGAGCGCGATCACGAAGAACAGGAAGAAGGCGATGTCGGGCACGCCGCGCACCACGGCGATGTAGCCGCGGCCCAGCCACGACAGCGGCGCGAAGCGCGAGCGCGCCGCTACCGCGCCGCCGAAGCCGAACAGCAGCGCCACCGGGGCGGTGATCGCCAGCAGCAGCAGCACGGTGCCGAAGGCGCCATAGAAGGCGAGGTGCTTGCCCGTGGTCAGGTAGCACATCAGCCAGCTCAGGCCGGACAGCGTTTCGGGATCGGCGCAGGATGCGAACATGGGGGCTCTCTAGCGGGGCGGCGCGGGGCCGCCCCGCAGGTCAGGTCACTCGAAGGTCTTGGCGTCTTCGCCGAACCACTTGAGGATCAGCTCGTTGAGCGAGCCGTCATCCTTCATCGACTGGATCGCCGCGTCGAGCTTGTCGCGCAGCTCGGCGTCGCTCTCGCGCAGGCCGACGCCGATGCCGTCGCCCAGCGGCACGTCCTCGCCCACGAAGATCAGCTCGCCGCCCGAGGATTCGACGATCGGCGCGAGGAAGTCCTTGTCGGCGAAGACCGCGTCGGCCTCGCCGTTGCGCACCGCGGCCACGGCCTCGTCGGGGGTCGCGAATTCCAGAAGCGCGGCGCCGCTATCGGCGACATGGCCGGCCTGGATCGTGGTCGCCTGCGCCGAGATCACGCCGCCCTCGAGGTCCACGTCCTCGGAGGGCGCGGCATAGGCGGAGGCGGCGGGCGGGAAGTAGTTCTGCGTGAAGTCGATGACCTCGTCGCGCTCGTCGGTGATGCTCATGCCCGCGATGATCGTGTCGTAGTTGCCCGACACGAGGTTCGGAATGATCGAGTCCCAATCATTGGTGACCCATTCGCAGGAAAGCTCGGCGCGGGCGCAGATCTCGTCGCCGACCTCGCGCTCGAACCCGTCGACCTCGCCGGCATCGTTGAGGAAGTTGTACGGAGGGTAGGCGCCCTCGGTGCCCATGCGCACGGTCTGCATGTGGCTTTCGGCCAGCGCGGCACCGGCGCTCAGGGCGAGCGCAGCGGTGGTGAGGATCAGCGTCTTCATCTTGGGGTGGTCTCCTGTTGGGGAAAGAACCGCGCCCGCTCTCAGGCGGGCTGCGGATGCGGGGCGGAATGCGACAGGAATTGCCGCAGCCGCTCTGACTTTGGGTTGCCGAACAGCTCGGCGGGCGGGCCCTGCTCCTCGATCAGGCCCTGGTGCAGGAACACCACGTGGTCGGCCACGTCATGCGCCATGCGCATGTCATGGGTAACGATGATCATGGTGCGGCCCTCTTCGGCGAGGTCCTTGATCACGCGCACCACCTCCTGCTCCAGTTCGGGGTCGAGCGCCGAGGTCGGCTCGTCGAACAGCAGAGCGCGCGGCTCCATGCACAGCGCGCGGGCGATCGCGGCGCGCTGCTGCTGGCCGCCCGAAAGCTGCGCGGGCCAGGCATCCGCCTTGTCGCCGATGCCGACCTTGTCGAGATATTCGCGCGCCTTGGCCTCGACCTCGGCCCGGTCGCGGCCCAGCACCGTCACCGGCGCCTCCATGACGTTCTGCAGGATCGTCATATGGGCCCAGAGGTTGAACTGCTGGAACACCATGGCGAGGTTGGTGCGGATGCGCGTCACCTGCTTGGGGTCGGCGGGGCGGCGATGCAGCCCCTGACCCTTCCAGCGCACCGGCTCGCCCTCGAAGATCACCTCGCCCTGCTGGCTGTCCTCAAGCAAGTTGCAGCAGCGCAGCAGCGTCGACTTGCCCGATCCCGAGGAGCCGATCATCGACACGACGTGCCCGGCGGGCGCGCTGATGTCCACGCCCTTGAGAACCTCGAGGGACCCGTAGGATTTATGCAGATCGCGGATCTCGATGACCGGTTTGGTGTCGCTCACGTGCTCTCATGTCCCCTGTCTGGCGAGAGAGTAGGGGACAGTTTCGCAAGAAATGCAACGGGGCCTAGCCCTTTGCCCCGGCGTCAGGCACGCCACGGAAAATCGGTTTTCTCAACTTTGCATTCGTCCTGCGGCGCGTTGGCGGGCGCGGGCGCTGTCGGGATCCGAGACGCCGAGCATTGGCGCGACCATCCGCATCAGCGCGTCCTCCTCCTCGTCGCGCTGCCCATCGGCCAGAACCACCTCCCACAGCGCCTCGATCACCGCCTCGCGCTCCTCGTAGGAGACCGCATCCTTGATCGCGCGGGTAAAGCGCACCGTGTCGGGGGCCTCCGCCTCCATGACCTCGCAATCGGCTCGCAGCGCCGCGGCCGCGCCGTCGCTCAGGGCGTAGCGCGTCCCGAGGATCCGGTCGATGCGCCGCGCCTCCTCGGCGCTGTACTGCCCGTCGGCGCGGGCAATCCGCACCAAAAGTGCACCCAGCGCGAGACGCGCATCGGCATCGGGAAGGCGCTCGGGCGCGGGATCGGTGAGGCGGCGGATGAGATCTGCAAACATGGGAGCGAATATAGCCGCCCCCGGCCCGGGGAAAAGGGCTCAGCGCTGCGGCATCAGCGTCGCGAAGCGCGCGCTCAGCCATTGCGCCTGCGCGTGGAAGCCGTAGGGCGGGTTGACCACGAAGAGGCCCGAGCCGGTCATGCCATGCCCGGCGCGGGCCGGGGGAAAGGCGACCTCGTGGCGCACGCCGTCGGGAATGTCGCGCTCTAGCGTCCGCAGCATCGGCGCGTGCGGCGCGTCGCGCAAAAGGGGGTACCACAGCACGAGGGTGCCGACCGGCCATTTCTTCGAAATCCGCCGCATCGCCTGCGGGATGGCGCGGTAATCCTCCTTGATCTCCCAACTCGGGTCGATCAGCAGCACGCCACGCCTCGGCTCCGGCGGGGTCAGCGCCACCGCCATCTCTATGCCGTCGCGGCGGTGCACCTGGGCGCGGCCCGCCATGGCGGCCTGCAGTGCCGCGTGTTCCTGCGGATGCAGCTCGGCGAGGTGCAGCCGGTCGTCGGCGCGCAGCAGCCGCGCCGCGATCTCGGGTGAACCCGGATAGGCATGGGCGCCGTGCTCGGCACGGGTCGCCTCCAGAACCCGGGCATAGGGGTGGTCGGGGGCGAACCAGCCCGCCACCCGGGCGATGCCCTGCGCCGCCTCGCCGGTCTTGGCGGCCTCGGCCGCGTCGAGCCTGTAGAGCGCGCGCCCCGCATGGCTCTCGATATAGCTCAGCGGTTTCGGCTTGCGCGTCAGATAGGCGAGCATCCATGCCAGCAGCGCGTGCTTGTGCACATCGGCGAGGTTCCCGGCGTGATAGGCGTGCTGGTAGGACAGCATGGGCGTCTCCTTCGGGCCCCGCACTAGCGGCGGGGCGGGCGCGGGGCAAGCCGTGGCCCGCACGTCGAGCGCGCTAGGGAGTTGCCCGCGCGCCACGCGTGCGGGGGATATGCCTGCGCGGTTTGCCTCGCCGCCCGCGCGGCGTATCTTTCGGGCCAAGCCTCATCGAAAAGGACCCGTCATGCGCCGCCTCCCGCTTCTCGCCATCGCCCTCGCACCTCTGCCTGCCATGGCGGGGGCGCTGGATCAGCCGGTCGCCGATCCGGTCATCGTGCCCGCCGCGCCCGCACCGGCGGCCCACGGCCGGGTGCTCGCCTTCACGCTGCGCGGCGGCGTCGCGGTCTCGCCGGAGTATTTCGGCTCGGATGATTACCAGACCGGCCCGGATCTCGGTTTCGCGCTCGACCGGCTGCGCTTCGGCCCCCTCGACATCGGGAATGACGACCCGGATTTCGTCTCGACCGGCTTCGGGCTGCGCGGCTCGTTCCGCTATATCGGCGAGCGCGACGCCGATGATGTCGACGGCGTGGCCGGGCTCGACGACGTCGATGCGGCGCTGGAGCTGGGTCTGGGCGCGGGATACGACACCCGCAATTTCGGCGTTTTCGCGGATGTCCGGCGCGGTTTCGGCGGGCATGAAAGCTTCGTGGCCGAGCTGGGCGCCGACGTCTATGCCTACCCGACCGAGCGGCTGACCCTGCGCGCCGGGCCGCGCGCGCTCTTCGCCGAGGACGACTACGCCCAGACCTATTTCGGCACGCCGGGCTTCGATGCCGATGGCGGGCTGATCTCGGCCGGCGTCGAGGTCGGCGGCATCTACGCGTTCAGCGAGGACTGGGGGCTCGACGGCGCCGTCACCTATGAGCGGCTGCTGAACGACGCCGCCGACAGCCCCATCACCGAGGATGAGGAACAACTCGGCGCGCGGCTGGGGATCACCCGGCGGATCGATTTCCGGTTCTGAATCAGGCGGGCTTTGTCCCTCGGCTGCACGGCATGGCCTGGGGGCGGGCCTCGCGCCGCATCTCGTTACGGTCGAACGGGACACTTGAAGCAAATATGAAAAGGGCCGGTCCTCTCGGACCGGCCCTTTCGAATTCCGAAGACGCCGTACTCAGACCAGCCGCGAGGTTTCCACGGCGGCGCGCACGAAATCGGCAAAGAGCGGATGCGGCGCGAAGGGCTTGGATTTCAGCTCAGGATGGAACTGTACGCCGATGAACCACGGATGGTCCTTCCACTCGACGATCTCGGGCAGGCGGCCATCGGGCGACATGCCCGAGAAGCACAGCCCCTTGGCCTCGAGCGCTTCGCGATACTTGGTGTCGACCTCGTAGCGGTGACGGTGGCGCTCTTCGATGCGGCTCGCACCGTAGACCTCGGCGACGCGGCTGCCCTCGGCCAGCGCGGCGGTGTAGGCGCCGAGCCGCATCGTGCCGCCCTTGTCGTCGGTCACTGCCCGCTCGACCACGTGGTTGCCCTGAATCCACTCCTTGAGGTGGTAGACGACCGGCTCGAAGCGGCGCTTGCCGGCCTCGTGGTCGAACTCCTCCGATCCGGCGGTCTTGAAGCCCGCCACGTTGCGCGCCGCCTCGATCACCGCGAGCTGCATGCCGAGGCAGATGCCCAGATAGGGAATACCGCGCTCACGCGCGAACTGGGCTGTCTTGATCTTGCCCTCGGTGCCGCGCTCGCCAAAGCCGCCGGGCACGAGAATCGCATGGTAGCCCTCGAGATGTGGGGCTGGGTCCTCCTGGTCGAAGCGCTCGCTGTCGACCCATTCGACCGTCACGCGCACCCGGTTGGCCATGCCGCCATGGGTCAGCGCCTCCTTGATCGACTTGTAGGCGTCCTCGAGCTGCACGTATTTGCCGACGATCGCGACCTTCACCTCGCCCTCGGCATGGGTCAGTCGGTCGTTCACGTCGTGCCAGCGCGCGAGGTTCGGCTTGGGCGCGGGCGCGATGCCGAAGGCGTCGAGCACGGCCTGGTCGAGCCCCTCGCGGTGATAGGCCAGCGGCGCCTCGTAGATCGATTTGAGGTCGTAGGCCGCGATCACACTCTCCTTGCGCACGTTGCAGAAGAGGCCGATCTTCTCGCGCTCTTTTTCCGGGATCGGGTGCTCGGAGCGGCAGACCAGCACGTCGGGCGCGATGCCGATCGAGCGCAGTTCCTTGACCGAGTGCTGCGTCGGCTTGGTCTTCAGCTCGCCGGAGGCGGCGACATAGGGCAGCAGCGTCAGATGCATGAAGATGCACTGGCCGCGCGGCCGCTCCTGCGCGAATTGGCGGATCGCCTCGAAGAAGGGCAGACCCTCGATGTCGCCGACCGTGCCGCCGATCTCGCAGAGCTGGAAATCGACCTCGTCGGCGCCGATCGAGAGGAAGTCCTTGATTTCGTTGGTGACGTGCGGGATCACCTGGATCGTCTTGCCGAGGTAGTCGCCGCGGCGTTCCTTCTCCAGCACGTTCGAATAGATCCGGCCCGACGACACGCTGTCGGTGCGCCGCGCCGCGACGCCGGTGAAGCGCTCGTAATGGCCGAGATCGAGATCGGTCTCGGCGCCGTCATCGGTGACGAAGACCTCGCCATGCTCGAACGGGCTCATCGTACCGGGATCGACGTTGAGATAGGGGTCGAGCTTGCGCAGCCGGACCGTGTAGCCGCGCGCCTGCAAGAGCGCACCCAGCGCCGCCGAGGCCAGTCCCTTGCCGAGCGAGGAGACAACGCCGCCGGTGATGAAGATGTAACGCGCCATGGTCGGAAGTACCCCGTGATCGTCGAATGAGCATCGAATGGAAGACTGCCGCGAAACGAAGGCTTCGCGGCATCACGGGATTTGAGGATATCCGGATTCGGCCCGTGACCGCAACCGGGGGCGCAAGATCATGTGGCCGAAATCGGCCAACGCCCAGTGGTTGTGGGTGGCCTTTACTCGGCCAGCGGCACGACGGGGCCGTCGGTCGGCGCGGGCGGCAGCAGGCTGTCACCCAGATCGGTGGCGGGCGCATCCTCTTCCGCCGGGGTCCCGGCGGTCAGCCGGTCGAGCACCGAACCGCCGGCCGAGTTCTCGGCGGCGATGATCGTCAGCGCGATCGAGGTGACGATGAAGGCCGCGGCGAGGCCCCAAGTGACCTTGCCCAGCGCGGTCGCGGCCGCGCGGCCCGACATCACGCCGCCGCCGCCACCGCCCATGCCGAGGCCGCCGCCTTCGGAACGCTGCAGCAGAACCACGCCGATCAGCGACAAGGCGAGGATCAGGTGGACGATCAGGACGACGTTTTCCATGCGGACCTCTGCGTGCGGCGGGGTGGGGCGGAACGCGCCGTATCTAGAAGAGGGCGGCCTCTGTCGCAACCCCGAAGTGGGCGGGGCCGGAGGTCGCGGGCCAGTTTGCGGTTTCGCGGAGCCGCGCCCGGCGCTATAGGGACGCCGGATTGAAAGACCGGAGAGGGTACGTCCATGGCGAATGTGGTGGTCGTCGGCACCCAGTGGGGCGACGAGGGCAAGGGCAAGATCGTGGACTGGCTGTCCGAGCGCGCCGACGTGATCGCGCGGTTCCAGGGCGGTCATAACGCGGGCCACACGCTGGTCGTCGGTGGCGAGGTCTACAAGCTGCACGCGCTGCCCTCCGGCGTCGTGCGCGGCGGCAAGCTCTCGGTGATCGGCAATGGTGTCGTGCTCGACCCCTGGCATCTTCTGAAGGAGATCGAGGGCATTCGCGGCCAAGGCGTCGAGATCACGCCCGAAACGCTGATGATCGCCGAGAACACGCCGCTCATCCTGCCCTTCCACGGTGAGCTCGACCGGGCACGTGAGGGGCTCAACACCGTCGCCAAGATCGGTACCACCGGGCGCGGCATCGGGCCCGCCTATGAGGACAAGGTCGGCCGCAGGGCGATCCGCGTCGCCGACCTCGCCGACGACGCGACGCTCGAACTGCGCGTCGACCGGGCGCTGGTGCATCACAACGCGCTGCGCGCCGGTCTCGGGCTCGAACCGATCGACCGCGACGCTGTGCTGGCGCAGCTGCGCGAGATCGCGCCGGCGATCCTCGAATACGCGGCCCCCGTCTGGAAGGTGCTGACCGAGCGCCGCCGCGCCGGGGAGCGGATCCTGTTCGAAGGCGCGCAAGGCGCGCTGCTCGACATCGATTTCGGCACCTATCCCTTCGTTACCTCCTCGAACGTGATCTCGGGGCAGGCCGCCACCGGCACCGGCATCGGCCCGGGCGCGATCGACTTCGTGCTGGGCATCGTCAAGGCCTATACCACCCGCGTCGGCGAGGGCCCGTTCCCGACCGAGCTGCACGATGATGACGGCCAACGGCTAGGCGAGCGCGGTCACGAGTTCGGCACCACCACGGGGCGCAAGCGTCGCTGCGGCTGGTTCGACGCCTGCCTGGTGCGCCAGACCTGCGCCACCTCCGGCGTGTCGGGCATCGCGCTGACCAAGCTCGACGTGCTCGACGGCTTCGAGACGCTGAAGATCTGCACCGGCTACGAGCTGGATGGCGAGCGCTACGATTACCTGCCCACCGCCGCCGATCGTCAGGCGCGCTGCACCCCGATCTACGAGGAGATGCCGGGCTGGCAGGAAAGCACCGCGGGCGCGCGCAGCTGGGCCGATCTGCCGGCGCAGGCGATTAAGTACATCCGCCGCATCGAGGAGCTGATCCAGTGCCCGGTGGCGATGGTCTCGACCAGCCCCGAGCGTGACGACACGATCCTCGTCACCGATCCTTTCTCGGACTGAGGCGGGCATGGCGCGAAAGCTCAGCCACAAGGCGCGGCGACGTCTGTCGCTCCTGATTCTGCTGGTCGGCCTGCCGGGCTACATCGTGGTGGCGATCACGCTGGTCGGGCTGATCGAGCGGCCCTCGATCCTGGTCGAGCTGGCGATCTATGTCAGCCTCGGCCTGGTCTGGGCGTTGCCGTTCCGACGGATCTTTCTCGGCGTCGGCAAGGCCGATCCGGAAGAGCGCGACGACGGCTGAGACCGGCGTCGAGTCGAAACGCGAAAAAGGGCGGCACCGTGCGGTGCCGCCCTTTTTCGCATGTCATGTGGCCAAGCTCAGCCGGCGCGGCGCTGCGGGTTGAAGCGGCTCGACGGCGCCACGGCGAAGCGGCCGCTGCGCACCCGCGTCAGCGCACCCTGCCGCAACAGCGTGCCGAAGCTGCGCAGCCCGTCCTCGCGGCTGACCGGTTCCGGGCTGGCCTCGCGCACCCGCTCCATCAGTTGCGGGCGCGAGACATCCTCGGCCCCCTCGATGAAGGCGGCATAGGCGGCGGCGGCTTCGAGAAGTTCGCCCAGCTCCTGCGCGCCCATTCGCGCCGCGAAGGCCGAGAAGCTCTCGGAAGGGGTCGGGGCCGAGATCGGCTCCGCACTGGCTGCGGGGCGGGCGGGCTGCGGCGCCGGTTCGCTGGCATCGGCGACGGAGACCCGGCGCGGCCGCACCGGTGCGGCGCGCTCCTGCGAGGGCGCGTCGCTCAGATCGACGCGCTGGGCGGCAACCAGCTTGAGCGGCGCGGGGCGCGGCCGCTCGGGCCGGGCCTCTGCGGCCTCGTCGTGACCGCGCGGCGGCAGCGCCGGTCGGCGCGGCCGGACCGCTTGGCGCAGATCGTCGCGGAACGCTTCCTCCACCTTTGCGGGGCGTTCCACATCTCCCAGCCGGCGGGCGGCCTCGGTGGCGGCGACGGCGGCCTTGAGCTGCGAGATCGATTCGCGGCGGCGGCCAGTTTCGGGGTCCGCCATGCGGGCATCCGTGGCGGACATGATGCGCGACAGGTCCGCCTCGTCGGTGGCCAGCGCATGATGCGCCGCCGACCGGGCCGCGCCCGCGACATCGTCCTGCGGTGCCTCGACCTTGACCTCGGCTTCGACGGCCTCGTCTTCATCGGGTTTGGCCTCGGCCGAAGTCTCGGTCGGTGCCGCCGCGTCGTCCTGATCCTCATCCTCGTCCGACAGCGCCGCCACCGCGGCTTCGAGATCGGCATCCGCATCACGGGTTTCGATTTCGGCGCTCTCGGCCTCGCTCTCCGGGACGGACGATTCGTCTGCCGCGATCTCCTGGGAGGCGGGGCCATCCTGGCCGACGCCCATCTCGCGCTCCAGCGCCGCCAGCTCTTCGAGCAACGCCCGCTCGGCCTCGGCCGACAGGTCCGCGTCCTCGCTGGTCGAAGGCGTCATGTCCTCCTGCGAGGTTTCGGCGGCGGCTGCCGTCTCATCCGTCTCGCGTGCGGCCTCCTCGGCGCCCTGCCGTGCAAGGGCCTCCATGATGTCGGCGTCGGCATCCGCGTCGTCGGAAACCGCGTCCGAGGCTTCGGCTTGGGATGGCGCGGCTTCGGTCGCCTCGCTCACGGCCCGATGCGCTTCACCGCGCGCGACGGCGCGTTCGAAATCGGCCTTGCGCATCCGCACCACGCGGGCGCGTGCCGGGCGCGCCGCGTCGGTCTGTTCCGCCGCCGGCTCGCTCGACTGGGCCGAAGAGGATTCGGCCTCCGCGGGCTCCTGCTTCTGCTCCTTCTCCGCTGCGGGCTCGGTCGCGGCCGGTTGCGGAGCGGCGGGCCTGGGGGTCCGGACGGGGGCGGTGTCGAACAGCCCGGCGGCGGGGCGCTGGCGGGAGGCGGGCGCGATGTCCTCCTCCTCCTCATCGCTGGCAAAGGAAGGCTGGCGGCCGACCACGGCGCGGATGCGCTGTAGCTTGGCCGCGACGCTGTCGCCATCCATGGCCGGGCGCTGCGGGGCAGGGCGCGGCTGCGCCGGGGCGGGCGCCTGCTCGGCGGTTTCGGGACGCGGCGCCCCCTGCGGCGCGGCGGGGCGTTCCGCCTGGGCGGGTTGCTGGGTCGGCTGCGGCTCGGCCTCGCGCGGCGCCTCGGCGGCGGGCTGCGGCACGGGTTCCGCCTGCGGCTCGTCCTGCTCCTGCGCTTCGGGCGCGGGGGCCGGCTGGGCCTGCGGAGCGGGTTGCGCGGAAGGCTGGGGCGCCGGGCTGGCCGTCGGGGCCATCGGCGGCAGGGCCTGACCCGCGCGCAACACGATGCCGCTCGATTCGGTGCGGGCCTCGACCCGGCGTGCGACCTCGCGTTCGGCGATGCGCGCCAGCATCTCAGCATCCGGGGTCGGGGGTTCGGCCCCGAAGTAACGGTCATCGGCGGCCAGATCGCGGAAATACTCGGCGATGGCCTTCATCGTGTCGAACGAGTCGTCGAACCCCTCCAGCGTGCAGGAAAAGGTCCCGTAGGACACCGTGAGTATCTTGCTTGATCCAACCATCTGAGTGCTCGCTTTCTACCCTGTCCGTCCCGATGTAGCAGTGAATAGGTTTGAAACGGGATCACGACATGGGTGGCCGTGGGATGATTTCATGGCAAAACCGCGGCCGACCGTTTGGTTCGCGGGGATGATGGGGGAAGGCCGTGACGATTGTCCAGTGCGCCAATGAGGTTACTCTATTGGGGGGCGGGGCCCTCGGCGAGGGGGACCTCGCGCTGGCTCTGGCGCGCGCGCCGGTGCTCGTCGCGGCCGATGGCGGCGCGCGCCACGCCGCCGCTGCCGGGCTGGAGCCCCGCGCCGTGATCGGCGACATGGACAGCCTCGGCGATGCCGCCGCCCGTTTCGCCGACCGGCTGCACGAGATCGCCGAGCAGGACAGCACCGATTTCGACAAGGCGCTCAGGAGCATCGAGGCGGGGTTGGTGCTGGCGGTGGGCTTTACCGGCGGTCGTCTGGACCACGAGTTGGCGGCGTTTCACGTGCTCGCGGCGCGGCCCGACCGGCGCTGTCTGCTGATCGGTACCGAGAGCCTGGTGTTTCTCTGCCCGCCCGAGATCGCGCTCGACATCATGCCGGGACAGCCCTTCTCGCTGTTCCCGATGGGCGAGGTCGGCTGCGTCTCCGAGGGGCTGCGCTGGCCCACGGCGGGCATCGCCTTCTCGCCGGCGCAACGCATCGGCACCTCGAACGAGGTGACCGGGCCCGTGCGGCTGCGGGTCGACGCGCCTTTGATGCTGGCCATCGCGCCGCGCGCCGCGCTCGACGCGGTGCTGGCGGGACTCAAGAGTGCGCCGGAGGGCTGGCCGCCGCGCTGAGCGCACATGCTCCCCGCGCGAGGTCAACCCGGCGCGCAGCCTTGCGGGCTTTGCAAAACCGGCCCCAGCCGTTATCTGCACCAGCATCCCCGCCTCGGCCCCAATATCGTCAGGAATCGCCAGTGACCGAAAGCTTCGAGACCCCAGGCCCCGTGGAGCGCGACTGGTCCGACGCGATCAGCCCGATCGAGGAGATCATCAACGACGCGCGCAACGGGCGCATGTTCATTCTCGTCGATCACGAGGACCGCGAGAACGAAGGCGACCTGGTGATCCCGGCGCAGATGGCGACGCCCGACGCGATCAACTTCATGGCCACCCATGGCCGCGGCCTGATCTGCCTGTCGATGCCGGGCTCGCGCATCGATGCGCTGGGGCTGCCCTTGATGTCCACCAACAACTCCTCGCGCCACGAGACCGCCTTCACGGTCTCGATCGAGGCGCGCGACGGCGTCTCGACCGGCATCTCGGCGCATGACCGGGCGCTCACCGTGGCGGTGGCGATCGACGCCTCGAAGACCGCCGCCGACATCGCCACGCCGGGCCACGTGTTCCCGCTGCGCGCCCGCGAGGGCGGGGTGCTGGTGCGCGCCGGTCATACCGAGGCCGCCGTCGACATCTCGCGTCTCGCGGGGCTGAACCCCTCCGGGGTGATCTGCGAGATCATGAAGGAGGACGGGACCATGGCCCGTCTGCCCGACCTCGTCGCCTTCGCGCAGAAGCACGCGCTCAAGATCGGCACGATCAGCGACCTGATCGCCTATCGCCGGCGCCACGACAACCTCGTGCGGCTGCGCGACGAGCAGCAGATCCAGAGCGAGTTCGGCGGCGACTGGACCCTGCGCGTCTACACCGACACCACCCAGGGCGCCGAGCACATCGCGCTGATCAAGGGTGACATCTCGGGCGATGCGCCGGTGCTGACGCGGATGCACACGCTCGATCCGATGCTCGACGTGGTGGGCACCGGCCCCAAGGGCCGGGCACGTGAATTCGGCGACGCGATGCAGGTCATCGCCGAAGAAGGGCGCGGCGTGCTGGTGCTCCTGCGCGACCTGCACATGAAACTCGCCACCACCGAGGAGCATTCGCCGCACGTGCTCCGGCAATACGGTCTCGGCGCGCAGATCCTCTCGGCCCTCGGCCTGTCGCGGATCGTGCTGCTGACCAACTCCCCCAAACCCCGCGTGGTCGGGCTCGACGCCTACGGGCTCGAGATCATCGACACCCGCAAGATCTCGGAGATCGGATGATGGCCGGCCCCACCCACCACGCGCTCGCGCGTCCCGAATTCGACGAGGGTCCCAAGATCCTCATCGTCGTCGCCCCCTATTACAAGGACATCGCCGACAATCTCGTCGCCGGTGCCATGGCCGAGGTCGAGGCCGCTGGCGGCACCTACGAGGTCGTCGAGATGCCGGGCGCGCTGGAACTGCCCTCGGCCATCGGCATCGCCGCCCGGATGGGCGAATATGACGGCTTCGTCGCGCTGGGCTGCGTGATCCGCGGCGAGACCACGCATTACGACACCGTGTGCAACGACAGCTCGCGCGGTCTGACGCTGCTGGGCCTGCAGGGGATCTGCATCGGCAACGGCATCCTGACCGTCGAGAATTACGAGCAGGCGGCGGTGCGCGCCGATCCGCAGGGTCAGAACAAGGGCGGCGGCGCGGCGGCGGCTGCGCTGCATCTCGTCGCGCTGTCGCGCAAGCTCGCGCGCAAGGACAAGGGCCTCGGCTTCACCGCCGATCGGCTGGGAGAGGGCTGATGGCCGAATCGAACACCCAGAAGCGGCGCATGCGCTCGGCCTCGCGGATGTATGCGGTGCAGGCGCTGTTCCAGATGGAGGCCGCGGGCCAGACCGTCGACCGGGTGATGCGCGAGTTCGAAACGCATCGCTTCGGCGCCACCTATGACGAGGTGGAGTGGGAGGAGGGCGATCTCGCCACCTTCCGCAACCTGATGGAGGGCGCGGTCGAAGAGCAGGCCAAGATCGACCAGATGACCCATCGCGCGCTGGTCGCCAAATGGCCGATCGCGCGGATCGACCCGACGCTCAGGGCGCTGTTCCGTGCGGCCGGGGCCGAGCTGCTCGGCAAGGTGACGCCGCCCAAGGTGGTGATCGTGGAGTTCGTGGAGATCGCCAAGGCGTTCTACCCCGATGGCAAGGAATCGAAATTCGTCAACGCCGTGCTCGATCACATGGCGCGGGAGGCGCGGCCGGAGGCGTTCTGACCGGCCCAGGAGCATCGCATTTCGAGGGGCGCGGCCGCTGGCTGCGCCCTTTTGCATGTCGGCAGCCGGAGGGGATTGCGGATAATGCGCCGCAGAGCGGCTCGGAACTAAAGATTGTCGATCTCGCACCCCGTGGCCTCACGCATCCTCTCTGCCACGATCCGGCGATGGCAGCCCTTGGCGCAGGCCTCGAAGCACAGCAGCGCCGCGTGCCGCTCCCGGGCGATGGCTATTGCCAAGGCAAGGCCGTCCTGCGCCTCGGGCGACTGCATATGCGCGTCGAAGATCGCTTCCATTTCGGTGATGCGGCCCCGACGGGCCGCTTCCCGCCCCGGCTTGGGCGTGCCGAGCCCCCGCAGATGCTCGTAGGCGATGCCCTCGGCCTCCAGCGACGCGCGCAGCATGGTCTTGGAGAACCCGGCCCGCCGCGAGGCAGCCACGGCCCGGACATCGATGACCACCTCCACGCCCGCGATGCGCAGCTTCGCGATCACCTCCGGCAGCGTCGCGGATTCGTATCCGATGGTCGAGAGAATCATGTCCCAGCCTCCAAGGCGGCAGCCTCAGGCATATCATGACATTCAGGGTGCTCCGAAGCCGCACGGCAGTTGCCGCGCCATCGGACCTCGGGGCTATGTCATGGGCTCGCTGGAAAGGTGGCGGGAACCGCAGCGACCGTAGGGGTGAGAATTCCCGGGGACCTGTGTATACAGGTGGGCGCCAGGTAATCGAACCAGGGTCCGAACAGAGCCAGCTCCCGTGGAATTGCTTAAGGCCTCTGGAATTTGACCCCTTGGCACGAGAAGAGCAGAACCCGCCGCGACCACATCTAGGATCGTACCGGGGACGTGACAAGGGGCGGCATGCGGGCTTTCGCCGCTTGAAGCGTGTTGCCAGATTGTTCATGATGGCGACCATGCCTGATGATTGGGATGACTGGGAAGAGGGGGAGCGCCGCGTCGCCGCGCTGCCCGATGACGCGCTTTCGGCCGAGGCGCTGTCGCGGCCGCGTGCCGTTCCACAACCGGGGCAGATCCTGGCCCGGGGCGTCTGTCGCCACCTGCTGGGTCACGGCTTCGTCACCATTGAGGAGTTCGTGCCGGCCCCGGGGCTTCGGGTCGACGTGATGGCGCTGGGCCCCAAGGGCGAGCTATGGGTGATCGAATGCAAGTCCAGCCGCGCCGATTTCACCTCGGATCGCAAGTGGCAGGGCTATCTCGACTATTGCGACCGCTATTTCTGGGCGGTGGACGACGCGTTTCCGCTCGAGCTGCTGCCCGAGGAGACCGGCGTGATCATCGCCGACGGCTACGACGCGGAGATCGTGACCATGGCGCCGGAGGCAAAGCTCTCGGGCGCCCGGCGCAAGGTGATGCTGCAGAAATTCGCGCGCCATGCGGCGCTGCGCTGGCACAAGGCGCGCGATCCGGCGATCAGCCTTTCTTCTTGAGGGACCGCGCGGCGCGCGCCGCGGCCATGATCTCCTCGGCGATGTCCTCGGCCTCCTCGGGGTCGAAATCCATCGGGATCTCGGTCGCGCCCGCCTCGATGAACAGCCGCACCATGCCCTGATCGGTGGGGCCGATCTGCAGATTCGCCTCGATGTCGCGTTCGGTGTCGATGCCCATGTCGGTTCCTTTCCAAGCTGGGACGTGCCTAGCGCCGGCGCGCGCGGCGGGCAAGGCGGCGGTCGTCGCGGAAGCCGCGGCAGGGGGTTGCAATCCCCCGCCCGCGGCGCTAATTCCGCGCCAGTGCCGCCTTAGCTCAGTTGGTTAGAGCGCTGGATTGTGGATCCAGAGGTCCCCTGTTCAAGCCAGGGAGGCGGTACCATCTCCCCAAAGCGATGATCCCGAAAAATTGATCCGCGCCGTGGCTTTTGTGGTGCCGCGGCGATCGCCATTTTTTCCTTGGGGCCGGATTTCGGCACCCGTGGCCTCAGGGCCGTTTCCCGACAGGACGGGCGGCTCGGAGAGGCCGCGAACATGCGGGCCGGGCAGGGCCCTCGCGGGCAAGGCTTCCGGCCCCGGGAGGGAGACTGCAGATGAAACATCGACATCACTGGCAGGACTGGGTGTTCGGCGTGATCGGTCTCTGGCTGATCGTTTCGCCCTGGATCCTCGGCATGACCGGCGCCGCGACATGGAGCATGATGGCGCTTGGTGCTCTGGTCGTGATCCTGGGGGCGATCGGCCTGTTGCAGACCGAGGCGCAGGACTGGACCGATTACGCGGTGGCGGTGGTCGCGCTGCTGATCATCGCGGCGCCTTGGATGGTGGGCTTCACCGCCGTGGCGGTCGCCTCATGGAACGCGGTGGTATGCGGCATAGTGCTCGCCGTGGCGGCGCTGTGGTCGCATCTGATTCCGCATGAAGGTGGACATGCCTGACTGACGCGCGGCGTTCCCGGGCGGCATGCCGCCGACCGCCGCGCGCCTTGCGCGAAACCGGGCCGAACATGCATCGCCAGGTGGAACCGCTCCCCGGCGCAACGGGTTTTCGGCGCAGGTTTCCAGCAAGGAAAATGAAACATGTTCAAGCCCTTGATCGTCGCGAGCACGCTCGCGGCGGCGCCGGTTGGCATGGCCTCGGCGCAAATCTCCCTAATCTCCGTCAACCTGTCGAACGTGAACATCGAGATCGCGAAGAATCTGAATCTCGACCTCGACAAGGTCCCGATCAACGTGCTGCTGCCGATCAGCGTCGCGGCGAATGTCTGCGGCATCGACGTGGCGGCGCTGGGCGGCGCGACGCTGGGCGGCGACAAGCCCGAATGCGATGCCAACAACGTCACCATGGCGACGCAGCTCGTCTCGAACCTGATCGGCAGTGGCAGTGGCAGCGGCAGCGCTGCGCAGGCGCCGGAGAACTCCGCCGGCACCGTGCCCGGGCCCGCCGACACGACCGAGAGTGGTGCCACCGCTGAAACTCCGACCGACGAGACCACCGAACCCACCGCTGCCGATACCGGGCAGGAGGCGATTGAGGCGCCGGTCGATGCGACGGCAGGCGAAACCACGCCGTCCTCAACGAGCGATGGCGATGCCGCCGCGACATCCCAAGCCGAACCCGGGACGAACCCCGAACCCGGGACGAACCCCGAATCCATGACGGAAACCAGCGATCCCGCGTCGGACCCCGCAGCCGATGCCTCGGCCGATTCCGGCACCGAAGCGTCGCAGGCCGACGCAGCCGCCCAGTGATGACCCCGGAGATGAACATGACCTTCAAGACCACCGCCACCGCCATCGCCCTTGCCCTCGGTTGCGCCGCCGCGCCGGCCCTTGCGCAGACGTCCGGCCAGACCCTGCCGGGAATGCCCGATCTTTCGACGCTGCCGACCTCCGGCGGCGGGCAGCAACTGCCCGGCCTCGTTTCGGTCAATCTCGAGAACATCCGCGCCGAGATCGCCAAGGATCTCGACATCGATCTGCAAAACGTGCCGATCACCATCCAGCTGCCCGTGGCCGCGGCGGCGAATGTCTGCGGCGTCGATGTGGGCGCTCTGGGTGGGGGGCAACTCGGTTCCGACACGCCGGAATGCAGCGCCACCAACACCACCATCGCCACCCAATACGTGACCAACAGCCAGACCGCGGCGGGCGATACCGCCTCGGCGCCGACCGAGCAGCCGCTGGGCAACGCGACCGACGCGGATCGCTCCGATACCACGACCGAGGACCTGATCGCGCCGCAACCCACCGGATCGGATGCAGGGGGCGAGACACCGGACGCCGAGGCACCGGTGACCGAGGGGGCGCCAAGCGATCAGATCGAGGCAAGCCCGGCGCCCGAAAGCGCCGCGACGGGCACCGATGCCTCGGCCGAGACTGCAGGCTCGACCGAGGCCGACGCTTCGGGCGAAACCACTGCCGGCAGCGAGGCCGATGCACAGGCCGACACGACGACCGCGAACTGATTTCGCGGCAACGTCTGAAAGCCGCCCCCTCGGGGGCGGCTTCTCACTGCGGCTCGATCTCCACGCTCTGCCGCAACGCGCCGTCGCGGCCGAAGATCAGCACTTGGTCATCCGTCGTAACCACGGCGATCCAGTCACGTCCTTGGGTGAAGGCCATCGCCTCGGCGCCCTCGGGCAGGGCGATCCGCTCGGGCAGCGGCAGCGGTTCGGCATCGAGGCGGATGACAATCGCCGCGATCAGCACTAGGAAGCCTGCGATCATCACGCCTGCTAGCGCGATCACCAGCCATTTGAGCCATCGCAGCTCTGGCGGGATCCGGGCCGGGCCGTCTGTCTCGGGAGCCTGCATGGCCGATACCTCCAACGATCCGTCCACCGTCCGCTTCATCATCGCCGACGATCCGCCGGCGCGTCTTGATAAGGCGCTGGCCCGCGATGTGCCAGAGCAGGCGGCGCTGTCGCGCTCGCGCATCGCCAAGCTTCTGGCCGAGGGTGCGGTGCGGGTCGACGGCGTGGTCGCAACGGATGCGAAAGCCGCCATCGCCGAGGGGGCCGAGGTCGAGATCTCGGTGCCCGAGGCCGCCGAGAGCCATATCGGCGCGCAGGAGATCCCGCTCCACGTCGTCTGGGAGGATCACGACCTGATCGTGATCGACAAACCAGCCGGCATGGTGGTGCACCCGGCGCCGGGCTCGCCCGACGGCACGCTGGTCAACGCGCTGATCCATCATTGCGGCGAGGATCTCTCGGGCGTCGGTGGCGCCAAGCGGCCCGGCATCGTGCACCGGATCGACAAGGACACGTCGGGGCTCCTCGTCGTGGCCAAGACCGATCGCGCGCATCAGGGGCTGGCGATCCAGTTCGAGAAGCACAGCGCCGAGCGGCACTACCTCGCCCTGTGCCACGGCGTGCCCGATCCCAACGATCCGCGGTTGCGCGGCGTGAAGGGCGCGAGCTTCGAGACCGGTTCGGTGCTGAAGATCCAGACCATGCTTGGCCGTCACCGCACCGACCGGCAGCGGCAGGCGGTGAGCTTCGAGCAGGGCCGCCACGCGGTGACGCGGGTGAAGGTGATCGAGGCCTTCGCCGGCGCGGCGTTGGTCGAATGCCGTCTCGAGACCGGGCGCACACACCAGATCCGGGTGCACATGTCGCATGCCGGGCACGCGCTGATCGGCGACCCGGTCTATGGCGGTCGGCGCAAGCTGTCGGAAAAGGCGCATGGCACGGCCGCCGTGGCTCTGGCGGGGCGTTTCGGGCGGCAGGCGCTGCACGCGGCGAGCCTCGGCTTTGCCCATCCCGTGACCGGCGAAAAGCTGCGCTTCGAGAGCCCGCTGCCGGCCGATATGGCGGAACTCCTCTCCGCGCTGAGGGGTTGAAAGGCCGTAACAGAATTCACATATGATCGAGCCTTTCGCACGCCCCCTCGCCGGGTTGGGGGCGAAGGGTTCATCATTGCACAAGGCTGATGCGATGGCGGCGCTTGCCGGGCAGGGGCAAGGGACGTATCGCTCGGGTGACACAAGGACCGAAAGGAGGGGCCCATGGCAGAGACCTATACCAATCTCCCCGCCCCGTCGCCGGAACAGGGGCTGAATCGCTACCTGCAGGAAATCCGCAAGTTTCCGATGCTGGAGCCGGAAGAGGAATACATGCTGGCGAAGCGCTGGGTGGACCACGAGGACGCCTCGGCCGCGCATCGGCTCGTCACCTCGCACCTGCGCCTCGCGGCGAAGATCGCCATGGGCTACCGCGGCTACGGCCTGCCTCAGGCCGAGGTCATCTCCGAGGCCAATGTCGGCCTGATGCAGGCGGTGAAGAAGTTCGACCCCGAGAAGGGCTTCCGCCTCGCCACCTACGCGATGTGGTGGATCCGCGCCTCGATTCAGGAATACGTGCTGCGGTCGTGGTCCATGGTCAAGCTCGGCACCACCTCGGGCCAGAAGAAGCTGTTCTTCAACCTGCGCAAGGCCAAGGCGCGGCTCGGCGCGCTGGAAGAAGGCGATCTGCGGCCCGAAAACGTCAAGAAGATCGCCACCGATCTCGGCGTGACCGAGGAAGAGGTCGTGTCGATGAACCGGCGCATGTCGGGCGGCGACGCCTCGCTCAATGCCATGGTCGGCACCGAGGGCGACAGCGCCACGCAATGGCAGGACTGGCTCGAGGATGACAGCGCCGATCAGGCCACCGATTACGAGGAGCGCGACGAGCTCGACGCCCGGCGCGAGCTGATGGCCGAGGCGATGGGCGTCCTGAACGAGCGCGAGCGCGACATCCTCGTGCAGCGGCGGCTTCAGGATGAGGCGGTGACGCTCGAGGAGCTGTCGGGGCAGTACGAGGTGAGCCGCGAGCGGATCCGTCAGATCGAAGTGCGCGCCTTCGAGAAGCTGCAGAAGCGGATGCAGGAGCTGGCCCGCGAGCGGGGCATGCTCGAGAACGCCTGACGCGTTGCACTCCGCGCCACGTGAATTACCCTTCCCCGGGAGACCGGGGAGGGGTTTTTCCTTTCCGGCAGGCAGGGAAAAACCGTGATGAGTGAACCGATCCGCTGGGGCGTGCTGGGCGCCTCGAAATTCGCGCTGGGCGCCATGGCCCGCGCCATCCATTCCGCCGAGGGTTCCGAGTTCGCGGCGCTGGCCACCTCCTCGGAGGAAAAGGCCGCGCCGTTCCGCGCCTTCCAGCCCCGGCTGCGCGTCCATCTCGATTACCAAGCGCTGCTCGACGATCCGGAGATCGATGCGATCTACATCCCGTTGCCCAACGCCATGCATGTCGAGTGGACACTCAAGGCGCTCGAGGCGGGCAAGCACGTGCTATGCGAAAAGCCGCTGGCGATGAAGGCAGAGGAGTTCGACGCGGTGATCGCCAAGCGCGACGCGACCGGGCTGATGGCGGCCGAGGCCTACATGATCGTGCACCACCCGCAATGGATCCGCGCGCGCGAACTGGTCCGGGGCGGCGCGATCGGCCGGCTGCGCCATGTCGAGGCGGCGTTCAGCTTCAACAACGCGTCCCAGACCGACAACATCCGCAACAAGCCCGAGACCGGCGGCGGCGGGCTGCCCGATATCGGCGTCTATGCGTTCGGCTCGGTGCGCTTCGTCACCGGCGAGGAGCCGCAGGAGGTTCGCCACGCCAATATCCGCTACGAGAACGGCGTCGATGTCTATGCGCAGGTCGCGGCGCGCTTCGCGAGCTTCGACTATTCCGGCATGGTGTCGATGCGGCTGCATCCGCGCCAGGAGGTCACCTTCCATGGCGAGGAGGGCGTGCTGAAGATGTTGTGCCCGTTCAACGCCAACACCTTCGGCCAGGCCGAGATGACGCTCGAGACCGAGGGCATGCGGGTGATGCACGAGCGCTGGCCCGGCATCGATCACTACAAGCTGCAGGTCGAGGCCTTCACCGCCGCGATCGATGGCGCGGATTACGCCTGCCCGCTGGAATTCAGCCGGGGCACGCAGGCGATGATCGACATGGTCTATGCCAAGGGCGGGAACGGCTGAGCCGGATCGCGGTTGTTCCGGCGAAGATCACCGGAGGCAACCGCGATGGCTGACCAGATGAAGATCCTCGTGCTCGGTGCGCATGGCGTGACCGGGCAGGAGGTGGTGAAACAGGCGGTGGCGAAGGGCCACCATGTCCGCGCCGCCGAGATGAAATGGCCCGAGGACGCGCCCCCCGCCGGGCACAATGTCGAGCGGGTGACCGCCAACGTGATCGAGGACGACCTCGGTACGATCGTCGAGGGCGTCGACGCGGTGATATCCGCGCTGGGCGTCCCGGGCGATCCCAAGACGCTGCTGGACCCGCCGCCGCTCTACACCCAAGGCACCCGCAACCTGATCGACGCGATGGCGTCGCGCGGCGTGAAGCGGCTGGTGACGATCTCGGCGAGCTTCGTGGTCACGCATGACCGCGGGCCGCTGCTGTTCCGCACCACGGCGATCCCGGCGCTGACCCGGGTGCTGCACCAGATGGGCGAGATGGAGGATATGCTGCGCGCCAGCGATCTCGACTGGACCGCGGTGCGGCCCGGCTGGCTGCTGCCCGAGCCGTTGACGGCCGATTACGTCGTCGCGCCCGACGTGATCCCCGAGGATCTGATCCGCACCCGCCATGCCGATCTGGCGCATTTCATGCTGCATTGCGTGGAAAACGGCGAATGGATCCGGCAGACCCCGGCGATCGCGCGGCCCGAGGCCGAGGAGTTGAACTCGTCCTTCGAGGTGGTGAAGGAGATGCTGGCCTAGGAAAGCTCGAGCCGCATGACATGCTGCGGCCCGGCCGATCCATTGTGGTAGAGCACGCCGTCATCGATCCAGCCGCCGCGCAGATAGACGCGCCGCGCGACCGGGTTGCGGCAATTCACGGTGAGCCAGATCCGCCGCAGCCCCGGGTGGCCCCGCCGCAGGTAGGGCGGCAGCGCCGCGAAGGCGGCGCGGCCGATGCCGCGCCCCTGCGCCCGCGCGTCGATCATCACGCCGCGCAGCCCCCAGGCGCCGGCCTCCGCCAAATGCCGCCCGTCCTCGTAGTCGCTGTCGGTCTTGAACAGGCCGACCGGTACGCCGCCCGAAAGTATCACGTGAAACGCGACGCTTTCGCGCGGATCGGCAAGGATCGCGGCGGCACTGCCCGAGAATTGCTCCTGCGCCGGATGCGGCGCGAGGCCGCGCAGCACCGGCAAATGCGCGGGATCGAGCGGCGCCAGCGTCACCGGCGCCGCCCCCGTCAGATCGAGGCTCACGCCTCCATCTTCTCCAACTCGTCGATCATGCCCTCGATCATCGACAGGCCCTTGTCCCAGAAGGCCGGATCCGAGGCGTCGAGGCCGAAGGGCGCCAGAAGCTCCTTGTGGTGCTTCGAGCCGCCCGCCTTGAGCATCTCGAAATACTTCTCCTGGAAATCCTCGCCACCCTCCTCGTAGACCGCGTAGAGCGCGTTCACGAGGCCATCGCCGAAGGCGTAGGCGTAGACGTAGAAGGGCGAATGCACGAAGTGCGGAATATAGGCCCAAAAGCTCTCATAGCCCGGCGCGAAGTCGAAGATCGGCCCGAGGCTCTCGGCCTGCACGCTCATCCACAGCGCATCGATGTCGTCGGGGGTCAGCTCGCCCTGCGCGCGGGCCGCGTGCAGCTTGCATTCGAAATCGTAGAAGGCGATCTGGCGCACGACCGTGTTGATCATGTCCTCGACCTTGCCGGCGAGCAGCACCTTGCGCTCGTTGGTGTCCTTCGCCTTGGCGAGCAGCTTGCGGAAGGTGAGCATCTCGCCGAACACGCTCGCCGTTTCGGCCAGGGTCAGCGGGGTGGAGGACAGAAGCTCGCCCTGACCGGCAGCGAGGCGCTGATGCACGCCATGCCCCAGCTCATGCGCCAGCGTCATCACGTCGCGCGGTTTGCCGAGGTAGTTCAGCATCACGTAGGGATGGACGGTCGAGACGGTGGGATGCGCGAAGGCGCCGGGCGCCTTGCCCGGCTTCACCGCCGCGTCGGTCCAGCCTTCGTCGAAGAACGGTTTCGCCAGTTCGGCCATGCGCGGATCGAAATCGCCGTAAGCCTCCTCGACCATTGCGCGCGCCTCGTCCCAGCCGACGATCCGGTCGGTTTCCATCGGCAGGGGCGCGTTGCGGTCCCAGACCTGCATGCGGTCGAGGCCGAGCCACTTCGCCTTGAGCGCGTAGTAGCGATGCGACAGGCGCGGATAGGCGGCGACGACGGCATCGCGCAGCGCCTCGACCACCTCGGGCTCGACATGGTTGGCGAGGTGGCGCCCGGTCTGCGGCGTCGGCATGCCGCGCCAGCGATCCTCGATCTCCTTTTCCTTGGCGAGCGTGTTGTGGATCCGCGAGAAGAGCCGGATCTGGGTCTTGAACACCCGCGCCAGTTCCAGCGTCGCGGCCTCGCGCTTGGCACGGTCCTGCTCGGTCAGCAGGTTCAGCGTGCCCTCGATGCCGAGCTCCTCGCCATCGACGGTGAAGGTCAAGCCGGCGATGGTCTCGTCGAACACCTTGTTCCATGCGGCGGCACCGACGCTGGACTGGTCGTGGAGGAATTTCTCCAGCTCGTCGGAGAGCTGGTAGGGCTTCATCGCGCGCATCCGCTCGAAGACCGGGCGGTAGCGGTTCAGCTCCTGGCTCTGGCCGAGCAGTGTCTCGAGGTGATCCTCGTCGAGACGGTTGAACTCCAGCCCGTAGAAGACCAGCGGCGTGGTATAGGCGGTGATCCGGTCCTGGCAGTCCGACATGAACTTGGCCCGTTCGCTGTCGGTGGTCTGCTGGTAGTAGCGCAGCCCGGCATAGGACATGATCCGGCCCGCCACGATGTCGATGCGCTCGTAGCGCTGCACCGCCTCGAGCAGGCCATGCGCGTCGAGCGTGGCGAGCTTGCCCTCGTAATCGCCGGCGAACTCGGCGCAGGCTTTTTCGAGCCAGTCGATGTCGTTCTTGATCTCGGCCGAATCCGGAGCCGGGTAGAGGTCGGTCAGGTCCCATTCCGGCAGGTTGCCCAAGGGGCGGCCCCCGGTCTCGGTCGCGGCGTCGAAGCGGGGGGTCTGGGTCATGCTCTGGCCTTCTCGTCTTTTGTCATGGAGGCGAAAGATAGGATCGCGGCGGAGGCGGCTCAACCCGTCTCAGCCGTCCATCGCCGCGTCCGACAGCGCGCGGGCCTTGTCGAAGGTGGTGCGCGCCTCTTCGAGATCGCGGTCGTTCACGGTGAGGATGCGCTGGTCCGCGTTCACGGTGAAGCACAGCTCGGCCAGCACCGGGTAGTGGTCGGAGCCGATGCCCGGCAGCACCTCGAAGCGGGACATGGCCAGCCCCTGCTGCCACAGGATCTGGTCCAGCGGCCATTTCATCCACCAGGAATTGGCGTCGAAGCTGACCATCGGTCCGCGCCCGGCGCGCGGATCGATCAGCCGCCCCAGCCGCAAGCTGCGGCGCGAGGTGCGCTCCCAGGGGGTGGCATTGAAATCGCCGGCGAGCAGGGCCGGGTGTATGTCGTCCCGCGCCCCCATCGCCGCCTCCAGCATCGTCGCGTCGCGCAACGTCGAGGGCTGACCCATCTGCGGCGGGCGCGGATGCACGCCGAAGACCCGCAGCTTGCCCGCGGGATGCGCCAGCACGCCGTCGAACAGCGGCGTATCGGCGCCATAGGGAAAGCGCATTTCGGCGCTGTCGAAGGGATGGCGGGAGAAGACGTGCATGCCGTAATAGGTCGCCTCCCTGGGGATGTCCTGGACGTGATGCGCATAATTGGCGTCGAGCGGGGTCAGCGCCTCGTCCCACCAACCGTCGGTCTCGAGCACGAAGAACAGATCGGGATTCTGTTCGCGGGCCAGGGCGATGACCTCTTCGGATTGGTGGTTCTTGCGCTGCACATTGGCGACGAGGACGCTCAACCGCTCTTCCGGCGCGCAGCTGGCGAGGCCGGGGTCCATCTTCGCGGCGAGTGGCTGATAGGGCCAGAGCCGCCAGCCGTGATAGGCGAGCGCGGCGATGGCCAGCACCGTGAGCCAGCGCGCGGCGCCATGACCGATGCCACCAAGCGCCACCATCGCGATCCAGAAAATCACCAGCAGCACGGCGATCTGCAGGCGTGGGAAATCGAGATAGCGCACCCACCACGCATCCGTTTCGGCCAGCGGCAGCAGCGAAGCCGCGCAAAGAAGGGCGAGCAAGACGCCCGCGGCGATGGCGAGGGCTCTCCTCATGCGGCGCTCTCCCCGCCATAGGCCGCGAGCATCTGCCTGAGATCCTCGAGCGTGTTGATCTCGTCGAGAGGCTTGTCGTGGCGCCAGCGCAGCATGCGGGGAAAGCGTAAAGACACGCCGGACTTGTGGCGCGGGCTGGGCTGGATGCCCTCGAAGCCGATCTCGAAGACGTGCTCGGGTTTCACGTGACGCACCGGGCCATAGCGCTCCAGCGTGTTCTTGCGCACCCATGCGGTGATCTTGCGAAACTCGGCATCGGTCAGGCCGCTATAGGCCTTGGTGAAGGGGACCAGCCCATTGCCATCCCTCACCGCGAAGGTGAAGTCGGTGAACATGTTGGCGCGCCGCCCCGAGCCTGCCTGCGCATAGACCATCACCGCGTCGATGGTCAGCGGATCGACCTTCCATTTCCACCAGTCGCCCTTCTTGCGCCCCGAAAGATAGGGGCTGTCGGCGCGCTTGAGCATCAGCCCCTCGGCCATCAGTTCGCGCGACTTGGCACGTTCCTCGGCCAGCTGGTCAAGGCTTTTCACCGGCACCAGCGGCGACAGCCGGAACGGCGCCTCGGGCGGCAGGTCGCGCCCCAGCGCGTCGAGCCGGGCGCGGCGCTCGGCGAAGGGCAGGGCGCGGATGTCCTCGCCGTCCTGCTCCAGGAGATCGTAACCCATGAGGATCACCGGCGCCTCGGCCAGGAGCTTCTTCGGCACGGTCTTGCGGCCGATCCGCTTCTGCAACGCGTTGAAGGAGAGCGGCACCTCGTCGCCCCAGCCCAGCACCTCGCCGTCGATCACCGTGCCCATCGGCAGGAAATCCTTCATGCGTGCGAGTTCGGGAAAGCGGTCCGTCATCAGCTCCTCGCCGCGCGACCAGAGATGGTGATCGCCGCCGCGCAGGATCAACTGGCCGCGGATGCCGTCCCATTTGCGCTCGGCCATCCATTGGGCAGGGTCGCCCAGCGCTTCCGGATCGTCGAGCTGGTAGGCGAGGTAGAAGGGGTAGGGGCGCGACAGGCTCGCCGTCGGGTCCGGCGCATGGACGAGGCTGTGCCAGGTGATGTCGTCGGGCGTCCATGACCCCATCAGCCGGTGCGTCAACTCGGCCTCGTCGATCTCGGTGGCCTGCGCCAGCGCGCGCGTCATCAGTTTCTGGCTGACCCCGACGCGGAAGCTGCCCGTCAGCAGCTTGGTGAACAGGAGCCGCTCGGTCGGGCCGAGCCGGTCCCACGCCGCGAGGATGCCGGCCTTGCGCGCGGCATCGTCCTGCTTCGACAGGCGGCGGATCTCATCGATCCAGTGGCTGAGCGGGCGATCCTCCTCGGCCTCGGCGGGCGGCAGGACCAGCGATATGGTTTCGGCCAGATCGCCGACGATCGGATAGGCTTCCTCGAACAGCCACAGGGGAATGCCCGCCCGTTCCGCGGCCCATTCGCGCAGCACGGTCGCGGTGATGGTCCGGCGCGGCCGGCGCCCCGAGAAAAGTGCCACGGTCCACAGCTTGTCGGCATCGGGCGCCTCGCGGAAATAGGCAGCCATCGCCGCGACCTTCTTGGTGGTGCGGGTGGTCTGGTCGACGGCGCGGAACAGTTCGGCAAAGCGCTTCACGCGGCCTCTCCCTCGTCGTCGGCATCGACGTTCTCGCCCGCATATTCGGTCGAGACGACATGGGCCTCGAAGCCTTCGCTCTCCAGCCAGCGTCGAAAGATCGAGGTATAGCCATGGGTGACGAAGATCTTCCGCGCCCCGGTTTCGCGGATCGCGGCGTTGAGGCCGGGCCAGTCGGCGTGATCGGACATGATGAAGCCGCGATCGGCGGCGCGCCTGCGGCGCACGCCCCGAAGCGCCATCCAGCCGGAAGCGAAGGCGGTGGAGGCGGGATTGCCCGCGACGTTGAACCGCCGCGCCCAGGGCCCGCCGAGGCCCGGCGGCGTCGCCACGACCAGCGCGCCCGCATGCGCCTTGAGGTCGAGATCGGGCGTCACGCGGATCGTGTCGGGGAGCGCGATGCCCTGCGCGCGCAGCACCTCGTTGGTGTTCTCGACCGCGCCATGGGTGAGGATCGGGCCGATCGAGGTATCGGCGAGCGTCAGGATCCGCTGCGCCTTGCCCAGCGCATAGGCCCCGATCAGCGAGAACCGTCCCTCCGCGGCATTGGCGGCCCACCAAGCATTGAGGTCACGGGCGAGCTCCGCCTGCGGGGTCCATTTGAACACCGGCAGGCCGAAGGTCGATTCGGTGATGAAGGCATCGCAACGCACCGGCTCGAACGGCGTCGAAAGCCCGTCATCGATGGTCTTGTAATCGCCCGAGGCGACCCAGACCTCGCCCTTTCGCTCGACCCGGATCTGCGCGGAGCCGGGCACGTGCCCGGCGGGGTGGAAGGATACCGTGACGTCGCCGATGCGCCGCGTTTCGCCATAGCGGATCGTGTCGAGGGAGATCTCGCCGAGCCGGTGGCGCATCACCGGCGCGGCGATGTCGGTCGCGAGGTAGCGGGCCATGCCCTCATGCGCGTGGTCGGCATGCCCGTGGGTGACGAGCGCGCGGTCCACGGGGCGCCACGGGTCGATGTAGAAATCGCCCGCTTCGCAGTAGATACCCCGGTCGGTGAAGGTCAGAAGATCGGCCATGCCCCCGAGGGTAGCGCCGGGGCCGGGGCCGGGTAGTGCGTATTGATGGAAAGATGAACGAGGACGGCGCGCTTCCCTTGTCCATCTCTCTCCAAATTCGCCGGGGGAGGACCGAAGACCCGGGGGCGAAGCCCCTCGCGGCTCAGGCCACCTCGCTCAGCGTGGCCTTGGGCGCGATGCCCAGCGCATGGCAGACGTCGCGGGTGAGGTCCGGCTTGTTGAGCGTATAGAAATGCAGGTGCTCGACGCCGCCCGCGATCAGCTTGTCGCACAGCTCCGTGGCGAGCGCGGTGGCCAGCAGGTCGGCCTCGGCCTGATCCTTGGCATGCTCGAAGCCGTCGGCCACGACCTGCGGGATCGAGGTGCCGCACATCGCCGCGAATTTCCGCGCGCCGTTCCAGTTCTCGATCGGCAGGATGCCGGGGATGATCGGCCCCTCGATCCCGGCCTTCGCGCAGGCATCGCGAAACCGGAAGAAGGTGTCCGCTTCGAAGAAGAACTGGGTGATCGCGCTGTGGGCGCCGGCATCGAACTTGCGCTTCAGGTGCTCGACATCGGCCAGCTCATGCGCGGCGTCGGGATGCGGCTCGGGATAGGCGCCGACGCGGATCCGGAAATTGCCGCGCGCGGCCAGCGCCTCGATCAGTTCGACCGAGCCCGAGAAGCCCTCGGCATGGGGGCGGAAACCGCCGGTGCCCTTGGGCGGATCGCCCCTGAGCGCCACGATCTCCTCGACCCCCGCCTTGGCATAGCCGTCGACGATCTCCATCGTCTCGGCGCGGGTGGCGTCGACGCAGGTCAGGTGCGCCGCGACACGCAGATCGGTCTTCTTATGGATCGCGTCCACCGCCTCGTGGGTCAGCTTGCGGGTCGTGCCGCCAGCGCCATAGGTCACGGAGACGAACTCCGGTCCCATCGGCGCCAATGCCTGCACCGTGTCCCAAAGACGGAACGAGCCTTCGATGTTCTTCGGCGGAAAGAATTCGAAACTGACGGCGGGGCGGGTCATGGACGGTCTCCTGTGGGATGGGGAGCTTGTCGCAGATGGGGGGCTGTGAGACAAATTCATAACCCTCACGACGATGATGAGTTTCACTTGCATATCGAGTTCCGGCATCTGCGCACGATCAAGGCGATCCATGACACCGGCGGTCTGGCCCGGGCGGCCGATCTGCTGAACATAACACAATCGGCGCTGTCGCATCAGATCAAGGGAATCGAGGACCAGGCCGGGGTCGAGCTCTTCGTGCGCCGCTCCAAGCCGCTGAAGCTCTCGGCCGCCGGGATGAAGCTCCTAGCCGCCGCCGAGGACATCCTGCCGCGCGTCGCCGATCTGGAGGCCGAGTTCGCCGGTCTGGTCGCGGGCAAGTCGGGGCGGCTACACATCGCGATCGAATGCCATGCCTGCTTCGAATGGCTGCTTCCGGTGCTGGAGCAGTTCCGCAAGGCCTGGCCCGAGGTCGACGTCGACATCCGCCCCGGCCTCGCCTTCGACGCGCTGCCGGCGCTCCGGCGCGAGATGGTCGATCTGGTGATCTCCTCGGACCCCGAGGATCTGCCCGAGACCGATTTCACGCCGCTCTTCGACTACGAGCCGGTCTTCGTCGCCTCGTCCGCCAACCCGCTGGCCGAGAAGCCCTTCGTCGAGGCCGGGGATTTCGCGGACCAGACTCTCATCACCTACCCGGTGGAACGGACCCGGCTCGACGTGTTCACCGAGCTTCTGATCCCTGCGAAAGTGGAGCCGGCAGCGATCCGCCAAGTCGAACTGACGGCGGTGATCCTGCTTCTGGTGGCCTCGAACCGCGGCGTCTCGGTGCTGCCCGACTGGGTGGTGCGACAGCTGCGCAGCAACTCCGACTACGTGACGCGGCCGCTCACCGCGCAGGGCAAGACCCGCAGGCTCTATGCCGCGACCCGTTCCGACGACACCTCGCGCCCCTATATCGCGCATTTCACGCGGCTGGCGCGGCAGGAGGCGGTGAAGCTGCAAAGGGGCTAGGCCCCCTTGGGCCTCTTGCCCGGCGGAGCGCGAGCGGCTATGGCCCCGTGATCCGTACATCTCAGGGCCCCGAAGGGCCTGACAGCCCATAGCCCGAGGAGGCCCCGATGGCCCGTTCCGCCAATCTCAACGTGATGATGAAGACCGCCCGCCGCGCCGGTCGGGCGCTGCTCAAGGACTTTGCCGAGGTCGAGCAGCTGCAGGTCTCGACCAAGGGGCCGGGCGACTTCGTCACCCGCGCCGACCGGCAGGCCGAGCAGACCATCCGCGAGGCGCTGATGGAGGCGCGGCCCTCCTATGGTTTCCTGGGCGAAGAGGGCGGACCCTTGGAGGGCGAGGACCCGACCCGGCGCTGGATCGTCGATCCGCTCGACGGCACCACCAACTACCTGCACGGCATGCCGCACTGGGCGATCTCGATCGCGCTCGAGCACAAGGGCAAGATCGTCGCGGGGGTGATCTACGATCCGGTCAAGGACGAGATGTTCCACGCCGAGAAGGGCGAGGGCGCCTGGCTCAACGAGAGCCGGCTGCGGGTGTCGGCGCGCCACCGTCTGGTCGAATCGATCTTCGCGACCGGCGTGCCCTGCGCCGGCCGCCGCACCCTGCCGGCGATGATCCAGGATCTCGCGCGGATCGCCCCCGAGGTGTCCGGCGTGCGGCAGTACGGCTCGGCCGCGCTCAACATGGCCTATGTGGCGGCGGGCCGCACCGAGGGCTACTGGGAGCGCGAGCTTAAGATCTGGGACATCGCGGCGGGCATGATCATCGTCACCGAGGCCGGCGGCTTCGTCGGTGCAATCCGCGACGGCCACGATCCGCTCGAGCATGGCGACGTGGTCGCCGCCAATGCCGACATCTTCGAGAAGTTCGCCAAGCTGGTCCGCGCCCGCGAGGCCTGAGGTTCTAGCGGTCGGCGGCGTGGTTGACGCCGTCCGACCACGGGATCTCGCCGAGGTCGCGGGGGTTCAGCCCCGCGATCGCGCCCATGTTGACGCTGTATTCGTTCGGGTTGGAGCGGCGCTGGTGATGCGTGTGGTTGCCGCAGATCCGGCAGAACCAGTGCTTCGCGGTCATCGTGTTCCACTGGTAGAGCGTCAGCATCTCCGCACCCCGCAGCAGCTCCAGCTGGTCGAGATCGACCGGCCCTGCGACGTAGCCGCGGCGGCGGCAATAGGAACAGTCGCAGCGATGCGCGCCGGACAGCCCGTGCTTGAGATGCACCCGTAGCTCGACCGCGCCACAGTGGCAGCTCACATGGTGGATAGGATCCTTCAGGCTCATCTGCGTTTCCTCACGACGGGGATGTTGCTGCGGCCCAGCGGCGGCGCGGGATCGTGCGGCGGCAGGCCATGGGTGCGGCTCCAGAAGGCGGGGCCGCCGCGCCGGAGCCAGAGCGGCACCGCGAAGGCGAGACCCGCGGCGAAGCCCCCGGCATGGGCCCAGTAGGCGATGCCGCCGGTCTCCGGGTCGGTGCCGATCCCGCCCAGCAGCTGCATCCCGAACCAGACCGCCAGCACCAGCCAGGCCGGCACCGGTATCAGCCTGATGAACACGATCAGGAAGATCAGTATGTCGATCCGGGCGCGGGGGAACAGCAGCAGGTAGCCGCCCATCACCCCGGCGATCGCGCCCGAGGCACCGATGGTCGGCACGATCGAGAACGGCTCCGAGCCGAGCTGCACGAGGTTGGCCGCGACACCGGAGGCGAGGTAGAATCCGGCGAAGCCGCCATGGCCCAGCTGCTCCTCCATGTTGTCGCCGAAGATGAACAGGAACAGCATGTTGCCCGCGAGGTGGAACAGCCCGCCATGCAGGAACAGCGAGCTGACCAGCGAGACCGGGTTCTCGAACGCGGTGATCCGCGCCGGGATCATCGCCCAGCCGTAATAGAGCCGCGCCAGGTCTTCGCCGGTGTCGAGCGCCACCACCATCCACAGGTAGATCGCCACGTTGAGCGCGATCAGGCTCCAGGTGACATAGGGCGTGCCGGTCGAGGGGTTGTGGTCGCGGATCGGGAACATGCGGGGTCCGGTCTGGAAAACGTGAAGCGCGGTGCCGCGCGTGGGCAGTTGACGCGCGGGGTGGCGCTTGGGCAGCATGTAGCATGATCCGCGCCGTCGCCATGGTCCTGTGCCTTGCCGCCGCCCCCGCCGCGGCGCGTGACTGCCCATCGCCACCCGATCACGCCAGCGTCATGGCGGGGCTGCTCGACCGGCTCGCCCGCGCCCCCGATCCGCTCACCGCGCAGCGGCTGATGGACCGGCTCTGGACGCTCTGGCTCATTGCGCCCGATGCCGAGGCGCAGCTGCTGCTGGACCGGGCGATGGCGCTGCGCGAGGCGGGGCAGGGCGAAGGGGCAATGGCGGCGCTCGACCAGCTGGTGGCCGAATGCCCCGATTATGCCGAGGGCTGGAACCAGCGCGCCTATCTGCATTTCCTGCAGGGCGACCATATGACCGCGCTCGCGGATCTCGACGTGGCGCTGAGGCTTCTGCCCGACCATGTCGGCGCGCTGTCGGGCCGGGCCTTGGCGCTGTTTCATCTGGGCCGCGAAGCCGAGGCGCGTCGCGCCCTTGACGACGCGCTGGCGCGCAACCCCTGGCTGCCGGAGCGTAGCCTGTTCGAGGCGCCGGGCACCGATATCTGAAGCGGGCGACGACGCTTTCGCTGACGCTTTACCACCGCGCCTTGGCATCGTAAGCCTGCGCCCGGGCCCGCGTGGTGAAATGGTAGACACACGAGACTTAAAATCTCTTGCTCTTCGGGGCGTGCCGGTTCGAGTCCGGCCGCGGGCACCAGGACTTTTTCTTAAGGCGCTGATGACTATCAGCTTTCAGTCAGATCAGGCCAAGGCGTAGCACACGCCGGAGTCCCTTTCCGTCCCTCCTTGCTTCCGGAAGGACGGCATCATCTATTTCCAGCGTCGGGTGCTGCTTGGGTTTAGACGCCGATATACGCCATCAAGAATTTCGTATTCTCTGACGGCGAGGTCAGTGCGGGTTGCAGCTGCACGGGCCGTACAGGCAGCGAGCCAATTCGACGGCTACTGGTATGACCTACGATGCCAGGACGAGGATCTTTCGAGTGCGCCCATGCCGCGTCTGAGTGTGGGTGGTCCCGGCCAGCAAGCCTCCGATGGCGGCGGGGCCGACATCGACTGTATGAGCCTCTCCGACGCTGTGGTGGTGTACCTGCGGCTCAGAGGCGGTGGGAAGGGGATCACCCATCAGGCAGCCGAGCGGGCCTGCGGTTACTTGACCGACACTTGCGGCATGCTGCTTACCGACTACACGGCGCTGGATGCTCATGCCTTTCGTGATGCTCTGAGCGCCAGAGGCATGACTGGCAGCAATATCCCCTAAGTCTTCGTCAAGTGGGGTCGGCTGACAAATCCCTTCGGCGAGGTCTACTCCGACCGATCCGCAGATATGTCGGATCGCCAGCCCGTCCCGGTCGAAGCTATCCGTGCCGCACCGGCCGAGTGTTATCGCCTGGACAACGAGGTCCCTTGGCTGATGCCCATGGTCGCGGATACGGGAATGCGCCCGTGGGAAGCAACTTGGCCGCTTTGCCGGACCGCGTGCCGTGGAATGCCCGGCAGATATCGTCGGTCAGATGGGCGGCTGGAAGACCGAGACTGTGGGTCATGGCTATGGAAACGGCTACGCGCTGTCCGTACTTTAGAATTAGACAGAATTAGCAATCACCATCGGCCATGACCCGCTACAATAGTAACATTGTACTAGTTAACATGAGCTAAGCTAGTACCCGCCCAGTCCTTGACCAGTGGTAAGGCAAGGCGAAATTTGCGGAAGGGAGCTTTCCCCTTCCGCATGTGCTGCGGGCTCGATAAGATTGCGCAAAAGCAGGGTTTCACAAAGCTTTAGCTGATGTCTTGGTGGGCGCAGCCAGCCGCAGGCCGGACGTGGGCACCAATCCCGACACAAACGAGGAACGGATCATGACCGGGGTCACGCTGATTTCGACGGGCGGTACCATCGCCTCGCGCCATTCCGAGAAGGCGGGCGCGGTGGTCGCCGGGCTGGGCGGCAGCGCTTTGCTGGCGGCGCTGCACGACCCGATCGACGGGATTGAGGTCCGGGTGGAGGAATTCCGCGAACTCAACAGCTTCGCGCTGACGCTTCAGGATGCGCATGGCCTCGTGGCCGCGATCCGCGCCGCGCTGGCGCGGCCCGATTGCGACGGCGTGGTCGTGACCCATGGCACCGACACGATGGAGGAAAGCGCCTATCTCGCCGACATCCTCGTGGCAGGCGACAAGCCGGTGGTCTTCACCGGGGCGCAGCGCCATGCGGGCGACCCGGACACCGACGGGCCGCGCAACATCGCCGACGCGATCCGCGTGGCGGCCGACCCGGCCACGCGCGGCATCGGCGCGGCGATCGTGTTCGAGGGCGAGATCCATGCCGCGCGCGACGTGACCAAGGCGCATGCCTCGCGCACCGACACCTTCCGCTCGCCCGGCATGGGCAAGATCGGCGAGGTCGATCTGCGCGAGGTTCATCTCTATCGCCATCCCGGTCCGCGCCGGGTGGTGGAGGATGCGGGTCTCGTCGAAGGGGTCGAGCTGTTGAAGCTGGCGCTCGGCACGACACCGGCATTCCTGGAATTCTGCGCCGAGAGCGGCGCGCCCGGCATCGTCATCGAGGGCTTCGGCCGGGGCAACGCGCCGCGCGGCTTCGCGAGCGTGGTGGCGCGGCTGACGGCCGCAGGCGTACCGGTGCTGGTCGCCTCGCGCTGCTACGAGGGGCGGACGCGCGCGGTCTATGGCGGCGACAGCGGCGCCACGACGCTGGTCGAGGCGGGGGCGCTGCTTTGCGGCACGCTGAGCGGTCTCAAGGCGCGGCTGCTGCTTTCGGCGCTGCTCGCGAAACGGGCCTCGCGCGAGGAAATCGCGGCGGCGCTGGCGCGGGCCTAGCCCGGCACGAAGATCACCTGAAAGCAGAAGCCCGCAGGGTCGAAATCGAAGCTGACCTCGGCCCCCAGCTCGGCCTTCAGCACCAGTCCGATCATCTTGGTGCCGAAGCCGCGCCGGGTCGGCGGCACCACCGGCGGGCCGCCATGCTCGCGCCAGAGCAGCCGCAGCCGGCCATCATCCTCAATGTCGAGATCGACCTGCACATGGCCCTCGGCGCGAGACAGCGCGCCGTATTTCAGGGCGTTGGTGACCAGCTCGTGCAGCGCCATCGAGAGCGAGGTGGCCTGCCGCGCGCCGAGCCGCACCGGCGGGCCGTTGATGTGCAGCCGCGCTTCACCGCCTGCCTCGCGACGGGCGAAATCGAGAAGGTCGTGCAGCTCGGCGCCGGTGCCATCGGTGGCGGTGAGCGCGTCATGTGCCTGCGACAGCGCCTGCAGCCGCGACACGAATTGCGCGGCCTCCTCCCGTCCGAGGCTCTGCCGCGCGATGCCCGATACCACGCCGAGCGTGTTCTTCACCCGGTGCTTCATCTCGTCGACCATCACCCGCAAATGCTGCTCGGCGGCGTGGCGGCGGCTGACGTCGCGCAGGATGACCGACCAGTCCTCCTCGTCCGGCAGGCCGCGCTCGCCGATCGGGGTGAGCGTCACCTCGAAGGCGCGACCGCATCCATGAACGGCCTCGAACAGGATCTCGGGCCCGTCGCAGCCCGGCGCGACGCTCGCCGTGAACCAGTCCGGCCGATCCTCGAACGGGATGACCTCGTCCACCTGCCGTCCTAGCGCCGCCTCGGCATCGAGCCCGAAAAGCCGCGTCGCCCCGGCGTTCCAGCGACGCACCCGGCCCGCGGCATCGACCCGCAGGATCGCGTTGGGAGAGCTGCGCACGATCGCGGCGAGCTCGTCCGCCTCGCGCTGGGCATGGCGCAGCTCCTCCTCGTAGACGCGGCGTTCGCGAGCGTCGAAAATGGTGTAGTCGAAGCGCGTGAAGCTGCCGCCCGCGTCGCGCCGCGCGACGCCGCTGAGCATCACCGGCAAGGGCGGGCCGCCCTCCACCTCGAGCGCGCAGGAGATCTCGCGCACGTAGCCCTGCAGCCGCATCATCGGGGCCATGTGGGTCTCGTAATACATTCGCCCCGGCAGGGTGAGCAGTTCGGACAGCCGGCGCCGCGGCCGCTCTGGCCGGGCGTTGAGGGCCAGCCAGTTCGACAGGGTGGCGTTGATGTATTGCAGGCGACCGTCGGGGTCGGTCACGGCGATGCCACAGGGCGCGTCCTCGATCAATTCGGCGGCGACGTCGAGATGCCGGGGCTGAGCGAGGTCGGCCATCAGCCCGATCCGAGATAATCGCGGGTTTCGGCCGAGACGACGTCCGGCACGGTCATGTGGGGGCAGTGCCCGGTGGCGGAAATCACCCGCAGCGTCGCGCCCGGGACCTTCTCGCGCATCCAATCCGCCACCGGCATCGGCACCAGCGCGTCATCGTCGCAATGCAGGATCAGCGACGGCCTGGCCGCGCTTTCGAAATCGGTACGGCGGTCGGCGAAGAAGGTGACATGTCCGAAATGCCGCGCGATGGCCGGGTCGGTGCGGCAGAAGCTCTGGGTCAGCTCCTCGGTCGCCTCGGAGCCGGCGGGCTGACCCGCGATGGTGGGCGCCATCTGGGCCGACCAGCCGAGGTGATTCTCGTCGAGAAACCCCACCAGGCCTTCGAGATCCGCGCGTGAGAAGCCGCCCGCATAGCCCTGTTCGGCATCCTCGAGGAATGACGGGGTGGGCGAGACCATCACGAGCCGCGACACCAGATGCGGGGCGCGGTTGGCTGCCAGCAGGGCGATCGTCGCGCCGATCGAATGCCCGATCAGCACCGCCTTCGCGAGCTGCAGCTCATCGAGGATCTCGAGCAGGTCCTCGGCATGGGCGCCGAGATCGGCGTAGCGGTTGGGCACATAGGCGGCGAGGTCGGATTTGCCCATGCCGGTGAGGTCGTAGAGGATCAGCTTGTGGCGGTCGGTAAAGGCCGGCAGCACCTGACGCCACATCGTCTGGTCGCAGCCGAAACCATGCACGAGGACCAGCGGCGTGCCATCGGGCGCACCCGTCACGGTCACGTTGTTGCGTTCCGTCGCCCTCATCGTTCCCGTCCCATTCCCACAGCCCGAAGCCCGTGTCTCATGCTAGGACAGATATTCGATGCATTCCATGGCAATGGCGGGTCGCGAGAGCGTCCTTTGCCCCGTTCGCCCCGAGGGGGTCAGATCAGGCTCTGGTCGCGTGCCATCATGGCGGCCTGGGTACGGTTTCGGGCACCCAGCTTGCGGCACAGCGTCTTGACGTGCAGCTTGACCGTCACCTCCTGGATGTCGCGGTCGAGCGCGATTTCCTTGTTCGACTTGCCCTGAGTCAGCCCTTCGAGCACCTGCCGCTCGCGGGGGGTGAGGAAGCCGGCGGCGGGCGCTTCCTCGGCGCCGTTCATGAAATCGACCGGGGCGTAGGTTTCGCCCATCACCATGAACTTCACGGCGTTCACCAGCGAGCGCGCCGCCATGGTCTTGGGCAGGAAGCCGGCGGCACCGGCCGCCAGCGCGGCCTCGGCGACCCGGCGGTCGGCGCTGCCCGAGATCAGCGCGACCGGGTTGCCGCCATTGGCGGCGAGCGCGCTGCGCAGCCCTTCGAGTCCCTGCATCCCCGGCATCATGTAGTCGAGCATCACCAGTTCGAACGGCCCCTTGCGCCACATCTCGGCCATCGCCTCGCCATGGCTGGCGGCCTGAACGACCCGCATCCCGCCATCGCGCTCGAGAAACGCCGCCAGCATTTCCCGCACGAGGTCGTGGTCATCGGCGATCAGGATATGCATGAGGTCCTCCGGTTGCAGCTGCGGTCGCGCCTGCTCAATTTATGCAGCAAGAACCTTGCCAAATCCCGGCCATTTCGTGGCGATTGGCCCTTTCGTGCCATGTGACGGTGCGTTCAAGGCGGTTCAAATCGTGAACTCCTTTTGGCCCGGTATCGATGTTTCGAATTCGAGGCATTTCGGGAAACTTCCTATCCGTTCGAATAGGGAAATGACCGGATGCCTCGTAGCGCCTGGCTGGACTTTCCCGCAATGTCGCGGTGTCGCAACCGGAGGGTGATTCGACATGCTCAAGGCTCTGACAACTGCCCTGACCATTTCCTGTCTGACCGGCCTGCCAGCTGCCGCGCAGCCCGGCTCCATGGCGCTGAGCGTGACGGGACCCGACCGATCGGTGACGATGCTCGATCTCGCGGCGCTCGACGCCATGCCACAGGAATCCTTTGTCACCGGCACGATCTGGACCGATGGCGATGCGCGGTTCTCGGGCGTGCCGCTGGCGGCGCTGCTCGACCGGTTGGGTGTCGCGGCCGAGGCCGGAACGATCGAGCTGGTGGCGCTCAACGATTACCGGGTCGAGATCCCGATCGAAGAGATCGACGACAGCGCACCGATCGTCGCCACCCGGATCGACGGGGAGACCGTTCCGGTCCGCGAAATGGGGCCCTATTGGGTGGTCTATCCCTACGATCTGGATCCCCGCTACCGCACCGAGGCGACCTTCGCGCGCAGCATCTGGCAGCTGGCGCAGGTGAACCTCGTTCCCTGATCGGCCTAGTTTGCCTCCTTCTGCAAGGTTGCGCCAAGGGCAACACGACGGCATCCTCCTGCGTATCCGGCTGTGGAGGTTCCTCGTGGCATGTCCTTTGCCCGCTTTGCCCAATGTCAGCTCCGGCGCGGCCGGCGCGGCACAGGGAAGGAGCCGGTCCAACCTCCGGGGACATTCGCAAAACGAAGATCACGGCAGGACCACCGCCTGTGATCATCTTCGGCGAGGTCGCACGAATGAAACCGGAGCGGTGATCCTGTACATCGCTCACCGGTGCGGCGCCTGTGGCGAATGGGGCTCCCATCTCAGCCGATCCTTCAAGCTGGGGCCCGCCGCATGTGAGGGGGGCATACTTCCTGACTGCACGCGCCCCAGCCTCGACCGACGGGCCGGGATCGAGGCCTTGCCGGTCCGTGAGACCATGACCGACCCGGTCGTCCCGAACGGCGCCAGCACTACTCTCGCTTGCACCCCCAAACTGCAAGCGAACGCTGGGGTAAAAGCCAAGTTACAGGCGGAACCGGATCAAGCGCCCGTGCCGTAACCCGTTGACACCGGCGGAGTGTTGACTTTCACGGGGGGGACATCACGCTTAGGCGAGCCAATCGCCGAGGCGACCAACGACAAGCAAGAACTCTAAGGGAGAGACATCATGAAGACCTATCTCGTCGGAGCCGCGACCGCGCTGACCCTCGCCGCTGGCGGTGCCGCCGCGCAGGACGGCCAGCAATTCATCTCGATCGGCACCGGTGGCGTCACCGGCGTCTACTACCCGACCGGCGGCGCGATCTGCCGCCTGGTGAACCGCGGTCGCGCCGATCACGGCATCCGCTGCGGCGTCGAATCGACCGGTGGTTCGGTCTACAACATCAACGCCGTCCGCTCGGGCGAGCTCGAGTTCGGCGTGGCCCAGTCCGACTGGCAGTTCCACGCGATCGAGGGCACCTCGCAGTTCGAGGAGCAGGGCCCGTTCGAGGATCTGCGCGCGGTGTTCTCGGTCCACCCCGAGCCCTTCACCGTCGTGGCCCGCGCCGATGCCGGAATCGAGACCTTCGAGGATCTCAAGGGCAAGCGCGTCAATGTCGGCAACCCCGGCTCCGGCCAGCGCGGCACCATGGAGGTGCTGATGGAAGCCATGGGCTGGACCATGGACGACTTCCAGCTCACCTCCGAGCTGCAGGCCGCCGAGCAGTCCCAGGCGCTGTGCGACAACAACATCGACGCGATGGTCTACACCGTGGGTCACCCCTCGGGCTCGATCCAAGAGGCGACCACCGCCTGCGACGCGGTGCTGGTCGACGTTTCGGGCGAGGCGGTGGACAAGCTCGTCGAGGAAAACCCCTATTACCGCACCGCCACCATTCCGGGCGGCATGTATCGCGGCAATGACGAGCCGACCGAGACCTTCGGCGTCGGCGCGACCTTCGTGACCTCGGCCACCGTGCCCGAGGAGGTGGTTTACGAGACCGTGAAGGCCGTGTTCGAGAACTTCGACCAGTTCAAGGGCCTGCACCCGGCCTTTGCCGAGCTGACCAAGGAAGAGATGGTCGCCGACGGTCTCTCCGCGCCGCTGCATGCGGGCGCCGAGAAGTACTACCGCGAAGCCGGGCTGATCGAGTGATCGCCCAGCCGCGCTGAACGACCGGCCGGGGCGCGCGTGATGCGCCCCGGCCATTCCTGTCCCGAGGGATGGGCCTGACACCGACACAGCATGAGGGAGCGCGTCCGATGGCCGAGCAGCGCGAGGACCGGGACGACCGGCAATATTCGGACGACGACCTGCAGGATCTCGTCACCAGTTCGGATTCCGGCGCCCGCGCGCCCGTGAACCGCGCCACCGCGATGCTGATCGCGGGCACCGCCATGGCCTGGTCGCTGTTCCAGCTCTGGATCGCGCAGCCGCAGCTGTGGTTCGGCGCCTACCTGCCGGTGCTGAACTCCTCGCAGACCCGACCCATTCACCTCACCTTCGCGATCTTCCTCGCCTTCCTCGCCTATCCGGCCTTCAAGTCGAGCCCGCGCCACAAGGTGCCGCTGGCGGATTGGGCCCTGGCGCTGATCGGGGCCTTCTGCGCCTTCTACGTGTTCTGGTTCTCCGACACGCTGGCGATGACGGCGCGCTCCGGCCTGCCGACGCAGACGCAGGTGATCATCGGCTCGGTCGGCATACTGGTGCTGCTCGAGGCGTCGCGCCGGGCGCTGGGCCCCGCGCTCACCATCGTCGGCGGGCTGTTCCTGGCCTATGCCTATTTCGGCACCGGCTGGCTGATCCCCGATCTGGTCGAGCATGAGGGTCTCTCCTTCACCTCGTTGATCAACGCGCAGTGGCTCGACACCGCCGGCGTCTTCGGCATCCCGCTCGGCGTCTCCACCGCCTTCGTGTTCCTGTTCGTGCTGTTCGGCTCGCTTCTCGACAAGGCGGGCGCCGGCAACTACTTCATCCAGCTCGCATTCGCGGGGCTGGGGCATCTGCGCGGCGGTCCCGCGAAGGCGGCGGTCGTCGGCTCCGCGATGACCGGCCTGATTTCGGGCTCGTCGATCGCCAACGTGGTGACCACCGGCACCTTCACGATCCCGCTGATGAAGCGTGTGGGCTTCTCGCGGGAACAGGCGGGCGCGGTCGAGGTGGCCTCCTCGGTCAATGGCCAGATCATGCCCCCGGTGATGGGCGCCGCCGCCTTCCTGATGGTCGAGTTCATCGGCATCTCCTATCTCGAGGTGATCAAGCACGCCTTCATCCCGGCGGTGATCTCCTACATCGCGCTGGTCTACATCGTGCATCTCGAAGCGCTGAAGCGTGGTATGCCGGCGCTGGGCGAGAGCAAGAGCTTCGCCGGCATGATCGTGAAGTTCGCGATCGGCTTCGTGGTCGCGGGCATCGGCTTCACGGCGCTGATCTACGGCGTCGACGCGCTGGAATCCGCGCTGCCCTCGCTCACCGCGCCGATCATGATGCTGGTGCTGGCGGCGGTCTATCTCGGCCTCGTCTGGGTCGCGGCCAAGCGGCCCGACCTGCATATCGACGATCCCTCCGACGAGGAGATCAAGCTGCCCACCGTGGCCGAGGTCTATGCCACCGGCCTGCATTACGTGCTGCCGATCCTGGTGCTGGTGTGGTTCCTGATGGTCGAGCGGCAGAGCCCGGCGAAATCGGCCTTCTACGCCACCTGCCTGATGCTGCTGATCATCGTCACCCAGCGCCCGCTCAAGGCGCTGTTCCGGGGCAGGGGCGGCGAGATCGCCCATGAATTCGGCGCCGGGCTCCACGACCTGCGCGACGGCCTTGTCGCGGGCGCGCGCAACATGATCGGCATCGGCGTCGCCACGGCGGCCGCCGGCATCATCGTCGCCACCGTCACCAAGACCCCGATCGGCACCGAGCTCGCCGGTCTCGTCGAGCAGCTCTCGGGCGGCATCCTGATCCTGATGCTGATCTTCGTGGGTCTGTTCTCGCTGATCCTCGGCATGGGGCTGCCGACCACGGCGAACTACATCGTGGTGTCGTCGCTGATGGCCTCGGTGGTGGTGAATCTGGGCGCGCAGGAAGGGCTGATCGTGCCGCTGATCGCGGCGCATCTCTTCGTCTTCTACTTCGGCATCATGGCCGATGTGACGCCGCCCGTGGGTCTCGCGAGCTTCGCGGCCGCCGCCGTCTCGGGGGGCGATCCGATCAAGACCGGCTTCACGGCCTTCTTCTACAGCCTGCGCACCGTCGCGCTGCCGTTCCTGTTCATCTACAACCCGGCGCTGATCCTCTACGGCATCGACCTCGGCACGTGGTTCGGGATCGGTCAGGCGGCGTTCATCTTCGTGGTCGCGACCATTGCGATGCTGCTCTTCGCCGCCGCCACCCAGGGGTATTTCCTGGCACCGTCGAAGATCCACGAATCCGCGGCGCTGCTGGTCGTGGCCTTCACCCTCTTCGTGCCGGGCTTCTGGCTGAACCAGATGCAGAGCCCGTTCCAGACCTTTGCCCCGGCCGAGTTCGAAACCGCCGTGGCCGAGGCCAACCCGGGCGACCGGCTGCGGCTCAGGATCGAGGGGCCCGACTTCAACTCGGGCGCGCTGACCTCGACCACGCTGGTGATGGATATCGAGGGCGAGGGCGGCGCCGCCGAGCGGATCGACGCGTCCGGGCTGCTGCTGTTCCCGGAGGGCGAGGTCGTGCGGCTCGACGAGCCGATGTTCGGCACTCCGGCCGCCGAGAAGCTGGCCGATTTCGACTTCTATTCGGACAGGCCGGTGCAGATCGCACAGGTGCAGGCGCCGCGCGAACGGATCACCAAATACGTGTTCTACATCCCGGCACTGTTGCTGCTGGCGGGCGTGGTGCTGCTGCAGCGCCGCCGCCAGACCGTTCCCGCCTTCTGATCCGTTCGGGCCCCGCGCGCCGGGGCCCGACTATCACCTACGCCACACCGTGCAGTGATAGGGCAGGCGGCGCGGCCCTCACCCCTCGGTCGGAAGGGCCATGCCCAAAGGATTGGGGGCGGTTTCCGCACAGATCTGCGTCAGAGTGGGCGCGCCCGGCGTGCGCAGCACCGCGATGCGGCCATCGGTCTCGAACTGGCTCTCTTCCTCGGGCCGGCTCGACGGGCCGAGCAGCTGCCAGCTTGCCCCCGGGACGGCGCGGGTGATCGCCTCGGCCTGGCTGTTGCGGGCGCTGTCGGTGAAGGGAAACAGGTCGTAGGCCAGCACCGGCAGCGGAATTCGCCCGGCGAGGCGCAGCGTCACCGCGTCGATCCGCCCCACCGACCCGAGATAGAGCGGCGGCACCCCGGAGGGCACGGCCACCGGCCAGAGCCGCAGCTGGGTGCGGGGCACCGCGCCGCGTCGTTCCTGCCAGGCGAGGTCGGTGGCGACGCCCTCGATCAGCAGCGACGAGGCCGGGGGCAGCCCCCGATAGGTGAGGCGCAGGATCTCGGCCGGATCGAGATCATCACCCGCATAGGTGCGGTTGCGCAGCCAGCCCAGCCCGCCAAGCAAGGCATCGGGGGCATAGTAACCGACGAGGGCGAGGTTGACCGGCTGCGCCGCGTGCAGCGGCGTCTCGCCGGTCCGGGCGATCAGCGTCTCGTCGAGCGCGCGGCAGGCCAGTTCCAGCGGCAGAGGCGCGATGCGGCCCGCCGCCTCGGCCCGGCCGGTCAGGGTGCCGAGGTTGATCGCCACGAACATGGCCAGCGCCAGAAGCGCGGCATGGGCGATGCGCAGCGGCAGCGCGTGGCGCGCCCGGCGCAGGATCAGTGCCCAGCCCACCAGCAGCATCAGCGCCAGCCCGATCAGTAGCCAGTAGGGCCCGAGCAGCACCAGAAGCGGCTCCTTGGGCTGCAACCCCAGCGCCGCAAGGCCGGTGGCCGAGGCATAGCCGATCGCCGCGTATTGCAGCACCGCCAGCACCGCGCCCAGCGCCGAAACCACGAGATAGGTGCGCGGTCGCATGCCCCAGGCCCCCGCCAGCACCTGGCAGAGCGTGGCGATCGGCCAGATCAGCTGCGCCAGCACCACGAAGGGCGGGCCTCGGCGCTCGAACAGGGCGCGGGCACGGGCCATGGCGGCGGGGGCGGCGTTCATTCGCGCCAGCACCCGCGCCCCGGCCGTGCGCCCGAGCCAGAACGAGCCCTGCGCGCCGATCCACGCCCCTAGCATGCAGGCCAGTAGCGAGGTCCAGCCGCCCTGCGGAAGCTGGGTGCCGAGATAGACATAGACCGGTTCGGTCGGCACGAAGACGCTGATCACCGGCAGCTGGTTCACGATCGTCGCCAGCAGCAGCGCCGGCACGCCCCATGACAACATGCAAGGGCCCCTCTGGTGTCCCGCGGCGCCCAGGCGCCACGGAACGCATCCCTACAGCTTCGGCGGGCCGGGCGCACCCCCGATCGCGGTCCGGGCGCGTCGCGCGGCCGGACCCGTGGCGCGCGCGCGTCTCAGCCGCCCTCCGCCTCGGTGACGCGGGATTGGAAGCTGCGTTCGCGGTCGGGCCATGTGGACTTGATGTAGTCGAGGATCGCGTCGATCTCGGCATCGGTCAGAATGTCTTCGAAGCCCGGCATGTCACTTTCGTAGCCTTGTCCCACCACGGCGGCGGAGCCGCGCCGCACGATCTCGCGCAGCACCCGGTCCGGGTGATGCCAGGTATGGCCGCTCGCGTCATGCGGCGGCGCGGGCAGGCGCCCCGAGGGGCCGGGCCGGCGCCAATCGGGCTGCCCCTCGAGCGCCGCGCCGTGACAGGACGCGCAATTGTCGAGATAGAGCGCACGGCCATTGACCTCCGGGACCGATGGCCAAAGCAACAGGCCCCCCGCCGCCAAAGCCACGGCGCCGGCCCCGGCGGCCATGGCGATGCGCGCCTTGCCCTTCACCCTAGTTTTCCGGGCTGCGGAGGTACTTGACCAAGGCGGCCGCCGCGAGCAGCAGCACCGCGACTGCCAGCAGGCAGACCGCGCCCATGGCGAGCATCATGCCGCCCCCCATGCCGTTCATCATCATCATGTCGGTATCCATCCCATCGATTCGATCTGCGGGCGGGACCGGCGCGCCGGTCCCGCCAAGGCCGGCTCACTCGGCCGGGTAGGGGTGCGACACACCCTCGGCGTCGATCAGCATCACGTCGAGCTGCGCCTCCGGATCGTCGCCCATGCCCGGCGCGCCCATCGGCATGCCGGGGAGGGTGATGCCGATGGCGCCTTCGGGCTTTTCCTCGAGGAAGCGTTTGATCAGGTCGGCCGGGACATGGCCGCTGATCGCATAGCCGTCGACCACCGCCGTATGGCAGCCGTGCTGGCCGAGCGGTACGCCGGCTTCCTTGTTGACGGTGGCGAGATCGTAGGTCTCGCGGATCTCCACCTCGAAGCCGTTCTCGCGCAGATACTCGGCATGCGCCGTGCAGCAGCCGCAATTCGGATCCTTGTGAAGCGTCATGGACTGGGCGAGCACCGGCAGCGCGGCAAAGCCGAACACGGTGGCGGTCGCGAGGGTTCTGATGGTTTTCATGGTGATATCCTGTCGGTCGTGAATGCCGCCATCGGCGGCCTGAAAGGGCTCCCGGTCCCGGCCATCATCCGGCCCCGTTCTCCGTGCGTGAAGGGGCAGAAGGGGCGAAGATGGCCGTTCCGGTTTGACGAGAACCACGCTGTGCGTGGCATGGCTTCGCGTCGCGAAACCGTGCGATCGATCAGGCCGTATGTTTCGGAGGGGCGGGAATCGGGACAGGATGGCCGCCGGTTGGCGTCTCCACTGCAAAGCAGCGTGGCAACTCGCTGCAGACCGAACCGGGGCCGGACGGGTCGATGGCCGGGGCCAGCACGCCCGGGGCCGGGGCGCAAAGCCCGGTGACCGCGCAATCCATGATGGCGCGGCTGTCGCCGGGAGCGCAGTCGGGGCAGTGCGGGGAGGTTTGGGCCATCGCCATCTCGTGACCGCTCACGGGACCCGCGGGCGCAGCCGTCGACAGCTGGACCAGGGAGCCGATCAAAAGCAGGCAGATGGCGACGAGGCGGATCATGGGACGATATGTGCGATCTTCGTCCGGCTTCGCAAGGGGAACGCGGTCACGTGGCGGTGGGGCGCGCGCTGAAACGGACGTGACGATAGGGTATTGCGCGAGAAAATGCCGAGTTTTCGCGCCTTTCGTGTTCGTCGTACCGCCCTCGCGACGATCCCCGCCGACCGTCCGGGCCGGTCGGCGGGGTGGTTTCCGAGCATCCTCGCGCTTCAGGTCCTGTAGGCGACGATCTCACCCGAGCGCAGCCGCCTGCCATAAGAACGGAGCTCTTGGCGAACCACCTTCATCAGGAAGTAGAGGCCAAGGATGTTGACCACGGCCATGGCGAAGATCGCGGCATCGGAGAAGTCGATCACCGGCCCGAGATTGGCGGCCGCGCCGATCACCACGAAGGCGCAGAAGATCAGCTTGAAGATCAACTCCTTGGTCTTGCCCTCGCCGAACAGGTAAGTCCAGGCCTTCAGCCCGTAATAGGACCAGCTGATCATCGTCGAGAAGGCGAAGAGCACCACCGCCACGGCCAGCACGTATGGGAACCAGCTGATCCCGGTCGCGAAGGCGGCCGAGGTCAGCGCCACGCCGGTATTGCCGTCGATCGTGGCGATCGCGGCACCGGCCTCGTCGAGCACGAAGCGGCCGGTCTGCGGGTCGGTGATGAGCTGCCCCGAGATGGTGATCACGAGCGCGGTCATCGTGCAGATCACCACCGTGTCGATCAGCGGCTCCAAGAGCGAGACGAAGCCCTCGGTGATCGGCTCCTTGGTGCGCACCGCCGAGTGGGCGATCGCGGCGGAGCCCACGCCTGCCTCGTTCGAGAAGGCCGCCCGCTTGAAGCCTTGGATCAGCGCGCCCACGAGACCGCCCGCCACGCCGAGCCCGCTGAAGGCGCCTTCGAAGATCTGACCGAAGGCCCAGCCGATCTTGTCGTATTCGACGATCAGGATGATCAGGGCCGCGCCGACATAGAGGATGCCCATGAAGGGCACGATCTTTTCGGTGACCCGCGCGATCGACTTGATACCGCCGACGATCACCAGGAACACCACGAAGGCGAAGACGAGACCGGTGATCCAGCCGGGGTAGTCGCCGAGAATGCCCGAGATCTGGGCATGCGCCTGGTTGGCCTGGAACATGTTGCCGCCGCCCAGCGAGCCGAGGATGCAGAACACTGAGAATAGCACCGCCAGCACGCCGCCGCCCGGCAGGCCCAACTCGCGGAAGCCCTTCGACAGGTAGTACATCGGGCCGCCGGAAACGGTGCCGTCCTCGTACTCGTTGCGGTACTTCACGCCCAAGGTGCATTCGGTGAACTTGGACGCCATCCCGAGGAGCCCCGCGAGGATCATCCAGAAGGTCGCGCCCGGCCCGCCGATGCCGACCGCCACCGCGACGCCCGCGATGTTGCCAAGCCCCACCGTGCCCGAAAGCGCCGTGGCCAGCGCCTGGAAGTGGCTGACCTCGCCCGCATCGTCAGGGTCGGAGTAGTCGCCCTTCACCAGCCGGATCGAATGGCCGAAATAGCGGAACTGCACGAAGCCGAAATAGAGGGTGAACACGGTGGCCGCGATCACCAGCCACATCACGATCCAGGGGAAATCGGTGCCGTAGAGCGGCGCGAAGATGAAGCTGACGAAGGGTCCCGTGATCTCGGCGAAGATCTGGTTGACGCGCTCGTCGAGCGTCATGGCCTCCTGCGCCCGCGCGGCGCCTGCGGTCAGAAGTGTCGCGGCGAACGCCGCCATCGCGGTTGCGGTCATCCGCGGCCCCCTCATTGCACCACCGTGACCGGCAGATCGGCCCCCTTCACGAGGTTGAAGGTCGAGGAGCCGAAGATGCGGCTGGAAAAGCCGCCCTCGGAGGAGCGCGCCACGATGATCTGCGCCGCCTTCTGCTGCTTGGCGATGGCGTTGAGCGTGTCGGCCACGTCGCCATGGCGCACGACACCGGTGGCCTTGATCCCCAGCTTTTCGAGTTTATTCACCGCCGGGTCGATCACCCGGCTCATCACCGTGCTGATCTCCTCCTCGCGGCGCCTGTGGCGCTGCGCGTTCTCCTCGGCGGAGTGGAACGAGAATGGCGACCATTCGATCACATAGGCGACCACGAGATCGCAATCGCCGATGAGCCGGGCCTGGGTGACGGCAAAGTCGAGGGCGCGTTCCCCCGAGGCATGGCCGTCCAGACCGACTACGAGCCGTGTCGTCATTGGGGCATCTCCTGTCTTGGCGGCGGTCGGCGCCCTGGCGCCTTTCGCTTTGCATCGATCACACGGGGGAAACGCCCGCGTGATCAGCATAGTATCGCGGGGATCGAGTGTCGCCCACTCGTTTGCGCGTGCCCCGAGGCAGCGCCGCCGATCCCTCCGGTTCGGATGCAGAGGCATGGGTGGCGGCGTGGCCGCATGATCTCCGCCTCTAATCCTTTGATCGAAGTCACCCGGTCGACAGCAGTCGGTCCGGTAAAGCGGCATGCCCTTCATGCGGGCCGGGAAGTCGCCGCAAGACGGCTCGTCGGAGCTCCCCCCCGGTGTGTTTCTCACCCCGTTGCCGCAGATGACTCCTATGCACGTGCCTGCCGTCGACACCATCGGACTGCGGCGGTCATTCGGACCCGAGGGGATGGCGACGGCCCCTGTGCCGCCGCCCCTTGCCACCTCGGGCGGGGCTCGTTCTCAGCGCTTCTTCATCGCCTCGAGCAGGGCCGAGCCGAAGGCGCCGGGTTGATCCCCACTCTTGGAAGCGCCGCGCCCGTGACCACCTTTATGAGACGGCTTTCCGGCGTTTCGCGGGGCATCCCGGCGCGGCGCCTGCCGGTCGCCCCGGGCGTTGCGCTCCTCCTTGGCCGAGGCGCCGCCATCCTTGCGCATCGTCAGGCCGATGCGCTTGCGCGCCACGTCCACCTCGGTCACGCGCACCTGCACGACGTCGCCCGCCTTCACCACCTCATGCGGGTCCTTCACGAAGCGGTCCGCGAGTTGGCTCACATGGACCAAGCCGTCCTGATGCACGCCGATATCCACGAAGGCGCCGAAGGCCGCGACATTGGTCACCGTGCCTTCGAGGCGCATGCCCTCGCGCAGGTCGGTGATCTGCTCCACGCCCTCGGCGAATGTCGCCGTCTTGAAGCTGGGGCGCGGGTCGCGGCCGGGCTTTTCCAGCTCGGCGAGGATGTCGCGCACGGTCGGAAGACCGAAATGCTCGTCGACATATGCCTCCGCCCGCAGGTTCTTCAGCGCCTCGGGATTGGACTGGAGCGCGCGCAGGTCGCGGCCGCAATCCGCCAGGATCCGGCGCGCCACGCCATAGGCCTCGGGGTGAACCGCCGAGGCATCGAGCGGCTCGCGGCCATCGCGGATGCGCAGGAAACCAGCGCATTGCTCGAAGGCGCGGGGGCCGAGGCGGCTGACCTTCAGAAGGTCCTTGCGGGTGGTGAAGGCCCCGGCCTCGTCGCGATGGGCGACGATCGATTCCGCCAGCCCCGGTGTCAGGCCCGAGACACGCGCGAGCAGCGGTGCCGAGGCGGTGTTGAGATCGACGCCGACCGCGTTCACCGCGTCCTCGACCACTGCTTCGAGCGATTTCGACAGGCGGCGCTGGTCGACGTCGTGCTGGTACTGGCCGACGCCAATGCTCTTGGGCTCGATCTTCACCAGCTCGGCGAGCGGATCCTGAAGCCGCCGGGCGATCGAGACCGCCCCGCGCAGCGACACGTCGAGGCCGGGGAACTCCTTCGATGCCAGCTCGGAGGCGGAATAGACCGAGGCGCCCGCCTCGCTGACGATCACCTTCGTCGGCTTCTTCACGTCGGCAGGGAGCAAGGCAAGCGTGTCCGCGACCAGCTTTTCGGTCTCGCGCGAGGCGGTGCCGTTGCCGATGGCGATGAGCTCGATCCCATGCGCCTTGATCAGGCCGATGATCCGGGACTGGGCGCCCTGCACGTCCTTCTTGGGCTGGAAGGGGTAGAGGGTGTCGGTGGCCAGCAGCTTGCCGGTGGCGTCGATCACGGCGGCCTTCACGCCGGTGCGGATGCCTGGGTCGAGCCCGAGCGTCGGCCGCGCGCCCGCCGGGGCCGCCAGCAGAAGGTCCTTGAGGTTGCGCGCGAAGACGGAGATGGCCTCCTCATGCGCCCGGGCGCGCAGCTCGGCCACCAATTCGGTCATCATCGAGGTCGATAGCTTTACCCGCCAGGCCCAGCTCGCGACATCACGCAGCCAGCGGTCGCCGGGGCCATCGCCCGAGGGGTTCAGCCGCGCGGCGATCATGGCCTCGCAGCGCGGCTCGCCGACCTCCTTGTCGGGGCCGATTTCGAAGCGGATGACGCCCTCCTTCATGGCGCGCAGCAGCGCCAAGGCGCGGTGCGAAGGCATGCTGGACCACTTCTCGGAATGGTCGAAGTAATCCGAGAACTTGGCCCCGGCCTCTTCCTGACCGGAGACCACCTTGGCGGTCACGATGGCTTCCCTCCGGAGATAATTCCGAAGGTCGCCCAGCAACTCGGCGGTCTCCGACAGCTCCTCGGTGAGGATGTCGCGGGCGCCGTTCAGCGCCTCCTTCACATCCGGCACCGCCTCGCTCAGATAGGCTTTCGCGAGCGTTTCCGGGTCGCGGGTCCGGTCCGCCATGATCGCGTCGCGCAGGGGCTCGAGCCCGTTTTCGCGCGCGATCATCGCCTTGGTGCGGCGCTTGGGCTTGAAGGGCAGGTAGATGTCCTCGAGCTGGGTCTTGGTTTCCGCGGCGCCGATCGCGCGGGCCAGCGCGTCGGTGAGCTTGTCCTGCTCGCGGATCGACTTGAGGATCGCGTCGCGCCGGTCGTCGAGCTCGCGCAGATAGCCGAGCCGTTCGGCCAGCAGGCGCAGCTGCGCGTCGTCGAGCCCGCCCGTGGCCTCCTTGCGGTAGCGCGCGATGAAGGGGACGGTCGCCCCCTCGTCGAGCAGCTTGATCGCGGCCGCGACCTGGGTCGCGTTCGCCCCGATGTCCTGGCCGATGGTCCGGTTGATACGGGTGGCGCGATCCATGTCAGTCCTTTCTTCCCCTGCGAGGTCCCTCATACGCCCGCGGGCCGAGCGGCAAAAGGGTGACTGCGGCGACCGGCCTGACGAAGTCGGAGCTTGGGCGACGACGCGCCGGAAACGCCGAAGTCGGCCGGCGTCCTGTCCGATCTCCCGGCCGAGGGACGGGACTGATCGGCCGGATTAAACGGTGAGCAGCTTCCGGTACATCTCGATCAGGAACGCCTCGGCATCCGCGAAGCGGTCCTTGGCCTTTTCCGGCGCGATCTCCTCGATCTGGACGTCGAAATCGGCGTAGTGCTGGGTCGTGGCCCAGATCGAGTAGAGCAGGTGATGCGGATCGACGGGCGCGATGCGGCCCGCCTGGATCCAGTCTTCCAGCACCGCGATCTTGGCGTTGTAGAGCTCCTTCAGCGGACCGAAGATCTCGCTCTTGGACTGCGGCAGCCCGCTCAGGATCTCGTTGGCGAAGAACTTGCTTTCCTTGGGAAAATTCTTGGAGATGTCAAGCTTGCGCCGGATGTACTGGCAGATCTCCTCGACCGGCTCGCCATGCGGGCTGAGCATGTTCAGAGGCGCCATCCACAGCTGCAGGGTGCGGGCCAGAAGCTCGCGGCGGATCGCGTCCTTGCTTTCGAAGTAGTAGAGCAGGTTCGGCGTGGTCAGCCCGGCGGTCTTGGCGATCAGGTTGATTGAGGCGCCCGAGGAGCCGTGCTGCGCGAAGACCTCGAGCGCGGCGCCGAGGATCTGTTCGGTGTTCTTGCGCTGGATCCGGGTCTTGGGCTTCGTGCCTGCCATGCGTGCCATGAGCCGTCCAGCCCCTCGTATAGGTCGATCCGCCCGCCCTATCGCACAACTGGAGTGGCGAGGCCAGCGGGGGCGGACCGTACCGGCGGGCAGGGTGGGCTGCCCGCCGGTGGGCGTCTCCGCGCGGGGGCGCCTTAGGAGACGGCCTTCAACTTGGTGACGTTGTCCGCCTTCTCGCGGAAGGCCGGGATCACCGTGTCGCCGTAATCGGCGATGATCTTTTCCTCGTCGCCGCTGTCGAGATAGATGTTGAACTGCGTGGTGCCCGCTTCCTCGAGCTCGCGAATCTTGGCGATGTGTTCCTCCGGGGTGCCGAGCACGCAGAAGCTCTTGATGATGTCCTCGGTGATAAAGTCGAGATACGGGTTATCGCTCTGGCCATGCTTGGAGTAGTCGTAGCCCTTGCGGTTCTCGATGTAGGAGGTGAGCGAGGAGGGCACCTGGTCGCTGTCGGCGCCGTATTTCTCGACGATGTCGGCGACGTGGTTGCCGACCATGGCGGGGAACCACTTCACCTTCTCGATCGCCTCGTCGATCGGCCCGGTATGGGCGGGGGCGGCGGCCATCACCTTGTAGTTCGACATGTCGAGCCCGGCCTCGGTGCCGGCATTCTTCGCCTGGTCCGCGAGCCACTTGACGATCTTCGGCTCGGCGATCTGCAGCACCACGCCATCGCCGACGCGGCCCGCCGAGGCCAGCGCCTTGGGGCCATAGGCGCCGATCCAGACGGGAAGCTCGTAGCCGTCGGCCCAGGGGAACTTCACCGGCTCGGGGCATTCGCCGTACTGCACTTCTTCGCCGCGAATGAGCGCCTTCACCACGTGGGTGAACTCCTCGAGGCGCTTGAGGGTCGAGGGCTTCTTGCCCATGACACGCACCGCGCTGTCGCCGCGCCCGAGGCCGATGTCGAAGCGGCCGCCGGACTGCTTGGCCAGCGAGCCGAACAGCGAGGCCGCGACCGACCACTCGCGCGAGTTCGGGTTGGTCACGAGCGGGCCGAAGCGCATCTTGGTGGTGTGCTCCATGCACATCGCCATGGCGACGAAGCTCTCGCGCCACAGGATGTGGCTGTCGTAGAACCAGCAATAGTCGAAGCCTGCGTTCTCGGCCTGGCGGACCAGGGCGCGGGCGCGTTCGGGCTCGACGAAGCCCTTGAAGCAGATGCCGAATTCCATGTGATTTTTCCTCCCTAGAAAATCGATGGTCTTGTTTTGGGTCAGTGGTCGGGCGGGCAGATACGGATGCCCGCATGGCTGAAGGGCACCGCTTTCGAGATGTTCAGCCGGATCAGGATCGGCGTGATCGCCTCGATGCAGCGCGCGGACTGCGCGTCGCCCGCGTTGTAGGCCTCGACGCCGAGCTTGCGCACCAGCTCGATCACCTTCTTGCGGGCCTCGAGACTGTTGCCGCAGACGAGGATGTCGCAGTTGATCGACTGGTCGAGCGCCTTGAGCGTCACCGCCGAGACGTTGTGCAGCGCGCCGATCACCGGGATGTCGGGGCCCAAGAGCGCCTGCGCGGCCTCGGTGGCAGAGCCCTCGGGCGGCATGTCGACCTTCTTGGGGTCGCCCTCGGCCAGCGGCACGACGATGTCGACAAGGATCTTGCCCGCGAGCGCAGGCTTGAGCGCCTCGAGCGTGGCGTTGTGGGCCGAGAAGGGAACCGCGAGGATCACCATCTCCTCGGCAGCCTTGGTCGCACCCTCGTTGTCGAGGCCGCGGATCTTCGCCGCGTCCGAAGGCAGCTGCGCCTGAAGCTCCTCGGCGATGGCGGCGGCGCGCGGGCCGTCGCGGCCGCCCAGCACCACCTCGACGCCGGCGCGGGCGAAGCGCAAGGCGAGGCCCTGTCCCTGCGGCCCGGTGCCGCCAATGATCGCGATAGTCATCTGAACATGTCCTCTTGTTTCTTGCGGAGTATGTCGGCGCCGCGGCTCTCGGCGGGCGTCCAGTCGAGCCCGCGCAGCAGCACCGCGGGCGTCTTGCCGTCCTTGCGCACCACCAGCCCCGAGGCGGCGGCGATCTCGTCGGCGAGCGCGGGTTCGGTCACCTGCAATGGGCGGCCCCAGGCGTCGGTGTTGCCCTGCTCACGGATCGTCGCGGGCACCTTCGACAGCCCGATCGCGACGTTGACCTGGCCCAGCCGCCATGGCCGGCCGAAGGTGTCGGTCATCACCACGCCGATCTCGGCGCCGAAGCGGGCGTGCAGCGCCTCGCGCAGCGCGGCGCAGCTGGCATCCGGGTCGGGCGGCAGCACCATCACGGCGCTCTCCTCGCCGAAGTTCGATTCATCGACCGCAGCGTTGGCCGAGATGAAGCCGAGCCGATGCTCGCAGATCATCGTGCCCTCGTTCTGGTCGGGGCGCCGGAACGAGCGGACCACGCGGGTGCTCTCGCGCAGCACCACCTCGACCTTGCGGGCGTCCTTGTTCAGTTCATCGGCGTAGCGCCGCGCCTCGTCGGAGGGCGTCACCGTGGCGAGCGGGATGATGCAGCCCTCTGCCTTGGAGAACACCTTCTGCGCGACGCAGAGGATGTCGCCGTGGCGCAGGCCGAGACCCGCCGCGTCGAGCCGGTCGCCAATGATCGCGGCGAGATCGTCGCCCTCGCGGATGTCAGGAATGCCGGGAATGGCGGTCAGAGAGACGGAAAGGCTCATTGCGCATGCTCCTGGCGCGTGCGCCGCAAATGGCCGGAGGGCAGGTGATGGAGATCCTCGACCGTGTCGACGTCGACGCGCAGGCTGCCCAGTGGCATCATCACCGGGGTCAGCCCGGCGGCCTCGGCGGCGCGGCGGTGGCGGATCGTCGATTTCGCCCCATAGGCGAAGGCGAAGGGGCGGGGCAGCGGCACCATCAGCGCGTTGGTGCCCAGATCCTTGGCCGGGCAGATCACCGCCGTGCCACCCTCGAGCGGGTGATCCAGCAGCCATGCGAGATCAACCGGGTCGGGGTCGGCGAGATCGCCGGGCAGGATACAGAGCGCGCCGTAGCCATGCCTGGCGGCCCAGTCCGCGGCGGCCTCGAGGGCCAGCGACAGCGACGGCGCGCCGCCATCGTCGATGACGGTCAGCCCGAGCGTCTCGGCGACGTCGCGGATGATCGGGCTGGCGCTGACCGCGGCGAGATCGACCTGGCATTCCAGCCCCTCCACCGCTTCGCGCAGTCGCGTCACCGTGGCCCGGAACAGGATCAACGCCAGATCACCGCGCTGTTCAGGAGAGAGGGCGAGGCCGAGCCGGGTCTTGGCATCGCGCGGATCCTTCATCGGGATCGCGACGAGCCGCTTTGCGGTGCCGCTCATGCCACTGCCTCCGCAGGCGCGAAGGCGAGATCGAGGATCTCGCGCGCCAGCCGCGCCTTGTCCGCCTGGGTCTTCATCAGGATATCGCTGCAATGGGGGACAGGGCCCGCGGTCGCGATCTCGGCCCCCAGCGCGGCATCGGCATGATCGATGACCAGCCTGTCGGCCAGCCCGCTGTAGCGCCGCGCGACGCCGAGCGCGTCGGCGCGCAGCCCCAGCGCCGCCATCATGCGGTCGGCCGGGCCCTTGACCACTCGGCCGTCAATGAAGGGGCTGACCGCGATCTTCGGCGCGGTGGCGGCGCGCAGCGCCTGGCCGATGCCGGGAATGCCGAGGATCGGCGCGATGCTCACCAGCGGGTTCGAGGGCGCGACGACGATCAGCTCGGCCTCGGCGATGGCGGCCAGCGCCTCGGGCGTGGAGCGCGCCATGTCCATGCCAGTGAAGGCGATCTCCCGGATCTCCGGTGCGCAGCGCTCGCGCACGAAATATTCCTGAAAGCTAAGCCAGCGCCCGTCGGTCGTCCGCAGCCGAGTTTGCACCACGTCATCGGTGGGCAGCAAAATTTCAGGGGTCACGCCAAAGGCGCGGGCCACGTCGCGGGCGATGTCCGAGGGCCGGTCGCCCTTTGCGCGCCGCATCGTGCGGTGGATGTGCAGCCCGAAATCGCGGTCGCCCAGCGACATCCAGGTCTCCGCGCCCAGGAGCTTCAGCGTCTCCAGCGCCCGGTGCCCCTCATCGGCGACGCCCCAGCCCTGCGCGCGGTCGATCCGCCCGGCGAGGCTGTAGGTCAGCGTGTCGATGTCGGGCGAGACCCAGAGCCCGTGGAAGCTCTCGTCATCGGCGACGTTGCCGATCACCGACAGCGCCACGTCGTCATGGGCGGCAAGCCCCTCGGCCATCTTTGCTCCGCCGACGCCACCGGCGAGCAGGCAGACCTTGCGCGGGCTCATCGCGCGGCCTCAATCGCGGCGGGGCGCTCGGGGAACATCTCGAGAAAGGCAAGCGGGTCGCGGCCCTTGCGGTCTACGAGCGGCGCCAACTCCTCGGGGTCGTGGTTCTCGAACACCTCGCGCGTCTCGTAGACGGTGTTGCGGCGTACCGGCACGCGGCCTGCGGCGCGGATCATCCGCACCAGCTCGCGGGCAGTGATCTCCTGCCCGTGGTCGGAGCCTGCGGCGCGCGAGATGCTTTCGTTCATCAGCGTGCCGCCGAGATCGTTGACCCCGCGCGACAGCATCTGCTGCGCCCGCGCCGCGCCGAGCTTGGTCCAGCTCACCTGGATGTTGTCGATCCAGCCATGCAGCATGATCCGCGACACCGCGTGCATCAGGTCGACCTCTTGCGCGGTCGGGCCGGGGCGCACCTTGTCGGGGTTCTGGGCGTAGAGCGGCGAATCGGTGTGCACGAAGGACAGCGGCACCAGCTCGGTGAAGCCGCCGGTGTCCTTCTGGATGTCGCGCAGCAGCGCGATATGCGCGGCCCAGTGCTCGGGCGCGTCGACATGGCCGTACATGATCGTCGCGGTGGTCGGGATGCCGACCTCGTGCGCGGTGCGGATGATCTCGACCCAGCGCTCGGCCGAGAGCTTGTTGGTGGTGAGCTGCATTCGGACCTCGGTGTCGAGGATCTCGGCCGCGGTGCCGGGCATCGAATCGAGCCCCGCCTCCTTCAGATCGGTCAGGAAGTCACGGTAGGACATCTTGGTCTTGGACGCGCCGTACCAGATCTCGAAGGGCGAGAAGGCGTGGATGTGCATGCCGGGCAACGCCGTCTTGATGGCGCGGATGATCTCCCGGTAGTAGGTGCCCTCCATCTTCGGGTGCAGCCCGCCCTGGATGCAGACCTCGGTGGCGCCGCGATCCCAGGCCTGCTGCGCCCGTTCCACGATTTGCGCGGGCTCGAGCCACTCGGCGGATTTGTCCTCGGTCCGCTTGGCGAAGCCGCAGAACTTGCAGCCCATGTAGCAGATGTTGGTGAAGTTGATGTTGCGGTTCACCACGAAGCTGACCCGGTCGCCATTGGCGCGACGGCGCAGCGTGTCGGCGGTGCGGTAGACGGCGTCGATATCCGTCCCCTCGGCGCGGAACAGCGCCACACCTTCCTCGGTGCTCACCTCGCCACCCGAAAGCGCCTTTTCGAGGATCGCGCGGATCGGGTCGGATGCGCCGCCCACGGCGGCGGGATCGCAGGCGAACTGCCGGGTCGTCGACTGGTAGGTCATGCTGTCTCTCCGATATGCCGCTGCTCGCGCGCCAGCCCTTCGCCCCCGGCCATGCCGAGCGCGCGGTTCCGAACGGAGGCGTTGATGAACCCCGAATCCTCGGTGAGGTATCTCGGGTAGACGGTGAGCCTTTCGCGCAGCTCGAACCCGGCTTCGTCGCAGGACCGCGCGAGGCTGCGGATCTCGGGCCAGTCGTGCTGCGGGTTGATGAAATCGATGGTGACGGGCGAGATACCGCCCCAGTCGTTGATGCCCGCGTCGAGATAGGCGATGTGCCGCGCGCTCAGGTTCGGCGGCGCCTGCAGGCTGATCTCCGGCGCGAGGATGATCCGCGCCGCGGCGATGGTGCGCAGCATGTCCTCGAGCCCGGGCTCGGGGTGATCGGCCATCTCGATGTCGGGCTTGCGCTGGAAGTTCTGGATGATGACCTCCTGCACGTGACCGTGGCGGGCATGGGCGGCGTTGATCGCCTCCAGCGCCTCGATCCGCTCCTCCCATGTCTCGCCGATGCCGATCAGCAGCCCGGTGGTGAAGGGCACGCGCTTTTCACCGGCGCGTTCCAGCGTGCGCAGCCGCTGCACCGGCGTCTTGTCGGGGCAGGCGAAATGCGGCTGGCCCTTGCGGGTCAGGCGCCGGCTGACGGTTTCGAGCATCATGCCCATGGAGGCCGAGACCGGCTTGAGCACGTCGATCTCGTCGTCGGTCAGCGTGCCGGCATTGACATGCGGCAGCAGGCTGGTCTCGCGCAGCACCAGCGCGCACATGTCGCGAAGATAGTCGGTCAGCCTCGAATAACCCAACCGTTCCAGCCCCTTGCGCGCCGCCTCGTAGCGCAGTTCGGGCTTCTCGCCGAGGCTGAACAGCAACTCCTTGCAGCCCTCGCGCTCGCCGCGCAGCGCTTCGGCCAGCACCTGTTCGGGCGTCATGATCCGCGCCTCGGGCGAGGAGGGGTGCTTGACGAAGGTGCAGTAGCCGCAGGTGTCGCGGCACATGTTGGTCAGCGGCACGAAGGCCTTGCGCGAATAGGTGATCCTGCGGCCCCAGGCCGCATCGCGGATCTGGCGGGCGCTGGCCATCAGGGCATCGAGATCCCCGGTTTCGGCAAGCGGCGCGCCGGTGCTGGGCAAGTGGCTGGTCATGATCTCCTCCTGCCCTCAAGGCTGAGCGATCTCGACGCGACTTGTCAAAACTATTTTTAGTATCAGGTCAAAAAACAGCCTATGAGCAGTTTATATCGTTTTGTGTCAGTGCACTAACATATGATGCAATATCTTCACGATCAAAATAATTGACTACTAGATAAAACTACGCGGATAGTCGGGGAAAGCTTCACTCGGCGCTTGGGAGGGCGCCGTGGGGCAATGGGAGGACAGTATCGTGAGGATTGGAGCGCCACGCGAAGTGGCCGCCGGCGAGGCGCGGGTATCGATGACGCCTGCGTCGGCGCGGGACTTGGCGAAGCTGGGGCATGCGTGCCTGATCGAGG